>RXKB01000022.1 GCA_003963225.1 Candidatus Babelota bacterium
AGAAACCCAAATCAATCGTCCAGCATTCCCAGCCGCAGGTTTTGTTCCTGAAGTAAATGATTCTGCCTTAAATCCCAAAGCTCCTAAGACAGTCGCCTTACTTCCCTCTGCGGTTGAATCACCTCCAAGAACTACTTGCAATTCTCCAGCAGCAGATCGGTGCAATTTCGCATTTGTATTCGCAGTGGCATTGGTTCCAACGACTACGCTCTTAGATTTATTTCCATCTGGAAAATTAAGAGTGTCTCCGATTTGAACCATTGTCGTTGCGGTGCTTGCGCCCGTCTTTTTAACTTTGATGTCAGCTCTAGTTCCCTGAGCTACCGAAGTGTGATCTTCCGTGGCCACGACATCAATTTCAAATACAGAAGCTAAGTCTGCTCCGGCAGAATCAGTCGAACTCCAAGTGTCTGTGCCGATAGAGTCTCCGTTTAATACTTGGCCGCCGCCTGCAGTTCTGCGTTTCTTACGAGCGACTAAAGCTCCAGTAGTTGTATTTGATTCGTTTTCAATTGTTTGACCAGAACCTTTAACGTGGGAAGTAGTTGAAGGAGATGTTGTTCCCACTGCCCATTTACCGTCAATCAATCTCGCCTTTTCAGAGAGGGCTCCAGTATTTGTGTTAATTTCTTCAAATACTAAATAAGCTCCGGCCTGAGAAGAAGTCGTTGCATTGGCAGATACCGCCTTCATTCGAGCTGATATGATTGGAGATCCAGTATCATCCTTTGTGTAGAAATTAAGTACGCCAAGATCGTCTCCGACTTGTGTAGCTCCAGTTCCAGCAAGTCTTTCTTTAAAGAAATTAAGAACTGCTCCAACAGCGTCGTCACTTGCTTTTGTGATATCGAAATCGGTTAGAGCTCCGACAACACCTGCAAGGCCAGTCGAAGTATTGATTGAGAAAACTGGGACATCGGATGTTCCGGTATAGAATTTATACGTCAGTAAAAAGTCTGGACTTGCGGCTAGAGAAGTATCTATCCAATATCCTCCAGCTTGTAAGTTAGGAGGTCGTGCAGTGCCGGAAAAGCCGGAGGCCACGGCATCCTTGAACCCATTTAAAAGCGTTGCTAAATCGTCGCCACTGGTCGATGTGGGATTGATGTTTGGGAAAATTGCTTGACTCATTATATCTCCTATTAAATTGTGGCTGTAGCTTTACGGCCATAGCCCCTAACTTGGGCGTCAAATTGCCTTGCTACAGCATTATTTAAGTTATCGTAAAAGACAACCTTAAAACCTGTGGCGTCTTTGTAAACATATTCCCAGCGATCTCCCGACTGTCCGCTTTCTAAACTGATTGCGATACTCGGATTTGATTTAAACGCTGGAGAATAAATAACCTCAAGTCCAGATGTAGGTGCGAATAGATCGACATAGGACTCTACTCTGTCCGGCATATCCGCCCTAATCTCTCCATCTAAAACTCTCGGTGAAATATTTAATGCGTTGCTTACAAGTCTCAATCGGAACTGGACTACTCTTGCAGTCACATCCCCGATGATAAACTTTCTCCAAGGAGTCCAAGCGTCCTCGTTACCTTGGCTGAGGGCTGCGATCGAACTTAATGTCGTCCAGTCACTCATTACGTTTAAAGTGTTACGACCTCGGTATTGTGCTTCTACATCCCATTGCGCTGACGTTGGAGTATAGAGTGCCGCCACCGAACTGAGAGTTGGCCAATTAGTCATTAAGTCAGAAGTCGTAAATCCACTGGCCTTAAGTAGAGACTGTATTCGGACTGTATAAATCTCTCCCATGTCCAAAAGATCATTGTAATAGTAAAAACCTTCTGAGTAATATTGTTCGCTACCTACAGGGCCGCTAACCGCTTCATCTAAAATTAAAGTTCCATCAAGGACTTTCACTTGCTCCTTAGAACCAGTGAGAGCAGGGAAATCATTCTGAGTGGAGATGACATTAAGACCAGTCAACTGCGGAATAGTGGTAATGATGACAGCCGCATTCGATGATTCGTTTCCATTAAAATCAACCGCTTTGATAAGGTAGGTTCCAGTCCTTGCTTGAGTGGCAATGAGGGAAGTATTTCCAGCACTTCGCATGAGGATTGTAGAACTCTCCCAAGAACCATTGAGGCTTGGATTATATCTAATGATGTACTCTGCAATATCCAAATCGGTCACTCGAGTCCAAAACAACTGAAGAGTTTCATTTGTGATGTCCGAGTTAAATACAACAACATCGCTTGGAGCTGTGGATTTTCGGACTGGAGTATCTGCTACCGAGCCAACTTCCCCTAAAGAAAGTTTCTTTCCAGTGGCACTCACCGCAAGAACTTTAAACGTATGTAAAATTCCTAAGTCGGATTGATCTACAATGTACCTAAATTGTGTTGATTTAGTTTGAGTGACAAGGTCGTATCCGTTTCCAATATCCAAGTACACTTCAAACAATTCATAGGCCACACCGAGAGAAGGTTCCCAATCGATGTCCATATAATACTCGTATCCGGAAGTAAGGACATTGTATGAATTAGCAATCAATCGTAAGTTCTGCACCTCTGGAGGGGCTTGGAAATTACCATCGACAGTGCTTGAGAGTTGTGGGTCATAATCTGGAATTGTATCAATTGACTCGATGGAATAAATTGCATCGGCCTTTTCCACTAAAGTTAAAGTGGCACTGAGGTCATCATTCGGGGTGATTGATTTTACAATACAGTCGTAAACAATTTTAGTTACTTCCCCGATGATGATTAGGTCGCCTACATTTGGAACATCTCCATCAACTTCAAAAGTATCCGCAGAAAGAACTGTCAATGTGTCAGTACTGATAAGTCCAGTGGAACTGTCACGATAGACATAGCCATAAGGTACAGCAAGCGTTTCAAGGCCTTCATCAATTACAATCTGATTTCCAGAAACCGATTTAACTCTTGCGGCCGTTCCTCCGACTTTCATTACATCACTTGCAATCTGGACGAAATCTCCACGAGTACAAACGAGATATTCAAAATCGACTTTAAGAGACATTGTCTCTTGTCTAAGTTTATTTTGTGCTAGGAAATATCTACCAAATCTGAATGCTTGTTCGACGGAAGTACAAGCGAAAGATTGGATGTCCTCAAATTCAGTAGCGGTGTTAGCGTCAAATCCGTCATCGTAGACGATAATTTCATTTTGCTGCCAGTCCGCATTTGGGTCGACAAAAGAAACTTTTAAAGCATGGGGTCTGCTAGTGTAAGCACGGGAAGATGAAAAGTCGCTCGAATTTCTAGGAGTGAAAATCTGTACTGGAACTGTCCTTTGCACATCTAGCAAGACCCCATATTTTCCATCAATTAAATTAAAACTAGCATTGGCCGCATTGGCTACTCGGTTGAGAAGCTGTTGCGCTGTGGTCGAGAAATCAAGGACGAAGTTACAAGTAAATCTTTTCTCGATGTAGTCATAAAGAGTTCCAGATGTCGGAATTTCATCGCAGTAGTTTGCCCATTCCGCAAGTGAAGGAGTGTGAAGTCTTGAGAGGTCTACTGGCCTCTTTGTCACATTTCCAGTGAGAATGTCGGCGTAAACCCATGCAGGGTTGTTTGTTGGAGCCTTGACCCAACTACTCCCATTGTAGGTATTTAATACGGAAGTGACAGTAGCGTTTAGATTTTGAATGGCTCCATTTAACTGGCCGCTGGCTTTAATTCTAATCTCTAGGAAAGTGTGACGTTTATCTGTGAGAATAGGTTTTACATCTTTTCTTGTATTGATTGCAGTAGCCGTTAATTTATCTGAAATAAAAGAAGTCGCATTACTTGTGCTTCTGTTTCTCACAACTTTTACTTTGATTTGTTCTGTTGTGAATGGAGAGAAGGATACGGAAGCATAGCTCGGCTCGCGAGTAGTGGCCGCAATTCTTAGTCTCCCTAAAATGGCTCCGTTTCTTCTAAGGCCTGCCGTAGAAGTAATTGGTATTTTCTCTACTTCAATATCATTCGCGAAGTGCCCTGTCGCTGGATCATCTTGCTCCCATCTAGTTACTTTGTAGCGATAGAGAGCAATTTGAGTTCTAGATCTGTCATTATCAAACACAATTAAATCAGTTGTTCCACTGAAACTTACAACAGCGGCCACAGTTCCAATTCGAGCAGAGAAGTGGATGACTTCATCGCCCACTAAAAGATTATGTCCCTTTAAAACTTCTAATTGATTATTACCGACATATCCAGCATCAACAGTCTTTGTTGAAGTGAGAGGGAGGCCATTTAACATTGTGGTAATTGTCCAAGCGGTATTTCTAACAGTTCCAAATCCTACTGGAATGCCTTCATTGAAGTTACCTCCAGCATCTAGGTCTGGAGCTGCTGGGATATTGATAACTGTTGGAGCACTGGCGGTATCTCCCCCAGCCGCTTTGAAACTTCTGACATAGAGTGGATCATTGTAAGCTCTCCAAGGGCCTCCAGAGACAGGTGCGAAATAGATGTCTAGGTCAATCGCACGTTGGAAAATATCCCCTTTAGAATTAAGTGCAAAAAGTCCTTGAGGAGCTACGAAGTTAAGAGATATCTCTTGGGCGTTGCCGCTTGGATTTTCTTGTGCCGTTCGCTCGAATTGGTAAGTTGATGGATCGTCTCCATTGATCTCATTGCCATCGATATTAATTGAAAGAGACTCAGCGTTTAAGTCCCCTTTATAGAAAGTGAGATCTGATTCTAAGTTGTCGTCCCACACACCTTCTGAAACAGCAGGCTTGTTGAAATCGACAAGGCGATATTCTACGTCATTAAAATTTTCAATTGGAGTATCCCCGATTTTAATGTCGGAAATAATATTCGGGCCAAGTCCAAAGTCATAGACGCAATAGAGGTATTGAACTAATTTCCCTGTCGTTGGATCTGTCTCTAAATCTGTATAAGGATTTGCAGCGACGTAGGGAAACATTCTATGAATGCCGTAAACTCGAGGGACGTTACCAAACTTTTTAACTTGGTTAGATTGGCTCGTGATCGAGAACATTTGAGATTCATTATATTCACTTGCGGTATCGTTCGATACGACCGGAGGAGGGAATAGCTGACTACTTAAAAAACTTGCGACAACGGCGACCCCAGCGTTGATGAGCCCTCCACCCACGGCCATCCATCCGCCAGCGGCAATCATCGGGCCAGTGAAAGAAGCAGCAACGGCAATTGCGGCGATTGTAAGAACTTGACCAAGCATTTGGTTTGAATCGCCATCTCCTAGCTTTGGAGCGACAAGGACAGTGTCGTCTTTTTTAAGTTGAGTGAACGGCCAAAAGTCTTGTTCGATCACTTTCGCATTTACCGCACAGACGAAATATTGGCTGGCCTTTTGTTTAGACTCTTCTGGAATTTGACATTGAGAAAGAACTCTGGAGATTGCGTCTTTGAGTGTTTCACCTTCGACAATTTCAATCTCTTGATCTCTAATATCCTTTTCTTGAGTGGCTAGTTTTACCTTAATCATACAACCTCTTCCAAAGTATAATATCCAGAAACGCATTTACTCCATCTGGATAATCTGTCTATGACACTACCTGTCTTCTCCGAGGTGTGAAGAATGAGGCCGTTGTCCACATAAATAGCTATGTGTGATTCGACTCCGAGAACTCTTAAAAGAATAATGTCCCCGAATTTGGGGGCATCGACTCTTTTAAAATCTCCCTTGTTTGCATAAATGAGTGAGCACATTCCATTTCTATCCTTTGGCATTTCCTCGAAATAGTGTTTAAGTTCCACACCTTTTACTTGTTTATAGAAAGCCTTGGCCAAGTCCCAACAGTGCATTCTGCTATATGGAACTCCGATTAAGTTGGCATAGTTCATTAGAAAATCCCAGAGAAGTTTGTTGGGGTGTACTTCTCACTCGTTAGAGATGACATTAAAAAATCATCTAAATAAAGTTTCGCTTGGATGGTTTGTGCGTTGTAGATAACTTGGCCGATTTTCAATTCGGAAAGAGACATCTGCACGACATCGGGAATTGAAGCGAGAACCATTTCCAAAGTTACTTGGATTTGATTTGTGACCGACCGAATAGAGTCTAGGAGATAAAGAGATACGTTATCCATTTGAAGAGCCACTTCTTGAAACGTCTCTCCGTCGTCGACGGGAAGTGTGATCTTAACCGGAAATGGTTCGTAGGTATTTCCTCTGGAAACAATTGCATCCACGTTATTTACAAGTCTGATCGGAGAAGTAAAAGATGGATGTTCCAGAGTAATTAGTGTAAGAAATGGGTCTCCAGATTCTTGCGAAAGTAACTGCGAGAGAAGGGCTGAAGACAGAGTATTCATGGCATCACTTCCCATTTCATGCTGACGATGAAGATACTGCCAACACTTCTGTAAGAAGGCTCTGCTGCAAACCTAAAAACAGTTAAAGCCCCTGTGATTGGGTGAGGTAACTCAAATGGAGTTACCCCCCCATTGATGGTTGTGTCGTAAAAGGTTTCAAAGACAGCCCATTCACTCGCAGTTAAATAAATGCTACCTGTTAAAACGTCGATCGGTCTAGTAGACCTACGTCTAACTTTGTAAGGGCCGACATCCATTTGAGTGCGAATTACTGTTGAGCCTTTTTCGAGAGCGAAATTGTCTCTTTCGAGTTTATCTTGAATTGTCGCAGGCCAAGGTACAGCCATTAAACACCTCTCCTATTTAATCCAAAGTTTTGTTGGAAAGTTCTATCAAACGCTCCGCCTGCAATGGCCTCTTTAACCTTTGAAATAATAACTACGTCAATTGTCTTTGTTCCATTGGCAGATACCGTCTCTCTCGTTTGAACTTCTGATTGAGTGTAATTGTGGACATTGACGACAGTCGGAGCGGCACCGACTCCTAGAGAACCATCGGACGATCTCTTAAGAGGGACGATAGCCTCAGGGCCAGCTTCTCCCATCAATCCCATTTTTCCAGAGCTTAATCCAAAATAAGTTGGAGAAGAAACAACTCCTCCAGTGGCAAATTTCTGGATACCGTTTTCAAACGCTCCGCCCATTGCAAACTGATTTCCAGCAGTGGCATTTGGACTTGAACCAATTCCGCCTGAGCCGCCAGTGGCCGTTGTGTTGTTGCCGAACAGTCCGCCTAGAAGACCTTCGGCTAGAGGTTTAACGATAGCCATTCTAATTGCGATCTTTGTAATGTCGTCCAGAATTGCCTGAGTCATTTCTGCGAATGATCGAGTAGAGCCCTTTGTCGCTTGGAAGATTGCGTCTTCCATACTAGAAAATACACTCTTAGTAAGGGATGCAATTTGGTCGGAAGTAGTTCCAACACCTTCGATGAAACTGTTCAATCCCTTAATAAATCCAGTAGAAAAATCGTCTGGATTCATTCCTTCGATCTTAAGTTTCATAAGTTCTGAGTTGTAATCTCTTACTGTCAATTTTCCTTCATAGAATTTTCTATTTAACTCTTCGATTTTAAACTGATTGATGGCTTGATTGAATTGGTCGATAGAGATGGAGCCAATATCCAACTGTCGAGTTATATCGTCGAATCTCAGTTTTGAAAGTTCCTCGTTATATTTAGAAAGAGAGATTGACCCTTTCTCTAATTTCTCATTAAGTTTTGCTTTCTCCAGTTTAGAAATTCCAGAAGCGTATCTCTCTGCACTAATAAGGCCTTTGGAGAAAGCGACATTCAATGCGCCGATTTGTTCTTCTAAAGATTTAGCTGGATCTTTTAATCCATTTAATTCATCGGCCAAATTAGTACCTGACTTCATCAAAGCTAATTCGTCCCAGATAGTTGTTACCTTCTCCGAGTACTGAGCAGCCATTCTAGTCTCTATGATAAAGTTACTTAAGTCTTGTTTGATCTTATTGAGCCCACGAGAAACTGGGTTGTCAGTTTCAGAGAGCAATAGCGTAATTGGGAATATAATTTTAGTAACTAATTCAGCGGTCTTAATCGCCACTAAACTTAATACCGCAGGAAGAGTTTGCATTTCGGCCATGAATCTTCTAAACCCTCCAGCAGCTTCAATGGCAGCGTATGTAAGTCCTCCCACTGCCGCAGCTAAAAGTCCAATAGGGTTCATAAGGGACACCAAATTAAGAGCCTTGATGGATTGCACAAGTCGGGGAATTGCCGTAACAGCCAGAGATAAAAGAATCCCCATGACAGCATCTCCGTTAGTTAAAATGTAGTCTATAAACTTTGCAAACCCAGCAGAAATGCCAAACTGTTCATTCAATCTCGCTACAGACTCAGTGAATTTATTCATAGCTCGATTTAAACTCTGCTCAAAAGTAGGGGCGAGTTTGCTGGCTTTAGCCTCAAGCTCTGACATATTCTCAATCAAAGCTTTAAGGACGAACTTTGTTGTAAATCCTCCAGCCTCAGCGAACTTGTAAATATCCTTACCCGACCCCTCAATAGCTTTACTGAAAATTGTCGCTAAAGCAGAGTTCTGAGAAAGTACCGATCTCAATTCCTGACCGCGCAATTGCCCGAATGACAATGCCTGCGCGAACTGAATCGTAGATGCCGTGGCCTCTTCCGCTGTTGCTCCCGAAACTCTAAAGGATTGTTGTAAACTTCTTGTCACGGCCAATTGAAGCTCGGTCGAAAGACCAAGTCTTTCAGTAGAAGTGGCAAGTCTCGTAAAGATTGTGGCGATCGAAGTGAGAGGGGCTCTTGTGTCATCAGCTATCTTTGTCAGTTCTGAGAATGCCCTTTTAGCTCTGTCCCCTTCGCCAACGAAGATATTTAATTTAGAAGAAAGCTGTGTCATGGTGTCTGCCATAGAGGTAAGTTCCCTGATACCAAAGCCAAATATCTGTGCCCCGAAAACCGCAGTTACCATATTTTTCAAAGAGAGAGCTGAGTCAGATGTGGCCTTGATTGATCTATTCATTCGATCTAAAGAGTTTGCGATATCCTTAATGGACTTTTCGCCACTTACTTGTGATATGACTTTAATGACTCGTGTTTGCCCTGCCATCGCACTATCCTTTTGGCTCTTTGGCCTTAGCTTTATTGGACTCTAATTTTCTGTAAGTGTCATCCATCAATCTAATCAAGTATAGAAACTCCTCAAAATCGTCTGTCTGAAAAATACTCCAATAGAGGTAAATTGCGTCAAATGGAATTGGGCTTAGGTCTAGAGAACCATTTCGACAAGAGTTAAGTTCCTTGAAAGCTGCGACGTAAAAGTCTATTCCAAGTAGATCCGGCTCTAAGTCTTCCTCTTTTGTGATCCTCCCAGTACTTAAAAGATCATAGTAGAACCCATCAACTAAGTGAGGGCTCCACTTTTGAAACCATAAAGTGTACTGGACTAATCGTTTCCCAAAACTTCTTTGTAATTAGCCTCATTCGTAGCTTCAGCAACGAGTGTGTCGAATAGACCACGAAGTCTGATTAAAAGTTTAATTGCATTTTCTTCTGAATATGGAATATCAGACAACTCGCCATTCTCGTTTTCTTCTTTAACGCCAGTCCATCCGACAAGGCATGACTTAACAAATACTTTTACTTGGATTTCATATTCTTTTTCAGGGGCTAAAGCATTGGCCTCGATCTTCTTAGCAAATGGTTTTAAATATTCATTTACTGCGGCCTTTACTTTCTGAGAGTTAAATCCGCCAAAGCGTTTAACTTTAAAGAAAACCCCTTCTGCCACTTCGACATCGATGCCCTCTTTTTCAAATTGGTCGTTCATCTTAAATTTTAAATCTAAGTTCGTCTTCATTTCATTCCTCCTAGAATGTTTTCATAAGTAGAAATAAAAAAAGGCTAGGAGTCAATCCTAGCCCTCAAACCTTTTTAAAGTTTATTTA
>RXKB01000014.1 GCA_003963225.1 Candidatus Babelota bacterium
CGCATCCGCGCACGTCTGGCCGCCGAAACGGAAGAATGGCTGCGTCAGCGCAATCTGCAACAGCCTGAGCAAGTCCCCGGCGCTGAGCGTTACATCGACACCAAGCCGATGACCATGCGCCAGGTCATCACAGCCGACACGCACGACAAGCAAGCAACACGGTCGGTATGGGGCAGCAGTGGCGACGGCAAGCACAACGAGCGCAACCGGGCGCGGCAGTCGCTGCCGGTTGTCCGGCCTGACCATCCGCACCCGATCACGTCGGTAATGCTGGGGCACGCATTTCGCAAGCTGAATGTGCACAAAAAAGACGCAGCTGCTTATCTCGGGCTATCCCCGTCGCGCATCAGCAACATCTGCAATCAGGCGCGCCCTTGCAGCGATAAAGAGGCGCGGGAACTTTTAACAGCAATCTGGAAACTCCACGAGGCGAAAAATGGAAACTGACGACCGCATCCGGCTTGGATTTGAGCATTGGGCAAAATCACACAACTTCGACTGCGCAAGCGTCTCCGGGCGATACATTCGGCCCGTAGTGCGGTGGATGGCGCTGGCATGGCTCACGCAGGCAGAAAAGATTTCCGGCCTGCACGCGGCGCTGGCAAGATCCACCGAACGCAACGCGCGGCTTTCTCGCCAATGCCGCGACCATGATACCAGCCGGGCCGATGCTGTTGCGCAGTGCGCGGCAATGGCGGCAGAGATTGAGCGGCTGAACGCAATCATTTCGCGCCTGTCCGTTGAGGGGCAGGACGCGGTGGAGATGTGAGATGACCAACATGAAGAAGCCGCACGCACTTGACGATCTGGAAATGCACGAGTTGCTGCGCTTGCTGTACCCGGAGCACATCCGCAGCGACGATGACGACTACTTTGAGCTTTCGCAGCAGGCCTGTGAATCCATGGTCGATCTTGGCGACGGCTTTGAAGTGCGGCCTGCCCTGACCTGCTGGCCGCGTGGCAATGCTCACGATGCCAATGCAAAGCGGCCTGACGGGCACGCTGTTTCACTGCCTTGGTGAGGTGACGATTGCCGATGGAAACGCGCAAATGCGGGCCGCAGTGCGCAGGAATGTTGATGCCTAACGCATAGCTAAGGGGCGCGACGCGGCTTTATCGCGGCGCGTCCCGCTTGAGCGACGGGTTAGGCGGCACACGATAGAAAGGAATTGAGATGGCAGAGAAAGTAGTGATTGGAAACGCGGAGCTGTGGCTGGGCGACTGCCGCGAGGTTTTGCCTTTGCTGCCGCATGTGGACCTGATGCTCACAGACCCCCCGTATGGGATTGGGATTGACGGGCAAAAGCAAAGCACGAACCGCAACCCGAAGCACAGCCGGAAAGCCCACGACTTTCTTGGATGGGACACCGAGACACCGGAGCGGCTTGTGTTTGAACTGCTGCGCTACAAGAGCAACGGCCAGATTGTGTGGGGGGGCAACTACTTCACGGACAAGCTGCCGTACCCAACAAAGGGCTGGCTGTTTTGGGATAAAGGCCAGCGCGGGCTGACGATGAGCGACGGCGAGCTGGCGTGGACGAGCTTTGAATTCCCGATGCGCGCCTACACCCTGAACAGGGTGGCGCTGCAAGCGGACGGCGGAACCGAACACCCGACACAGAAGCCGCTGCAACTGATGGCGTGGTGCCTTGGCTTGGTTCCTGAAGCTGAGACGGTTTGCGACCCCTTCATGGGTAGCGGAACAACCGGGGTGGCTTGCGCGCAACTTGGCCGGGCTTTCTACGGCATCGAGCGCGAACGCAAATACTTCGACATAGCCTGCCGCCGAATAGAGCAAGCCTACGCACAGCCCCGGCTGTTCGAGGACGCAAAAGTCGGCGCTGGCGAGACGGCGGTGCAGGGCGACATGCTTTTGCCTGCCAACGCCTGAATTAAGCCGCGCCGCAGTGACGCCAGGCGCAGCGAGAAACCGAAGCGGCGTCGGCTTGAATGAATTGTTAGGTTGCACCACCGAGAGGATTTGATGATGAGAAAGGTTAAATTGACCTGCGCGGCTGTCATAACACCACTGCCACGCGCACCGTGCCCGTTTTGCGGGGATATGGCGACCGCACGCAAGTGCGTTCCTGCGCACGGGAGCCTGTTCCACGAGAAGCGCGGAGTGCAAGTTGAGTGCATGAACTGCGGCGCACGCGGCCCGATCTATGGCGACAAGGAAAGTGCATTTCTTGGATGGAAGCATGGCGACCCTGTGCGATGCGACGTGCAACCTAACGCATTAGGTAACAGGCTGCCCGCCTCTGGCGCGGCCAAAGAAGGAGAAGAAGGTTGAACTACCTCAAAACGCAAACGAACGCTGCTGGCGGGCAGTCCGCGTTGACCGACGTGTTAGGGGTTGGATCCTCCCGGATGCACCCGCACGCGAACAAGTTTCACGCCGGCAACGGAGACGACGGCAAACACTACTGGCTGACGCCGCCAGACCTCTACGCGCAACTGAATGCAGAGTTTCATTTCGACTTCGATCCGTGCCCATACCCGAAGCCGGCCGACTTCGACGGCCTGACGTGCGAGTGGGGGCGGCGGAATTACGTGAACCCTCCATTCGGATCCATCATCCACCAGGGCCGGAAGAAGGGGCCCACCGCTTGGATGCGCAAGGCGATTGAGGAGCAGCGCAAAGGCAAGCTGTCGGTTGTTGTGTACCCGGTGGACAAGTGGGTGCTGATGATGCTGGAAGCCACCGGAGCGAAGAACGTCCGAAACCTCGGCGACGTGAAGTGGTGCGCAACGGAGGACGGATCCGCAGGGAAAGGCACGGGGCGGCACATCGCATGTTTCGTGCTGACCCCTAACTCCGTTTAGGCGACAGGTGTCGCCTAAACATTTACGCCGTCACCCTGACGGCAGAACGTGTACACGAAACGGGGATTTTTGAACATGACAACAACAGCATGTGATGACCAGTTCGCGCCCGGACCCATCGAGCCGGTGCGCGAACGGTTCGACATTGTGTCTATTTTGCGCCGGAACGTGGCCAGCCTGGAGATTGCACTCAGGCGGCAGACGGATCGTGCCGAAGCTGCCGAGGAAAAACTAACGACAGCCCGCGAGGATATGCAATCGTGGATTGATTCGCGGAATGGCTGGATG
>RXKB01000038.1 GCA_003963225.1 Candidatus Babelota bacterium
TTACCTTCCTTTTATAAAAGTGACTGCTGTGGGTCTTCTACATCAATATTTTCTAAAAATTTTGCAATTTCATCATCTGATGAAAAAGACAATTTATCCTTATCATAACCTAAATCAACAACGATAGAAACTTTTCTTTTATATCTAGTAACCTCATCATTAAGCTCTGGCTTATTAGAAACAGTAACTTTAACAGTTTCATTTGGCTCATAAACTATTTTTTCTTCAAGTTTCTTTTTCATTACTTTTTACCCGCCTTTAACTTTTTAACTTTTATTCTTGGAGGAACAATTTTACCAGGGTTAGCCTCAATGCTAATTTCTAAGTATTTTGCAATAGCTGAGATAGAACCTTTTGTAGTTACACGAGCAATGTCATTTTTTCTAACTTCAATATCTCTTGAAAGTTCCATTTCTAATTCTCTTATTTTTTCAACTAATGTATTAAACTCAGCACTGTAAAGCCTTACTTTATGTTCTAATTCGCTTATCCTCTTATTTAGCTTTTTTTTAGTAATCATATTCCCTCCTTAGAATGGGACATCACTTGTATCAATAGTATTATCAGTATCTTCAATCTCAACTTCTTTATCTTCTTCAGCTATATTGCTTGGGTCTTCATCCCATTCTTCAGCAGATGCGATTTTATCTTGTAACCACTTTGAAAGGCCTTCATACGCCTCCATGTCTGGATCGTCGATAGAAAAAGCTAAAAGATCATTAACTCCCTTATCGGTCTTTTTGGTTGCCATGAGCGCACCAATATTAGCATAGGTCTTATCGCCACTCTCGTTATGAACAACTTGGAGTTTTACGAATTTATCAAGTAATTTAGTAATTTCAAAACCATTGGCCTCTTTATCGGTAAACGGCTTACCTCGCCAAGCGTTAAGGTCAGCACGAAGTTTAGCTTTTTTATGCATTGACCATGTATAAATCTGGCTAATACCGAATGGACGACCATCTTCCATCGTTACTTTCTTACCATCTTCATCTTGCAAAAGTTCAAAGAACAACATAATTTGACGTTTTTGGCTTGTACCAAATTGCTTACTTGTTATTGTTTGAGTACCAAGGTCAACCATTTGATAACATCGTGCTAGGTATACGCCTGCTGGCACTTGTTCAAAGTCGCCTCCTTTAGTTTCTGGTGTTTTTAGTGGTTTTACTGACATATCTTACTTCTTTCCTTTCTTGGCGGTTACCCTGCCTGTTTTAATTCCATGTTCCCATAGCGCACTTCTTAATTTAATTCGGTGCTCATGACAACCAATAACCATCTTGGCATATTCAACTAATTCATCCACAGTGAAGCCAAGATCACTTGCGAACACTACATCAAACTCTCCGTCTTTACGACATGATATTATGCCAATATCATCTATTGTCCCATTACCCATCTCTTGCCAAGCTAGGGTATAAATAGCTGATTGAATAAAGTAATCATAATATACGCCATTAGGAGCATTAGCAGATATACTTAAAGAAGCATTTGATGTTTTCCAATCACACAAAACAGTTTTATTATCAATTTTCAGTAAAGCATCAAAAGTTCCTGAGACTTTATATTTTTTACTATAAACTAAATCCTCTGCTCCTAGTAACTCGGGACGAACTTTACTCCACCAATTAGCAAATCGCTCAAAGGCAGCTTTTGCTTTAATAGTATCAGCTTCAAACTCTTCAAGAGCTAAATCTCTCAATCTCTCTTCTTCATATTCTGCTTCTTTGATATTCCACATATATTGCTCAGGAATATCAAAACCAGAAGGTGTGATCGCTGGTAATTGCAAATCGCTGGTAGGGTTGCCCTCTTTGTCTTCTACTGGCTCAAGCTTATTCGGATTAGCTAGTACAAAATGTTCAATAGCATCATGCACTACAGAACCAATGTCTGCACCTTTTTTGGTGTGTCGGATAGAAGCTTTTGCACCAAATGAAATAAGGTCAAGTGCTTCATCTTTATCCAGTGATTTTAATTTACCATTTTCATCCCAAAGTCTGCCTATGCCTTTTTCTGAATAACCTATTTTCTTTTGTCCAAAATCATCAGTAAACTCATAAAACGCGAATAAATCCATTAAGGCTTTGGTAAGTGCATAATTCATTAACCCACCTTTTTCAAGAGTATCTTTTAAAAGTGTAGTTGTTCCCTTAACGCCTTTTATTACTTTACCCCATGCTTTTGGATTTTCTACTGGTAAATCCCAATTTATACGTTCACGAGCGTAGTAGCGATGCACACTATCCTTATAAATTAATTGAATAGACCCATCATAAAGTACTCTGGTGATATCCTTAAATGCCATATAACTCCTTACTGTTAAATATTATTATCCATCGTATCTTACTATAAGCAGTATGTCAAGTCTATTTTAAGACTTTTCCACAGTTTTTAAGAAATCATCTTTTTCCTCCTATTATCAAACATTATTCTTTTCCTTTCGTATTATCATATGCGTATTTAATAGGGTTTTCTGAGATGACCATTTGTTGGAGGTGATATTGCCAACCTTTATTGAAATCAAAAGATGTGGCTTTTCCAGAATGTTCAATCGTTGGGCGTGGCTCTCCCCATAAGGCTTTAGCGAAGTCGTGATTAAATAGAAATTCGTTTAGTTTAAACTTAATCCACCCTAGATCACTGGGCACTAGAGATGCCCCGTCAAGATATACTATCAACTCATTAATACCAGTAAAATTAAGATTTTTACCTATTTCCCATCCACCATCAGTAGCTCTCTGTATAACTTCTTTTAACATTTCTGAGTCGGTCATTTCTTCTCCTTCTTAACCGCTTGCTGCAAAGCCATGCGGGCTATTTCTCGGTTTACCTCTTCTTTAGATTGTTCTTTGGGTTTAGGTTTTTCCATCTACTTCCTCCTTTTCCTATAACCTGCTTTTCTAACCTCATATTCATAATCGGGGTGTTCGGGTAGCCACACGTTTAATAGAATATCTCTTTTCCATTTATAATCATCTCCCTCGAGTCCTTTAGCTTCTAAGAGTTTGTACGTTCCATCTAGTTGGTGAACCCTGAAATCAATCTTCCAGTTTTTTGTCATTGCTATATTGCCGTCTTTATCGTAAATGTTTAATAAGACTTTATATTGACTGTCATAATCTAGTATTTCTTTAGCAGCTTTTAGCATAAGTAATTCATCTGCAACACTAGCTTCAAACTTACTATCTCTTCTAATACCATCACGAGCTACTTGTTTAGATGCGTTATATTTATTGCGTCTTTTAATCTTATAAATAGGATAACCACAGTCTCTACAAGTTAAGTTTCCTGCTTGATAGAGGATTGATAAAGAGCCACAATCACTGCATTTAGCGTTCTCAGTAGTTGCTTTATCTAGCTTAATTGTGTATTTCACTTATTCTCCTTTAATAGCTCTGGGTTTTCCCATTTGTATTCTACATTTTTCATTTCCTATACTCCTTTTCTAGTGAGTCTTTCGTTATAGTTGGTCATCTATTTCTTCCTCGAAACATATTGATTGTAATGGGTATGCTCTTGAGTCGCATGTCTTAAAGTTCCCGCCTAGTTCATAAATTACAAAATAACAATAAGCCATTCCCAATATTAAAAGTATTACGAAAGCTAAACCTCCTGTGTCGTATCTATCATTACCCATTATTTTGTTAATCCCAAAGCATGGTTTCTGAAATCAAGAATATTTGGGTTAGGTAATCCTAAAATAGTGAGCTTTCTTACAATTTCATTTATTCCCTCTCCTAGGTCAAAAGTTACCTGTTCCCCTTTGTTCCTTAAAACAAACTCAACACATCCAGTACCAGTTTGAGTTCTGCTGTAATATTCGAAATCTTGATAATAAGAACCACCGTTCATATGCTTTATATATTCCAGTAGGTCTTTCATCTCTTGGACGTTGAAGTTTTCTATTGACTTACTCATTCTCCTACCTCCATCTCACAGTGTTCGCCACAATCAGCACAAACACCTTCGTTGTTATCTAGGTTACCGTCGTATATGTCGCCAGCACCGCAGCAGTTTGAGTATTTCTCACCATCTAGGCAATCGCCTTGCCGTAGGTCAATCTTGCTCATACTTCCTCCTGTTGAGATTTGAGTTCAGCGATACGCCTGTCAACATACTTAGCCCATGAGTTGACTTCGGCACATAGGCGCGCCCAGTGAGAGGGGATAAACTGCACTCTCAATCGGTTTTCTAGCTCATCCAGCCTCGCCTCCAACGCCACACGCTTCCTATCGGCGATGATGAGTTGCATAATGTGGTCTATCTCAGTACCTAAATCTGATTTTGGCGAGTTTAAGAACTCTAGATGTTTATAGACTTCTTTTTGTAGCTCCTTATCTTGTTCTGTAGGTGTCATAGTTGCTCGACCCGCTCTTTCATATACAAAATATCTCTCGGCAAGTCTAGCCCACGCGTAACCCATACCGAATGAAACGGACTGCCTCCGACCTTCTCACCAGCAAGCATTTTGGGGGTAATGTAATTTATACGCTTCTCTGGAATCACCACCTGGATGTGCTCGTCTTTGAACAGGCGCAACGCCTCTACACCGCCCAGGTGCTCTAGTCTGCAAAGCAGCGCAAACGGCTTGCCCAGCTCAATTGCTCGACGGAAAAACTTCTTGTTGCCATTGAAAGGTGGGTTAGTAATGAATATATCCCAGTCTTGCGGCTGCTCATCTAGGCAGTCCATGTCTGGGTCGCCTATAACAGTAAAGCCGAGTCTCCTTAACTCATCAGCCATATGCCCCATTCCATAGCAAGCCTCCCAATACGTCTTGTCGGTTGGCAAGAAGGGTAGAATGTAGCGCATCGCTTCTGGTGGCGTGTACATATCGTTGAAGTTGTGCAGTTTCGGGAAGCTACTCATACTTCCTCCTGTTGAGATTTGAGTGCGGATAGGCGGTCTCGAAGTTTCTTAACCGATAGGCTTCGATTGGTAGTGTTCACGAACTTTTCTAGCTCATCCAGCCTCGCCTCCAACGCCACACGCTTCCTGTCTGCGATGATGAGCTGCCAGTAGCGGTCAACCTGTTCTCTATCACTATCCTTTTCTTTTTCTGATAGTTCGTTATAAGGTGTTTCGATTTGCCTCTCCCAACGCCTAGCATGCTCACTCGGTATAGTCAACTCTCCTGTTGGCTCACCGCCAATCCCTTTGTTTTCATAACACACCGAGTGGACATAGCGTTGCCAGTCAGCCCATCGTTCGTGTTCAATAGCGGCCAGCTTTTCCCGTAGCTCCTTATCTTGTTCTGTATCACTCATGAGGATTGCTCCTTCCATAGGAGAAGAGATGATAAGTTGTACCAATCGGTGTATGTCGGATTGTCATCCCAGCGAATCAGATAGTTATATCCGTTTGGGTCTTCTCTTAGACGTATCACTTCACCCTTGAGATGACTAAAGTCGTGATACACCTCGTCCCCAACAGTGAGTGACTTCGGTTTGACATACTTGTTCATACTTCCTCCAATGCTTTTAATAGGTTCTGCTCGAACTGGTTATGTATTGCCTCAATTCTACCAAAACCAGCCGCTGCGGTAGGAGCTTCATACCACGCGTCTTCAATGAGCTCCCTGAATTGCCTCTTGCCATATGGCTTCGCTTCCGCCACCAGTTCTTTTATGAGTGAGGTGATATAGGCTTCCATCTCATCAATGAACTCTTGCTCACTGAAGTTGTCGTGCCATACGTTTCGCAGATGATGCTGCAGTTCAGTGTCTTTGCTCTCGTCAGGGAATATTTTATCTAGTCTTTCGTTATAGTTAGTCATTTTCACTATCCTCCTTATCTTCTTTACAGAACTTTGCCCAAGCCACTGGAAAATCTTTACTGCCCCACCATTTCTCAGCATCTATTGCGTCTTGTTTAGTAAATTCTCGACTACAATTATGATCATCTACTTCACTAGCGCAGAATGTTCTATCTTTATATGAAATCATTGCTTTCCTCTTTCTCCTCTTTATTAAATAGGTTACTGATTTGTTCTGAATAGGCATTAACCCCGTTGGTATATGCAGCATCGTAAACTGTATCAAACTTGTCATTATGCCTAGCCTCAGTAGGGGCTTTTGGTTCTGCTTCTTTAATTAGTTCTAAGATGGAGTTTGAGATGTCATCAACCAATAATTCAACCATCTGTTCTGGGTTTCTATTTCCTGCGTTTGCCATTGAAAATCCTATTTCATGCTCGTATAGCTTTTGGCGGATAGTATCATCTATAGTCTTAGTCATTACTATTACCTTTCTTATTAAGGTGGGGTAGACGTTGCTCTACTGTTTGCCCATCACTATGCAATGACCATAATGTTCCGTCAGGTAGTATGGTTATGCCAGAAACTTCATCTAATCTAGCCTCATTTACACTTTTATCTCTCCAAGCTAGGAGTTTCATAGTGGCTTGAGGTATTGTCATCTTGCTCTTATAATCATCTTCTGTGCATTTAATACACTCAACGGCAAAAGCATTTAGTATCTCTTCTAGTTCTTTATCTTGTTTAGTCATTAACCAATCCAAATATTTAAAAATATCAAGAACATCAAACATACTAACGCTCCAAGCCAATTCCCTCTGATTGCGCTATATAGCATTAGTATTATAGTTAGCAGTATTAAAAATCCATACATATCAATTACCCCATAACTCCTATTAATTTATTCCTGCGACTTATTTCCCTATTCACTACATCCACCTGAGCATATATAGATTGTATTCCCAAAATAAACCTTCTAATAAAATCATACTCCAGGCTATTTTTTTGCCTTCTTGGAAGAACTTTTGCAATAGAATTACTGGTAATTGGTAAATCAATTTTAAATGTTTTAGCTACTTCTTGATAATTTATTAACTGCTCACCATAAACCATCAATAAATCTGTTAAAGTTTGCCATGAAACACTTCTTAAATTACTTAAATCATTAGACATTAAATTTCCTCTGCTTTCTATTTATTGCTTTCACTTCTCCATCTTCAGTTGACGGCTCTATAATGGGTACCTCACAATCTTGACAAAATGCAGTGCCAAATTCTTCAATAGCCTCTCGTGATGAATCTATTAGATGATCGACATGAGACTCTATATCATCAAAACTAGTACCAGTTCTGGTATGTCTTGCCCACATCCTTTTATTCTTACGATCAATTCTAGTTATTACTAATTCAGTTATACTACCCTCAAACTCAAAACGCAAAAGCTTGCCCTTTTTATACAGAAATTTACCGTCTTGCTTTGCGCTATAAGCTTCTTCGGTAAACATATCTGTTATTTCTTCAATCACTTTTCAGCTCCTTAACTTTATATTATCCAACTTATCACACTATAACCAAAATGTCAATACTTTTTTGTGGTAAAATTATCAATGATAGCTCCTCTTAGACAGCTCCTTACTGCTCTTGGAGCTATCTATTATTTCAAGCACTTTTGAATCTGGAAATATATCTAAAACAGCCTGCACCTCATCTTTAGTATTAGGATATTCTTGCTTAAACTCTGGTATATCAGAACTAGGCTTATAAAAAGCTATCATAGCGTAATTGTAAACCGCCTCAAATCCCTCAGCTTCAAAGAAATCACCCCAATCTTTATACTTCTTCGGGGGTTGATGAGTGGCATAGTGTGTAACCGATGCTAAAGCTTCCTTAATCTTAGCTCCAGCCTCATCATTATCACCACCAAAAATAACTTGAATATCATTTTCATTACACCACCCAGCCATAGCTTTTACTAACTCAGAACTACTGGCAGATGGTGCTGCTATCCACGGTATACTACAAAAGTCTAATACAGCCCCATCAGAAGCTCCCTCAACAAGTATTATCGGCTCTCCAGGTACTAAGTTCCATGTACCGTATAAAGTTGGTTTAGCGTCTTTCAAAAAGGTAAATCTACGATCTCCTTTTAAATGCCGCCATTGACCAAATGGCAATGATTTTTTACTTCTACTAAAATATGGTATGAAGTAGCTTTGCTGAGGCTCATCCCATCGCCAACCCAGCTCATCTAATGTTTCTAAATCTATACCCTTAAATTTATGATCTCTTGGTATTAATGGCAATGCTTTCCACCAATCCATCAGGTCATATTTTTTATATCTCATAGCTTTTAAAACCTTTCTTTCTTTTGGTAATTGATTATTATTATTTCTTAATTCAGGGAATGCTTTAGTGATATGATACCGACCACATGTAGCATGACAATTTACAAACCAGTCATCTTTATAAACTTGTGCTGATGGGTTTTTATCTTCATGAGTTGGGCACTGAATTAAAATATAACGATGCATATTTTTATGACTTAATCCAGCGTTGTCAAGAACTCTGATTACATCATTCTCAGTAAAGGTGTCTTCAGGAAAATCTCTATTCATTAAAACGGTAAATCCTCTTGATTAAGCTCATCTTCTTTATCCATACCCTTTAAGTATGACCCTACCATTGTTGCATAATATACATCATTTGGCGTTTTGGTAAATCGTGAACCCCACATTTTTAAACCAATTGTATCGTTATTGCGACTCACTTCAATTAACTTTGTAGCAGCTTGTGCGATCGAGCCGCTACCAACGACCTTATTTATACCTTTAGAGCTATTGTCTTTGTTGATATGGCTTACTAGAATAATCGTTTTATTTACTCGCTTCATAAGCTGATTTAATTTTTGCATGAATATCCTCTGAGAAATGTATTCATTCTCTCCCCTAATAGCCTCTGCACCTTCAAAAGCAAACTGCAGATGGTCAAGTAGAATGACATCAATATTTCTAATCGTAAACCATTCTTCAATCATTGCCAGTAACTCGGTTAATTTCCATGATTTTATAAGATCATCTGGTGACATAATATGCACAGTATCACCTTTTAATATCCTATTTTCTAAAACTTCTTTTCCAACAATATCTGCTATTCTGATAAACACATCAGCCCCAGCATCTTCTAGCGTCATAAGACCAACACGCTTACCCACCTCAATTGGTTTACGCAGAAAGTTCAATGCAACCATTGACTTACCAATTTTTGTTGGTCCAAATAACAACACAACTTCATAGCCATTCGCTCTACCGTAGCCTCCTCCTAGGTAGTCATCGAGGCTATCACTACCAGCACTAAAAAGTCTGGTATAGCCATAATCTTTTCGAAGTTCCTTAGCTTCTTCTTCAAATCGCCTAAGATAGACAATCTCTCGACCTATCATCAATCTTCACCCCAAAATTCTTTATTCCTGGCTTTACGCTCAGTATCCCACTTTTTCCCTTTTTCCTTTTCTTTCTTGCGTTCTTCAGCAGTATAACCATCATCGAAACTATTACTGCCATCAGAGGCTGTTGACTGCTTTCCTGATGTTTCTTTGGCAATATACCAACGTCCAAACTTTGAAGGACGTAACAAATTATCAATACTCATCTGGTTATTCTCTTTATGCCAATCGGATTTACTAAACGCAACCGCAGCATACCAAACCTCTGCAGGTGTGTAATCTTTTAGACGTGCCCGCAGCTGGCGGAGTCTTTCTTCTGTTGGTTTTTCTTTCTTATTCACCAAAGAAATCAATCGAATCAAAAATTCATCAATAGTGATTTCACCATGCTTTGTTTTAATCATTTTGGAAGAGCGCGCACTTGCACTTTTATTTTGGTTAGTAGTACTTTCTTGTAAGTTAGTAGTACTTGTAGTCTCCAAATCCATACTATGGTCAAATCCATACTCTGGAAATGAGGTAGGGTGGTTTACGATGTGCCTCACCAAGATGTAGTGACCCATCATTTTGCCACTTTTTTGCTCTTTATTCTGGCGGTCGATAATCAAGCCTAGCTTCACCAAAGCAATTTTTGCTTTATAAAAACGGTTTTGCCCCCAGCTCAAACGCTTCATCATAAAATCTGCTGTAGCTTTTATGCTTTGAGTCTCTTGCCATGTGCTGATTTCGACATAGGCCATGTACAACGCCAGTAGATCGGCATATCTTTCTTGCTTAGCAAGCGTCTGAAGTGTCTCAACCGTTATGGTTAGTGATGTGAAACTAGATGTTATTTGCCCAAATTCAAAATCTTTTTCTTGATTTACTTGCATTTTTACCCTCGCTTTCTTCTTATACCCTTGACTATTATGCGAGCGCTTGTTACGATAGTCTTAATTCGACTTCGCAAAAGCCCTTGTATCCGCAAGGTGCTTTTAATTTTTAATAGTTTGATATTCGACTTCAAACTTGTTCTAATCATAACACCCACAAATCATTTTTACTATACGCTATATATGGTGTCTATCCTGCTTGTAGCATCACTAATTTAAATAGCAACACCGCCAATAAGAACACTCCAGAAATCATAACCATTATCCAAAATACGGCAATAATTAGTTCCACCAGAACTGTAGCTAAATCTTCTAAAATTTTTAAGATTTTATCCATTGTGCTGTAACCTCCTTTGTAAGCCCGCTGCACTTTCATTTGGTGCGACCTGCTCAATTTCGTATGACTTTAAGCGTCGTCTTTTTGCCACTTCAGGGGATGGTGGATATTTACCCACCTCCTGCAACTTGCGACGCGCTCTAGTAATACTTTCAAATTTTACTGAACGCAACACATCGACCTGGTGTTGGCTTAAATTAATATCGGTATGGAATTGTAAAAACTGAATGATTAACTCCGTGTCTCCATCTCTTGGGCTAATTTTACTGGTTTTACTTATCAGATTTTTACTTAATACACTTTCGACTGCTCTATAAATTTTAGTTTTAATCATTATTCCTTACCTCCAAACTTAGGCTTATTTTTAACAAACCATTTAAATAATGGCTCTTCATCAAGTCTTCCTTTAATAGACCATACTTCATCTTTAAAACCTCCTTTCTCAGTTTTAACTCGTATATCTTCAACTTTCCCAAACTTATTAACTACACCAGCTAAATCGTAAACTGTTAATCTTTTATCTGGTTTGGTGGGATTTAATCTTACGCCTCTACCAATCATTTGGTAGTACAATGCTAGTGACATTGTTGGTCTAGCTAGGATAATACAATTCAAGTCTGGAACATCAAACCCAGTTGTGAACACTCCAACATTAAATAAATGCTTCGTCTGACCATGTTTAAAGCTCATTACAGCGCGTTCTCGGTCTTTTGCGGGTGTCTTACCATCTACCATGTCTACAGGCAGTCCTAGAGCCTTACACAGGCTCATAGCATTTTTAGCTTGTGTGATACTGGAACAAAATATTAAAGTTTTCTTATTATGCTTGTCTGAATATTCAACAGCTTGTGCAATTCTTCTCAATCTATCATTATTCCAAAATCTTTTTAAGCTTTCTTCTGTAAAATCTGTTCCTGACTTGTTCATCTTTAAAGAGGATAAATCTGTTTTGTCAACAAAATAATCTATAGGGGATAAATACCCTTGTTTAATCAATTCTGCAGTTTCTATTTTATAAACAATTTTTTTAAAGAAGAATGGGTAAATTCTATTTATCATTTTTAAATGTCCTGTGTACCACACCAACCCCTTTTCATCTTCGTAATACTTTTGGACTATCCTATATGGAGTTGCAGTTAATCCACATACTGCAGTAACTCCAATTGCTTTTAGAAAGCTAGTTAGCATGCCATCAACATTTTTTGGATCTAGCCCATGACATTCATCAATAATGACATATTTAAAATCTTTAAATTTCTCTGGTTTTTTGTATATGCTCCCAATTGTTGCAAAAGTAAATTTAGTAATCTCTTTCCTTCCCTTACTAGCAGAGTATATACCCGCTTCAATAGTTGGATCGTAACTTAATAGCTTATCGTAATTCTGTTCCAATATTTCTTTGTTGGGCTGCAGTATCAAAATGGGTTTATCTATTTTATGACATATATCCGCAATAATCAGAGATTTACCTGCTCCAGTAGCTGCCATGATTATAAATGGTTTATTGTATTTAGTTAATCCCCATACACCTTTTTCAACAGCTTCTTTTTGATAATCTCTTAGCTGGTAGTTTAATTTATTCATTGCAACCCCTATCACGTTGTTGAATTATAATTTCTATCTTTTTAGATAGTGGTTTATTACTGAGAAGATGATTCCCGCCAGAACAGACTAGCACCAGATTATTAATATTGTCGCTCCCTCCGTGTGATTTACTTAGTAAATGTTCTATTGTCAATTGGTCCCAAGACTTTTTATCACTATGAATAAAACATCTCTTCCCATCTCTATTAGCTATTTTTACCTTATGAGCTTTTAAGTTCTTGCGTTTATTATCTACTGCCCGCCAAACTTTATTAGATTCCCAAGCTTTATGCGCTGCTGCACTTTCATTAGTGAAGGATAAATCACCTTTTTTATTGGTATATATCACAGAAGTACCATTTATTGTTTTAAAGCGGACTACTTCCCACTTATTTGTAGTAGGCAAAACAATAGCTCCACGCTTCTCTAACCAAGTTTTAAATTTTTCTACTTTATCCATACTATTATTTTTATTATTGTTGCTATTAATCCATATGCTACAATCCCAACAACTAGCCAACCAACTATTAAATCAAGTATCTCGATGGCGGTTTTTCGTCTATTCATTTTCATTGTTAATCTTCTCCAGCTTATGCTTAACAATGTCTATCAATATCTGCCACCAACCTGCTTTATCTTCTAAAAGTGTCATTAGTAAATCCCCATATAATCTTTATCAGGATTAATTGTTACAACTATCCTATTATTTTCATCTAAACTAACATTTGTGCTATCGTAAATCTCTTCATCTGGCTCATCGCTAGCTACTATCACATTAAGTGTAGCTTCTTTATCTTTAACTGTGTTTAACTTGTCTATCATTTCTTGAATTGTCATTACTCTATTCTCCTCTATAATTTTTATCAATAAATTTATAAGCATTTTCAAGCGTTTTGAATCGCTTATACCGTTTATAGTTTCCCCAAGAGTTCGCAAAAGTGTAATATTCTACTATCGCAACATAACCACCTTTAAATTTATAGCCTTCGTTTGCTATGTGTAGCATATCGTCATTCAATGCGCCTTCTGCTAACAGTTCTGTAGTATAAAAATCCATGTCTTATTCCCCTATCACTTCACACCGAACAGATGTAAAGATGTTTGTTAATTGTCTAGCCATTTTCAATACACTCAATAATGTATTGTCTATCTAAGCCATAATAAAATATATGTTCATCTTTATCTGGGATTATTTCATCACTTGCAGCTATATAGGAAACTATTTCACTACCATCATCTAAGAATTTAATTCTACATAGTGTTAATTCTGGTTCTGTAGTTTTCATGATTTAAACCCTCCCTTTTAAATCTAACATTGCTAGTTCTTTACTCTTAAACCACCTAGCAAAATCATGCTTATCACCTAGTTTTGGTGATTGGAATACTACCCAACCTTTAACTCGTGGCTTTTCAAACATTGATCCATCGCCGACGATCATTATATATGCTCTGTCTAGTCCATAAACATCGACAATAGCGTTAAAATCTTTTACTTGTGCAATTCTTGTTTGATGTTTCATGATTAAAAATCCTCCACCAATATATTATCGTTGTCTAACTCTTTGTAGTATGTGTTATTGTCTAACCAGATCTTAATATTTTCATTAATAGCTATCTCTTCGCCCTCTATGAATTCACCGCCTCCGCCGACTTCTTGCCATACTTCGTCGTAACTGTCGTATTCACTAAAAGTGCAGCACCACGCAACAGGGTCAAACTCTACATCTTTGTCCATTGATTTACTTAACTCTTCATAGTATTCTTGTACAGCTAGAGCGCCTTCAACTGAAAAATTATCTTTGTAGCTATCTGACTGCTTTAGCCATTCCCAAAACTCATAATCATTTGTTATCGTTCTTATAATTGCCATCTTACTTGTCCTTTCTTCTTACTTTAGTCATTATGTTTTTAAACATACTCTAAAGTTAGAAATAAGATTAATTTGATATTTGTATACTGCTAGATGTTTTAATTTTTAGTTTACCAATCTTAACATTAGCAGGCACGTTGATATTAATTTGCATATACTTCCTTTATTTTTATTGTTTTTATTAGTGGACTTTGGCAAGCTTTCTCGATGTTATCATAATGATATAGCCGTAACTTCGCTGCACGCCAACATTGTGCAGTACTTGCCGTTTGTCCTTATAATCCATAACTTCTGTAGGCGTTGCTTATTTTGGTTATCATGCGGGGCGTTTACCCGCTAGCGCCTTTTTAGTTGCGGTTTTGGTTTGCTTGCCGTGTTGCTTGCTAACCTGAATACAGTATAGCAAACAATAAGCCGTATGTCAATACTTTTTGATAAGATTATTGCTAAAGTTGTGGAAAAGTACTTGATTTACCCCTGTTATGTGTGCTATAATTAGAGTAACAAAACCTTAACAATTAGCCTTGAGTTATGTGTATATTATCATCATTTCGATGGTATTGATATACATAACTTTTCTACTGCCTATTTTGGTGATGGTATAATTATGTTATGAATAAAAAGAAACGAAAACCATATAAAAGAATAACAGCCGAAACAATAGCTAAACACAAAGCAGCTGTACTTATTGAGGGCAACGGAACTAGAGCCGTTGAATTATTAGAACCTGAATATAGCTCCCCAAAGGACAGAGCTCATAAGATAGCTAAGAAGGGCAACCATCAAAACATCAATGATTATATTGAAAATAGCCTACAACAGATAGGAGAACATGCCATACAACGTGTAAGTGACATGGTCCAAAGTACCGATGAACGTATAGCAACTAAGAATAGCCATTACGTTATAGACCATATAAGGGGTAAAGCTGTACAGCGTACAGATAACAGGAACTTAAACATTAATATTCAATCGGTACTAGATTAATCTTTACGCTAAGAGCTGTTTTAAGCCCTATTCTTTACGCTAAGGACTATTTTCTTTACGCTAACTAACTGCAATGTCGCACAATATACATTATGCGACGTATCCCACCTCTGTTATTTGGTGCATTAAGTGTGACATACACTATATATAGCCCCCATATGCACTAGTTGTGTTAAGTTTTTTTATTTTTTTTATTTTTTATTTCTTTTATTTGCTTGGGTATCTTTTCAGGTAACAGTGGGGTGGGCCCGAAAAGGAAGCGGTGCGTCGCCCTATATATGTGAATGATAATGGACCGTTACCCTATGTTCATACTTTTTTGACCAATATATTTTTCCTACTCTTATATTTTTTTGATTTAAAAAATTAACCTATAAAAAATTTCCCAGTAAATTTTTACTGTATGAGATACACAGAAGCTCTCTATGGGGGTTTTCTTCTATTCACCACTCCGACTTCGCTGGTACAGCTACGTCGTCGTAGAGAGGCTTAGAATGGCTTTACTCTAAGCCCTTATTATTTACGCTAACTATTGATTTATTTACGCTAAGCATTTACGCTAAGAGTATGAAAAAACAATGCGAACATTGCGGAAAAAATTTTAAAGCACAACGAGCAACTGCTAAATATTGTTCAGTAAATTGCCGTGTGAAAGCCTCCAGCCCCAATAAGTCATATGATCGTGAAAAAAATTTGGCAGCCTTTCAGAAAATGGGCTTGGTAAAAACTGAATGGATTACGACTGGTATTAAAGATTTTGATGCCTTGACAAAAATTCCGCGAGGTCGTATAACTCAAATTCAAGGACCATATGGTGTTGGTAAAACTACTTTATGTTTGAACATGATAAAAGGATTGTCGCAACAAAAGCAGAAAGTTTTATATATTGATTCTGAAGCCAGCTTGAACCCTGAGCTTTTGGTGGACCTTGAAATTGATGCAGAATATTTCACACTATACAATGAATCTGCTTATTTAGAAGATATTTCGGAAGTTATCCGAGTAGCTGCTAAGTCGGGAGATTATGATTTGGTGATATTTGATTCATTAGCCATGACAACTACCAAGGCAATTGCTGAGAACGATATAACCGCCAGTAATATAGGGCAAAAGGCTAAATTGACCCATAAATTAATTCAATTAACCCAAATGGATTTTAAAAATACTAATACTGCTTTTGTCGTAATAAACCAAGAGCGTGAAGTGATTGGCAGTTACGTGCCTCAAAAGTATACTCCAGGCGGCAGTGCGGTCCCATATGCTGCTTCACTTATTGTGGCACTTAAAACTATTAAATCTTGGCGCTTTCCTAAGTCACCAAAAGATGGTGTATATTCAGGGCACGAAGTAGAGGCAACTATAATAAAAAGCAAGGTTAATCAGCCATGGCGTACTGAGAAATTTAAATTATATTACCCTAAACCAGTAGCTATGCCACAGGAGGAAGTAGATGCCCCAGCGTTCTAGCACAGATATTGAAATAGGTAAAAGTATTTTAAGACTGCTTAATGATTTTGCGGTGGAGAAAGCTAAGCATTTAAAGAACTCGAAGCCTAAGCACACTATAGAAAATTCATGTGTACCGTTTCATATAAAAGATACTTTTAGTGGATTTATGATGTGGGTAATCACTCTTGATAAGGATGATGATGGGTCGGCCAAAGCCTAAGAAAGTTGGTATCAGGACCACAATATGGATTCCAGGCAAGCATGTAGATTTGTGGAATAAAATAGAGAATAAATCTGGTTTTGTCCAAATAGCTATGTCAGACGCGGTTGGAGTAATGATGTGGGCTATAATGAAGAAAGGAAATCCCAAAGAACATCACAGGGCAGTCGATGATTTAGATATTGATGATGTATTACCAGAATTTAATAAAAAGTTCCCATTAGATGAATTAACACAAAGAAGGCAAAATAAATGGCACAAGCACTCTCCGCGGAATCACGACAGTTTGTTATAGATCAGATTGATGATTACTACGCTCTAACCGAGCCTGAGCAGATTGCTGGGGCAATTAAAGTTATTGCTAAAGATTTTTATATATATTGTGAGAGAAATTTGTGTATAAAAGATAAGCTGACTAGCCAGGTTGTACCATTTATATTAAATTGGGCGCAGAAGCGTTTAGTCAACAGGGTCCTAAAAGATCTTAAGGCGGGTAAGCCTGTTAGATATATTATTTTGAAAGCTCGTCAGATGGGGCTTAGCACTGTTATAGAGGCCCTTTGTTATTGGTGGACTACAACCCATAAGTTTATTAATAGTGTTATTATTGCCCATAAAGCTGATGCTTCTAAAAACCTTTATGACATGTTTCGTCGTTATTATGAAAATTCTCATCATACTTTTCAGCCAGATAGAAAATATAATACCAAGAAGGACCTGGTATTTGATGTTGAAGATAATATAAAATCTCAATACAACGCAGAAGGTAAAAAACCTCCTGGTCTATCTAGCCAAATAAAAACTATGGTAGCCAAAGAGGGTGCTGGTCGTTCTGACATGATTAACTTTTTCCACGGCTCCGAGGTTGCCTTTTGGGAATCTGGTGCGGATATTATTGCTTCAGCATTGCAGGCTGTTCCATTAGCACCAAATACTTTTGTATTTCTTGAGTCAACCGCCAATGGTGTTGGTGGATATTTCTATACCGAATGGCAGTTGGCTAAAAAGGGTGAATCTAGTTTTCATCCAATATTTTATGCTTGGCATGAACATTCAGAATATGAATTTGAAGGTAGTTGTGATGGCGTATATGATGATGAAGAAAAAGAACTATTGGAAATATTTGCTGAGAAAGGTTATAAAAAGGAAAGTTGGGACAGAAAGATATTGTGGCGTCGAGAAAAGAAGAAAGAGTTCCGTTCAGACCCTAAGAAGTTCTATCAGGAATATCCAAAAGATGATATGGAAGCCTTTTTGGCTAGTGGACGTCCTGTATTTGACATTCAACAGCTAGTGAAGATGGAACGAGTTGCCGAAAAAGCTCCAGCTCCAATGTTTGGTCAGGTTGTGCCTAATGATGATATAAGGTCTAAGGATAAGTTTATATTCCGACAAGTGCCAGTGATTTTCCAAGACCAAGATCCTACGCCGCTTAAAGTTTGGGACCTACCAGAAGATGATGAGAAGTACACTATTGGTATTGATGTTTCTGAAGGTAAAATAAGAGAAAATGCTGATAAACGAGAGAACGATTATGCGGTAATTGATGTTATGCGTAAGCGTGATTTAAAAACAGTTGCTAGATGGCGTGGCCATATTGACCCTGATTTGCTTGGTGAAGTCGCATATGCCATTGGTACTTTTTATAACAATGCATTGATTGGCGTTGAGGTAAATAACCATGGATTAACCACCGTCCAAAGCTTGCGTAATAAGTTTTATCGTAATCTATATATGCGTGAACAATCAGAAGAATATCAGTTCCAAGAGCGTACTTCACTCATGGGCTGGAGGACTGACAGGAAAACCAAGCCTATTATTATAAATAATATGGTGCATGCTATTCGTGAAGGTGATATACTTGATTTAGACGTTGTATTCATTCGTGAATGTATGACATACGTCAGAGACGATCAGGGCTATACGGACGCTCAAGAAGGAATGTTTGACGATACTGTAATGGCTAAAGCTATAAACTTAAAAATGGCTGATTTCGCCTCTATAGACGCGAATTATGCAAAAGAACATATTAACAAACCAATAAAGAGAAACAGAAATGGAACCAGTAGAACAGAACTTGAACCAGGCTCCTACAACGGGGCAAACAAGCGGAAAAAAGTCCGCCGACACAATGACACAGTCGCAAGACGTCGATCTGCAAGAGCAGCTCACAGAATCTCGCGTCGTCCAAACTGAATTGAAACTTAGTGACGCGCTTGATATGTATACAAGCGCAAAGAGCTACGTAGATACTGGTTTGCGGCCTGACTGGGATAATTTTTTTAAGGTATATAAAGGCAAGAGGGTATATAGAAGTTATCAGGGTATTGCTGACCCTGTTATTCGTGAGTCTCATACTATTATTGAAACCTTAGTAGCTAATATTGCTGGAGGTAATCCTAAATTCCATTTTGTGGTTACGAATGAAGAACAATCACGAGAAACTGATGTTTTAAATGGTATGCTAGACTATTATCTAATAGTCAATCAGATGGGATTAAAAAACCAAGAGTGGGTCCGCGATATGCTCCTTTATGGTACTGGTATATTACACATAACTTGGTCTGAAGGTCGGCCTAAGATTGAAAACATCCCAATCCGAGACTTCTTTGTTGACCCAACTTCTACTGGACTTACAAATACTACTAACCCAGCTCGATATGCTGGGTATGAATATTTGGCGGATAAAGAAGTTCTAAAGCGTGAAATGATTTATGATCCTGATAAGGATGAAATGGTACCTCGTTATATGAATTTGGACAGTATCGGATTTGATAGAGAGAATAAGTCAGGGGCTGCAGGTGATACCAGTTCTATGGATAAGGTATTCAAGGACCAGTTCAAAGGTTCTACGCTTGGGGACAAGGCTACAGAGCGTCAGATACATGTTATCCGTCTTTATGATTTGATGAGTGGCCGCATGGTTGAAATTGGTAATGGCAAAGAATTTATTTATAATAAGCCCACCTGGTGTCAACGAGAGGAAGAGACTCGAATTATTGATACTGAGACAGAAATCAATGGTGCTCCTGAGATTATCTCAATTGAACAAAAATTAGATGAGATTAAGCCATTCTTGCCTTTCGCTGCCCTAAGAGACTATATAGATACTAGTCAATTTTATGCTTCTGGTGAGATGGAGTTGCTGATAAATGATGCAGAATTACTTAATGATTATGAAGCAATGGATGTTGATAATAATGCTTATCAAAATACTCCAATGTATTGGGTTGACCCAGCCTTTGCTGATCTTGCTCCAGAAATTGAGACTATCCCAGGTGCTGTCTATCCAATTCCTCGCAATGCTATGGGGGCACTTGAACGGCCTATGCTTAGTGGCGATTTGGATAATAAAAAGGAAAGAATTATGCAGCGTATGCGTCGTGCAACGGCTGCTGATGAGGCTGTGCAGGGAGTTTCTCAAAGTTCTAGTCGAACTACTGCTACCGAGGTTACTACTCAGCTACAACAAGCTCAGGCTCGATTCAGCACCAAGATAAATAATCTTGAATCAGAAGGTTATGCGCAGCTTGGAAATATAATATTTAAACTTGTACAGATATTTGTTACTAGGAAGACCGCCATGAGGATTGTCGGTCCAAAAGGTGTTGTATTTAAAGACTATGATCCTTGGGAATATAATGGTGAATATGAGGCAAATGTTGAACTTGAAACAACTATACAGCGCAAGAAGATGGAAGTAGGTCTACGCGAGAATCAGTTATTTGAAACTCTAAGTCGTCATGCTCAAATATTTGACCAGGTTGAGCTAGCAAGGTTTGAAGTGCAAACGATTAATCCAGAAATTACTGATGATAAATTCAACAGTATGCTTGCTGCACCTGCTCCACCAGTTGATGAACCGAGTAAGGAAATCATTACATTCAATTATAAAGATGCTAGTGACTATGTTAAGGCTCAGATTGAAAAGAAATTTGGCTTAGAGCCAGACCCAATGCATGAAGTTGATGCTCAAAAACACCTAGTCGATACCGCTGCTGATATGACCAATCGGCTAGATCAAACCACAGATAGCACGGGCGCCCCTCTTGATCTTGGCGGAGGCGGGCTAATGCCTATTGACCAACCTGCCGAAACAGAGGAAGCGGTAGCATGAACTATGGGGATTTGATTAGCTCTGGTCGTCGAATTAATGATATATCTGACCAGTATGTTATCCTTGCCCGTGGGGTGGAAGGGTCTGGTTTTTATTTACCATATGATTATATTGAGGTTAGTTACCCATCTGATACTGAAGAAGTTTACACCTCTCGTCTTGGGGGGCTATCTGGCCCAATTCAAGAAATTATAACAGTTACATATACGGATAATACTAAGGATAATTTATCATCCGTAGAAAGGCAGTAGTTATGAAAGATTTTTTTAAGAAAATATTTAAACGTCAAAAAGAAGAGCCAGTTTACGAAGAGAAAATTTGGTATCAAACTCTTGACCACAAAGGTTCTTGGCGTGATATGAATAGATCTACTCGTCCAAGGAGACAAGGTATATATCGTAAAATAACTGAGTTTAAGGGCAGGCGTTCTATTGAAGGGTTCAGTATTGAATAATGGGCTATAAATTCAATCCATTTACTGGTCAACTCGACATCGCTCGTGGTGGTGGTGGTGGAGGAGGCGGTGCTAGCTGGGGTTCAATTACTGGGGATATAAACGACCAAACAGATTTAATTGATTTAATTGGTGATGTCCAAGAAAACATTGAATACACCGAGTATACATTTAACTCATCAGGTATAAAGAAAGGTTCTCGACACAACGACTGGACAGAACTAATGGCTGCTGTTGTAGCACAAGGAACACCTTGTCGCATTACTTTTGAACAAGATGAAACCCTACCTGCTGGAACATGGAAAATTAAAGACGTAGTATGGCGTGGCAACGGACTCCCTGCTGGCTTTGGTGGGCCACTTATTTACCTCTCTGAGGGCTTTTATTTTGCCGATACAACAAGTATTACTTTTGAATATGGTTTAGGAGTAGTAAATACTGCTTCTCATCATAACTTGTCTGTAAATCATAGCCTTAGGGTTAATATGACTACTTCTGCTATTGCTTCTGCTAGCGGTGTAGAGATGTTTGAAATAACTGGTTCAGGTAGTTTGGGAATTATGTTTGTTAGTGATGGTGCTAGCCTATCTAGCTTTGGTATGGGGCCAGCAGTTAAATATGGAGCTGGTACAATTGGGCCTATCGTTTTCTCAGGTGTGAATCCAGACATGATGTCTGATACTATTTCTGGTCATTCTACTGCATTGATTCTTTACATATTCGGTACTCAGACTTTTGCAACAGACATTTTTGCTGTAACCCAACCTAATTTTGCTGGAACTATCCAATATGGGCGTTCTGACAGTCGCTATGTAGGTTTTAATCCTTCTGGAACCAATTTAACTCAACCTAGCGTACAAGGTGCTATAGCAGAGGTTAGTGGCAAAGTAGATAGCTTAGAAACCGAAGTCGATAGTCTTGTTCCTCAAACATTCATTGATAGTGAAGATATTATATGGGATAGAACAGTCAAAGACATAAGCGTTTCAGAAACTCAAGGTAGAACTTCAGTAGGTGGTAGTTATCAAAGCGGTGGTTCATCTCGAAAGGCTGCTTATCTTTTGACTACTACAAAAGGTATATGGGCACATGATATTAAGTTCAGGGCTAGGGTTAATGGCGGTACTTCTAAAGTAAAAGGTATGATATATACTAATAATTCAGGTGCTCCAAGTACTTTAATAGCCGTTGGTTCAGAGGTAACTGTCACTAATACCTCAATGGATGTCTATACTTCTAGTCTAAGCTCGGATATATTCTTTCCAGCTGGAACAAGTATCTGGCTAGGTATATTGTTTGACGGGAATGGCTCGGGTTTTGTATTTAGCTGTGATAGTACAACAAACGGACGTATTAGAACAAGCTCAGGCTTAACTTATGCAAGTGAACCAACTAATCCATTCTTGGCTTCATACAATACAGAAAACGGCTCGCCAGATGTTTGGCTAGACGGTTATGGCACGGCTATGGCTGCTAAGTATATAGGTGAACCGTATATTCTAGGCGATGGACTGGAGAAAGTACCTCAATTTAGCGGAGACCCAGCAACAACTGGTAATATATCTAACAACGGTACAGCTAGCAGTAGCTCAGATAGGCAGTTTGGTTCAGTATTCACTATGCCAGAAGATGGTCAATTAGATTACGTTAAATTCGTAGTTGGTTTAAGTACAAGCGGAAGTATGGACACACAGGCTCTAGTTTATGATGTTACCTCAAGCCTACCAGTCAATCTTTTAGCTGAAAGTAATCAGATAAACATCACAAACACCACTCAAACCGCAATTCAATACGATTTCACTGGTGGTGATAGGATTATCTTTAGCGAGAGTGATGAACTATTCTTTGCTGTTAGATGTAGTAATGAAACTCCTAGCTTTGTATGGTCAAGGTCGGATAACGTAAGTAACGCAACCATTGTAAGTAATAACAATGCTTTCTCTAACCCACCATTAGACCCATTCGGAACACCAGGATACACCAGTAATGGGAATATATCAATTGAAATAGGCTATACGACTAGTGAGAATGTACTAAAAGTTATAAGCGCACCCGATACTGGAACATTCACCCTTAAATCAATAGATGGTGATATTCAGTGGGTAGAAGATTAAGGAGGAAATATGGAATTAACTATTCAAATAAATGAAGAAGAACTAGAGCTTCTGCCTTATGTGGCAGCAGCCTTTAAGATGGTGATTAATCCAGATAATGACCCGCAAGAAAATGCAAGAATAATTGCAAATGCCATAAAAGCAAATCTCATAGAGGATGCTGTTAAGAAGAGAGTTGAACATGCTGCTCAACAAGCTGCTGCTCAAGAAGCAGATCGCTTAAAAGAGCATATTCAACCCAAATCTTTTGGTGGTGGTTTTTATTAGTGTATAATTAAATTATTAAGTAAGGAGTAATAATTATGGCAAAATCGGAAACTGTAAAAAATAAGAATGATAAATTAGCTGAACTTACCAGAGTTCAAGCTAAGCGGCAGGAACATGAGAAAAAGACTAAAGAGCGATTGGACAATCTTAGAGAAATTCGCAATGCCTTTAGACTAGCTTCTAAGAATGATTCTTTAGTTCTTGAGTCTATAGTAAGTCATGCTGAAAAATTGATTAGTTATAATGAGAAAATAGCCAGAGATGGAGTTGGTGCTAGGAAGACAGGTCACCTTCTTGAAAATGGTAGCGAAGAGGTGGAAAATATTTTCTTAAAACCCGCTGAGCGAATTTCTTATCTTGATAAAGCCGCAGGCATACAGCTTTTGGTGGATTATATAAAGCGTCAGATTGAAGACTCTGTAGTTTCTAAAAGTTGACAATATAAAAATATAACATTATTATTAAATTGTAACTATTTAATAGTTATGCAATTTTAATAATATAAGGAGTAAGATAGATGGACGAAAGTACCATAACTTCGGGGGACAACTCTGAACTCGACGCTAATACTAATAGCACAACCGATAATTTAGAAACCCAATCAACCGAAACGGACACTCAGACCGCTGATAGTAACAGCGACAACCTGGACCCATCAAAGTCAGCTGATACGTCTGCTGATGGCGACAAGTCAACAGAAGACGACAGTAAAAGCAAAAATGACACCAGCAATGGTGCCAGCGATGACGATACTTCTGCTTCATCAAATTTTGACAAGGACTTAGATTCTTGGGCTGAAAGAACTGGTCGCCCAGCTCCAGCTAATGACAACGAACGCGCTTTATTACAAGAAATTCGTGATAAGCAAAGGGAGTTTTCAAAGGCGCAAACAGCCAAAGATGCCAATAATGATATTAAAGAAGTTATTGACAAAAATAAGCCCGATTCTGGCGATGACGAAGACGATAGCGGTGACCCGCTAGAAAACGATGTTAAAGACATCAAAGGCCAGCTTGCTGAAGAGCGAGCACTTCGTTTGAGGAATGAGTTTTTATTTGAAAACTCTGTCACTACCGATCAGGTGAAGGTTATGGGTGATATTCTAAAAGAGAAGGTAGATAAAGGCGGTAAAACTGCATTTGACTACTGGACTCATCCTGACCAGCTACAAGATTGGCTTGATTTAGCTGATGCTAAATTATCCAAAACTAGCGATGATACTGAACTGATAGATGAAGCTGCTCGTAAAGAGCGTGAAAGAATTGCTAAGGAACAACAAGCAAATTCTCCAGGGCGGAATGCTAAGCCCCCTGTTACTTCGGACGATAGTCCAGAGAAGCAGAGGCTTAAAACCTTCTCAAACTGGGATTAAAAAGTAAAGGAAAATAAAAAATGCAAAATTATGCTGCTGAGGTACTCGCAAAAATAGATGAGCGATTCTACCTTGATTCAAAAACACAAAGTGTTGTAAATAACGGCCTGACTTTTGAATATTCAGGTGTCAACACAGTAACTATCTACGATATAGATGTAGTTCCTGAAAACAACTACGTTCGTAGTGGCGTTATGCGTTATGGTCAACTTGTTGAGCTTGGTGACGGTGTTCAGAGTTTTACTCTTTCACAAGATAAGTCATTCGCTATCTCAATTGACCGTGGTAACCGTGAAGATAGTAAAATGGTTCTTGCAATTGACGACGCTGTTAAACGCCAAGTCCGTGAAGTTTCTGTCCCTACGACTGACATCTTTACGCTTGCAGTGGCCCAAGGTTATGCAAATACAAACAACCAAAAAAATCAAACACCAACTAACCTATCTGCATCAAATGCTTTCCAAAGTGTTCTTGATCGACGTGCAGCTCTTATTGAGGCTAAGGTACCAGTTGACAAGGGTCTTACCGTCTTTGTTACTCCTCGTACTGAAGCGTTCCTATGGCGTGACCCTGAATTTAAGGTGATCTGTGACCGCACAAAAGAAGATAAGGCTACTGGTAAAATCGGTGAGATAATGGGTATGAGCATTGTAGTGGTGCCATCAAGCTACCTGGCTGCAAAGACTGGTTTCTTGATGCTAAGCAATAGTGTTCTTGTCCGACCAATCAAATTTAATAGTATTCGAACTGGTGATGGATTCAGCTTCGGTATCGACGGATGGGTTGCCCAAGGTCGTCGTTACTACGATGTGTTCGTTCCAAAGAATAAAGGTGTTGCTATACAATGGTGGGAAGAGGCTTAGGCTTCTCCCCCATTGGTTAAAAAATAAGGAGAAAAAATATGTCACTACCTAAACCAAAAGAAGGCGTAAGCCAAGACAAGGAAAAAACAAACAGTAATACTGGTGAAGCTGGTCTTTACCGACATCCTGAATCTGGCGCAGAGTCGATTGCGACTTTTGACCCGCTATTCGGAAACGCAATGGCAGAAGGGTTGATACGTGTTGGGTATGAAAGGGTTGGTGATGTTCCTACAGAGGTTCTCCGTCCAAAGCCTCGTGAACTGTTCGATAATACACCAGATAGTTCAGCACTGAAAGGTGTTAATGCTCGCCTTGATAAGCTCGATGAAGAATTGGAAATTTCCAAAGATAGAGCGAATGAGCTAGAGGATGAAAATGCTGAATTGCGTAAGCAATTAGCTGCTGCTAAAAAGAAAATACAAAATGTAAGTAAGAAAGAAGGAAAATAATTATGAGTCCTGAAAAATCAGTTATAGTAACAGGTAATAAAACTTTGACAGTTGCCGATGTTGGTATCGTGCAGATAGTCAAGGGTGATTATGTCATCACTCTACCGACTTCTGCTGCTGCTACAGCGGGTTCAAAGTTTATCATTCAAAACGGTGGACTAGCGGTTGCTGGTACTCCTGAGGGTACATCAAAGGGCAATAAATCTGCTGCCCCATCTGTAAAAGGTGTTTCTGCAGACGGTATAACAGGTAACGGGTTTACTCCTGCTACCAATAAGAGTGCGATAAATACTAAGGCTACAGCTCAGGTTGGCGACCGATTAGAACTTACGGGTTCAGGGGCAACGGGCGCGGGTGCGTGGTTCACAACATATGTTCGTGGTGTTTGGGCGCGAGAAGCCTAGACACGAGTAATTAACTGCTCTGGAAGAAGCTCTGTATGGAGCTTCTTTTGTTTGCTATAATGTATTTAGGAGAAAAATAAAAATGATTTTACAAGATGTACGACAACTCGTTCGATCGAAGCTTGACGACCTGCAGTATGATGGCAATAAGGTCGATTCAGCAATTAATTGGTTCCAATTTGAATTATTTAACAATACTAGAACAGCCCTTATGGAGGATGATGTTAATATTGACTTCCTTCAAGGTGATTATGAAATTTCAATACCTTCTCAAATACAAACTATTACTGAAATATTAGTAGTACCAACAGATACTAGTATTACGCCTTATTCTATCTGGAAATACAGAAAAGAGCATGGTGATTTTTTACAAAAATTTCCTAATTTTATGGTAGCTAATCAAGCCAATCCAAGAGAGTGGTCCTTCTATGGCCGAAAAATTCGTCTTGCTGCTCCAGCTAGTTTTGGCGGTAAGTTATTTGTAGAATTTATTCGTCGCCCTGTAAAGGCCGTTGGTGACTCTGCTTTACTTGAAATACCTGATAATTATGAAGAGTTAGCTGTTATTGGTGGTACTGCTAGGGTTATGGAAATGAATGAAGATTATGCGGAGGCTGCACAAGAGCGACAAAATCTTGAACCACTACAAACTACTTTTATAAGAAATGAAGCTCGTGGCAGTCAACATACGGGTCCTACTATAATGCGCAGTAACCGTCGTGGGCGTGGTGGATATGAGGACTAGCCTCAATGTTAAGTTCATTTAATAATCGTAAGCGAAAGATTATATCTTCTGCTACTCCAAGGCTTGATGAAAATTATGATCTTCGTGGCTTAAATCTTATTACGCCTGACCAGGTTATGCCAAAGGGTGAATCGCCCTATACTATAAATTCACGTATGTTTGCCCGAGATGATGAAGATACTCGTGTAGCTATAAGAACTCGTAAGGGAATGATTAATCATTCTACTCCTGTTGGGAGCACTCAAGGAGCTGTAAACACAGGGACTGTAACTGGCGATGCATCATTTACACCTGCTAGTTGGATTGCTATACCTTTTACAGCTTCTTCTAGTGGTCTTCTAACTCAAGTTGACTTATGGGTGAAACGTTTAGATGGAGCTGCAGGTCCTGTTATTGTTGAAATTCATGCAGATAATTCAGGTGCTCCTGGTGATTTATTGGCTCAATCAAGTGTTAATCTATCTCAAGTAACATTAAGCTATCAATGGTTACCTGCATATCTTATTGATGCTCCAGCTGTTGTCAATGCTACAAGCTATTGGATTGTCGTTCATACTCAAACAGAGGGGCTTGGTACTTATCATCTTGGCAGTACATCTGCTTCTGGAGGCTTGCAGTCAGCAAACTCTGGCGGTACGTGGTCTAGTGGTCCTCTGGCTAGATTTAGAACGTATGTATCAACTAATGCTATTTTAAAAGGGTTTACTCGCAGAGACCCGCAAAATCTTCAAAAGCGTACTTTAATTGCATATGGTACTGACATATATGCAATTCCTGATAATCCTGCTACTCCAACTTCTATTAGTTCAGATATTCATGCTAGTTCTACTAGGGTTAGATTTGAACAGATTGATGATAAGACAATATGGGCAGATGGGCAAAATCCTGCTAGATGGTGGGACGGCACTACGGTTTCTATTATTGGCGGCATGACTGGAACGCCAACTCATGTTATTGCGCATAAAAATCGTTTATTCTGGATAAAAAAAGAAGAGCCTACTAGGGTAGACTTTTCTGGTCTTTATAGCTTTGAAAGCTATAGGGGGGTTGATTTCTTTTATGTGCCAAACCCTAAGTCTCCAGATCATCTTACTGGTTGGTGCGTGTTCCAAGATAATTTAGTTCTATTTACTGGATCCACCAAATATATACTATCGGGTAATGATATTTCTTCATTTACCATGAAGCAAGCCGTTGGTACTAAGGGTGCAATCAGCCAAGAGGTTATTGCGGTTGATAGAAACTATATATACTTTATGAGTGATGATAAGCAGTTGTACCGTTTTAATGGTGTATCTGATGAATTATTATCAGATAAAATGCAGCCTGAGTTTAATGCTATCCAGAATTTGAATGATGTGCGTGTGGCTATTCATGATAATCAAGTACGTGTTTATTATTCGCGTACTCCAAGCGTAGAGATAAATCGTATGGCGTTATTCGATTTAGTGTTTGGGCAATGGTTCTTAGATACTGAAAAGCCAGTAAAAGGGGCTATGTCATTCAAGATAGGAACTAATACAGAGTTAGTTGAGTTCAGCTCAAGGGCTGGTTGGGCATTTCTTGGCAATCATGGTTTAAGCGACCTCGGTAAAGCTATTGATTTCAAGTATTGGACACCTTATAAAGCGTATACTTCTGGTGCTGCTAAAGATCGTATAAAACGCTTTAGGCCTATTCTGAGAGCCTCTGATAGCCGTTACAGTATGTTAGTGGGTAGAGACATAGATTTTCAGAATAAACCTGATATGCGTGAGTATTTAGTGGCTGGAGAAGGCGCTACATGGGGTAGTGGTGTAACTTGGGGAGCTAATTCAAGTAATCCAACCGTATGGGGTTCAACTAAGCTTATTGATCGTGCTAGTCCGATGAGTGGCCGAGGCAAGCATACTCAATATAGATTTGAGAAGAAAGGTGTTGATACACCAATTGAGTTGTATGGCTATATAGCAGCTTATAAGAGTGGAAGGCCTAGATAATGGAAGTTGGTTCTCTTGGCCAAGGTTTAGCAGGAGGTTACCTCAATAGGCTACCGCCTAATGCTACTCGTGAAGAACAAATAGCTGCTATAAATGATATTATTAATCGTTTAAATAGTATGCTTAAAACTCAAGCTTATTCTGATGGTAACTCAAAGAGATTTCTTATGGGCTATCAGGCAAGTGGTTGGCCTGGTGGAGACTTTGGTATGAAAATTTCACAACCAGGAGTAGATGTAACAACTGCTGAGAATAATCAATTGTTATTTTCTTGGGATTTCACTACTAATACTCAAATATTTTACAATGCTGGAATACCTCGAATTATACAAGGTGCTGCTCCTACAGACGGTCGTACTGGTCAATGGATTTCTGAAGTTGGAGTAGATGTAACAACGGTGGTAGGCTGATGGCTGCTCAACCACCAAATTTAGCACAAAAAACAATAGTCACATCTGACTATCCAATTGATAAAGTTGTTTTTCGTAAAGCAGGGTCTACTCCAGTACCTAAAGCTACTACTATGAGTGATTCTGTTACAATTACTATTCCTCATGGGTTGCCGTTTACACCACTTCCTATTGGTACTTATTCACCTGATAATTTTAGCACCAGTCAAGATTTTGCTAGTGGTCCTTATTTTTATAATCCACTTTTTGCACAATATGGTACACAATATTTTGCAAATATTGAATCAGATGCAACTAATTTTTATGTTAAACTTATATCTTTTGATGTTGCTCGTACTATGTACTATCGAGTTATTGGGCTAAGCCCTGTTAGCATACCTCCTACACCGATAAAAGAGGTAGATCGAGCAGGAGGATTATTCTTTAATTCTGATGATAATTACTTAAAAATCTATAGTCAAAATACTGTATCTATAAATGACAGTGGAGCTTTTGGTTTCGATAGTACTGTCATAGATCATAACTTAGGATATATTCCAACTTGTTTAGTATTTACAGAGTGGGGTGATACAATTCGTCAAATAGGCTCAGAGAACTCTATGGGAGTTACTGGTATTGAGGCTTATGCGTATGTTAGCCCAACTCAGTTATCAATGTTTTATGACCCATATTTTGCTGGATTGTTAAAACTTCATTATAAGGTGTATCTCGATGGTTAGAGCAGATGGCACAACGCTAAATAGTGATTTTGATTACCTCAAGAACGACAAAAAGGGGTCTACTATATTAAGCGTTCCTGGTTCAATAGCTATTGCTGCTGGTAATGCTGCTATTTATTCTTCAGACATTTCTATTGGCGAGGCTCAGTCATTGTTAAATGTTAGGTTTACTAATAATAAACAAGGTTCTCAATACTATTTAGCATCTGTCCAGTTAAGTTTTAATAGAACTGGTACAGTTAGTGCTTCTCCAGCAGCTTATAGTTTATATTTCTTTGCATCACATTTGACTGGTAATACTATTAGATTTACTGTTATTATACCGAATCCATATAATAATACATTAACAACAGCTGCAGGTGATGAAATCTTCGATATTTTAGTGAAAACCTTTAAGTCTCCAAGTTTTACATAGAATTGAGTATCTGATAAAATTATCACAGAGGATATATAAATATGCAAACATCAAAACAATCCATCATAAACTTAACATTTAACAATTATTTTTCGTATTTAAAAAGGAGGGCTTATAATGCAGCCTCAAGTTAGAAACTTAAACGCTCTTATTGCAGAATTAGGCAAAGGTACTGCTGGTCAAAAGGCTCAAATTGATTCAGATATTTTGCGTAGTGAGCAATCAGGTGCTGCACAGGAGCAAGGGCTGGATGCTGCACAGAACCGTGAATTTGGTAAAATTGAACAACGAGCATCCGATAAAGGTATGCTTTTTTCTGGCTTTAGTCCAGATGCACAAGCTGAATATACTTCAACAACCTATTTGCCTGCTTTAGCAAAGTTGCAAGAGGCTATTGCTAGTACTCGCGCTGGCTTGCTTGGTAAGAAAATTGATATTGATGCTGATGTATACGGCCGAGCCGTTGGATTACGTGAAAGTGATATTGCTGCTAAACGTAACTGGGATATATCAGAAGCTGATCGTATTGCTCGTGAACGCGAGGCTGAACGTAATCGTCAGTTTGAGGCGCAGCAAAATGCTCTTAAGATAGCAGCTGAGAGAAGTAGCAGTGGTAGCAGTGGTGGCGGTGGTGGTGGACCTACTGCAGCACAAAGCTTTTCTGCCGCTCTTGGTAAAGTTACTGGTAAGGACGGTTATGTCGGCCCTGGAGATTATACTAAATTCAAGAATCAGTGGATTTCATCTGGTGCAGGTTCAGCTGCACAATTTGATGCTGCGTTCTCTTCATTCAGGAATCCTAAAAACAAAGCATATAAGTTGGGGTAATCAATGGCTAAAAAAGACCCGTGGGGATTTAGCACAAGCTCTGGCGACCCTTGGGGGGCATCGAGCGTTGCTGATGCTTCTTTAAAACTTAGACAGAAGGATAAAGATAGTGAATTTTCTGCTAGCTCTCTTCGTAGTAAGGCTAAAAAAAAGCAAGAAGAGGAAGAGCGTAAGAAAAAACAAGAAGAGGAACGCAAAAAACAATCAGAGAAAAAACTTCCTAGAGGCATTATTCAACAGGCTGGCGATACTGTTGCAGGAGTTGGTAAGGCTTTAGCTGAAGGCATAACAGCTTCATATAAAAGACTTGGTGAGGGTAATGCTGAGGTATTGAATGAAATTAGCGGTAATGCTCAAAAGGAGCGTGATGCTAAAGCTGCTTCTGATGCAGATACAATGAAAACCATAAAAACTTTAGGTAATCGTATAAAATCTGCTAAAACAGATGAAGAAAAAGAGCGTGCGCGTAAAGCTCTTGCTAACGTTATGAAAATAGATGATAAGCAGTCATCTAGTTTTCAGAAACGCCAAGAGGAAATAGCTGAACGTACAGATCCAGCCAAGGGTGCAGGTGCTGCTGCCAGTATAGGCTTAGATCTTGTAACTGCTGGTACAGTAGGGTCTGCAGTAAAAGCAGCTAAGACTGGTCAGATATTTCGAAAGGCAGATACTGTTGCCGAAACTGGCTTAAAAATTGCTACTAAAAAGGGAGCAAAAGATCTAGCTAAAAATGCAGGTAAGGGAGCTGCTCTTGGCGGTACCTATGGAGTTACTGGAACACTTGAAAATCAAGGTTCAGAGGCAAACGCTGATGACTATGCGCTAAATGCTGCTTTCGGTGCTGGTATCGGTGCAGCTATACCTATCGCTGGGGCTGGGATAATTAAGGGCGCAAAGGGTACTAAAAATGCAGTTGATAAAATTTCTTCACACATGGCTGATAAAAAAGCTGCTAATAAAGTAGCTTCAGGGCAGACTGATGATTTAAATAAAGTTATTAATCAACAAATAGCTGAACAGAGTGAAAAATATGGTAAGGGTGTTGCCACTAGAATAAAAGAGTTTTTAGGCGATCAATTTAATCCATTACGTTCGGCCGCTAAGCTAGATGATGCCTACGCCAAGGCTAATGGTATTAAGCGGAACAAACTTAATGCTGAAGATAGTGTAGAAGATGCTATGCGTCGATCAGCTCAGTCAGAACGTGAAGCTAGTGGTTTATTTTATCAACCACTAGACGTTGATTTTGATGTTACCCGCACTAATTGGAGAGGTAAACAACGAACAGAAAAACCAACAGCTCAATATCTAGTGGAGAAATATAAAGGTGATTCTCCTGAAGGTAAGGAGTTCAACAATTATACTAATGCTAAATTTGATCTTGAATTTCGTGCTAAAAAGGGTGGCAATAAACGCATACAAAATCAATTTAGTGATGAAGAGCTGCAGAAATTTGTAGATGATTATGAAATTAGAAATCCAGAAGCTGTACAAGATGCAAAGATAAAGAAGGCTGTAAATAATATTGCAGTTGATTATCTTGAGAAGACCAAGGTTATTTCTTCTGATGAGGCTAGTCAAATTAAAAATAGCTATGAATTTGCTGTACCTCTTGAAAGAATATTTCCAGATGATCTAGCTCGTCCTGAAGTGGTTGGCCGTAATATAGGTAGTATCGCAAAACAAACTGTTATTCAGAAACTTGAAGGTGGTTCAGACATTCCACTATCAAACAGCTTTGATACTATGCTTAATCGTGTGTATAAAGCCGTTTCGCAAGGCAATAGAGCAAAAGTGGCACAAATGCTAGCTGAACGCCAACATCTCATTCCTGGGGCTAAAATGACGGTCACAGCAGGTAATAAAGAAGCTCGTAAAGAGCTTAGGGAAATTAGTCAAATTGTTAATAAGGGTATCAGAGTTCTTGATAATAAAATAAAAATTAGCAATCGTCATGCACGACAGATAGCTAGTGAATTAAATTCTTTAAATAAAGAAGGTCTTGATATTTCCCTAAAAGAGGGCGGCAAGACTACCTTGCCTGGATTTTCTCCAGAAGCTCTGAATAAATTAGCTAGTACTAAAGGTAAAACAGTTTCTTCTCGCCAATTCTTTAAGTCTTTGGTGGAGTCAGACCCTAGGGACTTGCAAAGGGTTCGTGATAAAATTGCTACTCGTGAGCCAAAGTTAGCAGCTAAGCTTGATGAAGTTGCAAATATGCGTACTAGAATAGATTCACTTAAAGCTACAAAAACTGATTTAAAAGATGTTGCTGCTGATTTTGTTGATGACCCTACAACTGGCAAGCAATTGATTTCTGGTGTTATCGACGGCCAGACATTTAAAATGGAAGTTCCACCCGATTTAGCTAAAGCGGCAATAGGTATGGACCAACAGAAACTTGGACCAGTTCTAAAAGCAGCTGCTATTGCTAAGAAGCCGTTTGAAGTTGCATGGACAGGCATTCTAAACCCTGTTTTCTCAGGTGTGTCATTTGCCTTTTATGATACTCCAATGTCAATTATCAACAGCCCCCAAGGCTTCAAAACGCTTGCTCCGAAAGCTATTATTGAATCATTTAAGTCGCTTAAAGCAAGTAGTGAGTTCCAACAAATGCTCGCCAAAGAAGGTGCTCGACCATATGGTGGCTCAGGAGCTTCTACTTTTATCAAACCTGATGCAAAAACTTTAGCCTCTCAGAGGAATATCCTTTCAAAAATAGCTTATAACTCTACTCACCCCGACAGGATATTATCTAAGGCTGATGTATGGGGTGGTAAATTAGCTAATATGACCCGCACCAGAGTTGCTCGTGCAGCTTATGATGACGCAATTCGTATCGCCAAGAAGAATGGTGAAGATATTACAAGCGATGCCGTTAAGAAACGAGCTATAGAAAATGCTACATTAGCTTATCGTACTATAATGCCAGATTTTGATACCATGAGTAATCTTACTCGCCAGATTAATGCTTTTGTACCATTTTATGCTGCTTCTTTAGCTGGTACTCGTTCATTTGGGCAAGCACTTCGTCGTGACCCTGCTGGGACTTCTGCGAAAGCTCTTGCGATAGGTATAGCCCCAGCTATGGGTATAACTGCATTTTCATTGATGCAACCAAAGGGACAAGAGTTTTATAAAGATATGGAAAATTCGGGCAGGAAGCATATCTTAGACAATAATATGATAGTAGTTTTACCTGGAGCTGAAAAGGATAAGAAAACTGGTGAATGGAAGGGTATTATAAAAATTCCTCTTGCTCCTGAGTTCCGTGCAATTAATCAGTCTGCATGGCGTGGTGTTCGTGGAGCTATGGGTAAAGGCGATGGTCCAGATGCTTCTCAAATTGCTCTTAGTATATTCGATAGCGTTACTGGCGGTGTTCGTACTTCTGAAAATCCACTAGTTACCAGCTTGCGAATTATATCAGGACAAGACCCTAATACTGGTAAGCAGATCGTACCACCTCATTTGGCTGATCTACCCAAGGAAGAGCAGGTTTATAAAAATACCAGTGATGCTGGTAAATTTGCTGGGGATCTGTTTGGCGTATCTGGTATACAAGGCGATAAGTTATTAAACCAATTTGGTATACCTGGAAGAATAGCTACAAGAAACGAAGACCCTATAGAAGCAACCGCCGAAACAGCTGTAAATCGTGTATCTGGTGCATATGGAGAAAAAGCTACTACTGCTTTCTATAATTCATTTAATCCTGCTAATAATGCTCGTCAAAAGACTTCTAAGGAAGTTACTGAATTGATAAAACAGAATAAAAGAAATCAAGCACGACGAGTAGCTGAAGAATATAATGAAACTCTAACAAATCGTTTTTCTAAGTTCTTTAATGATTATCACGGCACCAGTGCTTATGATGATGAATGGGACGACAGAATTGAGAGTTTATTCATAAAAACAACCGACAAAGCATTTGATGCACGATTAAAGAAAAAGTGATAAAATAATAATATAGACATTCCGAAATAAAAATTACAGGAGAAAAATAAAAATGTCGATTATCAACCCAACACTTCCAAATGATGGCGAAACTGTTGATGCTCAAGATGTCAACGGACCATTCAATGCAATCTTAGGACTTTTAAATGGGAATTTAGACGATACTAACATCAAACCAGGTAGCTTACCTTGGTCTGTTATGGCTAATTTCACAAATAGTATTCCTGCTTCAGCTATGACAGATAGTGGCAACCTTGAATTATTTAGACAACATTCAAATATATCATTTATTGCAACAGGTCTTGTATGGTCAGCTCTAACAGGTTTAGATGCTGGAATGACACTTGGTAAATATTATTCAAATAACGGTAATTTATTAAGTATCACAGCAATATCTAGTCGTACATTTACTGCTTCTAAAGATACTTATGTTTCTATAGCTCAAAATGGCTCTATAGCTTATTCTGAGGTAGCAAATGGCGCTGCACAACCAGCTTTGCCATCAAATAGTAATTGGCTAGCTAAGGTGGTTACAGGAGCTTCAACGGTTTCATCGGTTACAGATATGCGCCAAACAGTACCTATCACCACCAAAAATATCGCCCCTAATAGTGTAACTTTTGATAAGACAACAGGAATCTGGTGGGAAGAGCTGGGCAGAACAACACTAGGGAGCGCATCGAATACTATAAGCGTTACAGGTCTTGCAAATAGGAAGTTTTTGAAAGTTATATTCAATATAAGCAGTGCTAGTAATACACGAGGATTACTAAGATTTAACAACATCAGCTCTTCTGCTTATTCGTGGTCTTCATTGTCTCAAGTTCCTACTGCCGATAGTGGAACTTCTGCCACTGGAATAGATTTATATAATTCAGATACCACGTCGCTTAGGATTGGTGAAATATACATATTTAATCAATCCACTTTGGAGAAAGTAGCTACAATGACTAATGTAAACCCAGGTGCTTCTGGCGCTGGAACTACTGTGGGTTTTAGGATTGTGGCTGGTAAGTGGGCAAATACTACAAATGCCATTAACCGAATAGATATAGTTACGGCCAGTAATACGTTTGCTATAGGCTCAGAAGTAATTGTATTGGGGCACGACTAATGAACGAACAAAAAAAACCCCAACGAATAAACGCAGAACTAATCTACTATCAACTAGATGAGATTAAAAACCAGTTAAAAGATTTTAAAAAAGACTATGTTACCAAAGAAGAGTCGCAAGCACTAAAAGATGAAATAGGCGAGCTAAGATTAGAAATAGCTGATATTAAAAGATCAAGAAACCTATGGTCATGGCTATCTCCAACTCTTTCGGCGGCATTTACAGCAGTGGTTACTTATCTTGTGATAGAGAAATTAAAAGGAGTATAAGTATGGCACGAACGAAACAAGAAATTAGACAATGGCTAGACAGTCAAGTTGGTAAGTCGCTCGCAAAGCCGAATGGCGAATATAAAGGCGAGTGCGTAAGTTTTATCCAACAACTCCTAGCTTTTCTAGGTGCATCTAGTGGTAATGTCGCAATGGGACATGCAAAAGACTTTGGTAACTCGCTTGTTAATAAAGGGATAGCTAATCGAGGTTCAGGCTGGCTCAATGTAGCCGTCAATCCGAATATGGGTGGTGGCTATGGTCATGTCTGGGCAGACGTACAAAACGAAGCTAACTATGAGCAGAACGGCTCTAAGGCTAGAACTGTTACTAAAAATACTCGACCAATAGCTCACGCTACGCAGATTATTAACCTAGATAAATGGGTCGCTCCTGATGCTTCTAAATCACACGACCAGATAGCTATTGAAGTTATAGCTGGTAAATGGGGTAACGGTGTAGATAGGACTAATAAACTAAAGGCTGCTGGTTACGACCCTGCTGTTATCCAAGCTCTTGTAAATGCTAAACTCCGCCCTGCGCCTTTACCATCAGCTCCAGCCGTCCCAGCTCAAAAATCAGTTCGTATAGTTGGGGATTATAGAACTCTCTACAAAACTCCTGGCGGCGCTAAAATAGCCACTCTAGCACCTAACCAATTCGGTGGACTAACCTATAAAATCCTTGAACGCTCAGGTAACTGGGTTAAAATCCCATCTCAACAGTTTGGTCAAGGCTGGATATGGGCAGGCCCTGATGTAGCACATTTAACTAAGTTTATATAGGAGGATATATGAACATCAATCTACCACACCAAGTAAGACTAGCTCTATACATCATCACAGGTGTGCTTTCGCCAGTCATGGTTTATCTACTAGCCACTGAAGTTATAGGCACGCTAGAAATGGCATTATGGACTGCTGAAGTTACCTTTGTGAGTGGTTTAGCAGCTATTAACGTGAAAGAATGACATGAACAGGCTTTACGATCAACACCACATGTTGTTCTATCGTAAGGCTTACGACTCTATGGAAGAGACAAGGTTAATGAGGCGAGATGATCGTCTCATTATTCCTTTAGACGTTTTAACCCATCAGGCATTACATAAAGAAGTATCTTGCGTTCCACCACCATCAATTCATTTAGCTAGAGCCGCTATGCAAGAGTTTCAAGATTTTAGTAAATCTAAAGACTATCTAGTGAATATAGATAACTTTCAAAAAAGCATAGACCGAGCCTCTAAGTTATATAAGATGCGTGAAATAGAAAAGCACATTGGACAACTTATTATCCACGCAATCGACTTACAAAAACCATTTATAAAAAGCGGATCTGTTCCGCAAGAATATATATTTAACGCTCATTCAGCAGAGTGGAGGAATCATGGAAAACGAACCTAGAATAAATTTCACGATTGAAGATGGTAGTAATGTTGAAGGCACTCGTTACAATACATCATTATGGAGCTTCATGGGTAAGGCAGCTCTATATAATCATGTTTACGTGGCTGCTGATGATGAATTTGCTATCTATGTATTCCAGTGTATGCCAGAGTTTGCAACTGCTGCTAGGTTTGCCCTAGATAATGACTTCCCACTTCATATGCACATACCAGAACCATCAGAGGAGGATGTGCAAGCTTATGAAAATTATATCCAATCTAACTTAAAAGATTTAAATAGTTTTCCACCTAAAGAATGGATTCCAGATGAATAAGTTGCGCCCCTCAACAAAAGCATGGATTGGTCTAGGGGCTTATGTAGCTGCTTATGATATTCTAGCTCCAAAAGGTGAAACTCTGAGCGAGGGAGTTGATAGAGCTTTAGAACATAATACTTGTAGATATGTAACTTTAGGAGGTATTGCTTTAACGGCTCTACACCTATCTAATCTACTACCACAAAAGATAGATCCTTTTCATAAATCTTTACTTTGGAGGGATAAAAGAGTATAATGTAGTGTGGATTTATACAACTTCAAACGAAAGTTTGAATGCTGAGAAGATAAATAATCCCCACCTAGAATGGGGATTATTTATTTACAGATAAAAATATAAACTATTGATTTTGCATAAAGCATATGTTAATAATTAATGCATAGCGGCAACGCGCTTGCACCTTCCTATCTTTTTTTAACTTATACCTCCCAAAGGTAAAAAACTCCACCTCACGCTAAACTTTTATGTTTTATTTAAAGACAAAAATATAATCCAAAACAAACAGAAGCTCCCTCGTTGCAAGGGAGCTATTTTTTATTTTCACTTTTTGTTTGATTTCAATATATCATAAACATATTCTTTTAGGAATGAGAGGCTGGGAGGGACGGCTTTACTCCTATTACAGTCCACCACAGACCTTAGTTTAAATCGCCATGAATTAAGTGTCACCAGCTTCACCTATCGACCTTGCCACGGCAAGCTAAGACTCAACAAGATCGAATGAGTGGTTCAAGGCTCTCACAATTCCTTGAACCCCACCATTTTACCATATTAATACCAATCTGAAGTCTTTGTAACTGCACCAAAGTTGTTGTAGCAAGTACCTCTACAGTGCCAAAATGCGTAAGCTCGTTCCCAGGTGTTATATCGACCCCTTATATAGGAATCCATCCATTTAATCTGGCAGACAGGGTCTTGTAAAGTACAGGGCATTTTTGAACAAGGTAATGATTGAGGTATACCGCATGCACCAGAACTAGGATTAATGGCATCTGGCCGACATCCTGATTCTCTTATTATTAACTGCTCAACAGCAGCGCTATAAGGTACTCCAGCTTGTGCAATCCAGCTCATACAGTCATCGCTTGGTGATTCTAAAGATCTTCCAGAAGGTGCAACCTTTTGAGCAGGCTTATCAATACAATTGAAAGGTGGATTTTCTTCTATATATTGAGTACTCTGGTCACAATTATTTGGATTATCTTGCCAAGTAACTACTTTAGTTTCAGCCTGTTCAACTTTACTTTTATCAGTATTATTTGCTTTAAATTTTTTTATATCAGATGAAGTTAATACTCCATCATGTCTATTAGCTGCACCAACAGAATCAAGTTCTTGGTTTGCAGGCGGTTGCATTGCATATGCAGCGCTTCCTGTAATTATGATAGTTGCAATTATCTGCAACCCATCAATGATATATTTTTTCATAATGTGCCCTATGGTCACTGGCAGGGGAGGGCTTATTTATCCTGTTTAAGTTGTTTGTAAATATGATTTACTATAAATAGTATACCAAATCCTACAACTGCTACGCCAACTATATATTTGTTGCTGAAGTTGACCCAACCCGCTAAACTTGCTCCAGCTAATAGGATAAGCCCATAACCGAATGGTGCGATTGCTGTTATAAAGTTATCAAACATTTTATAGCTCCTTACTGCTTATTTTTTATTGATACTATTCCATACTAGCACACTATAAGCAGTATGTCAAGACCCAATTTTCTTAATTATTCTAACTCGCCAGTTTTTATCAGATAACATCAGTCTGGTCCTCGAGCTAAAATAATACCTATAAGCAGAAGACTTAACATCGCCACCGATAGATCGACTATGATATTCAAGAGATACATGGACAAATAAGAGCTTATTTAAAAGTGGTTGTTCTATTTCATAGCCTCGCGGCTGTTTTAAAAATCTCATTTCTTCTTTTTCTTCTTGGTGGCTCCAGGTACACCAGCTCTAATCTCGACAAGCTGTCTTGGCGGTAGCTCGGTAGAAGGTACTGGCTCATATTCAGAACTTTCTACCATCATCATAATAGCCTCTAACCTTATATCGTACACAACACCTCGCAACTTGGCGTCTTCTGGTACTCCCTCTATTAATTTAGTTCGCTTGGCAAATAGCAGTCCTTTAGTAAATAGTTGTGTAAAAGCAACAGGGTCTACCATGAGTACTCGTATACGACGATACAATATCTCTCTTTGATGCTCTTCTTTTTTAATCTTTACTGTCATATTATTTCTCCTTTACTCATCTAAAAATATTTCTGTACGTGGGTTATTTTTATCTATTCCTCCATACTGGAGTGTTATACAATCAACATATTTTGTATTATCATCTGGTAATATACCTGATTGAGTTAAAGCATCCATTACTCCTGCAGCGGCATTATCGAGATCGCGCCGAATATCTGTGCTGAAATAGAATACAATTGAAACACTGATAGGAAATTCTGTTACTTTATAGCCCTTGAATTGTAATGCAAGTTCTTTCGCAGCATCTTCTCTATATTCTTTTGATTTCTTAGAAGACATTATAAAAGGAACTCTTTTACCGCCAGAATAACGATACCCTATAATTTTGTCGTTCTTCTGACTAGATGCATTACCCTTCACTATTAATTTCATGTGCCCTCCTGTGACAAAATCGCACCAACCATACCAGATTAGATTCGCTGTAGTATAGCTCAGGCGCTTCCTCGCGGCCTTTTATATGATGAAGGTCCATTGACCTAGGTTCGAGTGAAAAACCGCACCTGGGTAGCCCTAGCACGTAATCCTGGCACTTTAACAGGCCATCATCATCCTTATCGCGCTCAGCTTTTTCGTCTCGGAACTTTTGCCACTTTTTTGTCAGCGGTCCGACTCTTTTTATCTTGCTTCTTTTTAATGTATTCTTTCGGTTCATCATATATAAATCCTATTCTAGCCTTTTCTAGCAGACTTTGCTTTCGAGGCTTTTCCGCCTCGTCTTTGGATAATTTTAAGCTCTCTATCTTTGCCCTGATCTTTAAGGGTGCCAAAATAACCGCGCTTCCTATGACGACCACCAATAGCACCAATTCGAGAGTGGATATTTTCACCTTCTCTCTCCTTTCTTGTTAAAGCAGCTTTTCTGCCAGCTGCTTGTCTATCAAATTTTGGGATTTTACGCCCCATTGTATCTACTTTTTTCATTAGCATTTATCTTTCTGGAAATGAGTCCTGCACAGATTTGGCAAACCCAGCCATAACCTTATTATAATATGTAGGAAAATCTTCCTTTTTGCCTCCAACTGCTATGTGCTTAGCGTATAAATTTCTACGGAGATACTGAGAAGGAGTTAATTCCCCTTCCACAGTAGCATTTTCTTTTGGCAAATCTTGTTCTTTTATATCATTTAATTTAAAAGCCAACCAACCATTTTGTTTCCAATACTCATCCATTGTAGCGAAATCTTCATTACTTATCTCTTCCAGTGTAGAAAATTTTAAAGTTACCGAACCATCTTTCAAACGATTTGGCGAACTTGTTAATTGGGCTTTTACTAAAAGAGTTTTCATATTAAAATTCTAAATTTATATTAATAGAATTTATTTTTTCAAGAATTGTCATAATACATTCAGTTTGTTGCTCCAGCTTTTGCTTTAATGGAGAACAGTCTATAGATGCTGCATATGCTGGTAACGTCTCATCTTTAACATTCATCGGGGAAGAGACATAAGCTAATCTATCTGACGTTATTTTTATTTTGTTAAGAGCTTCACTAAGCAAATCTGAATTTCTTTCTAATACACTTATTATATCGTCATTAACTGTTTTCGCAGCCTGCTCCATGGTCCCTTTTGGGTATACTTGTTGCTTATCCATATTAAAATACCTTTCTTAAGGCTAAAAAGCCATTACGCGGATTCTCACTTACTTCATGACCTGCAGGTAAATCACAATGGTGTGGTCTAATATCTCTAGTGAAATAAAAGATAACTTGCTTGCGATTACCTCGAAGTGTAACCTGCTTGCTATTGAGATAGTATGTTATCCCTTTTGAGTTAGTATGTCTGTATCCTACTGGTGTCATTATATTACCTTCCTTTTATAAAAGTGACTGCTGTGGGTCTTCTACATCAATATTTTCTAAAAATTTTGCAATTTCATCATCTGATGAAAAAG
>RXKB01000075.1:0-1430 GCA_003963225.1 Candidatus Babelota bacterium
AATTGCGTTGTTGGCGTAATACCTGAGATATCAATTACACGGCCGTAATAGACGGCATACAGAATACTGTCAATCATCATGGTCTTACGCAAACGATATTTTGTTCGTTGTAACGCAGTTAAATCATTTGTCACCGGCTTTGCAACAAAAGGAATTAAACCATATAGTCCTGCATCCGTTCCTTTATGCGGGACTTCAGTCGTTGTTGCAGGCGGACCTGCAATTAATCGATGTCCTTGATTGCCAATAACCATTAATTGCAAACGTAAAGAATCCGTATCTGTAATCGCATCGTACGTATCACTAATCTCCATGCCTAGTGTGGGCGGTGAGGGTTGATAGGGGACGACTAACGGGTCGGTCAACGATTCATTTACGGTACTGTACGGTACAACTGTATGGGGAGAACCTAAATATTTTGCTGTCTGTACAGCAATGCCTAAAAACGTGCGAGTAACGCGTAGCATAGTAAATTCCTATTTTGAGTATTAGCAAAAGATAAAAGAGGGTCATAATAAAATACAGGGCTTTAAAGCCCTGTATTTTTACGTACCAAGAACAAAAAGCGCTACCTCGGAATCTCTTCTTAGTGTCAAACCTTTTAATATCTTACCGCCTGCCTTATTCCACTTTCTTAATTCATTAGGAACGGCAGCCCATTCACTAGCTAAAATACGTTTACGCAGAGTGCTAGCTTTTAAATTACCGGTTCCTAGGTTAAACGCGAAATCCAAAATAGCTGCGGCTTTTTCTTCTGTATCTAACGTAGGGCAAAGTTTAATAACCGTTGGCAAAAACGAACGTCTAAGATGAAATTTTAAAAGTTCTTCTGCTCGTTCCTTAGTAATAGCAGCATCTTTCATTGTTACCTTTAAACCGTTTTCATAGAACGTTGCACCATAGCCAATGGTCGGTACTCCAGCTGGACATAAGTAAGGCTTTAAATAAAGCCCCTCGTATTTCCGACAGAGTATTGCTGCAAAATGTATCAGTTGCTCAGTATCCATTATTTACCTCGCTTACTTAACGCTCTATCTGCTAAAAATAAGCCTAAGGCTGCACCAAACACCTCGCGGTGAAATTCTGTTAGATAACCTAACATAATGATTTCCACCACAATACAGAGAATAGCAATTGATGCAATCGCAGGGCGAATCGCCTGATTCCATCCATCAATCCATTTGACACCCGACTTTTTATTAATGGCTTTAGTCGCCGCAACCCATGCATCTAATTCACCCTCGGCATTTGTTGCTTCTTGCTGCACGTAAATCTGTTCTATACCTAAACTATGCTGTAATTTTAAAGCCTCTAAATTGCGGGTATGTGTATCATTAGCAATACTCGCCTGTAATTTAGTTAACTCTAATTCCTGTTTATATTCCTGATGTTTAGTAACGAATGAAGCAATCTCACCCCACACCATTCTA
>RXKB01000075.1:1480-10192 GCA_003963225.1 Candidatus Babelota bacterium
CAACATTACCAAGAAAATACCCTATTAAAAAGGATACCTAGTCAATTATATTTCTTGAATATGGAAACGAATGTTTTCCATAAATAAATTCTCCGAAAATTAAAGGACATCGAGGGTTAATTAACCCTCGATTGCATAGTATTTAGTTTATCTCTGCAATATCTAATTCTAAATCTGTAAAGTAAACAAACTCAGTTGTTGACGTTGACAAACTACCGCAAAACTCAATAGTATCTTGATTATAAAGGTTTATGATTTTACGAGACTCAAAAGCTACCTGTGTATTCGCACTAGGTAGTGGTACCGTAATATTAAAAACATCATAACCGCCGATCCCATTGGGTTTACCAACAGCAGCAAATATACGTCCGTCACCTGCTGCACTCGTGGTTTTACGTATCTTACCCTTTATACGAACACTAAACTGTCTAAAAAGCGCTATAGCTTCTCTGTCAAGGAGTTTGAAAGCATGTACATCTCTTCTAAAACCCACTGGGAATGCGTTTACTAGTGATAAAGTAGCAGTTGATAATGTTCCACGGCTAGACGCACTGGGTTCGACAGCAGTTACACCATAACGCTTACCCTCGTAATTGAATAACGGATTGGTACTCAATCGTAAAGGGTTACCACCAATACTATATAGCGGAAGTGTATTGCTAGATAGATTTTTTATACAGATGTTTTTAAAGGTAAATACATTACTTAAAGAAGCATCCACCGTGGTAAATGGTGTAAATTCGAACACACCGCGTGAGCCACCCGTTGTATAAACCTCACCAGAAATGCCATCGACTAAATAACTTTCTGCAGCACCAACGTTAGGTGTATTGAAATTCATATACCCGAAACCTTCTATGGCGTCGTGTAAGCGTATATTGGTAAGTCTAAAGTCACGGCACTGTGAAACAGCCGATGGTCTATAATTACCACTGTACATATAGTGATCCACGTTATTCATTCTGAAAATATGCGTAGATGAACCACCACTTGTGTCGTATATACTATTGAATAATGTATTTGCCTGTATCTTTCCCCCTTCACGAATGTACGTGCCGTAATTTAGAATAGCTGGATGACCTGTCAACGCCTGAGACATCAAACTAACCCCGTTATCATTACAGATACCTCTGTTTTCAATAACGTTACCTGTTTGACCAACTTTTAACCAGATGTCTGGCGATACAGCGTGCAGTGTAACACTAAACCCACCGGGGATTAATAAACCACCTGTACCTAAGTCTAAGGATTTTGCAAATAGATATCGTCTATTATCCTGCAATACATATTGACCAAACGCAGTAGGCGCACCTAGTTGACTAATATCTCTTACCACAATTAATTGGCCACTTGGATCATATCTAAACGGATCACCTGCCAAATATGTGTAATACACGCTGTCAGCTAGCGTACCTGTCGTATCTAAATAATTATCCACAGGGGTTGTTATGAATAAAAAGGGTTTTGCGATTGGTGTAGCTGGAAAAGAAATATTATTAACAGTGATAAAAGATCTCTCGCCCTTGTGCACGTAAATAGGTTGGTAATTGTAAGGAGTATTTACAATATCTAGATAAAGACTACAGTCCTGCCCCATCACTATAGAATTGGAACCCGACAAGTCCAGATGTTGATCAGATATGAATAATTTAACATTATTCATTAGATGGACTCTATTAGGCATTGCCTGTGTAGATGGGTTGTTGTCTAAATTACCCGATGGTATAGGGTTATTTTTAGATTCATAATTCCCTGTAAATTTATCAAATCGTATACTAGTGCAATCTAATTGCACAGTAACATTACTGGTAACCCATGTTTGATTTTGAAACAACTCTGTGAAACATACATAACTGGAAATAGTTATGTTGTTTTCAATGAAGTTATATAAATAACCAACCTCCCCTTCTATTAAAGGTGCTAATCGATCATCTAAAACTATACGTTTCTTAATGAAAACAGGTAACGATATTAAATAGATATAGGCCTCATGTAAAGAGTCGAATGTAACAGAGGTACTAAACTCATGCAACGGATTAGGTAGCGTACCCGTTAAGTTTTTAACGTACGCAACAACTTCAGGTGCGTTTAATAATGCTTTATTAACATCAGCTTGCGCATCTGCAATTAAATCACCTAGGTCAGTTATGGTCTGTAACATCGTGACTTGTTGATCTGTAATCGGTTGTGTGATGTCGTCGACTAATTCTACCAACGTCTGGTTGTCTACCAGAGCGGTTATAGCCCCTAAACCACTTACGCCGTTTATTAACACAGTTTGGTTATTCTTAAGGGGGTGACCATATGGCGTAGGGTCAGGACCAGTATATGCCGGATTAATGTAAGTGCGATACATTTGATCAATGCGAACATCGCTGGGTAATACCGCCTGAGTCGCTGTCGAAAAGCTCGGTCTAATCGGATTATCAAAATTAATCCAATCGACGTTATTTGGAGGAGGGGTTAAACTAGCACTTGTGCCAGTTACATCGTAAGCTGGGGACTCTACGGTTACTGATGGAATATATGCTATGTTTTGTAAACCATTACCTAGGTCGACAGATAGTGTTATATAATAAACTGTCAGGGTGTCGGGAAACACCGGACCATTTATAATTGCGCGTCTTCCGTTCAAATCGTAGTCGCTACCATCAGACTTTACATCGAAGCGACCGATATATAAATCGTTACTTCGGCGAGCTAGTAACATACCTGATTTACTACCAACATTCAAATCAGAGCGACCGACGGCTATATTACTAAAGTTACCTATTACACCGTTTGGTGTCGCTGCATTTGGTATGCGAAAAGTAGTAGGTGCTTGGTATGTTGTATTGAATGACAAAGCGCAATGAAATATACGGTTATTTGGTAATGGCGCTCCAGAAAACAGCACGGCTTTTACTTCTGTTGCTACTTGTGCAGCTGATAAATTACCGGGAGCTATATAAATGCCTAAAATACATGGGGCATCTGTCGGTACATCAGTAGCTTCGAAACCAAATTTAATGGTCTTATCAGTTTCAAGACCTTGCATAGTTATATTAGTTTTAACTGCGGTGACCCACTGTGGGTCAGTAACTCCAGTTGAGTCCGTTACAACCTGACCGCCTGTAACAGTACAACCGCTAGTCTCTACAATAGCTAAGTCAGGCGTTGTAACTGTGGTAACGGGAGTAATATCCCATATCTCTTTAATTATCGGACTGTCGGACAACCCTTTAATTAAATTTTTAATATTGCGTGCCATAATTTACTCCTATCGTGAAATGAAAAGGTATCCTTCAGTACCGCCAACCCACCGTACTTGTATAAGTAGATTATCGCTATTTACAATTACGGGGTCTACAGACCCGTGCATATTATCCGTTGCTGTAATTGTTAAGTTATTAACTTCGTAACGACCGCCATTTGGGATAAGATTAATATTATCATTAAGCCCGTGTACTGTCGGTAATAAGACAGTAACCGAGCCTGTAGAAACATCAATATAAATATCACTATTAATCTTTGCACTATATGGCGAATCACTTGCGGTAATCATGATTATGTCGTTTGTACGAACGGTTTTAGCCGGTATTAAAAAGAGTGTAACAGGGTTGAGTCCAACGACTAGGAGAATATCATCATTATGGATAACTCGATTCCCTAATAAACGAAAGTCTGGGCTATTAATTACCCGTAGAAAATCATGTGATTTTAAATTTGGAATATCTAATACAGCAGTCGTAGGGTCCCAGTCATGCGTTGCGCTCAGTAACTGATTTAAATAGATACGCTTAGATTCAGTACCGGGGGTATTGAGTGGTAAGTCAGGGTCTGATACCACGACAATTAAATTATTTTTATAATCAACGGGCGTTAGCTCCCGCGAATGGAAAACTTCGGTAGGCATATCGGACTCCTAACTATTTAAAAGAAATGCACCATTATCAAGAATGAAACCGCTACCATCGTCTAAACCCATCACGACATATAAGTCGTCAGCATCAATAGATACATTGTAGAAACCCGTCCAACCCAACGCAGACGGCGTTGCACGAATAACAATATTATCACCAATAATAGGTTCATTAATAATTTCTTCTGGTAAAAGATTTACATTATATTGCGCCAATATTAATGGCAAGACATCATGTGTTGTTGTTTCAGTTCCCGTTAACACTAGCGCAGTTACATTTAAACTAGCGAACAATGTAGCTAAATCTAAACGATTATAGTGGACAGTTCGTTTACCCGTCAGATTCCCATTATTCGGCGTTAGTGTAACTTTACTATTTCGTCCCGTATGTACCCAATTTACAGCGTTACTGAATACTAAATTATCAACAAGTATCGGATATTTTGGATTGGCTTTATTTAGTGCTTCCACTAATCGCGTTTTTGAGGATTTTCGATAGTCAGTCATAAAAACTCCTAGAGGGGTAGTACTACCCCTCCGTTCGCTATTGTGTATTAAGGATAAAGTGACAGACCGTTGTGATATCAATCGGATTTGCCGGTTCATCGTTATGGAAGATTAGCCATCCTGCCCCTGTTGCAACTTTTACTTGCCCAGTTGCAACTAAATCAACCCCTGATGCGGTGTAATCCAGTGAAGCGGCTAATGGCGAACCACTACCGATTAAGACGCGCGTATCTTGCGCGGCGGGTGTAGTAGTTAATCCTGAAAATTTAGCATTAAACGAGCCAGTTGATGTTCCTAAATCACCGATTCGAACAACACGTCTATTTTCCGTATAGGTTAACTTCATATCCCACCACCCTGCACCAGTCCATCCCGCATCACTGTTAGCAAGAATCACAAAACGACTCGTGATTAAAACGGGTGCATGTTGCTGCACGCCATTGTAATACGAAATGATGTTGTTTGACCCGTCTCTTACAATACGGCACTCATGTTCGATACTCGGTGATGGAATAGTGGCTAGTAAGGTAGTATTGTTATAAATATCCAACGTACCGTTGGCTCTATTTAATAGAAACCGAATACTCGGTGTATAGGTTCCATTACCCGTGGCTAACCCTATCTCGGGGAGTGTACCTTCACTAGTTACGTTGACGTTATGCCATTTGAAACGGAAATCGAAAGCTGTACTGGCCGGTATTAACTGGTCTGAAACTAATAAAGAGTCATTCCCGCTCGTTTTAGGAGCAGAGTAAATAGCCCCTTTATTTTGCATATACGTAGTATGTACACCGTCCCATACGCTGGTTGAACTGCGCGATGGATTCGATGGCGAAAACGTAACTGGCTCGTCAGTTAAAAGACCCAAAGCACTTAGCGGTACAGTACCAACTTGCGTCACTGGTTTACACGCGTCCATACTAATCCAAAGATTACTGGTATATACATTCACGCCATTGTCTTTAAATAAGCCGTTTCCCACAACAAAGGTAAAGAACTCATTTGCAACAAAACTTGTTCCGCTTACTCCATCTGTAAAGAGTATACCTAAGTCATCTAATATAGCAGTCGTTTCGTTACTGCCGGAGGTTGTTTTTGACCCCGCATGATTTAATACCCAATTGACGCCGTCCCAACCATAGTCTTTCCAAAACGCCCCTTTATAGACATTATAGTTCAAGTGAGTCGGCGGTAACATAAAAGGCGTTACGCCGTATCCTTGTACGTTATCTTCGTAAGTAAAAATGAAATTACTATTCGGTAAATAGATTAACGGCGTAGTAATGTTACCGGCGACAACTGAAGCCGTTTCCAAATTAGCAGAATATGAACTTGGACCGGAACGAAACATAAAATCTACATAGGGTGAAGCGGATGAAAGAGCAGTGTCGTTCGGAATCGTACTCATCGTACTATTTTTAACAAATGAAGCCGTTTGATTATCCGTACTGCTCCCTGATAACATAAAACCGCTGACGCCGTTTATGATACTCGGAACGGGCCGTTTACTGGACACATCGGATAGAGAGCATGCTACCAAGTTAGCAGATGCATAATTGAATATAGTAGTCTGTGTACTATAACTACTTTCCGAAGATGCATTAGCTACCCAGATGCCATTCTGACAACGAATACTATCAGATAAACGCAATAAGTTAGTCGCGCTCCAATCCGTTGCACTATTAAGATTGCTTAAATAAACGCCATCCGTACTTGGATGCGTTGCAACACCTGTCGTAGTATCCCACCATACATAGCCGCGTCTAAAATTACCCGTTGTATCAGCAGAAGGTAACGGCGATATAACAAAAAGAAAGCGGTCACTGGCGTTGTCGGGGTCAATAATCATTGCGGTAACGTTCTGCCATGCGTCAGTTAGCCCTGCGAATGTAAAAGTTGGAGAACCTGTACTTGGGTTATGTACTGACCACGACAAACTACCGATAGCGGCATTGGGGTTAGATAATTTACATAACCCGCCATCAAATAGCACCCAAATCGTTTGATTAACGTCATTCTTCCTACAGATTTGAAATGCCTTATCAATACCCGTGGGTGAAGTAATGTGTTCGACCGTTGTAAAATCCAAAGATACTCGCCACAGACCAGTATTTGCGCAGGTTATAAAATAGAATTGGTCAGTTGTTTCACCATCGCTGACCGCAGTGACGTTTAATCCAACCGTGCTATCTAAACTTGTTCTCTCACCAGTAACAACATTATAAACATTGACTCCCGCCATTGTTCGTGTGCAGTCTGCTGCTAAAACTAGTCTGTCATTATCAGGACTACGGTATGTTGTACCGCCTGCCTTAATCCAACTTTCATAAGGTTTATTATTCGTTTCCTTATGGAAAAAACCATCGGTTCTAAAAGATTGTGGCATTAATGCCGTTCTACCCTGCCACCTATTACCCACAAAACCAGCGATAAAATCCATTTTGCTAATTTGGTAAGTCGCTACACCAACAGCACCAGTCCCTGTCATGCGAACTCTAAATAACCGCTGTAGATTCGGGTCTTTCCATTGACTGATATTAAACGTGAGTCCTCCAGTCATGGTCGCAACATTTGCAACTGTTAAGTCATTAGACGGCCCAACGGGATTATTGCGCTGTGGATAGACGTTCTGTACAGGATTGGTGTCATTAACGGGTCGTGGGTCAGTATATGTAAATGCGCCGTTATATTCGCTCTGTGTAGCGGAATTTATACCGCGACCTGCTAGTAATGTCTTCTTAATAAAAGTCCCATTAACAGGGAAATCATTAACCCCGTATGATGAGACATAGCGAATCGCGTTCCCAAAGAACGTTTGTGCTGGTGTCGCCACTAGCCCGCCATGGTCAGTTAATTCGTGGTCGTGACCTGGACTATCTGATGTACTAGCAGCAATTGAAAAACTATTAAGGTTTGCAAGGTTGTATGCGCTCGTTTGTATTCGTGACGCATAAGTGCCGTATTGTATATTCGTACTATTAACGGCATTTGCTGCGCGTTTTAAAAGCGTCTTTAAATAAGTATAAAGTTGGCTATTCACTTTATGGTCAGAAATCGCTAAGGCAGGGTAAAGGTAAATATCATACGTCACTACAATCGCAACATTCGTTGCTTGTATACATGGCGTACTGAGTCTCAGAAGCGTTAGATAGGCGCTTGTAAAATCAGTCACTACAATTACGCCACCGTTGTTAGTAATACTAACCCCTAAGCATCGGATAGTACGCGGAGCGCCTGACGGTGCTTGTATTACCGCAGATAAACGAAATCTATCAGGGTCAGTGGCTAAAGCACCGTCAGTGTAAGTAGGAGAATCTTGCTGTACTTCGACAGTACCGTCGGCCCAGTACCACCCGCCCAAAGGAGATTGTTTACTGTCATTAGCGCCGTAGAAAATCTGCCATTTAGCGCTATTACTGTCTAGTAAGGATGCGGCATCTCTCTTAGTCGGTAATGACATCTCACCTGTGTGAATAAAGAAATGTCTAAAGTTTACCCAAGCTATGTCATTACTCATGGGTGGCCCAACGGGTTCCAAATGCCCGTCTGGATATAAGTATTGTAAAGTAGCAATACCTTTAATATTCATTTTATCCTCCAATCACTCCGCCGCTAACGCGTGAAAGTGTAACCGTATGTTTAAGTAACCCGTGCTGAACGGTAGGTATTTCACCGGTATAGTTTTGTTGGTCCAGTACGTAAACTACTCTACCAAGCGTGACTTGATTAACGATTTGGCCATTTTCTACCCTCGGTATTTCATCAGTATAATCCTGTAGCTCTAACCGATAAACAATGCGCTCTAACGTCACGTTTCTTCGCAATTGTCCGTTTTCAATTGTAGCTAATACCTCTTTCCCTAATACACTAACCGTTCCGCCGGGTACTAAGTCAACCCATGGATTATAAACAATAAAAGGTTCTTTACCTAATAATTTAAACTGACTGCCGACACGTAAACGTAAAGGTTCGGTTAAGGGTATTTGTCTAGCATCAGTAGGACTAAAAAACTGAACATTAGTCCATGAAACGCCGTTAAATTGTTGTAACTGCGTTCCTTGAAACCCTTGTTTATACGTATCTGTAGATGGGTTAGAATTTTGGTAAAATACAGCCGGTAGTTTCCATGTGGCGAAGGTGTCATTGATGCTGAGTTCTTTTATTTGCGCGTTAAACGGAACGATGCTAAACGGGAAATCTCCCGTTAAAGCGAAAGGTTCGATAAGGGTAAACGGTAATGCTGGGACTTCATTAATTAGATTGCCATTCTCGATAGTACTTACTGTAGAGAACGGCGTAGTTCT
>RXKB01000025.1 GCA_003963225.1 Candidatus Babelota bacterium
TTGCAGAGGCATTAAAGGACATTCACATCATTGGTTGGATGGTTCCTGGTGATATGGAACTTGAGGAAACACTATGAACACCTTGACACAAGAAAAAACACCATTTGAGAAAGCTGGCTACACTAAAGATACTAAGTTTCGTGTGGTTAGTGATACAGCAAAGGACTACGGAGTACCAAAGGGTAGTGTTGTTTGGTTAGCACAGGATGATGGGACTAAATGTCCGTTCTTCACTCGTGGAGGAAGTGAGGTTTCCTTTCTCCTTCCTGGTGTATGTAACGAGCAGCATTTTAAAGTGATTCAAGAAGATACAGCAGAGGACGAAGAATCCTACCCAAACATCCAAGTGAAGTTATCTGCTGTTGACAAGACACCAACATACCGTGTACACTTCAATGAGATGTATCACCGCGACCTCAGTAAAGCTGAAGCTGAAGAGATCTATAGCTTACTTGGGATTGTTTTGAATAAGAATTAAGATTAAACAAAGTTTAATAGACAGAGGAGAATAATGTATGCTAAAATATACAATCTTGTATAAGAATGGGAAGACTTGGAATGGGAAGGCTAATAATTTAGCAGATGTGCCTGTTCATAACGATGCCGTATTATTAGTGGCAAAGAACTCAGCCGGAAGTATTATTTATATGATAGGACAATATGGTGGCTGGAGTAGTGTCCCAACTACATTCCGAAGAGCTAAGAGACGAACACCAAACCCCAACTCTAAAACTAAGAAGCAGAAGGCTTTTGATCAGGCTTACTTGGAATGGACTATGGAACACTTTGCTAAGTATGATAACTGTCCTTCAGTAAAGGAATATAAGAAGTGGTTGTGGGAGCAGAAGAATGAAAAGGTTGTTAAGGTAGATAAAGATGGCTTTATTCCCTGGAATGGTGGAGAGATGCCTGTTCCAAAGGGGGCTATGGTGCATGTGAAACTTAGAAGCGGTAAGGAGGTTATCTGTACAGCAGGCTACCACCCATCATCTAAACAGTTCAAAAGATTGAGCGACAATCGGTTGTATGCCAATGACTGGAGCCATGACAATGAGCCTGGAGACATTGTAGCTTATAAAGTGTATGAAGATCCGAAAGTGGTGGAAGAGAAGCTAAATCCCCTTACACCAGAGATAACCAGAATCACAGGAAGCTCTTGTGATCCTTATCCAACTATCCAGGTTAAAGCTGGAGATCATTCTACTCCAAAGATAGGAAGTACTCGCCTAATGGAGATTCATGGAGAAGTCCGTGAGTGTAGGTTCTTAGGTATTGAAGGGTTAGATGAGAAGTGGTGGGTTATGCTTAACAAGGCTCCTGTTAAAACAACTTACACATTTTGGTTAGGGGTTAATGGGGAGATCGTTGATGACAAGTGATAAAGTATTAGGTATGAAGTTCGACCAAGGGAATTTTTCTTTAAACGATAAAGGTGGCTACAAAGAGGTTAGTGGGAAGCTTCGGTGGACACTTCTACCTTTAGAATCTTTAACAGAGGTAGTTAAGGTTCTTGAGTATGGTGCTAATAAGTACAAGGAGCCAGGAAACTGGAAAAAGGTAGATGTTGAGCGGTATCATGAAGCCTTGTGGCGACACTGGGTTGCCTATAACTCTGGGGAGAAGTTAGATAAAGAAACAGAGTTATCTCATTTGGCACATTTGGTGTGTGACGGTTTATTTATATTGTGGAATGATTTACAGGACAAACAGCATGGCGACAAAGACGAGAGCTAAGGTTGGAGATATTTTTAATAGCCTTGAGTTGGTTGATCTGGGAGAGGTTGTTAACAAGAATAGGCTGGAGGTGTTTAAATGCTATTGTGGCAACACCTTTACTAGCTTTATAAATAATGTCAAGAAAGGAAACACTTCCTCTTGTGGTTGTAATAAAGCCACCTGTCAAGAAGTTAAATGGAGGTCTACCTATTTAGATCGTGGTTTTACGAAGAAAGATCAATCAACTCCAGAATATTTAGCATGGAGAAACATGAGAGCCAGATGTTACAACCAAAAAGATATTTCATATCCAAATTACGGAGCTATTGGTATTACTGTTTGTGATCGTTGGTTGGAGTCTTTTGATAACTTTCTAACAGATGTTGGCCCCAGACCAAACAAAGAGTACTCCCTAGATAGGAACAACTCTAATGGCAACTACGAACCTGGGAATGTCTCTTGGAGGGAGCCTGCATGGCAAGCCAGAAACAAAGGGAAGGTCAAAAACACCACATCCAACTATAAAGGTGTATCATTTGAAGGAAAGAAGTGGAGGGCAAGGATTAAAGGTAGCGATGGTAAACCTGTATCACTGGGAAGCTTCGAGGAAGAGATTGATGCAGCCTATGCTGTGGACACGTTTCTTCTTGGGGAATTTGGAGAGGATTGCCCTTGGACAAACAAACGACTTGGATTACTTGTGGAGACACAAACATGACCTCCCTTCTCTTAACATGCCTCCTTGGCGGGGCATTATCCTTTATTGCTGTCTTTCTTAAGACATTCCAGATCCAATCAATACATTATCGTCGCTACCATCTGATCATTCCAACAAGTTATGGTTTAAGCCTCTCAGACCTGTTTCTAGGGGCTGTTGTAGCTAAGACATACATAACCCTGGGGGCTTCTTCAACAGTGGCTGTAGCCCTTTCTGTGGGCACTGCTAACTGGATAGGTTGTCTGTTGGCTATGCACTCCCATGAATGGATCACCAAGAAGATATACAAGTGGGACAAGAAGGTTGACAAAGAGCCAGTAAAGGTTTAATATCTACTCCATCAACATTCATGAGAGGAACCTACTATGACCACCACTAAAAATGTATCACTGTCTCAAGTTCTCTACTTAACCTACGACATTGAAGGAGACTTACTGATTGCTTTAGAGGCATTCTTACGTAAGCTATTCAACCAAGAGAACCTTGACAAATTCGTACAGAATCCTAATACAATGTATAAGCTCTTGAGTGAGGTTGTGTGGGATGATTTACACAGCTTCAGCTACACACATGAGTGGTATGTAGATTATGAAGGTGGAGAAGATGAGCCTTACACCTACATCTTCAAGCATATTGACAATATCCGAGAGTCTACACAGTTGTTCTATCTGAAAGATGGGAAGGAAGTGGAAGCTAAAGATATTCGTGGAGGTTGGTAGTGTACGGAATAGTTGACAACGAGCTTCCCGTCGAACATAATGATTGGGTGAACGTGAGACAATCATCTGTACATCTGTATATGTACCTAGGAATTGATCTTGATGATCCATTGATAGCTTTTAATAATTGGGAGAAATAAATGAATAATTTAAGTCCATACACTTTAACCAAAGAACAATACCAAGAACTTTATAAGGAAGTACTTCTGTTTGCACAGATCGGTGGTGTAACCAATGATGAAGATGTATTATGGAAGATGTGTGAGGAGGAGTTTGTTAACGAGCTTATATCTGCCACAGAGGTTGAGGATACGGTTGAGATAATAGACGCAGTGGCAGATAGCTTCGTAGTATTGTCACAACTGCATCACTACTACCTGAGTAAGCCTTCTTGGGAACAGCCTTTGTTCAATGACACTGGTTGGGAATATGCGCCATTCTATCGACTAGAAGAGATGATTCTTAAGCGGAAGGAAAACTATGTCCAAAGTTGTATGTCATGTTGGTTGGAGGTTGCTGAGGTGTGTGCTAAGG
>RXKB01000009.1 GCA_003963225.1 Candidatus Babelota bacterium
CCAGGAAGTCGGCAACGGTCATCAGCTCGAGCGAGCGATGCCCCGTCCGTTCGACCGATGACCTGAGCTTGTGCACCCGTCCCGCTTTGAGGTCGAGCACCGTGATCGAGATCTTCGGCCGCTCTCGCTGACGCTCCGAAACGAGCACGTTTTTCTCATTGAGCTTGCGCTCAACGGTGAGCCACTCGCGCCGGAACACCGCCTTCAACAGCACCCTCGGCAAACCGCTCGCTGGGTCGTTCGGCTCGAGCTCCACGCCGTTGTATAGATCGAGAGCCAATGCCGAAGTGATGTGTCCTGCGTGTAGCGGCATGACCGTGTCGATTCGCGGTTCGCGCAGCGCGGCGCCGCCGCTTTCGGGGAGGAGCCCGCCAATCACGAACTCGCGGCCTTGCCGATCTCGAATTCTCCACGGAGTGGCACTCATTGCAACCGCGTGCAAATCCATCTTGCTAATGGCGAACGACGAAAAGCCTGCCCTGTAGCTGGTTTGATATGGTTCGTCCACCTCCCGGAATGACGGGACCTGCGCCCGATTCCGTAGCGGCTTGTTTGGTAGTTCCGGAATCGCGTTGGGCGCGGATGCCCATGCCGCCACGGATCCCAGAATGTCGCTGCGCGGAGTCGGCAAGCTCGTTCCTCGAACGCCAATGAGCACGACCTGGCGGTACTTCTCGAAAAACGGCTCGGGAAACTTGAAACAATGCACTTGATCAAAATGTCGCGCCAAGTCCTCCGCGCACGCGTTGAGTGCCGATGTCGGGATCACGAACACCAAGACGCCTCGCTCGCATAGCGCGTCGTGGAATCTCGAGAGCCACCGAGCTTCTAGCCGGTCGAAGTCTGCGTCTCGATCGCTGTACGGCGGGTTCACGTACAGAAGGCCAGCACCCACGCATCGATTGGCTTTCATGTACTCCAGGCACATCGAGTCGCCGCAAAGCACCTTGCTCGAGGCGCGCGTGTCGAGACGTGCGCTCACGACGAGCGCCTCGGACTGTTTCGCCCGGTGCGGCTCCATCTCGACCAGATAGAACTTGATCTGTTTCCCAACGAGGCTTCCGCCATAAATGGCGGTTGCCAAATCGACGACAGCCTCGCCCTCGCCAGCGCACGGGTCCATAATGGCGATGCATCGGCGCACACGAGGGTCTTCGTGGGTAACAGCTTCGTGATCATCGACCTGGATGACGTTGCCTATGAGCGGCACTAATTGCCGTGGCATCGGGATGAACCCCGCGTTGGCTAAGCTTTCAGATCTGGCCACGGATAACCTCCAATGCTGGCGCACGAACTATTTGCTCGCGCACCGAGTCGTAACGTTTGATTTGCTCGATCATCCATGCACTCGTTTCGGCCTGCGTCGCTTTGAATGCGAAGCCTTTCCTTGCTCGGAATGCCGGGTGCACATGGGATCGAAATCCTATATGGCGCAATGAATGCGCATTCGCTCGCGCCTTGGACAGCCCGTCCCCGAGGGTGAGCAGTGGTGTCGAGCGCGCGATTGCTGATGCGTAAAGCTGCGTCGCGAATGCGAGGCCAGGGTACGGTGGACACTCAGCCCGCTGGGCCAAGTACCGCACGAAGATAGCCGCATCGCCAACGAATGCGCGGTTGATCTCGAATCGGTACCCACACTCACGACGTTCTTTGAGAGGGATCGCCACGTGGGCGTGTCGAATAGCGGCATCAATTTCTGCATCCCTGTCGCGCAGCAGTTCGTTCACATCGACTTCCGCTGGCATCACGACGAAGTGCACGGTGTCGCCAATGCTCCCCGGTTGGTAGTCGCAAAGGTCGGGGACGTACATCACGGTCACGTCCGCACCGTGGACTCGAGACGGCTCGCTGCAAATGTAGCCATGGTCCCGGCCGAACGCGATTTCTTCGTTGTCGAACTCCTGCGAGTGCAGCAGCGTGGAATGGCCAAGCTTCAATGCCTCGCGCACTGGGACTGTTTCCCCCGGCGAGCATGCAAAAACCATCAGCACTGGATGACTCGGCCCTTGTGCCTTCCCCGCCTCCCACAACCCCGAAGCAAATGCTATCGCGAGCACGTTGGCCGAGAATGACTTGCCCTTGTGCCCCTTCTCGGTCTTGACCGTGATTTGCATATCAACAGCCCTCAGCGGCTTCCATTGCGATTTTACCGATACGCTTGGTGACCAGACGCGTCTGCTCAACCCATTGACCGATGTGCAGCGTGCCACGGAACGTCGATACGATTCCAGGTTCGTACACGTCGAGCGCGGTTTCAGTTTTGCGCACTACTCGGTAGCCGGCCTTTTTCAAGGCTTCTTCGATCTTCTGGGCGGCTTTAAGAGCGTCATTGACCATTGTCAAAACTTAGCCTACAGGCTAAGCGTTTGCAACAGAAATCGACCGTCTCGACTGAAAAATCGTCATTCGTCGAATACCTCGATCACGACGGATCCTTCGCCACGTGGCGCCATTTGCCACACTGCTTCGCGCCCGAGCCACTTTTGGCTGTCGCCCGCAATGACACCACATATCCGCAGGCGGTCGATTGGAATCTTGCCGCCGATGGCATCGGTGCTCGGTTCGTCGTGCTTCCCTGCCGATCGCCTCGTAACCCGGACGAACCTCCGCTGAGCCTTGACTATTTTCTCGACGAACCCGGCCTCGACCATTTTGCCCTTGGGCGTCTGGCGCGCGGGCCTGAGTTTGCGACACACTTGCTTCCAGCATTCCCAATGCGGGAACTGGAACTTCAGCGCCTCGATCCGGCGATCGACCTCTTTGCGTGCGAGGTCGCGCATCCAAGCCGGCTGGCCAGCGTATTCGTTGAGCGTTGGGGCAAGACGCACATTGACGGTCTTCCGGCGATTCTGCACCGGTACCGGCTCGAGCGGGAGTTCGATTCGGAACACGAGCTTCTTCGGTAAGTGCTCTGAGCGCATCGCGCTGAGCTTGTCGAGGAGCAAGGCCCATTCACTGCCGCCAGGTTGCGATACCCGCCAATTCACGAGCGCATGTAGCGCATTGATGTCGCGTGCATTCAGGCTCATCGCTTTTCTCGTTTCGCGTTGCGCAACAGGTGGCGACGGCAGTTCTCGCAGACCTCTGGTTGGTCATGCGCCACGTTGGTCTCGACAGACCATCCGCAACTCGCGCACTTGCACCATACGGGATCTGGGTCGAAGAACACCCGACGTCCTTCACGGCGCAGGATGACACCGCGGATTACTCCTTGATCTCCCCATCGGACAAGACACGCCTTTGCCGTCGAGTCCGTACGATAGTGATGTTTGATCGCACCGAGCACCTGAGCAATGCTCGCGCCTGGCGATCCCCTGACGAAATTCGCGATCTGCTCGCACGTATCTTGGAATGCCGTCCAATGGCGACCATGCGCGGTACCGGCGACAGCGAACGTCTTGTGTGCCGGCTGGAGCGCGTCCCGCAATGCGGAATTTACTTTTCGTTGGAGTCTCGGCGTGAGCCGTACATCCACACGATTGATCCGGTCACCGTCGTATTTCCCAATGGTAACGGTCATGATGCCGATTCCAAATTGCTCCGCAATCGAGAACGCGAGCCTGCGTCCGTCCGAATCACGGGCATGTGGGACCACCATGTACGTCCAGTTCGCATAGCGCAGCCACCGCTTTGCTTCCGCCATTAGATCGAACGTCATCGACTTCTTCAGCTCGACGACGCAGGTCAGGCTTCCCAGCGTGGCAACGATATCCGCGACACCGCCGTGCGGCCCCGCGACTTCTTGGTACACCTCCCAGCCACGTTCTTCAAGCCATGCAATAATCGGATCGCCCAGGTCCTTTTCCGAATCAATCAGCTTACGATCGGCCTTCTTCATTCGTCGTCCTCCGCGGCAACATCATAATCCGCAGGAGCCAAGTTCGAGAACCGCGTATACGAACTCGTGAACCGGAGCAACACCTTGCCGGTGGGGCCATTGCGCTGTTTCGCAATAATGATCTCGGCGAGCCCCGCCCTATCGCTCTTCGGGTTGTAATACTCGTCCCGATAGATGAACATGATCGTGTCGGCGTCCTGTTCGATGGCGCCAGATTCCCGCAAGTCCGCGAGCCCAGGCCTCTTGTCCTGCCGTTGTTCCACCTGTCGGTTGAGCTGGGACAGGGCGATCACGGGCACTTTCAGTTCCTTCGCGAGTTGCTTGAGCCCTCGCGAGATCTCACTGATTTCCTGCTCGCGCCCCTGGACCTTGTCGCTTCCGCGCATGAGCTGGAGGTAATCCACCACAACAAGACCGATCTTATTCTCCTGCTGTCCAGGGACGGTTTGCCTGCTGTATTCGGATTGAATCCGGCGCACTTTTGCGCGCATCTCGAGCAAGTTGATTGCCGGAGTGTCATCCACCCAAATAGGCAGGCTGGACAGGCGATTGGCGGATTCCGTCAATCTTCGCCATGAAGGCACATCTATCATGCCTTGCCGAACCATTCCCAGGTCGACACCGCCCTCGGTGCAGACCATACGACTGGCGAGCTGCTCACGGGGCATCTCGAGCGAAAACACCGCCACGCCAAACCCAGGTACTACTTGCTGCACCAACGTTCCGTCAGAGCCACGCATGCTTTCTTGTCGGGGTGAAGCCACGTTCACCGCGATATTGAGCACGAACGAGGTCTTTCCCATTCCGGGCCGCGCAGCGACGATCGTGAGGTCTCCGCTGTGAAGTCCGGCCGTCCTCGCGTCGAGCCGCTCGTAACCCGTTGGTGTTCCGGTGATTCGCTGGCCACGGGCTGCGGCGTCCGTGATCTGCTGAAACACTTGCTGGATAGCCTGCTTGATCGGAACGGACGACGAGTCCTGTTTCACCCGTGCGAGCAGGTAGATCTGATGCTCGGCTTGGTCGATGAAATCTTGTACCGTGCCGACGTCGCCATAGCCCTCGGCCGCGATGCGTTGACATTTCCCAATGAGTTGCCGCAAACGCCATAGCTCGAAAACGATCATTGCGTATGCGCTCACGTTGGCGACCGAAGGCGTCGCGTCTACGAGCTGGACTAGGTATTTCGGCCCGCCAACCTTCTCGATCCGTTCCCTGCTCCGAAGCCATGATGCCACGGTCTGAATGTCAACGGGCGTTCCCGATTCAGTGAGAGCAATGGCCGCCTCCAGAATGGCCTTGTTCGCGTCCGAATAAAAATGCTGCGGCTTCAGGATATCGACGACATGATCCAAAGCATCTTTCTCAAGCAGAATGGCCGCCAGTACGCATGCCTCGGCGTCCAGGTCGTGAGGTGGAACGCGACCGGCAACAGCCAACGGTTCCGTGTTTTGTTCCTGCTGGCCGCGCTTGTCTTTACCGTGGTGAACGATATTGCTCATAAGGTTGGCATCCTGAAATGGTCGGGTGATTCGCCAGGTAATTGCAATCGCTTGATCGGCCCGTCGTCGGGCGCCATCTTCGACGATACCTTTTGCCGTGCTTCAATCGGCATCCCGTAAGATCCGAGCCCGCGCACGAACGTCATGAGGCTCCAGTTCGCTTCCTGGACCCACTTGTTGGGCCTGCCGAAGAACTCATCGAGCCAATGCCGGATGATCTCTTCCTCGTTCGGAGTCCATGCACCAGCAGGCGCGGCGGCCTCTGCGATCTGCTTGTTGTGCCCCACGGCGGCCCATACCTGCAGCGCGTACTGGGCATCGGACTCCGCACGCTCCCGCACGCATCGTCGATTCTTCGACCAGATCTTATTGAAAAACGTCAAGAACCTGTCGGCGCCAGCAACATCTTCCTGAGAAGGCCCGGCTGGATTCGGCTTTGATGGGCTCTGCTCTTGGCGCCGTACGCATGCCAACACGTACCCGCTCGACGAGCGCATCTGCTTCCCCGTGTTGAATGCCCCAGCTACACCATCTGCCGCCCGCTTGACGCGCTCCAGAAGTTCATCCTCGCCAAGCGTCCCGTCGGGTTGGCCAATCGCGTAACGGGCCAACTGCGTGGCGAAGGCGAGGGTGCTGATCTCCGACGTTGCTGGACCATGCGACTGGAGCACGACCAACAGCCTCGACACCAAGTCCGGAGCGGTCGTTACGTTGGCACCGTTACGCGCAGTCGATGGATTGTTATCTGCGCTGCGTGTCGAAGCATGAGCTACAGCGTTTGCTTCTGGTTTTGCTTCGTCTGAAGAGAGAGGATCAGTAAATTTACTATCTTTCTCTTCTCTTACAAAAAGCTCTAGCTTGAGCTCATGCTTGAGCGTTTGCTCGGATTCTGCTTGAGCACTAGCTGAAGCTCCTGCTTCAAACGGTACCCCTGCTCTCCTGATTGCGCTCTGGATACCACCCTTACGTCCTGCGCGTTGCCTAGCTTTCTTTGTCGCCGTTGCGCGTTCAGCCGTCGGGTTGCTCTCTAAAAAGTCGTGGATCTGGAAGCCGGTCTCCTCGAGTTCGATGAGGCCGTGCTCGTGCCCGCGTGGTCGTGCGCAAGCAAGACGCTTCCACAGCTCTATCGGCGCGACCGACAGAGCGATCTCGATAGGAACCCAGCCATCCGTGCCATTCTCGGCGGACCACACCGCGACGCGTACCCATGCGCCAACAGCTTCGTTCCCGACGAGAATCACTTTTGGATGCCAAGCAAAGGTGCCGTCGACCTTCAACGGCACGGATCACTCTCGACAATAGGCTGGGCCTCGCCGTCTTGGCTGGACGTTGGAACCGCGTGCCCATGTGCCCGCAAGACGCTGGCGATGCGTTTGCCAGCGTCTCCTCGCACGGGCTCGCCGAGCAGCGCGATGCGCTCGGCCGCGACTTCGTCGCTGAAGACCATTCCGAGGTCACAGACGCGAACAACCGCCGAATCTACGGGCTTCGCCGTTGTTCCATTCGAACTATTGGCGCGATCAAGGACCGGATCGATCAGGTTGGCCGGCATTCCAAGCCGCAGCATCGCGACCCGTTGGGCAACCCGCGGGGACATGCCATCTGGGAAAATCTCTTCAAGCCCGTCCCGTGGAATGGTTACCGTTCGCTTTTTCTCGTCGAGAATGATTCCGGCGCCCAGGCTTCCAACGATGTCGCTGATGGCTTCCGATCCGACCTTCGGCGCCCGTTCGGCCTCCCGCTCGCATAGTTCCTGAATGACGTTTGTGATCGCCGTGCGCCGGCCAGCGATCTGCCGAGCTTCGACATCCTTTGCCGTTCGCGAATCGCCATCGGCGAACGGCACCACGGCCGCCTCCGAATTGGCAATCACTCGATCCCCGACGCGCAGTTCGACACGGATCACTTCGGGCAACTTCCCCACGAAGTATTTCGTCGGAGTCCAATGGGAGACCACCCGAGCTTCCGGGTCGCCAAGGTCCATACGAGCAAGCACGATAGCCGCCGTGGTCAGCTCCTCGAGTTGCATCAATTCATGCGTCGATGCCATTTCCGTTCACCTCACGGCCAGACGGCCGCCCAACAACGGACGTTTAGCACGTGGGCTAAGTGCCGTCAACGGCTTCGCCGCACGATGCCGATTAGAACAATGAGCCCTGCCCATCCTTCTTCTCGGGCTGAGGTGCAGGCCCAGGTGTTGCCGCAGCTTTCGATGCCGTTGTGCCGCTGATGCCGCCAGCGCTCGGAGCGAATGCCTGCTCGCCCTTCCCCCGGCGATTCGACCGTTGGGCCACGCTGACGTGTGGTTGATCTGCTTGTTGAGGCGGGGGCGCAACCCGCCTATTCCCACCAGCCCCGCTTCCGAATCCCATCTTCGACCAGCGCTCGAGCAGCGGACGCAGAATCAACGCGGCCTCGGCGGATGCCCCTGCGAGAGCCCATGCTTGCAAAGCCGGCTCGGATTCATCCTCGACTCGCCACCAAGCCGCACGCCAGCACTGGAACCATAAGGGTGTGGGCATCTTCCGACCCGTCATTGCGAACCATCGTTCCGCGAGCACGTTCCCGCGAATGGTGACTCCGCGGGTCTTTCGGATTTCGGCAGCGCCGAAGACGATAACCCATCCAAAGCACGTGTTCTTCAATTCCTTCGCGGGGAGGGCACATCGAATCTCGCCATCCCGCAAGAGGTAGATCGTCGTGTCCTCGCGTATCGGCGGCTTCGGTCCTTTCCCGAGCTGGAGTTCGAACTCTCCACCCTGCTCGAAAGCCGTCTCCAAAAACCGTATCCAACCTGCCCCGATGGCTGGATGCCCCACGTCGTTCGAGACGACCACCACACCATCGGCGTCTTTCGCTCCTGTCGACTTCACCAAGTTCAAAGCCATGACTATCCCCATGCCTGGGCAACGTAACGATCCGCCATTGCCGAAAACGCATCCGCGACGTGCCTGCACTCCGTCACGTGTTCTGAGTCATGCGTCTCCGCACGCGATTCCAAAGCGATCCGTATCGCATGATAGGCGACACCCCGAGCCTTGGACACATCACGTTCCGTGAACGCGTCTCCGAGTCTACGGGTTAGATCGTGCAGCATTCTGCAAAAACCGAATGACCACCCGCCCAAGGCATGGAGGTCGCCTGCCATGGTCGACATGCGCACAAGGATCAGTTCCGCGCGAACGATTCTTCCTGCAGCGCAGAAGAAAAGCGTCTCGGCAAAATTTCTCATGCGCGCGGATTCGAGCATCGATCGACGGAAGCCCATGGCTATTGCACGAACGGTTTGAGCATCGTCGTTGCCGAGGATGGCGGGGTAAGTCTTTGATGGATCCCACGGCTCGCCGAGTGCCCCATCGCCCTGGAGTGTGCGAACCACGGGCATAGCCAGCGCCTCACGGCACAAGATGGCAGCGACGTCTGGGTACCCAAGGGCGCGAGCTCGTTCCGCGAGGAGCAGCAACCGCCACGTGGAGTGACGTACCATTCCGATGAGCCTCCACCCATACCGCGCAACATGCTCGGGAAGCGCCCATGGCCCCATCAATCCGGTGCCGACCTCGAACAGCTCGATCGACTTCGTGTCGTGAACCCAAGACGGGTAGATGGCCCAACCGGCTTGCTCCATCAGTTCAAACACATGGGCGCCGTTCGGCGCGTGATGCAATATCGCGAAACGCATTACATTTACAGACATTGTGCGCATGGCCTCCATTTTTGACATTTTAGACCCCGAAAGTGCCCACGATGCCAAGCTGACAAAAAGATTGGCGTCAAGACCACCGCTCGATGGCCAGTCGTGGGCAAGGTTTCCAGAGTGCGTCCAACTCGGAGAACATGGGCGTTCCTGCCCCTGCGAGTCAACGCCAAGGCGCGTGTGGGTCGCGCATAGGCTCGGACCTCCATTGTTGCGGTGCTCGCGTTCTCGTACCCCGAAAAGGTATGGTTCTAGGACTGCAAGCGGGCACTCCGAAAGGGCCAGCGCCCAAAACAGGACGTTGACCGTGGACGTCGCGCGCCTACGGTGTGCGCATGCACAACCGCATCCCTTTCAATCTGCGAGACCAAATCGTCATACCCATCTCCGCGAGCGAAGCGGAGGTCACCACTGAGCACACCGTCGTGATGGTCCTGCTCGATCTCGAAACGTTCCCGAACCACGGCGTATTGGCGGTCAAGCCGAGTCTCAGGATCACGGTCCCGGCTGACATCTGGCGGGAAGGCGATGGCAACATCGACCAACGGCTCAAGCAGAGCGCGATCGACGAGGTGCGCAAAGCGCTGACGTTGCGGCTGCTCGAGACCAACGGGCTGCTATCCGTGCCAACCGTCACGATGAAGCCCAAGAAGCCTACCAGCGGCAAGGCTGCGCCAGCCTCCGAGCCGCAGGAGACGCCGGCAAAGCCATCGGAAGCCGAGCATGCCGCGGCACACGAGTCGTCCCCCTTTTGGTTCCTGAACGCCATTGGCGATGCGATTCCGCGTGTCGGGCGCCGGTGGGTGCGGGGGCTGCTCGCCGCGCTCGATACCGTCGACGGTCGCCCCGAAGGATCTGTCCCAATCGGGGTGAGTCGGATTCCTCAGCCGTTTCCATACGGCCCTGGACGAGCGGCGTTCGAGTCGTGGTTCTCACCGGAAAACGACGAAGTGCGCCGGAACGTTGAGCGGTTCGCGGCGCAAAAGCAAAGTCTCATCGACGAGCAACAGAAGCGAATCGAGCATCTCGAAAAGCTGGGCAACACGGCCAAGCGAACGGAGTCCAGTCGATTGGTGCGAATCGCCACCCAGCTCAACAAGCTGAGCGGCGTCGCATTGCCCGAGGGCGGTCCACTCGAGCGCCTGGTGGATTGGATCATCGAAACCCAGAAGGGTCTGAAGCCAACCATGAACGATTCCACTGGCCAACCGAGTGACGTGGATGCGCAGCTCGCGGCGGCACTTCAGGTGGCAACCGATGTCTATGCGGCCCTGGGCATTGTGGTGCCGAGGCTCGTGCTCGTAGGGGACGACTCAGTTGCGAGCATTGCGAAGCGTGTTGCTGACGCCACCAAGTTCGAGGTGGAGTCACGAAGTAACCCGACGCTGGTCGAAGTCAATCGCCTGCGGCGAATCGCGGCCAAGCTCGCGGGTGAATCCGGAGCGGCGACGGAGATCCTTCCAGCCGATGCTTCGCCCGATGTTTTGGAGCGGTGGATCGCAAGCACGCTGGACCGACTGATCAAGCGACGGGACGAAGACCTTGCCGGCGCGACGCATCGAATCGAGCGCATTGCCAGCGAGGTGGAACGCGTGTCGGGGGAGAGTTTCGGCATCTTGGTTCGCACCGAGCCGCTTCTCGAGGACTGCACAATTCGCGCCGCGCGCCGAATGCGGAAGCGCATCGACATGCTGGACCTGGCGCTGAAGGGAGCCCGTGGGGCCGGACTGAAGCCGAGCGAGATGATCTCAGCCGGGGACCGAGTGCGTGGGCTGCACGCTGATGCCCAGGCGATGGTCTCTACAGAAATGATGGACGGTGCGGATCGCAGCGAGATCACGGAAAATGTCGTGGAGTTCGTTGCGAACGCGTTGGATAAAGGCGATAACGTGTACCACGACGAACTAGACCCGACCGAACTGGAGCGCGCGGTTATACGGGAGGTCGGCTACAAGCACACCTGCAGCCGAGCCCATTCGTGGTTGGATCTGTTCGCGCCGGCAAACCCTGGCCCGAACCCATACACGTTGATGGACCACCCAGGAAAGGGGCTCGAAGAGCGCATCAAGAAGCTTGGCGCTGCGTGGGAGGCAGCAGCGAAGGCGTCGCTCGGTGACTTGTTCGACACATTGGAATTGTACTGGGATAACCACGGCGGCGTGCCGATGGCATTCCCGGCAATTCGATCGCTGTACGAACCATACATCATTGGGATCATCGACGGCGACGCCGTGGTTGTCGAATCGCGAATCGCGTCGATTGAGTTTGCCCAGGATACGCGCCTGCCGTTGAGCAAGCGATGGGCATCCCAGCCTCATGACACGTCAGCGCGGTTCGTGATCCACAAGCACAACATCTCCACCGTGCGCACAAACACCGAAGGAAAGCGAACCCGCGTGGTTGTCGTGCTCGAGCTCATCCCGCATGAAGAACCGCATCGGACGAGCAAAACCGACACCACTCCCGAACCAAGCCCGACCGATGTTCCCGCTGCCATCTCCGCGACGTTCTCCGACGAACGCAATGAAATCCTCACAATTCTAAATTTAAACACTGGGCATATCGTGAGGATCATGGGCCGAATCGAGGATACGTCCACGAAGCAGGCCGGTGCGAAGCCAACGCGAATGCTTCATGGCGCCGTGCGCGGTGAGCGCAGGCATGTGCAGGCAGCCATAAACGCATTGGACGACATGAATGGATCGAACACCTACGTGACGATCAAACGCCTGAAAGATGCTGGTGACGTCGGAGTCAAGGCGATGATCGTGTCCGGCGAGGTCAAGACCGCCGAGTTTGCCTCGCTGGAACGCGTCGTGACGGAGGACGTAATTGGAGCGTTCGTCTCGATCGAACTGGAAACCGAGCCTTTCGGCACTGGAAACGAGCGCTTGAAGGACAACGTGATCATCGAAGATCTGCGCACGGGCGAGAAGTTCATGGCGTGGGGCCACGTCTCGCAGGCGGAAGAACCGGACGAGGATGGCGCACGGCCATGGGCCGCGCTCCTGTCGCTCAAAGGACCGCGTGCGTGGGTGGACGAATGCAAAGCGATTCTCAGCCGGGTGAACGAAACGAAGGCCCCTGTGTCTATGACCGTGGGGTTTCCCATTCACAAGAAGCACGTCTTGCGCGGTACGCTGGAAAATACGAGCGCTGGCCCGGAACGGCCGGGCCGACAGGCTGGGAAAGATGCCGTCATCGTGGAGATCTTTACGCAGCTTTATGAAACCAAGGCCCATCCAGCAAAGCCCGCAGGCACCGGCCTTCAGGTGATAACGATCGAGAACCCGCACAACGGCGAGACCATAATGCCACCGTCCGGGGTATGGTTTCTCGGGCATGTCTCGGAAGCTCCAGACGAAGCAAACGGCAGCAAAACATGGTCGCTGCATGGCCAAGTCGAGGGAACCTCGGAACGCGTGAGCGAATGCAGGACGAAGCTCGAGCAACTGAGCAGCTCCCACGAACCCGTTCTGGTGCGCATCGAAACCGCGTCAGGCCCACGGGCAATGATGGTGCAGTTCTTCGGGGCGAACATTGGCCCGGATATCCACGGAAAGAACAGCGTTCTCGTCAACGTCTTCGTGTCGTTGGTGGAAGTGAAGACCGAAGTCGCACAGCTCGCTGAAACCCAGAAAACAGCAAAGCAATCCAACGTCGAATACTCCTGCGCCGAATGCTCGGCCCAATACGTGATCGATCAAAAGCTGGTCACGGGCAAGGAGGCCCTGGTCAGATGCCGAGTCTGCGGTGACTTCTTATGGGTTCGGGGAGATGGCACGACCACGCCCCACCACGGCCCCACGACGAGGCTTACGGTGGAAACGCCCATCTTCGCCAACCCACAAGGCGATCCACGAACGCCATGCGGATTCCCGCACGAATCTGGAATTCAGTGCCGTCGGACGAACGCGGAATGCAGACCGAACGTGCCACATGAGGGCATGCTGCCAGACCAGCGCATTGTCGGATTTACGTGGGAGCGCAGCGGATTGTTCGTGAAGCCAACCGGAGAAGAGGTCCGATGGCGGCCGGGACAATTCACCCGCGCTTTCGTGGAGCGCCCACTCAATGCCCAAAGCACCGTCAAGTTCCAGTGCGGAACGTGCCGAAGGAAGTACACGGTTGCGCACGAAAAGGTCGCGGGAAGAAGCATCAAGATTCGGTGCGCCAACTGCGGTTCCAAGCTGGAGGTCTCAGCCACGGGCGCAGCGGTCATCGAGCACACGATGATCGTCGAGGAAGACGCGACCGTTGGGACAGATGCATCATACAAATGTCCCGAGCCTAGCCATGATCAGACGAAGGGTGTACCTGCGCAAGCAGAGTCGCCGTCTGCCACTGCGACATTCAAGATGGCCAACGGTCTGAGCCGATGCTCAATGGTTATCGATTCTGTGCAGCGTGACCTCGGCATCTGGAGTCAGCGCGGCATCTGGAAACTGCGCGGCACTATCGACGGTCCAGCGATATGGGCGAAGTCTGGGGCCGGGACGCTCCAGATGATGAACCAATCCAAAGAACACGTGGAACTGCGTGTGGAGATCACCGGACAGCCGTCACAAACGGCTTCGGGGCGCGTCGCCGAATTGAAGATGCGTCCTGCACAAGTGCTCCCACACCCAACCATACCTGAGGCCACTCTCACGATCATGAACGTCGAAGCAACGTTTCTGGAGTCAGCGCAGCCAAGCCCGCCACGGAACGGCGAGAACGATCGGGCGAGCAACTCGACGGGGGCCACTTTCCCGCTGAACGAAATCGATCCCGGCGAGCTCATCACGGATGGCCGAGGGCAATTGTTCGTCACGACAAAGCACATCGACCCAAACCCCCGGGGCGGACGCATCCTCGTCAAAGTCGGGCCGAAAGGAGGTATTGGCACCGGGGATGGGCACGTACGACACCACAAGGCCAACGGTTACCGCATCGTCGAACTCGGCAGCAAACAGCACGCAATTCTCGTTGGAAACCCAGTGAACATCATTGATCTACCACCACCGGGACAACCGCTGGTCCGCCTCATTGGATCGAAAGAACTGCTGATACAGACCAACCGAAGCGGCGAATTTGTGGTCATAGACGGCGTGGTGCGATCCGACCTGACGATTTCTGGAACTATCAACGACATGCCCCCGCACGCCTACAATGCGTGGCAGCACTTGAAACTCGTCGCGGCACAGCCCAGCAATTACCGGGTTAGAGTCATGGACGCAATCAATGGCTGCGCGCTCCCAGGCGGTTACCACATCACGAATCTCGAATTCTCGCCCAACCGATACGACTCGAGCTTCTCCGGGGACCTCAAGAGCGTTACGAGCGTTTATGTGCAAGCCACGTTGAAGCCCGCTGGACCGGAGTATATCGACGGCCCGACGCAGTTCGAGAAGGACATGGCGGCCAATGCATCGGGCGAGCGCCGCGCCACGATGCTCGGTGAGCCAAAGCCATCGCTATCCCGGCATAGCTCGGCTCCAAAGGCTGATACCCCGAACGAACTAGGTCTCGGCGTGTTGTTCGAGGCGAAAGACCTCGCGCCAGTTACTCCTCGATCGGAACGTGACCCAGATGATAAGGCTCGCATCGAAGCGCAGCCGAAGAACCTGCGCACGCTCGTCGAGGAAGCACATAGGCTTCTGAGCGAATTCGAGCCGGCGATGTCCGTGTTGGAAATGGCGTATACGCTCACCGTGAAAGGGCAGCCGGTGGATCCGTTGCTGCATCGGATAAAGTTGCTGGGCAATGCCTGGAAAGCGACGAATGCGACAATGGCTCGCATCCTCCACAGTCACAATACCAAGCCCATTGTGGATCCGGAGGAGATGGCCATATACCACCGAGTCGCGCAACTGCTGACTGGCCATTCGTTTGAAACGCACCTGCTGGTGCAGCCCGGCGTGCGGATGTACTTCAATGCTCTTCGCACCGTGCTCACCGAGGTTCACGTCGACAAGTGGGCTGGAATGAGCATCGTGCTCGACATGCTCGGCAAACCCAAAACGGCGCAGGGTACCGCCGAGCCCATCGGCAAACCGAACGATCCCGAACTGTTGTTTCGTGGGCGATCCGTCAAGCCCACGGATCCGGAGTGGAAGGATCTGATCGCCTACCTTCGATCGGAGGAAGAAGCGACATTCCCCATTCAAAAGCTCGTCGTGACCCCGGCCGGAGTTGCGCCAATAAAGGCAACGGCATCAATTACCATCGACGGGAAAGATCTCGACCTGCATGCCGTCAACAATGCCGATGTCAAAGGTTGGTCCGGAGGGTCATCGTCACCCGTTGGACTCGAGGCGTCCAAGTGCGACGATATGGCCCGCATGCGTCCCGAGGATGACGAGACCCAAGCCGCGCTGAACAACGTCGAAGCGTTGCTCGGGACACTTGCAGTAAGCAAAGAGCCCGAACCGCAGACCACACCCAACGAACCGCCCGCGCAGATCGGCGACCTCGAGCCTGGTGATTCTGTGCTCGTGGTTGCTGTCGACGATGCCTTCTACGGCATGGTCGGGGAGTTCGAAGGCCGAGAGGATGATGGCCGCTACCGTGTTCGTTTCGTGAAACATGGCGGCGTTGGCATACGATTCTCGCGTTCCGAAATCGAAAAGCAACCAAGGCCGGAGATGCCGAAACTCAATCTGACCACGTCATTGCAGCCTGATCCCAGCGCGAGCCCGCCGATCACCGAAGCCGAGGTGAACATGGCGCGCAAGCTCGACGAGCATCATCAGCAATCGACGGCGGCCATTGCGGGAAGCGCACGTTCCCCGTATGGCCCAGGATTCTGGGAGCAACTCGACTATCCACCAACGGGGAACGGCGGCGCGGCCCCGCTGTCCTCGATCACCGAGAAGGATCAACTCGCCGCTCGAGCGCGCGACTTGGCCTATGCGCCCGGAGAGCCTGGCGTCCTTCGACGTACTGCGCTCGCCGAAATGGCTGCGAAGGATCCTCAAATAGCGGAAGACGCCGCTATTGTCGCGGCCCTGGTCGGCGATCCGATGGAGCACGTCCCAGCCGAGGATGGAAAGGACTGCGTCGAGTGCGAGCCCACCAGCGTCTTTGCTGGACCATTGCCAGCACCAGGCCCGATGGTCATCATCGGATCGGCGCATGCATCGCCTCATATTCACAACGAACCGCCGAAGGTCGAATTTTATGACCCAAACAATCCAGGGGTATCGGTCAATCTCAAATTCGTCACGTCCGCTGGGGATCTGGTACCTGGTGGTCTGCGGGCAATAAGGGTCGGCGATAACATCGGCCCCAAAGGTTCGGGGCTTGCAACACACGAAGTCGTAACCGCACACGGAGTCCCGGTAGAGGTTACGATCCGACCCATTGGGAAAACCGAAACGACGAACGTGACATTGGCTGATCTCCATAAGGACTGGGAACTTGGGCCAGATAAACCTTCGGGCTCGTGACCCACGTCGACGTTGACCGTTCGTGACAAAGCACCAACGTAGCTCGGCGTGAGCGTCACCTCTCCCAGCCCCAGCTACCAACCCCGCCCATACCGACACAAGCACGCCAAGCCCGGCGATGAGTACGAGCTGCTCACCGTCAAGCGCGAGGGACCGCCAGACCGGCACCATCAACGGCAGGTGTACTGCACGTGTTCGTGTGCCGGCGACGACGCCAAAGAGTTCCTCGTGCGTGTGAAGGCGCTCGTCTCGGGCGCCACGAAATCGTGCGGGTGCGAGCGGGTCCGGAAGCTGGCCGAGATGAGGGAGAGGCAAAAGCTCGCACAGAAAGGATGCGCATGACCGACCGATTAAAAGGCGTACTGGTAACGTTCGATCACGACATTCGAGAGGACGACGCGGAGCAAATCATTGCCGCTATTCGAATGATCAAGTGCGTGGCGGAAGTGAGCCCGATCGTCCGCAATCACGAAGATTTGATGGCCCGCGTTCGAGTCGATGGCGAGTGGCGCAAAAAGCTGATGGCGCTCTTGGTCGACACGGGCACCAACAAGAGCGGGGGCTAGAAACGCAATGACAATGAACGAGCATCCGCACATTCAATTCGAGACCGATGCCGAGGGCAAGGAAGTTCCAGGCATCATCAAAGGTGTCGATCGCAACGGGCGCGCATTCGAGATCCGCGACTTCGAGCACATCGCAAACTCGGCACACGAAATGGGCTGCGTTGCGTCGATGGTTGCCGGTGGATACCATCTTGAGTTCACGCCCACGCAAGTCATCGCGCTGGGATTCTTCCTGCTCAAGTGCGGGGGCGCCGCCGACGGATGGCCTTCTCCGGAGGACATTCAGACGCTCCTGCAGCGCGAGTATCCGACACTGCCGCTTGGGCATTCGCAATTCATGGCCGACAAGATGACCATCGTGGCGAACGCTCAACTCGGCCAGAAGCTCGTCAAGACGTCGCTCGAGCGCGACCAACTGAAACGGAACGCGGACGATCTTTATGCGAAGTGGGTCCGGATGGTCACCAAGGCATTGGAGCAACTGCACCCGAAAACCATCGTTTTCGGCGATGAAGGCGCATTGTCCTGCGATGCCGCGACCATGTTGAGCGCGATCCGCGAAGGCTCCGACGAAGGACTCGCTTTCATCCAGCAAATCTACGTGCTGGCAATGCACGATATGGAGCGGAAGCTCACGCGGAACCCACTGCTGCTCCAAACCTCGAAGGATCCGCGAATCGTTTGGAAACCGCACGGAACCGGCCATTACATGCACATCGGACCCGTGCACCTGCAGACGTACCGCCAAGGACGATGGATCGCCGCTGCTACCCATCAGCACCGCTCGGGAGCCAACGCGATGCTGTACGCGGATGATCTTGAGGACGAGGCAACTGCGGCGAAGGCTGCACTGCGCATGGCCCGCGAGTTTCTCGAGCAAGACGCAGCGGCAACAGCCGAGGCAATCGACAATCTTTGCTTGGTGGAATCAGGCTGACCAATGAATGCCCACGCGGTTCTCGCCAAGGCGTTCCGGTCGCTCCCCGACTGGGCCATCTTGGAGCTCGTTTGCCACCAGCTCGGCGTGAGGCCCCGCGAGCAGGATGGTGCCAACGGTGAGAATCCGGTGGGAACTTTGCCGGCGTGGCTCCCACCTTTTTCTCACCGAATTCACACCCCGCCCATCGTCGTCGAGGTCCGGTTCCTGTTCGCGGTTTTGGGGCCGCCCGCAAAGCCCATGTCCCGCGACGCGATGCGGAGCAGGCGCAAGCGCCATACACGACCTTCGACGCTGAGCATGCTGCGGGTCACGAAGCAAAAGCTCGCACAATGGCGTAAGGATGAGCCGGACGATGGGCGCCGAAGGCTCCCGCTCGAGCGCAACGAATGCCGTGGAGGCGAGCGCCCATGCGGATACATATCGTGCAAGTGGCACCTTTTCATTGACGTCGATCCGCGAAGGGGAAGCATCAAGTTCAACTTCCCCGACCTATTCGACGATGACGGTACGCCTCTGCTCGATGACATGGCCGAGACATGTGCACTGGATGTCCGGGACCGCGGAGGAGATACGCTGGAGGCCGTTGCCGCGCAAATGAACATCACCCGTGAGCGAATACGGCAGATTCAGAATGCCGCCCTGCGCAAGCTCCGCGGGACGCCAGCGTTCAGGGAACTGGCGAAGCTGTTTGGGTTGCGGCTCAACCAGCCCATGGACGATGACATCGATGTCACCGACGAAGGCATTGACGCGTTTGGCGTCTCCGGGAAGGCTCACGTTGACGAAGACGACCCTGACGAACCATATAGCGAGGACGAATGAGCATCTACGGAATCTTCAGCAAGCCGACCAACAACACTACCATTGAAGAAGCCATTAGCAAACGCTACGCCGAGCGCGGTGAATTCACCAGGGCCTCGATCTGCGAGGAAGTCGTTGCGCATCTGGCGCAATACGACTCGGACGACGACGCCATGAAAGTGATCGGGGTTTCCAGTGTTCGTACGTGGAAGAGCAACCTTTCGCCGAAATGGCTGAAGCTGCTGGCCAAACTGCGGGAGACGCGGAAGGCCCACGTGCAGGTCGCCATCTTCCTCAACCTGGTTGGGGTCGCCATGGCGGCTGGATGGTCGCCCGACATGACGAAGATTCGTGGCAATGGCGCATCGGAATACGTGCGCGCAGACGGGAAGGTGTTCGACCGCTGGACATTGCTCTGGAAGCCGCAAGGCAGAGGCCCATACCAAGTCGTTGCTAGCGGCGATGCTGGGTCGATGATTACGGCATTCTTGCACGCGCGGACGGCTACCAAGCAGGAGAAGGAGCGTGGAAATCCAACACGGGCGCTCATGCTCGTGTGCCCTGGGAACTGGATTGCTGCTCAATGGAAACCATGACGAGGCAATGCACATGAAACTAGAAAAGCCGCTTACCCTCATACCCGTCACGCCCAATGGCACTTCTACCGGAATCGGATGCTCATTCGATGAGCACGGGAGCACCGGATGCCAGTTCGTGGAAGGCCCGTCGTACCCGTCCACGTTCATGGGTGATTTGTTGCGCAACGTCCGGATCATCAAGAAGCTCAACCTTCGCGAGGCCGGGGAGCTACTTGGCATTTCGATCGTCGACTTTTCCAGCCTCGAGCGCGGAGCGATGACGGTCTCGAATGCGGATTGGGTGCGCGTCATTCGTGCTCTTTATGGCGACGTCCCATGGTTGACTGTGGAACGCATCGACGATTACGAGAAAGCCTACACACGTGGCCAGAAACTAGCGAAGGTGTTGTTCGCTCCGAAGTATCCCATCGAAGTGCCGCGAGCCTACGGATACCCAACATTGCTCTTACCGGAAGATGGGGCGCCGAAGTACGAGCGGAATCCAATTCCGACCGAACTTGTTCACGAGGCAGAGGCCCAAGGGATCATCGCGACCAACCCATTTGTCCGGGTGGTCCGAGAGATAGCGGCCAGCAGCGCGTCCGACGAGCTGCTCGAATGTCTTCTCGCTCGTGCCCAAGAGCGCGCCGAGAAAGGGGAGCGTTTCGTGCTCGGCGCGGTGCTGGTCCCCGATGACGCAATCGAGCAGAGCGGTGACATGTGCACGCCCGAGGGGATCCGGATGCGGGCCGAGGCCATCATGCAAGGCGCTGGCCCAACGCCTGAACAAGAGGATGGCGCGGCAAAGGCGACCCCCATCGAATTGACTGATGTGCAACGGGCCAGCATCGGGAAACCGTCCAGCGTCGGAATGCTCGGTCCAGGAATGAGCGCACCGCTCGTTGTCGCGATCGACCCACGATTCACGATACCGAACGCGGGGGAGAACACGATCGCTCAAGATGAGATGCTCATTCAGAGCATGATCAACGGCGGCTTGATCGAATTGCCGCCCGGAAAAACGGCACGCGACGCCGCGATCGAATACCAATCGATCAAGGCCGAAGCGCGAGCGGAACTCGACGGGATAATGGGCCTCGCCCCGCTTCTTCCCATGGTCAAGCTGGATGTCGACGGCAACGTGATTCACAACGCGGCACAGGATGTTGCCCGCATGAGCGTGCGCTTTGTGCGCGACCCTATCGCCATGCCATTGGAACACACCGACGATTTCTCCGACGAACTTTGCTCCTGCTTGCCGGATCAGCTTCCGATTGGCCCGCTGTGCTGCCGTGTCCGCGATCTGGGAATGATGTCGCCGATAGAGGAAAACGGAACGACGCGGCTCCGTCGACATGGCGGGTCTCCACTGTGCGCACGGCAATGCGGTGAATGCGAAGACGGGGCGCACCACTTTTGCTCTAGCGACATGCAGTGGCTCGAGCCGGACGACATTCTCGCGAAACTGCCACCTGAAGACCAGGAAGCCCAGGCCGAACTGCGAAAGCATCCCGCTGCGTTGGCGGGGTGTACTTGGTGGTACAAGTGCGCGCATTGCGACGCGTGGATGGAAGCGCATCCGAGTGACGACGATCCCGAAAGTCCAGGCATCAACGACGAAAAGCGCGAGGTGTTCCCACCGGAACCCGTCTGCACCTGCGCCCCTGGCGAGCCGTTGGGTCCGATCTGCGTCCGTGCAGCGGGACGCAAGCATGGTGGCAACCCTCATTGCCCGAGGCCGTGCAGCGAATGTTCCGACGGCGCGCACCACTTCACCGACATGGGAACTGTTGTTGCCTTCGACGATGATGAGGTGTCTGGTGATTCCCCCGAAGCCATTGCCGAGAACAAGCGACACCAAGCGCATCCGGCTGCGCTGGCGGGCTGTCGGGTTTGGCATGAGTGCTACCATTGTGGGGCCTGGATGGAATTCGACGATGGCAGCGACGAAGACGACGAAGACGACGAAGATGACGAGGATGACGACGGCCCGGTGGATTCAGACGATTGGTGCGACGGATGCGAGAACTGGTCCGACGAATGCACGTGCTTCGGACCCGATGAAGACGACGAAAATGACGATGAGGACGAAAACACGGACGTTCCGCGCAATGGCCTTCATGGTCTCGATCGCGCCGGCCAGTTACCGCTGAACTTCGATGGAGTCCTCGCCGAGCATTACGCGAACGATGGCCGCTCGAAGCCCGTCGAAGAAAGCGCGACCAGGTGCGCAGAAGGTTGCCTCATCGACGATTTGGACCCCGTGTCGGGCGGGGAATGGCACTGCGGATTCTGTGGCCGGTTCATTCCCGAGAACGTGGTGCGCGAGCTCGGCGACAAGGGCGAGACGCGCGTGCCGCTGTCGGCTGAAACCGACCCATTCTACGGGTATGCTCGAGATGCCGGGTTGCTGTGGGCATACGAAATCGCGTTGGCTATCGCGGTGCGTGTGCGATTCCTGGAAATCATAACACTCGAATCGCCAGACAATACCGTCTCGTGCTGGTACGGGTGCATAGCACAATGGCCGCCCGAGGTCGTCACGGAGGTGCGCGCGTGGCTGGATAAGACACTCGTCAAGGGCGAGCCCATTGAATTGCCCAAAGCCGTGAATGCGCTCGTCGATCAGGAACGTTCGATGCGCGAAGCCGATGAAGTGGGCGAGTCGATGTGGACCACATGCGCCAACCAGGAAGCCGCAGGGGAAGTCGAATGAGTCGAGCTGTCGACGGATCTGGGCGTGTCGTCTGCCGCATTCGAGGCAAAACGCTGCCGAGGTTCATAGTCGAGGTCTACGGTTCAAGGCGCATGCTCAAAGAAGCTCGCCGCGAGTGGCAAAGACGTGAGCGATTGCGGAAAGCGCGCAATGCACTCGTGAGGTTAAAAAGGAAGCGGTACGTGCCGAAAGGTCGCGTGTTGGCACGAAATAAGACGAGGTGATCCGTGAGCAACGAATGCAGCAGAAAACGGCATACAAAGTCCCAGGCAGCCACAATGGTGCTGGAGATGCTACCGTACCACAAGGGCGGTGCGACCATCGAACAGCTCGTGCTTGGCCGGGATGACCAGCTCCCGTGCTCGGTCAATCTCAGCGCCTCAGAATGCCAGCGCGCACTCGGCAGGCTCTACGGTCGTGGACGTGTTCGGGTGGCCGAGGTGCGCGAGGGGAAAGAGGTGTGGGTCGTCTCGGATCCAAAGCAGCTCGCAAAGCGATAGACCCATGGCGTTTCGAGACTTGTCGACGGGCATACTGGAATTGTTCGCAGAGGCCCAGGGCTACGGGTTCGAGGCCCCGACCGTCGACGCGATGATCATCAAGCGCAGTGTGCGCCGGCCCGAGCAAAAGCAAGAAGCGATCGAGCGGCAACGGTCAAACGCAACGCGCCGAAAAGCGGAGCGCCGAGCCGAGTTGCGCGAGCTGCTCGGGCCAGGATTCCGGCGACACGAATATCAGCATCTCCCGGCGAAGAGGCAGGCCAAGCGCAAAGCGTGGCTCAATACCCAACCAACGTGCAAGAAGTGCGGCAAACCCATTCTCGTGGTGCACAAGCACGGGTCACTGCCGAAGTTTTGCAGCAAGAAGTGCGGGGCTGCGGATCGCTACCAAGTCGAGAAACAACGCCTCGACAAACTTAAGAAGTGCGTGGACTGCAAGGCGGTAAGGCGCGTGAAGACGCACACGCGATGCCGGTGGTGTCTCGACAAGAAGCGTTCCTATTACGAGAACAGACGCAGATCAAAACTTAATCCAATCGAGGGTATCAATGGACAAGCTGAAGCAATTGATCGCACGCTGTAAGTGCGGTGTGTACGTCACGGCCAATGAACATCGCGACGGGTATGAAACACCAGCTCAATGGCTCGAACAGCACCTCGGAGCCCCGGCGTCTTTGGAGATCTCGGACGAGGTACAGGCCGGCATTCTTGCCAGCGGAACAATCATCAACGTGCAGTTCTATCCGGAAACCCCGGTCGGGTTTTACAGGATCGTGCACTACGACATGGACAAGGCGCTGGACGAGGCCCTTGCCTGCCTTGATGCTGAGGACGCGCATGAGCTGAGGCTGGGCGCCGACCATGGCTGATCCGACAATCGCCACGGTCAACGATGAACCGTGGAATCAATCGCCAGCCGAACAACGACGTGCCGCATTGGCTGAACGCCGTAAACGGTACATGGAGACGGCACCGATCTTCAAAAACTTTCCGACCCCGATCGAGTCAGCACTGTCGGTTGGCGAGCGGTTTCGACGTGGCATTCCGATCCTTGCCCGTGACGGTACGCGAGCGCAATTCGTCTACGATTTGTCGGGACACACCACCTCGCCGGAGACGTGCGAATGCGGGGCGAAGTGCATCCTGTCGTCGTGGACCGAACTAGAGTATGCCCCGAAGGATCCGGTCGCCAAGAAACATCTCCGCGAATATCGCGTGGTTCGCGACGTGAAGCTGTGCAACAGATGCAGCAACAGGCTCCAGTCGATGCCGCTCGGGGAGCGGTGGCACGCGGATGAAACATGACGAATAACCGACGGATCGCGCCGTCAAAAAATCGACAAGCCCGTGCAAGATTGGACTGTTCGATGTGATTGGATGCTCGGCATGAGCATTCTCGAAGACCTCAGAACCGCGAATACCCACCCCACAACATGCGACTGCGCGACGTGTGAACGTGTGCTGAAGCTCGTTGGCGAAGTTCGTGGCGTGCTCCGCAGCGACGCGCCTCCGCCAAAGCTCGAAGAGCATGAACTCCGCCGAAGCTCGAAGAGCATGAACTCCGCCGACCTGGGAAACCTTCTCGGCGGACTCGCAGAGCGTGACGCCTACAAAAGCCGACAGGCCCGAGGGTTGCTCGAGCCTGTCGGGGGCGTGAGAGGGAACGGGAGCGTCAGCGTTTACGAGTAGAAGACGACCTTAGCAAGGTCGCACCACGCGGTCAAGAGGCTAATGCGGCAGGCCTGTGGAGCCGTTCAACTCGGCTCCGTGCGTGTACGTAGTGGGCTTTTTCTCTGCCGTGATGACGCCATCGCGTGTCAATTTGCGAACGAATATCGTGCAGCTTTGAGCACTGCAATGACGATACTTGACGACAAAGTCGATCAGTTCGTCGCGCGAAATGCCTGGGCGTTCGCGGGCCACCAATTCGAGGGCATCGTGGATGGACTTTGCATTTCGCGTGCGCAGTCCGAGGGAACGTTCCGAGCCAAGTGCGTCCGGCGAAAGAGGAGGCGGCGCCAAGACCGAGGGGGGGGGGTGGCTCTTTTCGTCCGAACCGCGAGGTGTGGTGGTTATGTAATCCACTGGTACGCGATCCACTCGATTGCGCTGGCGCTTGACGACAGCGCCATTCACGGGTGCACCGTCGGTTCGACCAACAGGGATGAGGGTAGAGTCGGCGGTGGTGTCTTCATCTTCGCGAAGGCCAAGGCGATGACGAATCGTGCGGCTACGCTCGCGCAAAACGCCGCGATACTCTTCGTCACGGATATTGTCCAATCGGCGCTGCTCGATGCGTGCCGAGATCGTGTCATGCTCCGCTTCAATCTGCATGAGCAGTCGTTGCCCATCATCTTCCCACTTCGCAAACAGTGTCTCGATGGATGTCGTCTGGTTATCGTCAGCGAGCGTATTCATCATGAGTCCTCTTTCTCCAAGTGCCCCCAATCTATAACAGACGCGCGTCTGTGTCAACGACGAATCGACAGTCACAAATTCGTCAGCCGAGACTCATCAATTGCTCGATGGTTCGGTGCGGATCGAATACCCGCACACCATTGAAGGTGAACGACTCCATTGCCTCGTGACGCATGGAGAGCTCGACGATCACCCAGCACGTCTTCACGACGGACGACAAGGTGGCTCCAGCGCAAATGTACTCGGCGCGCGACGTTCCGCGCCCTTGAACGTTGCTGTCGCGTTCTGGCCTGGAGAACTCTCCCCAGACCATCCAACCGCCTTGCACCTTGGTGGCGGCGTCAGACGCGTTCCAAACCCATTCCAGCCGCGCCAGTGGCCCGGTGAGCTTGATGCCGTTCATGACCTCTCGGAGGTCGGCCATCGTGTTGATGCGTCTTTCAGGAACTTGCGTAGATGCGTTGCTCGGTGTGTCCATGCAGCCCAAGATAGGCGCGTGCGAGCAGATGTCCACGTGTGGACCAACAACACACTTAGCTCGCGAGCTAAGCACGACCCATGCCGATCACCCAGAATATCACCACGGAACCGATGTCACTCGACGACATCATGAGACATGCCCATCGAGCTGGCCGGAATGTGCTGGTCACGCCCGTAGCTGGCGACGAGGGACGAACCTGGTCAGCCCAGTTAGTGCCCCGCGGTCGTCTGGGTATCGTGCTCGCTACGATGGCAAAGGAGGCCCGACAAGTGAGCGAATCGAAGGACCAACCGCCGACGGGATTGCGACGCCCGTTCGGTCATCTATCCGAGCGGTCTCCGCGTGCCGCCGAGTGGAAGGCCGTGTTCGGAGAAACGTCTGTGCCCATTATGTCACCCATTCCGGTGCGTGCAGAGATTGCCGGGGTCGGGGTGCGCGAGGTTTATCTCATCGAACTGTCTCGCCTCGAGCCCGAGCAATTCGATCGTCTCGTGGCGCACGTCGCCGCAAAGAACAACATGCCCCAGGAAGAGATCCGGGCGCATCTCGTGAACGAAGGCGTCATGCCGGCGCTCACCGACGATATCGACGTTTCGATGGACATGAGGTTTCTGCTGTGAGCGACATTCTTGCCAGATACCAAGCCGAGTCCGCCCGTTTGGCGGTGTACCCCGACAAGCGCCGTGGAGCGATCATCTATCTCGGATTCGTGGGCGAAGCCATTGAAGTGATGGAGGCCGTGTTCGATCGAGCCGATCGCATCACAATCGAGCGCGAACTTGGGGACGTGCTTTGGTACGTCTCGGCGATCTGCGACGAACTCGGTCTGAGCATGCAGTCCCTCGTGCAAGACGGAATCGATTCGATCCCGTTCACCGTGACCCGCCAGTTCGGAGAGACGTGGGCGCGAGCTCTTGTGGTCCACGCCGGCCGCGTCGGGGAATGCTTCAAGAAGCACGTGCGCGATGGTCACGAGGTACTGACCGAGCAACGGCGGGCTATGGTCGTGGACAACCTCGAACAAGCCGTTGCTCGCATATACCTCATCGCCAACGCAATCGATTCATCGATCGAGTCCGTGTTGACGCGCAACCTGGCGAAGCTCGTCGAGCGAGCGGCGTCGATTCGTGAAGAAGCCGCCAACTACAGTAAGTGAGAGGAAGGCTACATGACGCAGCAATTGGTTACCATTGACACGTCCGTGGGCTCGGTACCGGATGGCATTGCGATGTTATTTGCGCTGGCGGCTCGGGCGTGCGCCAGCACCATCTATATCGGTGTCGCAGAGGTTGGGCCGATTGGTCAGGCCGTGGAGTGCACGTCCTTCGACGACTTTCGCCACGCGTTCGGATCCGAAACCACTGCACCATCAGCCTCAATCCCGTGCAAGTTCATTGGCTCGCGCCAGGGCGACGAGACCGATCATGGCGACTCGAGCAGAGACGCTCACGTTTTTGAGATGGATTCGCTGAACAAGGTCGGCGAATGCATGCGGGTCTACGAAAACTATTGGAGCCGCGAGAGGCGACGCATGGACTTGCCGCGCGAGTTCGTCTTTGCCTACGAACATGAGCGAGCCAACAAGTTCGAACTTATCCGTGTCGATGATGCAACAATGCAGCGGCTTGGGCACTGGATAAGCTCCCAGCTCCGCATGCGTGGAATTGCTGAGATCCCCGAGCAGTATGTGCGCATCGATCGGGCGCCGACGTGCGGCCGATGCCTCAAGCCACTCACGGACCAGACCATTGCCTTCGCGCGCCGCGACGATGATCCGACCATTCACGCATATTGCTCGAACTGCCGCATGTCCCTGCTCAAATTGCCGTGCTGGATGGCCGAGGCTGTGGCAAAGGAAGTTGCGAACCGGGGAACCATCAGGATACCCAAAGGGCAGGGCTTGTTCATCGTGGTCGAAGGCCCCGACGGATGCGGCAAGACGACCTTCGCAAGAGCGCTCGCCGACGAGTTGCGCAACAAGTTTGACGCGACCGTACACTCGGAGTGCGAGCCATCTCATGGCCCGACGGGTTCGTGGCTGCGCCAAATCTTGCGGCACGACCGCAGCCAATACAGCCCCGTGCAGCTTGCCGAGATATTCGCCATTGACCGTGCGGAACATCTCGAACTGGTCATCCTGCCGGCGCTTGCCCGGGGCGAGATCGTCGTGTGCGATCGGTACCTGCTCTCGTCGTTCGCTTATCAATGCGGCGTGGATAAGGTGCCGAATTCGTTGGTGCGCGAGATGAACGATAACGTGATCAGCCCCGACCTCACCGTGTTCCTCAATGCCCCGATGGAGACTTGCTGGTCGCGCATTCAGGCCCGTGGCCGAGAGAACCACGATGCGTTCGAGCAACGAGCTGCATTCGAAGCGGCGTGGTCGTACTACGACCGGGTCGGCGTTGCGTCGAGCGATGTTGTGTTGGATGCGACGAAGCCTGTGGGCGACATGCTTCAGCAGGCGCTCCCTCGCGTGGTCGCGAAGATGCTCCAGGAGCGCAAGGTATCTCGAGCGCCACGAATCTATCCGCGAACGCACGAGTCAAGGTTATGAGCTTCGACGAGAAGAAGATCCGCCAACGAATCGCGCAGATCGACGAGAGCTTGGAGGTTGGGCGCGACATCTCGCCCAACACCACACGATGGCTTCTCTCAAAGCTGGAGGACGCGCTTGACGAGGTGGATCGGCTGAAACGGGAGCCCAGCGTCAAGCCCGCTTTAGAGGGCGAGTCGCTAGATGGCTACCAACTCTTCACGGCCTCGCAGTTCGCTCAGGAGTTGGTCGACGCTATGCGATCAGCTCAGGACACATTGTCGCAGGCTTGGTCGGTGGCTAAGAACCCGGCCAAGCCACGCATCATGACCGCGAGGAACGAGGTGCAACGACTGCTCCGCGTGCTCGCCGCAGGTGCCAAGTTCGCCATCATGACCAACAAGGATGTGCCATGACCGAGTCGAAGTTTCCGAAGTACGTCATTACGAAAACCAACCTGCACGCGGGTTGGTGGAACAACGGCGTGATGCCAATGCTCGTGAGCTTCGGCTCGATGGAAACGACGCGGGCAATGGTCGATGATCTCCAAGGCCTCGACAAGAATGCTGACTGGAAGGCTTGCGCGGATTTCGTTCTGGAAGTGGCCAGCAACCATCGCTTCACGGAGAACGGGAACTACGTGCTCGGGTTGCCCTTGCCCCATGCGAACGCGAGGGCCGCATTCGAAGTCGGCGTGCTCATCCACGACGATCAACTGAATGAATACACCATTGGTTATTTTCGACGGCTGGGCGAAACGCTCACTCGTGCTGGCGAAAACCCTCGTGCCGTCATGATGGAGTCCGCGTTCGGGCACCGCATCGAGTTGTTCCCCGTGGTCGAACCAGCGCCCGAAATCGATGGCACGAAGGACCGTGCTACGGGGGCGCCCATCGGAGTCGCCATTGCAATCACGTCGCCAACGTATTGGGATGATGCACTGTCCGCCGATGGCGAACTGCTCAAGCCCGTCCCGATGCTGGTGTTGTTCCGGGAAAGACCGAGGCCCTGCGATGTCGCAATCGAAACGAACAACGGATGGCTCTATTGGAGCGTACCGAAGATGCTCGGCGAGAAACTGTGGACGGCCCTGTTGACTGGGCGCATGCCCAATGAGGAGGACAAACCGTGACCACCAAATCGGCCGCGTCAGGCACCATCAATATATCGGTCAACGAGGAGCAATTCAAGATGCTCCAGGAGATCGGGCTCAGGCTCCGCACACAAGACAATCGGTGCACTGATGCCCCGATCTTCATCGTCGAGCAGAAGCACCGTATTTATGGTGTGGATCCAGACTACTCGGATGATCACGTCGTCGTGTGGATTGACACGGACAACGATTATAGGGAGGCCGAACCGGACGAGCACGAGCAACTCGAGGCGAACTGGAAAGACACAGGAAAGGTACCCGACGGCTGGACCCGTACCGCATACACGGAAATATGGGAGTTCGTGACGGCGTGCTTCACCGAGAAAGGCTGCAACGATTACCTCGCCATCAACCGGCACAACCTCGATGAGCCACGGGTGAGCTCTTTGCCCGCCACACGTGTGTTTGCTGGTGGCTCATACCGCAATGAAGAGTTTCGGACGATTCGAGCATTCTTGAAATCAATCGACATGCCCGCTCCGGTGGTGCCTGCGGAGAAGCTGGCGGCGGATTTTCTGCAACTCGACCAACCGGGGGAGAACTGCTTCAAGCAGACCCTTTGGCTTGTCGCAAAGCACGACGAGGAACGCGGATCCGACCGAGTGCAGTTGGCGCACGGGGCACAGCTCGAGCCGATTTACGAAGGATGCCTCTCGATCCTTACGCAGCTCGTGAAGAAAGTCCGGGGCGAAGCGGCGTGAAGTCCCAGATGCAGCCCACCGACTACACGGAGATCGATCACCTCGCTCGACGTCCAATTCGGTGGGTCAAGCTCCGCACGATCACCACCGCAGCCGCCCGCCGACTCTGCGACGAAATCGAAGCTCGAACAGAACTCCTCGAAAAGCCGACCAAACTGAACAAGACCATGACCCATAGGCAGGCCGTGGCGATCTTTCGAGCATCGTTGACCGGAGACGATGACACGCCGATCCGGACGCTGATCGCTCGGAACATTCAGCGCGTGGCAGGAGTTCCACGCGACCAGCAGGTGAAAGCATGAGGGTAGACGTATACGCGGGCGACGGGTTCGCCGTATTCATCAATGCGGAAGCCATTGACGCGATGACGCGCGCGTCGGACGAGGCACACCCCAACGAAACCACGGGGCCGCTGTTCGGAATTTTGACCGGAGGTACGGAGGGCGGAAAGCACCCTGCAGCGACCATCATGGAAGCTCCCGTGGCAGTGCTTGCTTCCAGCCCCACGGACTGCGTTTTCGACGGCAATCTCGCATCTCGCATGGCCGATGAACGATGGCGCGAGCACCAGCACATCATGCTCGGCGAGTGGCATTCGCATCCGAACAATACTCCAACCCCGAGCCCGGTCGACATTCAGCGATGCAAAAGGAACGTCACAAATCCGGAGATGAACATGCCCGAGGAAATCATGGTCATCGTCGGAGGCCCGCCAGGGAATCACGAGTGGAGCGTGCACGTCATTACCGCTAAGGCCGTACACAAGCTCGAGCGGGTGAATCTGCATTGAAACACATCAGCCGGAGAAACAAGGCATGAATGCGATCAAGAATCGGTTTGGCAATGCGCGAGTGCTGTTGCCCGTCGTCCATTGCATACATTACGCCCAGGCCGCGGCGGCAATCTATTGCGCGATCAGGAATGGCGCCGATGGCGTATTCTTGATCAACCAAGGCGGCATGCGCCACCAAGAAGTGGCGATGATGGCTGCCGATTTCATTGGCGAGACGTTCGTCGGAGTCAACCTGCTGGAGTTTGGCCGCGCGGCCGTGTACCAACTGCCCAAGCAATCAAGGGTCTCGGTATGGTCCGACAACGCCGGATTTGAGCCAAACGCCGATCCGAAACAACTTGACGCCTTTCACGATCGGCTGAAACTCGATCGGTCACCCCGAGACATGGGTTGGCAGGGGCTTTACTTCGGGGGCGTGGCGTTCAAGTACCAACGCGAGGTTCCGCTCGGACAATGCGGTGGCGAAGCAATACTTGCCGCTCAACTCGGAGTCGATGTCGTGACAACCAGCGGCCCCGCCACGGGTCACCCGCCAAGCCCCGAGAAGGTTCAGGCGATGCACACGGCGCTGGTTGCGGCCCGCGGTGACCATGCGCTGGCCATTGCTTCTGGAATCACGCCCGAGAACGTGGAGCCATTTCTGCCGTACGTGAACGCGTTCCTTGTCGCCACTGGGATCGAGTCCTCGTTCGGCGTGTTCGATCCGGGACGCGTGCAGGCGCTGGCCGATGCGATTCATGGGTTCGACAATGCAGCCGAATGACGAGAAACTGCTCCACATTCTCCAGCATGCCCTTGGCCGAGATGAATACGGGCGCCGCAAGCCTGGGCGCGTCGACGATTACAGGAACCATTACGTGGAATGCGAGGGCAGCAACACGATCGCCAAGTGCCGCGAGGCCGTCAAGCAAGGGCTCATGACCGAGCACCCGTCCAGCGACATGACCGGCGGTGGACCGTGGTTCCGGGTGACCGAAGCTGGCAAGGAATACATCGCGACGCATAGTCCGAAACCTCCAAAGCTGTCGCGAGGTAAGCAGCGATATCTTCGATACCTCGACGAATCGGATGCCACGGACGAGACGTTTGGCGAGTGGCTGAAGCGCCAATCTGCGGAGTCGAAAGAATCTCGACCGGCCGTCTCGGTGTCCCCTGACGTTTTGCGGTCGAGTGCTACAACCGCTCTGCAAGGCACGTAGAGTGCTGGAGCCATTGGTGTACGAAGGGAAGGAACAATGCAGCGAATTTTCCTCGTTGGTATGTGTGTAGCGATCGTCGGATGCGGCGAACTTGTCGACAAATCGAGTGCGGTACAAGCTGCCGAAAACGCGGGATGGTCTGAGGTCAAAGTCATTGAGCAGCATGGCATAGCCCCGACCTTCTACGGGTGCAGCAAAGACGACTCCGTTGCCTTCGAGATTCGTGGAAAGAATCCGGCTGGTAAGTCAGCCGACGCAACAGTGTGCTGCGGACTTGTCTTCAAGTCGTGCACCGTACGATACTGAAACCATCATCGTGAATTTGACCAGAATCGAATGCATCCAGTGGGCGACGGCAGCAGCCGTCGCGGTTCACGACCGATTCTCGATGAGTACCGAGACCTCCGCAGCGTTTGGTGGCTGGACCTGGCAACTGCTATGCACGAAGGCAATGCGGTGGCCTGCTTGGATTATGCGCGGCAGGCCCGCGAGTATATCCTGAAGAACCGTGGTCGGTGGCGACTTGGCTGGCAGGCGCAACTAATGCGTCGTGCTAAGGTTGCCATCGCATTGGCTGAGCAAGCGGCTAAAGCGATACGTGGCGACTGAACCGCGCAACGCACGCCCGTCGTTGCCTGACTCGGGACAATTGAGTGCTACAGATGTCCCAAACGTCCGCTAGCCCGAGGTCCACATGCCGCCCCGACTCAATATCCATCAAGCCCGCACCAGAACCCCAGACGCCAAAGAAGAAAAACAGATAGCCGCTCGAGCGAAGAAGGCGCGAAAGCTGGTCAATGGGACGAGCGCTGGCCCGTGGGTACGTTGGAAAGGCCATCCGCATGTCATGCAGGGACCAGCCCAGGAAAACACGGAGAGCTGCTTTCACGGCTCGATTCCGCACGGCGACGGGACGATTGCCGAATGCGATTCCGACCCGAGCATCCCGGATCGGCGAGCGCGCAAAAATGCAACGTTTATCGCGGCCTCGCGTGAGCTGATGCCAGCGCTTGGCGAAGATGTGGAATGGCTCCTGCGTCGCCTCGACGAATACCGTGCCGCCGTGCTGGAGCACGTCCGAAATCCGTCGGCGAATGCTCCGTTGAACACCATGCACGACCTTCTTCGTGAGGATGGCTTCGAGGTCCCGTGAGGCCACCGGGGAAGCTTCGAATCCTCGACGACGCAGCGATCAGAAAGCTCGTCTTCGACCCGCAACCAAAACGGCCGAATCCTGGGTTGGTTGGCTCGGCACGAGGCGAATATACCGAACGGCGTGTCGCCTTGTTGGCGCTTCAATGTCCAGGTGTTCACAGCGTCCGACGTGGGACGACGGAGGAGGACCACGACCGTGGGATCGATCTGGTCGTGCGTCTGTGCTCGGGCGACTTCAAGCTCCTGCAGGTGAAGAGCTCGCGGTCCAAGTCCGGCAAGGCGCGGGCCTCGGCGACGAAAGCGATCCGCAATGGCGCCGAAGTCGTGTGCGTCCCGATAGACATGCCGGATCATCTGGCGAAGCACCGGATCATGATCGCGCTAGGATTGGCCATACCAGATGCAATGCAGCTACATTCGTGCGACCAGCCGGGCAAGAAGAAGCGACAATGGACATGGTCCGAAAAGCAGCGCAAGAATTCACGACGTAAGTGGCGCGAGAAGCGCAGAGTTTTACGGGTACACACGGTTGGCGTTTCGATCATGCGATGGGAGGATGACGGTGGAAAACCATATCCGGAGGAACGATGAATAACGCGGTGGACCATTGTTGCGACACGTGCATGCTATCGCGACGTCCAAACCCCAAAGAGCCGCAATGCGCGCTATGCAAGAGTCTGCTCGCCATTGGGCTCGATAAGCCGTTCGTGAAACGATTGGTCTGGTCTGGCGTCGAGTCCAAGGGTGGTGGAGATGGCACGTTCAGGGTGACGAAGGACGAACTGTGCAAGTTCCGCGACGCAACGGACAATGCACCGCCTGGCACTCGCATCGTATTGCCGGGTGAAGTCAAGTTTGTCGTAGACGAGTCCAAGGCCCAATGCGTTGCCTGCGAAGCCGAGGTGTTCGAGGTGCAGGCCAAAGGACTTCATTGGCGATATACCACCATTCTTCCAGACGGCGGTTCGGCGTGGATTTGTCCTGAGTGCGTGCAGCCCGAGCCGGTGGAGATGTAGCAATGCGATCAGTGTGCGGGCCGCAGGCTGTCCAGCAGCTTTACCATTCGATTCTCACTCGGTTCAATCCGACGGGTTCCGCTGATGGTATGGCTATCGCGGCGCAAGCCGCATTCTATGCGTTGGCCGTGTACATTGCCACCGCACATGGCGATACCGGAGATGTTCCCGCGCCGTCGAAGCTATCGTCCGAGCAGATTGCTCGCGTTCGAGGTCAGGCCGAATTCGTCGGCAAGGCGACGCGATCAGCGCACGCTATGTTCGTGAAGCTCGAGCGTGCATTCAAGCCTGGAGGCTCGTCATCGACGAAGCAAGACCCCGCCCATGAAACGGTCATGGACGTCGACGCAATGCTGCCGGACGAGAAGACCATGCTGGAGGTCATGACCAAGGCACCGACCATTGCCGCAGGAGTGGCTGCGCTTCGGCACGTCTTCTGTCAAGTCGCGGCCGAGCAGCTCGTGTTGCGGGAGGTGGAGATCGCCAATCTGCGAGGCACGTTGGAAGTGCTCACCGAGCAGCCTGCTCACGAGCGCTAATCGGACCAACTGCTGCGACAAACTCTTCGTCCGTGAGCCATTGGCTCGTATTGCTTACAATACCATCGAGCACGGCATTCTCTTCATCAGATATAGGACTCAGTGGTGCATTGTTGATGGCTGTGACAAGCGGATGGGTTGCGCGCGTTGACTCTGGATCATGGATGGGCATCGAATCGTCTCCGTTCGGTATGCGGGTCATAAAGACGAATACCGCGCACAAGCGTGCATTCGTCTAGCTCGTGCAGTACAACCTTGCGAATGAGGTCAAGGCCCTGGGTGACCAGCACGCCCAGAACAGCAGCGTCCCGATCTTCCTGGTAGAAGGACACGCACATCGCGAATTGTTCGATGATCTCGTAAGAGACGTTGTGGATCGCCGCGAACTTCTGCGGCCGTGTGGTCGGCTCACCCTCACGCCCCATCGCGATGATCCCAATCTCGAATTCGCAATTGTTCTCGGTGGCTCTGATTTTGAGTACGATCCGCAACGGGAACTTTGATACGTCGATTGCATCGTTGGCCTGCTGCGCGAGACGCGACCATTGTTCGTCAGCACGTCCTACCATTAGTCCTCACTGTCGTACTTGCCTTGCCAGTAATGCGCGAGCAAAGTCGCAATTTCTTTGGCTATCGCGTTCACGAATGGGTCCTGGAAACGGGTCATCACGTAAATGACATCTCGCCCAAGCCATACTTCGATCCACCGTTTGTCATGGTAAAGCGTATTGGTCTCGATGCATTTGGCCATGGATTCGGTCAAGCCAAGCGCTCGAGCGTCACAACGTCGGAGCGGATGCGACGGTGCTCCTGGAAAATCCACATAGAATCGTCTCTGGTCTTGCTTCCAGGTCACCTCGGCCCCATCGCCCACAAGATCCTCAAGAAACACGCGGATCGTTTTGCGCTTCGGCCGCAGATGTTGACGATTGAAACGGACGATTCGATCGAGGCCCATGGGTGTCGTGAGCTCCTCGTCATTCATCGAATTTGTGGCGCCTTCGACGATCCTTGGTCGGCAAGCCGTTTTTTTCTGGCGGCATCTTGAGCCTTGGCGACACGTGTAGGCGGGGGACGATGCGGAGGCGGCTCCACGCCGATCTTTCTGAGTTCCTCTCGCAACCCTTCGGCGCACGCCGATGCGAGTGAAGGCAGGCGCGCAGCATGCTCCCGATACAGCTCCACAAGGTCGGCGGGGAGCGACGGGTTTGGATAGACGGACGTTCCTTTTTTGCGGCCAGCAGGAGGCATGCGCGCCTGCCCTTTCTTCACGGGGTTCCAAAAATATCGATCACCAAACCAAGCTTATCGTTGCCGACGCTGGCCGCCAGGTCTGGCGTGGGCGATTTTGCCAACGGCTCGAGGACAGGCGGATCGAGCACCTTCCCGCCGTTTATCGTGCCATCCGGTGGCATCGTGTCGCCCCAGAAGAAATCCGCGTTCATGTTCAGGCCGTCGAAGTAGCAGCCCATGACGCACGAGCGCTCTTTTTCTCCAAGCGATGCCAGCTTGAGGCACGCAAAGAAAGCCTGCCCCACGGAAAGCGTTTGCCCAACGGTGAGTGTTCCGATGCCGCCCATCGTCGCTGGCACTGGCGTTGACCATGCAAAGCCGGTGGTTTGGCTGGGCGCACCTATTGCCCAAACCATGTCTGGGGTGAGGGAGCATGTGGAGCCGACGGAGCCGACTTGAAATGCGGCCGTAAAGCTATCGACGAGATACGGGTAGGTGGACGGGACGAACCGTCGACATGCGAGCACGCCATTCTCGTAGTATCCACCCAACTCCCCGTAGAGAGGCCCGATCGGCTGGGCTCCGCTGCACGTCGGCTCCGTGGAGCCCGAGGAACTGGAGGACGAACTGCTCGTCGACGAACCTGTGCTCGTCGTCATGGTGGCACCACCGCTGCCATCGTTGGGCGCATTCGAGCAACCAACTATGAGGCCCGCCGTCCCCGTCGTGATGACCACCAATGGGAACGCTGTGAACATCAGCATCGCGCCAATCGCAATGAACCAAGAGAATACTCGACCTGTCGTTTTCATCGTTTCCGACTCGCTTATGTTTTGCGTTGTCCGCGCTGTAATGGCGCGGCATCGCGTTTGTAGGCGTTGGAATGCCAAACAGCAACGAAGCCGTCCGTCGTGCTCAGCTACTTGATCGGTACAATGCCCTTGATGCCGCTCGCGACCGACATCGTGAGACGGTACTTGGAACCGATGGAGAACCCGCGGAACTCTCGCTCTGAATCCGGCTCGTGTACGAAGGTATCTTTGCTCGCGGCGAACGTGACTTTGAACAAGACCTCATGGTTCGAGGTCCGTTCTTCTTCACCAGCCCGCAATGTATCGCGGGGGCGCAGTTCGTCCTCCGTTGGCCAGCGCGGCTGGTTATCGGTACCGGAGAGCGGAATGTCCCGGTGGTGCTTCCATGTCCAGGCCTTCCACGTGTAATACTGCCGATAGCGTGGTTGGTCTTCGTAGTCGTCCACCGTTCGATACGCGGTGCGCGTGCAGTATTTGGTCGAACACGAGCGGCTGCCACCGGAGCACCGCTCCCCTCCGCCGGAACAACGGGCCGTACCATTCTTGTTCGAGGTGCAGCTCCTCGGAATGGAAGTGCATACCCTGGGAGTCGTCGTGCACGTTTCACCGCAGGAGTAACGCTCGGGGTATGATTCACGGTGCGAGCCCACCTTAACGTGGTCGTAATGGTGGATCCGTTGCCCAAGTTCCTGAATGTCGAATGCGCCATCCGCTGGAGAATAGCCCTCGAACGGATAGACCGACTTGCGCTCAACCATCGTGAGCCGCTTCCACTGCAACGAGGAGACCTGGGCGTCCACGGTTCGTTCGTGGAATAGCGCCCAGATGAGAAGGGCGATCACGGGAATGGCTACAACGCATGCCAGTCCAACCCCCCCCCGTTTTGCGTGAACCCTTGATCCGTCGAGCAGTCCGCTCGATGTCGATGTCGTCTACGGCCTGCTCGAGCGGGGACTTGATTCGCTGGTGTTTGCGCGTGTGCGGCGTCGAATGGTGTCCAGCCGATGGGCGCGTGTGTCGAGGCGCCGAACGATACCCAGCCGTTGGACTTGGCGGTTCGACTGGATAGTCCGGTTTGATTTCGGGCGGAATCTCGATCGTGACTTGGTTCTGGAGTGCCCAACCCTGAACACGAGCTTCCGAGTCTGCGGCGTCTTTTGCGTCATTTCTAGTATGTACTCCGCAAGGTTCACCGCCGCTCACTTCGTAGGCCCAGCATCCTGGATGATCTTTCCAGACACGACACACCGTTGCTCCGCTATCCGTTTGACGGATCTCCTCGGAATCTCTTCCCAATGGTGCCCGCGTCCACGGGCCTAGACTCCTACGTTCTTCCGGATAAATGCGCGGAGATACCGTCGTCCCGCGCGTCGCGGTTGTCTTATGGCCCGTCCGCAAATCCTCGGTAACCGTCGTCTCCAGAGCTTGCCACGACCGCGCACCTGATTGCCGATCGGCTCCGCAATGAATGCAGAAAAGCCCGGTGGAGTTCTGGCGAGTGCCGCAGAACTTGCAAGCCCAGTCGGGGCCTGCTTTTGCGAGACGGAGCTGCTCTGGGTCGCGTATCGCGGCATCCTCGCTGATGTTATCCGGCCAAACCTCTTCATCGTCCGGCCTCTTGGGTTTTCCGCAACCCTCGCAATACGCGGCGAGTCCACGGTTCAGTGTCTTGTCGAAGCGGCATCTCCAGAGCAATTCGATCGTGTAATCGCGCATGTTCTTCCCTCGAATAACGTGGAGTCAATAGGGGCACTGGAGTTTGGTGTCCGGGCCGAAGGGCGGCATGGCGCCTTCGTAACTTCCAGCCACAACGAGGTGCAAGTCGAACGTTACGCCGCCGTCTTCGTTGTGAGCCGTTCCGAATGCCCACTCAGCCTCGTAAATCACCTGGGCACGTGAACCCCTGACGAAGCAATTCGCCTTCGATGGACCACCTCGATCAGGAACGTGCCAAAGCTCGTAAACGGGCGGTGTCCACACTTTCCACCCGTGTGCGGTCTTCTCGAGCGGACCACACACACCGCAGGCGGGGCCTGCTGGTTGCTTGCACCGAGAGCAACCACTGATATGGCCTCCGCACAGGGGGCACGGAACGAACCCACGTACACAACCAGCCCGGCACATATCCGGATTGATTTTGCTCGCAGCGGCGCCATTGGCCCACAGCACATCGAGCTTTTCTTGGAGAGCTTTCATTGCCGCCACCAGGCTCATAACGAGTCTCGAAGCGCATTAGCTTGCCGCACGAACTCGGCGCCAGCTTCGGTTTGAGCGTCGACGCACTTCGTAAGACGCCGCAGGATGATGCGCGCGTTGAACCTGGTCTGAATACTCGCGTCGCGCCCCCAATTCGCCGTGCGCTCTTCTTCCATTCGTTCGCGACTGAGTTCGCCATTGAGCTCGATGGCGCGTTCCCACAACGCCATGAACGATTCCAACTGTTCGGCTGAGAGCCGGGATGGTTCTCCCGTCGAACGACGAATCTTGGTGGCATTGGTCTTTTTGGTGACGCGCTTTGGGAGGCAACGGCTCAGAAGCGCTTGCTCGAGCACCTGCTCGCGGATGTTGCTGCCGTACCCGCTCTGCGTGAACTTGCGCCAATCGTCGTACTTGTCCGCACGTGATTCCGTCACAACCACGCCATCGACGATGTTCACGCGGTACATGCGACCGTCAATCGAACCTTCCCAAGTCGCTCCGGTGCCAGCAGTTTTCGCCATGGAGAACATCTTAAACAACAGACGCGCGTCTGTCAACAGATTTGTGTAAGAATTTCTTGACCGTCGTCAGCACGCCAAGATTTCGTCTTCGGTGAGCATCAGAATGTCGGGCTCATTGACGGCAACGAGGTTCCCGCCCTTCACCGCACGATCCCACCGACGGGCGAAAACCTTGCTGGCTCTCCTACCGTTTCGCTTCGCGAAGGCTCTGAAGACGCTTCGAATGACTACGGCGTCGGCTTGGTAGTACGACGTTTCGCCGGGGCTCGTTTCGATGGGTGCGATTGATCGGCCATGGAGACCGAACTGGACCACGACACAATGCTCCGTCGACTCGATCCGGATGTCCACCCCGTCGCCGTTCATGCGCAAAATCTTTCCGTAGTGGATTGGTTTGAATTTGGCCTTTCCCGTAGACGAAGCAGGAAACTCAGCAGGGGTTTGACCTGCGGACCTGAGGATGCTGCTGACCACCGTTTTCAGTTCGCTCGAAAGGTGCGCGTCCGCTTCCACCGGCTCGAGCTTGACTCGACGGCACGCCGAGCAGACCTTCCCCTTTCGAATCCGGAACACGCACTTGCTGCATGGGGCTTTGGCCTTTGTCCATGATGTTCTCACGAATACGGCGCGGTTGCCCTTTGGGCCGCGTCGTTTCCGGAACATGCGCCCCTGCAGCAAGACATCATCACGCTGCTCGCTGAGCTCTCCGGTTTTGCCGACGAAGATGTTCCAGAACCCCATGCCCTTTCGGCTTCGACGTCGCTTCGCAGAAGCCTGCTTTCGCCCCCGGCCTCGACTGCCCGAGCAGGTGCGCGGAGGACGATCCCTCTCGGACGTGAATTGCATCGAGAAGTGGCCATTGCCGAACGATTCCAGGCGACCGACAGCAAGGCCAAAACGCCATGCCAAACGGTGGAATGTCGAAACGGTCTCCCGGTAGTCCGCTTCATCCCACGAATACCACCCAATGTTGACGTCGGATTCTCGGCCCGAGCGGATGATAGCGGCGGCCGATTCGAGTGCCTGACGGATCGACGTTTTTTCGGAGATGCTGGGCTTCATGATCACTGCATAGGTATCATTGCAGCGGACAGCAACCGCTGCTCATCCAGCTAGCAGCCAAGTTGGTTTGGGCTCCCAATCCAGATCGGGGTTAGCCTCGAAAGCACGCTCAATGAATTGCTCGCGCGTAAGGGCGAGTTCCACGGCAGCCTCATCTGCTGAATAGGTAGAGTTGCTGCCAGCGAACGTCACGACCGTGGCGTGCCCGTCCTGTTCGATGTACAGCACGGTTTCAAATTCGTGTGGCATGCATGCCGAGCAGAGCGTCGCGTCGCACTCGGGAGCAACCGATTCGTAATGGCGCACGATCGAGTCCGCGAAGATTTCAACGTGCTCGGTGAGCATTGCGCGAGGCCTGACGTCTTGTTTTGTCATGACGTTCGTCATGATTTGGCCCGTGCTTCAGCGTCTAGTTGGCGTTGCCTGTATTCGTCCAACCACGCTTTGACATCGGGCTTCTCCATGAACGCATCCCGTTCGGCCTGATTGAGCCACGGACCTCGCGCCACCAAATAGCCGCAGTCGACGCCTCGCTGCTCGAATTCGCCACAGTCTTCGCAATACCAGAAAATGCCGCGGTTCCTGTTGCTTGAGTCGGTCGCATAGCATGGCTTGACGATGGTATCGCCGACAGCAATGGCACGTTTGCACTTTCCGCACGTATCGGCAAAGCGCGCGGACATTCGGCGCATCTTTGCGCGGCATTCTTTCCCAATTTGGTCCCATGTCTTGAGTGCCATCACGACGCCTTTTCGAGCTGTGCCGGAATAGCGCCAGGCCGCACGGTGAACGTCATCGAGAAATATCCCCAATGCTTGTTCCAGACGCAATCCACAATGGCCACGCCATCCGGGATACCAGCGACGGCGCTATCGCGTTGGGGCGTCCCCTGTACCGCCCACTCCCCACCAGAGAGGGGATAATCTTCATCGGCGAGCTGCATCGTTCGGAGGTCCAAAGCGAAGCGGTGACCGCTCTCATCGTCGTTCATGTGGACCGGCATCGACTCGTCCTGGAACGCGATGCTGCTCGGCAATCGCCGGGTGCTCTCGGTACGTTCCTTGATGCGCGGCCAGATCTTCTTGAACCCAGGCAGCGCCGATTCGACATCTGCACCCTTCTTGGGCCGAATGCTGATCCTTCTCATGAGGCATCTCCTGTGCAGTCCGCCATGCCACCGCGGAAAGCGTCCACGTCAGCCTGCACCCACGAGGTTCCGCAGCTCTTCTCGGCGAACCAAAGAAGATCCTCGTAGGTCGGCTCGTTCCGACCAACAGCCTTGGCGCGCTCGAGACCAAGCTCGTAACCTTTGCCACGACCCCAATGTCGCATGTGGGCATTGTTGGCCGACGAAGTGGAACCGTTCTGCATGCATCAAACTTAGCCCATAGGCTAAGTGGTTGCAACAAGAATCGACGCGGGATGTGCTTTTATCCGAGCAGCGAACGTGACACCGTGAGTCGCTGCTCGCAGGTGGCGATGGCGACCTCGCTGGCGTCGATGCCGACCCACCTTCGTCCCATGCGATCCGCGACGGCCAGGCTCGTCCCCGATCCGCAATACGGATCGAGTACCATGTCGCCTTCGTTCGAGGACACCGACAGGATGCGCTCGAGCAGAGCCTCTGGTTTCTGCGTTGGGTAGCTCGCCCCGCGTCGACGCTCATGCCCAGACGGAGCAGCAACGGGGATTTCCCAAACGTCGGAGAGCGCCGGACCTGGCGAGACGGCATCCTCTTTCCCAGGCTGGCGCTTGCCGCTTGCAAAGTTCGCGCGCTGCTTTTTATTCCCGAATGTCTTGAGCGTGGACTCGGCTAACTTCTCGATCCCGTGGAGCACGTGGAATGTCGACCGGTCCGTGCCAAACCATAAAAGCACGTCGTGCATGCATTGGAGACGACGAGCCCGAGCGGTCCACCGCCGGTACCGCCATATCACCACGTTCCGAACCGAAGCTGGTCGGAGCAATGCGTGCCCGAGCAATCGAATCCAGTGCACGAGACGTTCATCGACGTGGATCCAAATTGACCCATCTGGACGAACTGCTTGCCGGATGGCGATCAATTGAACGCCCAGGTGCGCGAGGTAGGCGCATGCCGAGGCCGGAACGTCGAGATGCTCGGCGAGCTCCAGGATGGTCTGCGCCTTCCACGGCAAGACTTCGAAAGCCGCCTCGGCCTCAGCGTTCCACTCCCACCGATCGTCGAATGCGCCGAACGACTTGCCGGTACAGTACGGCGGATCCAAGTACGCCATGTCCGCAAACCCGCCCGTCATGCTGGCGAGAACGATGTTGTTTCGTCCGTATAAGAGCGTTCTATTCGGTGGGATCATCGTGCGCGCTCGACAATGACATGACCCTGGTGTACATGCACGGCTCACACGTGGCTGTTGCCACCGGAGGAACACGTATGATCCACCATCGAGCTGCCAGGTTGTTTGCCGCTTTTGCTGGCGTTGCCGCTGCCATTTTGCTCTGTGCCCCATCCGAGACCAAGACCGAGGTCGACCACCAACCCACCGAGGCCACGACGCCGAAACCACCGCCCGAAGAAATCGTCGAGTCAGCAGTGATCGACGTTCAGTACCGCGATGTCTCGGACTGCGTGGCGAACGTCGATGTGCTCGGCGCTGATTCCTTCGATCGGATTCAAACTCACGTGGACACTCCTGCGGGCTGCGGAAGTTCGACGGCTTGACGTCCCGCTACCGTTTCTTCGGCCTACGCGAATGATCCGCAGACCCAGCCCACCGCTTCAGATCGTCGACCGAATACGGTCGCAAAGTCGCAGAGTTCGGTAAATATAGCGGGTGGCCAGGGGCGCCGTCGGTAGTGACATCCAGACACTCCAACGCCTTCCCAAACAGCACCCCGCCCTCGGAACACGCTTGCAGTGCGCGCCTCTTCACCCAATGAAAGGCGCCGCATCCGATGATGATGCGCGAGGCCTGCTCCGCGTGTCGAGCAATCGTTTCGTCGTTCCCGGGGCCAACCACATCCACACCAGCGTCCCGAGCGGCGATTAGGTGTTTTGGCTTTGTCGCTATGAACGCATAAAAATTGCAAACCACAAGCCTTCGGATACGCACAGCCCGAACGAACCCGCAGAGCCTCGTCACCGTGTTGTCGTTCTCCAGGTGATCGGCCGTCGACGGATTGGCCAGCATAGCGAGAGCTGTACCTTCACCATCCGACCACTCACGCACCAACTCGAGGCGGTACTTGCCGCATGACGAGAACTGCGCAGAGCGAATTTGGCCATCAGTGGAGAGGGGGCCTGTTGGTAGCGTCAAATCGAAACCGAGTCCAACCTGCATCACTTGCCTCCCAGCATTGACCGAAGCATCGCCCATCGCGGACGCTCTTGCACCCGGAGGATCCCAGGCCATTCATTGACGTTATCGCCCTTCTGGGCATGAAATCGGCATTCCTCCCTATAACGAGGGTCGAAGCTGGGAGGTTTAGCGGGACGCCAATCGATTATGCGCCCGTTCTTTGGGCGCGCTCCAAGGCGGGAGATGCAAACCGGAACGCCCGCCTGTTTGCCCTGCTGGACCAACGACACAAGCGAATCCATCGGACAAGGCTTGGCCTTGTGGCCATATCCACCGCCAGCGACGATCCAACCAATAGAGCCCATATTGCCGTCGCGCACGAGTTGTTCGACGACTTGGCGACAATCGCACGTGGTCCGTTCTCGCTCGGCTGGATCGTCTTCCAGGTACACAGAGCACGTTCGCAAGTGGAGCCACGAACGCAAGTCGATCGTCTCCATCAACGGATCGCAGATGATGACGCATTGCTCGTGCATACAAAGCATTAGCTCTGGGATTCGAGCATCAGCTTGTTCCTGGTTGTTCACCACCGTCGCAAGTCGAACGTTGGCAAGCGGATACCAAAGGCCAGCGGCACCTCCAGAAGCCCGATAGAGTCCATCGCTTGTGGCTTGATCGCCTCGACGAGCAAACAGTTCGCCGCCGTGGTCAGAAACGGCCGGCGCCGTAAACCTACCCTCTTGCTTCGATTCACCAATGGCCCATTCAAGCCATTCACGCATACGATCTGGATGGTTCGTCCAAACGATGAATTGGGTGAACCTGCGAGCTGCCATCACACCGAATGCACCGCAGGCGTACAGGTTTTCCGACGGTGGTAGTTGTTCGGCGAACAGGTCGTCTTTCAATATCGCCAAGCAATGCTTTCGCCATCCGAGTGGCCCAAGCATGTCGCGGCGCCAATCCCATACGCGTTCAGCGATGTTAAACGGAGTCGGCAGTTCCGATGAGTTCATAATTCCGTTCACCTATCGGTTGAGCTTGAACACGCCACTTGACGGAGCGGCGCGGTAGCAATTCTGTACGAACCATTCCGTGACTCGATAGAGGCCGTCCTCGCCGAGGACAATCCACCCGCCGCCCTCCAGCGTCTTCTCGCCGATACTGCCGTACTGGATGTCGACGAGCTGGTTGAAGTAGAACGAATATCCTGGATATCTTCGGCGGTAATAAGCGTCGATGTCCTCCTGAGAGAACGGCTGCCACGAACCACGTTCCTGCATGAGCAGAACAACCCACCGGGCCGAGACCTCGGACATGTCGTGCCCAAATGCGCCACGAAATTGGCGTGCAGTGTCGATATGTGACGGCTGGATACCAAAGTCCGGAGCGGCGAGCGCTCCACGGTTTGGCGCGCAATGGTTTGTCATGTTGGACCGTCGAAGACGCGCGTGCGACTGGCCAGGTTTCGTTCGCACATCTCCAGGCCGAGACGTAGGAGGTAGTCTTTCCCGGTGAGCTTGTTCGAGCCGGATGGCGCGGCGACACGATGAAACATCCGTTCGTCGTGGCTTGGTAATCGCGCGACACGGAATCGTTTCACACGCGTTGTCCCATCATGTCGACGAACGTCGCCGAGCAGCGTAATGGCGCGCTCGATATCCGTACGCGAGAATCGTTCGGCATGATCCACCCCAACGAAATCGAAAACGACGTTTATGTGCGGCGATGGGTGGCCGACTAGGACCTGGATGGATGCACCACTGGGGAACTTCCAACGGTTCCGATTCGGCAGTGTTCTATGCCCCCGGAGCATTGGATACCATTTGAGCATTTGCGTGTGCACGTGGCCCGCAAACTCGCTGTTCGCTACACAAATCACGGCGGAGTATCCGGGCACGTCAACGTCTCGAGCAGCAGCCAAGACCAGCGAGGCCGTCTTCCCGCCACCGCCATCGCTCTCCATGAGCATCGACGGCACATGACTCAGAACGAAATCATGCTGGTGCTTTTGGAGCACGACGGGGAGCAGCCTGATATTGCGACCGTCGGCACGAGTGGGCTCGGTCATTCGCACGAGATTGCTCCCCTGCGCCTGATGTTCGGCAACGATGCGCGCCTCGATGAAGAACCCGCATGTGCAGCAAAGCCACCCGCCCCCCGTGGCGGGAAGCATCTCGTGAATCCTGCACCCGTCTGAACAAGGCCCCCATTCCTCGATCCTGATCACTCCCATAACGTCTCCTCGTAGGCATGCTTTGCTATTTCGAGGTGCTCACGTGGAACCGTTCCACCTGAAGCGTGCACGCAGTTGGACCATCGTACGAATGCTGAGTAATTGCAATCGTTGGCATTGCGCGTGCAAGAAGCGTCGTACGCCCGTGAGCAGGCGTCGCGAGTAGCGTTGCACGTCGAGCGCATGTTCACGTACGTGGCCAGGCAGCCGTCGTGAGCTGTCGATGTGTCGGCCGTCGTGCGGCATAGCAGCGTCAAAACAAGGAAGGTTGCCGTGACCGCGATGGCGCTCCAAAACCACTGGTGCTTCGTCATGCTCGTGCTCCGCGTGCCAAAGCACTGTAGGTTCGTCCGGATGCGAACAGCAACGAGTTCAAGCTGGATGAGTCCGCCGCGTGCGCTTGGCATTCGTTATGGCTCGATTGAGCCAACGCAGACGTTCGCCTATGCGTAGGCCAGCCATCGGCTCAGAGAACGTCAGCTCTTCTGGAGCTGCTGCACGCAACAACTTGGCCTGATAGGAGCCGAGTAGAAGTACGACCTCCAGCGATCGAATGGCCCCCTTCGATTCGAGCTCCTCCTCCCACCCCGGCTTGTGGAATCGACAGGCCATGCGATCGAGCAAATCATCAATGACCCAATCGGCCCAGTCTTTTTTACTCTCGGCGGATTTGCCGACAAGCGAAGCCTCGTGAGGTCGCATGGGTTTGCCCATCGAGACCAGCCCATACTCCGGCGAAACAATGAGTGCCTCGGCTGATGCGTGCAGATGCTTTGACAGTTCAAGCTGCTTTTTGAACAACGGCGATGTGTAGAAGTCCGCGGCCTTGGTTCGATCCTGACGCTGCATTCTTGAGCAGCCAATGAGCACGATCCTGCCCAAGGTCCATGAAGGGTGGACAACACCGAGCTTTTTCCTTCGCATTCCACGCTCGAGGTGCCAAACCTCGATGCTGTTGCCGGAATGCTCGGCCTCCTCGCGGGCACGGATGAACGCGACGCGTTTTCCGCGAACCATTGTGACGGGCTCGCGCGAGCGCCATGTTACGAGCGAATGGGTGGGGCTGGCCATTGCGATCTTTCAAGCGTGAAGGTGGAACCGCCCCTCGACGCATAAGTCGCAGAGCTTGTCGAGGTCGTCCAAGTTTTCGAGACCGATCTGGTCCACAGCGCGGAGCACGCACGCCGGACTCGTTGCCGCGTCACGCTCGAGCTGGTCGAAGAAGTCAGGCTTTCGAGGAGCGGCAACGCGTGTCGAGTCGCCAACGTACTTTCCCGTCGTCTCGAAGCGTCCGCTGGGACGAGCCACGAAACCGGGCGGAGGCGGGGGAACCAGGTACCCGCGCTCCGGAACCGCAGCCATCACAGTGATTGGCCCGTCATCGGCGGGGATGGAGGCAGTGCGACGTGCTTGGCTGGGGTGCGTTTTCCTCATGGAGAACAGCATAGGACACAGACGCGCGTCTGTCAACTTTGTTGTGCAAGATTTTGTTGACGGCCTCGCCGCGCGTCCTGGGACACGTCACGTGGGTTGGGAAGGCATTGGGTCTGGATGGACCAACGGCAGGAGCAGCACGCCGCCTTCGCCAAAGACGAGCACGTGGAAGATTCCCTCACCAGGATCCTTCTGTATGTCCCTGACCACCGACGCGTACCCACGGTGAGGCCCGAGCAGATCGAGGAACTCGCTCTTCTTGCCCCAACCCCAAAGCAGCGGTGTCCCACCACGTGCTTTGAGCTCAGCCCATTGTTTCGGGCCATCGGGCTGGTACTTCTCGGCCTGCTGAGACCACGTAGGGTCTTCGACGTCCATCAGCATGACGCAGGCAGTGGTGCGATCGAAACCCTTCTCGATGGCGCGGAGCGCGAGCTTCTGGAGCTGCGGTACCATCGCGCTGAACATTGCGCGACAAGTCAATCGAGACATCGTGTAGCCCTTTCTATCGGTACCGACGGTACCAGACCAATGCGCCAATGAGCAGAGCGAGAATGACAGCGGACACGATAGCCGCTGCGTCCAGTATGGTTTCGTCAGCGATGTATATGATTTCGGATGTGAGCGCGAGCATGGATTGATCCCTTAGCCGTGAAACGTTGGTATTGGCGGACCCAGGTAAAGAAAGAATTCTGCCGCCACAGCGCGGACTTCGGCGACCAGCACTGGGTCACCACCAAGGCGCTCAACCGCGTCGGCATAGGCGTGGAGAGCGGTGATGGTCGGTAGGTCGATTGTCGAGATTTCGATCGACAATGACTTCACCCCGAGGCCCATCCGCCAATGCACCAACTGCTCGCCATCAGTGACTTCCTTTCGGCGCACAACGCGCAGCGGCCTGTCGGGTGCGGATAGGTCGGCGCGGTCCAAACGCATCAGCGCGTTGTTGGCTGCTACGCCGAAAGCGTCATGAATCTCGACGAGCGCGTCACGCCCTTCCAGGATACCCAGTAAGGCCCTGGAGCAGAGTGCCTTCGTCGACGTGCGATCCTGTTGCCCCTTCTTCTGCCAATAAAACATCCCGTAGCACGGGAACACGTTGCCCCCAACTCCGCGCGAATTCATTGCACCCGTCAACATGGATCCGATGGCAACGCTATCTCTCGATTGTTGCGCGGCGTATGACTGCCTATGCATTTCGTCAGTCCATGGGTTCGTGTAACCCTTGCATCCGTCCGGGTTACGCAAAGCCCACAGCATCAGGGTGCATTCAGCACACGTGCCGCACATTGTTGAGCATGGTATTCTCTGCGTCATTCAGCACCTCTCGTTCATTCTATAATCGCAAACTTTGCGTCTACCTCTGACGATTTTCGATTGAGCCTTCGGAGCACCTTTTGCTGCTCAAGGCGCTCACACGCCTGCAACACATCCCAGATGTAGTAAGCGTGGTATCCGTCACCAAACCCAGAAACGACGCTCAATTTGCGAACCAATGGCTCCAAACTTGTGGGACCGAGTTCGCGCAAAACACGCACAATCATCGGCTCGACAGGATCGATCCACTCGTCAACCGTAATGCCACTCTCGTCGGTGATCCGTTTCCCATAACCAGGCCGGTGGGCACCAAAAACCATGCGAGAATAAATGTCACGGCGCATGTAGTACCGTGCATCGCGCAACGTGCGCCGCATCCAAAAATGCCATGCGTCGTCATGCACGTAGCGGTATTGCTCGACGACACGTTCCGGCTGAGGTGTTCCACGACGCACCTGCCATACGGCATCGTCGGCAGTGAGCCACTCAATTTCGGAGAACCGAGCCAATGTCTTGCAGTTCGACATGATATTGTCGAAAGCTTTTGGCGCCTCATGATGTCGTGTGCCGTCGCCAAATATGATGGCAAAATCAGCTTTCTCGGCATTGAAGACGACGGTTTGGAATGCTGGGTAAGCGTGGCGCAGACGGCGCAATGAATCGACGAGGTATGGGCGAATTCGACCATACGCCCGCGTCTGCATCTCGCGTTCCTCATGGGCAATAATATCGCGCACCTTTGCCACACCGCGCGCCTTAGTGTCCTTTTTCATTGCTAATCCCTTTAAGTGCATGTCTGTTCTATCATTCGTTTTCGTGCGCGCTGGGATCGCTAGGTGGTGCTTTGGGGCACTCGCCAAAAGGGTCAACCCCGTCAGGTCCACCGCTCCTTGATCCGCCCATCCACGCGCCACACCCATAAGCGCAATCGCTTGTATGCGTGAGTTTCCCGTCGATCGTAACACCTGGATAGTAGTGAGGTCGAAGAATCGCAATCGCTTCCGGCAAAGCGGTGGTAGCATCCTGTGCTGGTTTGTGGAAGTCTTCTTCCTCGGCCAACTTCAGCAAATCGACTCCGACGATTTCGGCCAGATCAGGCAGAAAGTCTCGGTCATGCAGCCAAATCAACTTAATGGGCACCATTCCTTCGAGGACATTGCGCACCACGACGCAAATCTCGGCGGAGAACAGCACGGTGTCTTGGTCGGTATTGGCGTACGCCTCGGTGAAGAAACTGATGATCCAAAGTTGGAGCGATGGCTTGTCGCTCAAGCCGTTTACCTCGACGAACCGCATGTGCTTGATTGCCTTGGCCAGTTCGTCGTCATTTTGCAATAGTCTGTGCCTCATCGTGTTGCCTTTCCCCTTAGTCATGCCGCCTTACGACATTCGCCAGCGCCGAACACCGATTTGCTGAACCTCAGCGCTTCATCGACGTGCTGGGCTTCGATAACATCGGTACCAGCCAAATCCGCAATCGTGCGAGCAACGCGCAACACCGTGCGCCTACCGTTGGTGTCGATGCCGAAATGGTCAACGCCCTGGTCCAGAACCATGCGTGCGCCGTTGTCCATCTGTGCAACCCGCTCGAGGTCGTGCGGGGTGAGCTTCGCGTTCACCGCGGTCGAGGCCTCCCGGCACTCGTATCTCGATAGCTGCCGATTCCGTGCCGCAACGACTCGGCTCCGCACCAGTGCGCTGCTTTCGGGCGGCTCGCTCGTGTTCGATTGCGCGTCGTGTACCGGAGCCCAAATGTCGAGTCGTGCGACGTCGAGGCCCATCAGACGAATCTGGTACATCTGCCGGCGCTCTTCTTTGCACGTGCACGGTTTGGAAGAGCCGTAAAACCCACAGGCGCACAGGCTCGACGCCGCAACGATCGTTGTTTCCGCTGGAAACTTGGTGCGTCCGCTGCTTCGACAAATCGTGACTTGACCATCGGCAATGGGGCCGCGGATGCACTCAATGGCCGAGCGCTTGAACTCCAGAGCTTCGTCGAGAAACAGTACGCCGTGATGGCCCAGGGACAGCTCGCCGGGTCGCACCGGGTCGCCGCCGCCCACAAGCCCGGTGGGGCTTACGGTGTGGTGAGGTGCGCGAAACGGTCGCTCATGAACAGAGCCATGTTCCGGTCGCAGCATTCCGGTTACCGAGAACAACTCGGTTACCGCAACGGATTCTTGGGTGGTCATCGGCGGCATGATGGTTGTAAGGCGCCTAGCGAGCATCGTCTTGCCGCTTCCAGGCGGCCCTATGAGCGCCAGGTTGTGGCCGCCTGCAGCGGCAATCTCGAGCGCCCGACGAGCAACGCCCTGGCCACGGACATCAGACATGTCGACCGGAGCAATGCCGAAGCGCTCGGGGGAGATGTTCGACTCCGAAGGAGCCTGGAGCTCCGCGAGTCCATTGAACGCCTGCACCAATTCAGCCAATGACCGTGCGGTTCGCACTTCCACGCTGGTATCACGTGCGGCAAACGCTGCTTCGTGCTCGTTGGCTTGAGGAACGACTACCGTCTTCACGCCCAAGCTCGCCGCTTGGCGAATAGCCGGGGCCACGCCACGGATCATACGAATGTCGCCCCCGAGCGAAAGCTCGCCAAAGAATGCCGTACGAGCAATCGTGTCCTCGGGAATTTTCCCCAAAGCTGCCAAGAAGGCAACCGCTACGGCCAGGTCCAGCGAGGTGCTGCTTTTGGTGATGACGGGATCAACCGAAACGATAACCCCAAGCTCGCAGGCCGGAACTCCAAGCTGCATGAGCGCCGAGCGGACACGTACGCGTGTCTCACGCTGCCAAGCGCTATCGCCAGACATCACCCATTGGCCATCGGCCACGGTGCCCAAAGTCACTCCAATCGTGATGACCTCGGCTTGCAGCCCCTTGAGCATGAGCCCCATTGCGCCGCCACGTGTCCCCCGAGAAGCATGAACAGTACCAGTTTCCATGCTTCAAACTTAGCCCATAGGCTAAGTGGTTGCAAGAAAAAAGTGCGCTGGCTACACAGAAATGTTGGCGTCTTGGCTGTACTCGGATGCAACCTTCTTCCCGTGCGCCGTGACGCGCACGGCCTTCTCGCCGTAACCGTCGACATATTCGGCCAATCGCTTACGAACAAGCGCTTCGTGATAATCGCGAAGCGTCCCCGTCTCGGCTGCAAACACGGCCTCTTCAGCAGCGCTGGCCTCCCTGGCAATCGAGACCAAGTAATCCATCACCTTCGCGTCGACGTTCTTTCGGCGTTTCTTCGACTCTGGAACGAAGTGCAGGCCGGCAAGTTCGCGCTTTGCTCGCACGTAAAGCAGCGCAGTATCCTGCGCCTTTGTGAGCTTCTGGAATTTCTCGGGATCGCCACCAAGGTCCGGATGAAGGCGCTGTTTGAATACCAAGTCGCGGTACCGAATTCGCACCAATTCCTCGGTGAACTTCGCGATATCGGTTGGCTCTTTGAGCCCCAACGTCTTGAGCGCTTCAGGGCCGGTGGTGTTCAGCGCCGTTTCGCGTTTCCTGATCCCGTCTCGGTACACGCGATACGCGAAGTCTGGGTGGAGTGGCCTTGCGTAGGCTTTGGGACCTTTGGCGCGACGCACCGCGCGATCCGCATCCGATATTGCTTCGACAAAGCAATTCGCGCCCTCATACACGCCGAGATCGTCAGGGGATTCAATCTGCTCGAGATTGGGCGTCGTTGACCACCAAACCGCCCAGAACGCTCGGGCGACACCCTGCTTGTTGACGATGGCAGGTTCCGCGGCTGGAGCTGTCTCCGGTGGCAACTCGGCGACGGCGTAATAGGCTTGCGGGACGGGCAACGTGCTACCCGCGTTGGCGCTTCTTCGAACCTTGGCCTTCGGCGCGGGAACTGGTGTCGATGCCACAGCAGGAGACGGCGACATCTCGATTGGTGACGGCGGTTCGCTTGGCTCGGCTGGTTGCTCCACGTTTGCCAAAGGCGGCGGTTCTGGAGACCCCACGGGCGCGATATCCGCCGTTGGCGGCGGTACCGGATGATTCGAATGAGAGTGCCGTTTCGCATGCGTCTCGACGTAGGCAATGGCCTGATCTACGTCGACGGGTGATGCCACCTCGCTGAGCAACTCGCGGAACCCCGCGAGAGCATCGCAATCGCCAGCGGCGACACGCTTCAGCGCCGAGATGGCGCGGGGATTTGATTCATTGGGGATGGCTTCCCGGATAACCTTGCGCGCTTGTTTGCGCGCGACTTCGGGATACCAATCATCGGTGGGTGCGGGGATTGGGACGTCTTGGGGCGCGGCATCTGCGACCACGCCCTTCGACCCAGCATTTTTCTTCCCTCGGCCCTCGCCGCGTACGGGCTTGGTGCCTTCCATGAGCGCCCTCCTATCAGGCGTTATCGAGCGTCATCGTATTCATTCAAATCGACTCGTATGAGATCGTGAAGCCACGGGTAAAGGCGCACGATGTGCTCGTAGAGTTTCTGCGCGATTCTACGATAGGACGCATGGCCTTGCTTGCTCGAACGAAGCTCGATGACGTGGATTGCTTCGCGCAAGTTCAAGGTCCACAAGACCCGCGTTTTATACCCGAGAGGTACAGCGTATTGAGCTGTAACCGGGTCGTATGATTGCAACTTGCGCCATACAGCAGCCGCCTCGTCAAGCGCGTTTCGGTAATCATCGGCCAACCCCATAGCGCTAAGTCCTTCGGGCACATCATACCCCAGGTTACACGTCAGCATCCTGTGCGCCGGCGTGAGCATGCGGTGTCGCGCGAGGTCGCGATAGGCCCCGTAGTCCAGGTCCATCTCGAAGGTCATGTGTGCATGCTCGAATGCCCGTGGAACCTGGTCGTGTGATCCGCGCCCGTGAAGAGCATCGCGGACGACTGCCACCCCGACACGAACATCTGTCTTGGGCATCGACTGCTCGGAATACCCAGCGATGTCTTCGCTTTGCACGAGTAGATCGAACAGTCCCAGCATCTCCTCGGCCATGGGCAAAGGCGCTTCCCCGTCACATGCGAGTGCCACCGCAATGGGAATCGATGCGATCTCATCATGACGAACGAATCGCACCGGATTCTTGGCTCGGCTGTCGCGGATCAATTCCTCGAATTCGTTGGAGCCATCGGATCTTGATTGCGCCTTGGCCACGAGGCTATCCGCGACGTACCGAGAATGAGCAGAGAGGTTGTCGAGGTATTCGCTTGGCTGGGAGTGACGCAGCAATGTCGGCACCACGGTTTGTCCCGCACTGCGCATTGCCGCAGAAAGATCACGCACTTCCGCGATACGACTAACGGCGAGCTTCGAGATTCCAGCAGCCAACGTCCGTGCATTGGCCGTGAGCCCAAGATTCGTGATGGTGCCAGCAGGGAGCAGCCCACGAACAAGGTCCAGCGCGCGTGCGCGGATGATCGCGGCATACTCGGTTTGGCTTTGGCTGTCGGGCCGCGGGTATTTACTCTCGAGCTTCGACGTGACCGCTGGAACGAGGCGTAGGTACGTCCGAAACAATTGATGGCATGACTCGACGTAATCCGTTTGAAATTCAAGCGGGAGCTCGCCGGGGGTGTAGAAACTGCCCTCAGTGAACACGACGTAGCGAGTGCTTTTCTCGGTGAATGAGGATAGGCGCATGTCCTCGATTGCCTTTGACGCCAGAATGCTGACGTTCTCGAGCGCGAGGTGAACAATTGCATGTTCGGCGACGGACGCGTGCCCATACCCCACGACCCACTTTTCGTGGAACGCGCGGGCCTTGTCGACAGCAAGACCAAACTTTCGCGGAGCTTCGGTATCAACGGCAAGCTCTTGGTCGGCGAGCAACCTGGCCAAGCTCGTACGAAGATCGTCGCGGCTTCGCGAGTAGTAGGCGAACAGCACCGCGATCACCTCTTCCGGCAATCCGCTCACCGCGAAGACATCGTCTTCGAGATTGGACACGTACGGAGCGATGAGCGTCTGCTGGGCACTGGTAAGCCGTGTCATCGATCGTCACCATTCCCAGCGTCCGTGGGAGGATCAGAGAGATCGATGTTGAGAATCGGCTTATGCGCGTCGATGTAACCACGACACGCAAGTTCGTAGGCCGTAACGATTTTGAGCAACATGTCGAAAGGATCGCAACGGCTCGTATCGTTGATGTCCTTCCAAACCTCGGGGTCGTTCATCGAATCCGCAGCGGTCTTGATGGCGCCGAACACGGACTCGGAGGCTTGCGCGAATGGTGTCCCATACACGCCTTCGAGCGGAGGCGGTGCGGGGATCGTGGGTTTGTTGTCGGTGGTTTCAGCGGGAGAAGTGGTCATACCCAGAACTTAACACGCGGGCTAAGTTCGAGCAATGGGAAGCACGCCGGATTGGCGAGAAAAACGTTGGTCGAGGCGGGTTCAGAAAGGGATGTCATCCCCACCATCATAGCCAAAGTCATCCGCAGGCGGCTGATGTGGCTGGTTTGCGGGAGGGGCTTGGGGCGGGGCAGCGCCACGTGAATAGCCACCACCGCCTCCGGAGTAGCTACCACCCTGAGAATACCCGCCACGTCCACCACCGCCCCCGCCACGCCCGCCGTACGAACCGCCATAGTCATCACGAGGTCCGCCGCTGAAGTCTTCTGGCGGTGGACCACTACCACCATCATCAGCGCCACCATTGCCGCCACGCCCGCGGCCCGCAAGGACCACGTTCGATGCGATAACCTCTGTCTTGTAGCGCTTGTTGCCATCTCGATCGTCGTAGCTCGAGGTCCGGAGTGATCCCTCGACGAAGATCGACGAACCTTTGCCGATGATCTTCGCCAATGCTTCGCCACGTTTCCCCCAGATCACGACATTGTGCCAGTCGGTTCGCTCACGCCGAACCTTGTCCTTATCGAGATACGACTCGGTAGTGGCCAACCGCAGATTCAATACAGCTTGACCACCTTGGGTGAACCGGAGATCTGGGTCTGCGCCCAGGTTACCGAGAAGCATTACACGATTAAACCCTTCGGCCATTTGGATTACCTCTTTGTCCCGTTCAAAGTTTTCCGGCTGCGCCTGGAACGTTTGGGGGCTTGCTGCTTACCGCGAAAGCCATAGGCAAACATTTCCAAAAGCCGGACAATGCCATCGATTTCCGACTTGATGTCCGTTGCCGGAATACGATAATTGATCCGCACCGACAAGCTCCCATCTGGATCCCGTGTCGTAGAAAAACACGGAAGGCTTTCGTTGCAATGAGGGCAAGGCTCCCCATCACCAACCGGATCCATCTTCACCAAGTTCCCCATCGACCACTGGAAACCTTCTTGTTCAGCCATCTCGTCTCCGTCATTCGTTCGGCGAAGTCGCATCGAATCACCCAGAACTCGATGGTCGCGTGTCCGGTTTCCGTGCGCTGCTGGACGGCATCCCCCCAAAGCTCCCAACCACAGGGCACGAAGCTCTCTGCATAGGCCCTCACGTCGTCAGCATCGAATCGATTCGGACCCGCATTCGGAAGACGGACCGGGCCAACAATCGATGATTTTGACGACGCAAGGGCTGCGAACGCTTGGTGCATCGTCAAGACTTAACACGTAGGCTAAGTGATGACAAGCAAAAAGCGATGTCTACGCGACATTTTCGAGGATGGCGCTCGAAGTGGCAGGGTGAGACGCAAGGAACTCGTCGATCGGAATGAATGTCAGTTCGCCGCGGTCGACCCGCGTGACGATCAACTGGTACCCGTCCCTGGTAGCCTGCGTCAGGAAATACGGCAGGATGTCGGGGGCTACGGCCTCGAGGCCATCCTGCACGACCATTCGCGACTTCGTGTTCCCGCGACGCGCGATTTCGATGCAGAACTGAAGTCGTTCACGCCCGCTGAGTTGGCCGATCGGAATGCCATCGAGCATGACATCGTCGCCAAACGAAAGCCCTGGAATGCCGCTATATTTGGCGAATGCTTCCGCGGGAATGGTCGTCTGCCATCGGTGGACGAGTGTGTCGAGAAGCTCTGCCGCCTGCTTCGCCCGAGACGCCTCGCTTTGGGTGGCGTCGTAGGCCCCGCGTGCGGAACGCAATGCCACGGCATCTTTTGCAAGCGCGAGACGCGCGGCGAGCACAGCAACCTTGCCATCAGCTTCGACCATTTCGTCTTGGCCCGGTGCTGCTTGGGTGGCTGCTCCAATCGCGGATTCGAGGGCATCGATTTGTTCGTCGATTGCCTTGGCATCGGCCTCATTCTTCGCGATGAGGTCACGCTGCGCTTTGAGCGCACTGTGTTGTTCGGCCCGTTTATCGAGATCAATTCGAGCTTGGCGCTCGTGCTCTTCTGCCAGCCGAAGTGCGGCACGTGCTTTTTCGACCGCTTCTGACGCTTCAGTGTGCACACGCAAAGCAACAGCATGTGCATCGGCAGCAGCGGCTTCATCCGCCTTGGCCTGGTCCGACCACGTGAGTGCGCGCAACTCCGTGCGCTTTGCATTCAATGTCTCGATGCGCTGCTTGGTCGCCGCGGTCTTCTCGTTCGCCGCATGCGCAAGCTTCAAGCGTTCGGTGAGCGATGTCTTGTACCCCTGTGCGTTCGACAGATCCTGCTCGATGACTTGCACATTCAGCATTTCTGCTTCTCCAGCCATCATGCCAGAGGCGAGCGCCTTTTGCCGGAATGCGCTTTCTTTTTCGCGAAGTGCGGTCTGTGCTTCTGCCGCCGCCTTCTCCGCGTCCTTTACGGCCCTGTTCGCAATGGTTCGCTTGTCGTAGAAGGCTTCAGCGATTTCGGCAATAATGACAGCGCCGTGTCGATCAAGATCGAGCGATCCGTCGGGCTTGCGGCGCACGAAGTCCTCGAGCGCATAGTCATCGAGCAGTGCCCGGAGATCAGCTTCCGGAATGTTCAGCGGCACCGAACTCATGACGCGTTCGCGCCGCTCACGCGGCTTGGCATCGGTCCAGAGAGCCAATGCGTCGATGGGCGCGATGCCAAGCAATTCGTTCAGGAACGATTGCGGCTTGGTGATTTTCACGTTGAAGGCATCCTTCACCGTGAGGGTATTGTTGTCATCTGGGGTGAGACGTCGGCGAATGGTGATGTCCCCGGTTTCTTCGGTGCCATCCACAACGAATTCGAGGATTGATTCGTCTGCGCCTTTACGGACCATCGACGGTTTGGCGCCAACATTCAACAGCCCGACGCGGATGGCTTCAAGGAATGAGGTCTTCCCCTCCGCGTTGGTGCCTTGGATAACGACGCCATGCGGCGGCAGCGTTATTTCCCGAAAGGTGATGCCCATGAAGTTTCTGATAACGACGCGCTTCAGCATGTTCCCTCTGCGATGGTTGCTCGTGATTCGTACACAACGTCATTTTAGCCTTTGAGCTAACGACGACAACTACGTCTTGCGCGGATGTGATAAGAACGTGCTCCATGAGCGCCACGAAACTGTTCCTGCTCGAAGGTCGGCTTGTCCAAGCGGCGAAACAACTGTGTGCGGTGCCAGTGTCGGACCCAGATCGAGCCCGACTCGAGAACGAACTTCGCGACATTTGCGACAATATTTCAGGAGAGGCACCGCTGGATCTGCACGATGAGACCAAGTGCCTGGTTCGATGGCTTCACGCGAATGCGTTCGACTCAACGGAGCGCGATCCAGAAACCGCTGTTGGTCATGTTTTGCTGGTCGTTGATCCGGCCGATGCTGTTGGGGAGGCGATCCGCCTACGTGATTTGCTTGCGGCGCACGCCGTACAGCTAGCCCCGTACGGATCTGACGCCGGAGGCACGCACGTCTTGCAGACGTTCGACGCGGTTGATGGGAGCGGGCTCATCGAGGTGCTCAACCTAGATGACGCGAGGATGTTCTTTCGGGCAAGCGTTTAGGCTGATCCGGCGCGCACCGGGCCGAGCGGTCCCATGATCGTCGGTCGTATCACGGGCAGTTCGCGCGTTTGCGGCACGGATGCTGCGAAAGACGCGGTTCCAGTGGAGATCAGTTTGTAGGCCGTCATTATGCGAGCCGACGTGCCTTTTGGCAGCAGAGCAGTGATCGCAAAGCCTCGGCGACCGACTTCATCGGGCACACTCAGATCGTCTGAAATCTCCATTGGGCATACGAACGGAAGCCTGCGTTCCTTGCACTTGTCGAGTACCTGCGCCATCAGAGGCGCGATGTGCTCGTTGTAGAACTGCTCATTGTCAGCGCGGTCAGGAGCTGGTTGCGAAGGCGAGCAAGAGACCTCTTGATGTGGGGCCGTCACGACCGGATGCTCCTGCTGTCGCCGCGGGTCGACACGGATCTGGAGTGGCCACGCACCATCGAGCAAGCGTTCCACAAGTCCGGTGGTGCCATCTTCGAGAACAGCATCGCCAAACTCTTTGAGTACCTCGAGATCGAACCCGAGCCGAAACAGCATCACGGCCCTGGCGTAACCGTCATCCCAAGCCATTTGTGCGTCTGGATCGCCGACGAACATCCCGCGGAGCTCGGCGCCATGATGCGAGGCCGTCCCGTCCTCGATCTCGAACAAAGCGGTGTGGAACCCACGCATGTACGCAGGAATCTCGTCACGGTCGCACTCCGCGCAAATCGTTCGCCCTTCACCGTCGCGCGCAACGATGGCGACCTGGTTGCCGCCGCAGTAATCACAGGATCCGGCTTCAGTAGTCATTTGCTCAATTCCATGAGGTCGGTGGACGTCGTGCCGGAGTTCCCGGCACGACATACTTATTGTTTCGATGTGCGTTGAAAGCAACGCTTTTGCAGCGTTGGTTACGCGCTGATCTTCGTTTCTTGCAGGTGTCGCTCGGCCGCGACGGAACGAAGATGCGCGACAACCGCATTCTGGACGGTGGTCGGCATCGGCTTGTAGTTTGGCGCAGTGGCCGGAATGCGCTGGTTGATGGCGGTAATCGTTTCGCCTTGGCGGGCATACTCGAAATAATCGAGGAGCTTGCCATTTCGTCCCACGCCAACGCCCCACTCTTCAACGCCCCAGTTTCGTGCAATGAGCACCTCGACGATGTCGATCTGCACGGGCTTATCGTTGATGATGATCGAGATTTGGTGGTCGGCGTGTTTCGTTTGCATGGTCAAAACTTAGCCTATAGGCTAAGCCTATGCAAGCGAATTCGACATGCTTTCCTTATTTTTCGACACGGCGAAGCATCTCTTGAACGATGACGCTTCCGAGTTGTTCCGCATCGGACTCGAAGGCAGCACCACACTCGATGCTGAATTTTGCGAAGAGCGAAGTGGGGAAGCACTTGACCATCCAGAGCTGTTCATCGTCGTCACGATACACGCGAATCTTGCCACCGAGTTGCTCGCGAAGTTCGCGCACGACCACCTGCACCAAGGCGGGCCACTCGTCATCGAAAACTTCGTAGATCCTTGGTTCTCGTGGCAGCGCCAAGGTCTTGCAATCGATCAACCGCAGTTGCGGGATCAAGGCTGGTGAACCTTTCTTGCCATGTCCGTGCACGAGCCTCAGTCGGTTCGGGCCGCGCTCTCGCTGCTGTATTGCGATACGCGTGCGTCTTGGCAGCGAAAGCAGCCAAGTCCGTCGGCGTTCGCCACGATCGAACGAATTCTTACGCATGGATTGGACAGGCTCGAATCGTCACCATTTGACCGGATGGCACAGCATACGCGCGAGCGGCTCGCTCGAGCAACGTAGGCGCAACAATGGCCTCGGCTGGGTACGCGGAAAGGATGAGAATCGCGAGACGGGTTGCGTCGTCACGCGAACGCACGATGGTGAACTTGTGGCCATTGATCGCCACCACGACCCACTCGGCAACGATGGCGATGCCAGGAAGGTTCATGTCGCGGATAAGCATTGCATCGATCACGTCGATGCCAGCCCACGAAGCAGCCGCAGCGATTCTCGAGAATCGCCAGTCAGCGTCGTGGCGAGCGAACAGCGATTGAATTGCATGTGCCGGCAAGTGGAGCACCTGCCCAGGCTTCTCCGTGCCAGCCGGCACATGCAGTGGACCGCACCAAAATCCGTTGCCCAGTATCCAGCGACGTTTGCTGCTATCGAGCGTCCACAAGCACTCAAGCGGACCCCGAATCGCCCGAGCGACATCGACCAGAAAATAAGAAACGTACGGGCTGTCCACGATCACGGATCCTTCGTTACGCCGCTTCGGCGGCGACTTGCGCTCGTTTCTTCGCCATCGGCTTGGCGGCGAGCTGAGCCAATGCGACGGCAAAGGTATCGGTGAGCAATTGTTCTCGGTTCACGACCCCGCCAGAGAGGTAGTCGAATTCGTCCTTGCCGCCAGAACGAACCGACAACTGCTCGGCGATCGTCGGCTCTTCGTGCTCGGTCGTGCGCTTGTCGCTGGTGTAATACTCCAGCAGCTTCGGGGGCAGCTCCACGCTCATCGTCCGCAGCGTGGTTCCGATGTCGTCGGAACGGAAAATCGTAACCACGTCCTGGATGACTTCGCCATCATCCGCCCAAGGCAACATGTCCACGCAATTTTGCACGCCAATGCCGTAGACTTCCACATCGTCATTGGCTTTGTCGCGGTGCGTGTCGAGTGCCGCAGAAGCGCGCACGTAGGCGCCCTGCGCACCAATCGTGTACGTGACCGGCTGCCGACGCACACCGCTGTCGGTGTCGACCGAGAAAATTTCGCAATGCGAAAATGCTGCGTTTCCTTTGAGCTTGGCGAGCGCCTTCTCGAGTGCGGAGCGTTCGACCTCGTTGCGTGTACCCAAAACAAGAATTGCTTTCACGGGAGACCTCCATGCTGGTTTCGATATGCCAGCACCCTTTCCGTAGGATGTTCGGTCTTAATGAGCAACGCGAATTATCCGGCGAATCGTTTTTTTGACTTTGGCCGCCGTGAACGCAATGAGACGTCCAACTCGAATCGTCACGCAGCAGCGCCGGATTCTGCCGGAACAGGCTGCTGTTGTGGCCCCTTGTCGTGCATCAAGAATCGATCGCGATCGATTGCTGCGGACAATTCTGCAAATCGCTGGTCACGGTCAAACGTCGACAGCAACGACTCCGCGCTCTTCTGATACGCAGTGCGGGAAATCTCGCCCTTCATGAGAAGCACGCGGAGCAGGATTGCCGATTGGCACCCCACATCTTCGAGGTTGTATCGGCGCACCTTCGCGCGCCCCTCATCACCTTCTTCCCAAAGCTGTGGCACGTCAGCACCGCAGACACCAAGCTTCCCAGGCCACCCAGCAAGTTTTGCGAATGCGGCCATTCTCGACGCCCTGGACGCGCCGTAGTTCGTCGTGTGGTCCTGCAAATCAATGTGCCTGTGCCCGCGGAACCTGTCCATGTAGTCGCGATCCCAAAACCACGGCGTTGGTATCCCGCATCGGAAGCTTCGAGCCATGATGACCGGGAGATCAAATCCCCTCCCGTTCCAGCTCGCGAGATGGGGGCGATGCTTCATGATGCTGCCGAAGTCCTGCAAAATACTCGTTTCGGTGCCAACAGCATCGCCGAGAAGCCTGCACTTCGCGACCGTCAAGAAGTTGTCCTGCTCGTCCTTCGTCCACGCGAAAACGATGATGCCACACGAGACGACTCGGTGATGCGGTGGGGCCGGTACGCGATCCTGATCCGGATTCTTCGGCGGATCGGCTGGGCATTCTGGATCTGGCGTGGCCTCGAGGTCAAAAACGACGAAATGATCAGCGCTCATTAGGGTGCGTCCTTCGGTTGGAAGATGATGCTTCGGTAGCCGTACCGGACGCAATTGACAACGACTAGCTAGTCGCGATGCCAGTCGATGGGACGAGCGGCCCGGAGTAGGCGCTCGGCGAGCCGTAAAGGATCGACACGCATCTGCTCGATGTCGATCGTCAACGCGTCGGCGCGCAGCTTCGTGAGCTGGAGGTACAGGGCGACTTGTTCGCGATGGGATCGGAGTGCTTGGCGCACATGCTTAACCGGGCACCACCACGGTTCGCGCATGATTTTGTCGATGCCGTGTTCCGACAAGAGGATCCTCGCGGCGGTAGCTGGGCCGATTCCAGGAACGCCGGGGATGTCGTCATGTTCATCGCCACTCAGCGCAAGGGCATAGGCGAACAACTCTGGCGGAACGCCGCGTCGCTTCTTGACCTCTTCGACCCCGATGACCGTTTCCCGGTTGCGCCAAATCACGACCAACGGTTCTGCGCGCACCAGTTGCTCGAGATCCTTGTCGTCGCTCGTGATGACGACCGGGAGCTCGTTGGCAACTGCTGTAGACGTTGCCGACGCAGCGATGTCGTCCGCCTCGAATCCAGATCGGACGAACACGGGCGCCCCCACGTCGCGGAGCAAGGTCTCGATCGCGTACTCAACTCGAGGAAATCCATCGGGCTTTGGAGGCCGACTCGCCTTATAGCCGTCGTACAAGATCTCGCGAAACGTCTTCCCCCGCGGGTCCAGCGCAATGGCGACATGTGTTGGCTGTCGGGCACGGAGTGTCTTGGCCAGGCTTTGAGCGAAGGCCACGGGAGTCTCTTCACGCTTCCCGTCGCTGATGCATCCGAAGAAGCATTTCGTGAAGAGCCCTGTACCGTCCACGACCAGCGCATGAGGACGTTCACGTGAAGGCAGTTGGGTCGGCATTCAGTGACACTCCGGAACGCTGCCGTTGTACTCGTACGGCCCGCCTGGTCGGCCGTAATCGTGTGGATCGTGGTCGCCAGGCACGCCGTACCATTCCTCTCCGTCGCCGCAACAATCGCAGATCTTGACGTCGTGCGGCTCATTGGTGACGGCCATCCAGTGGACTACGACACTATGGTCGTTCGACGATTCGAACTCTGCGCGTATCGATTCGGGAACCTGATCAAGATTCACGAAGCCGGTGCCCTCGCATGGGCCGCAACGATCGCCCATGGTCAAGCCTTGCCAATCGCCCGAGGTTTGCCAATGCCTTGGCGCTCGGCAATGAGCGACGCCAAGGCGGCAACCGCGTCCGGTGGTCCATAGATATCGACGGGCTCAGTCGAATTGAATGTGCCGGTGAGAACGACGGATCCGAGCGTTTCCGCATCATCGCGAAGGCGATCATTGAAGTATTTCAGCGTTCCTGGGCGCGCTTCTTTTGCGACGAACCATGACAGACCGCGCTCGTTTCTTTGCGCGATGTGTAGGCCGACCAAGTGCGGGTTGGCCATACACAACTCGAAGAACGCTGACGTGGGGCCGAACACTCGCGTCACGGTTTGCTCGGCGATGTTGCCGAACACGATGGAGACGCCTTGTGCGGCGGCGAGATCTTCGAGCTTGTCCGCGTACTTCTCGACAGCACCGGGACGTGACTCGGAAACCATTAAAAACGACACGTCATTCATTTGCCGTGGATTGAGGACGATCCCGCTCTTGTCGGGACGATCCTCGTCATCCATGTACCCGAATCGCCAAAAGCAGTAGAACTGACGGCATTCTTGCGGCCGGTTCGGATAGGTCTTGCAACCCGACTCGCCGACGAACTTGCATCGTTGCCCAGGCAATTTGTTCAGCGAGCGCACGCCGATAATCGTGCAGCATTCGGTGCATCCATCGCACGGGCGCATGCCAGCAGCTTCTTCCAAAGCCGCGTTGAGCTCTTTGGCATTGGCACGACGCTCGTCGCGAGAGGACATGGCGAGTCGCCGGATTCGATCGTTGCTCTCGATGGGCACCAGCTTTGGCGACGATGCCCTTGGCGTGGTGATTCCAGGTATGATCGGAAGGAAACGCGGTTTACGCATGCCAGCGTCTTAACACGCAGGCTAACGGACAGCAACGTTCTGGACGCGCCTTCTAGGCATCGGCTGGAGCTTGAACGCCTGGTGTGGTCGCTGGAGACGATTCGGCGGGCGGGGGCGCTGGTGGTGGCGCGGGTGGCGCTTCTTTGCCCTTCTTCTTATCCTCGGCGAAGACGAGCGGTTTATCAGGGACCAGGCCAATCCGCTGGAGTTGCCGTGCCACGGACGTGAGCACGTCCTTCGGCGAACGCTTGTCTTGTGCGGCCCCATCTCCGGTGATGGTGGCAGCGATCGAGCGGAGCAAGGCCTGCGCGTCGCCTGGAGCCATTGCCGAAAGGAACTCGTCCATCTCGGGAATAGCACCGAACCTGGACTTTTTTGGAAGCCCACGGGCCTGTGCCGTTGCGTCGTCCCGGTGCGAAACTTCGTGCAGGCCGATGCTGTGCCACAAATCGAACGCGTCTTGCTGGAGAACGGCGAGTTTATCATTCCCCGACAATCGATCCTTGAATGACGCAATGGCTACCGTTGGACCTGCGGTTTCCACGACGGTGCCAGTAACAGCACATTGCGCGAGCAGAAAAACGATATCGCTGCCCTTTCGGGCCTCATGCCGAGAGCAATCGCCGAACGGCTCTTCGCCGTTGAATAGCGCCAGTGCATTACTGGCCGCAAGCTCGTCACTCGGCGACAGCGCCCCAACGCCACGCGATGGAGCGCGCTCGATGACAAAGAACCCTTGCAGGCCGACAAGGGCGAGAAATGCGGACAGCCTGGGATGAACGCTTTTTTTCATGAAAGAACCGGAGCCTCCGTGGACACCATACTACCAGACGTGGCTATTTTCGATCGCTGAAGCAACGTCATTCCCTCTTCTTCCACCCAACAAGCAAGCCTGCGGGCTTCGACGCGGCCAGCGTCATCAGAGGCACCGAGCGTCTGGTGCATCAGCGTTTGCGCGGATTGGAAGTCACCACCGAGTAGCGCAGCTTCGATACGCACACGGATCCTAACGATGTCCGAGGCATTCACGGGTCTCTCCTTCGACCGCTGCACTAACACGCGATGTCGCTTTTGTTACGCTGTCACGGGACGTTTCTAGGCTACAATCGTCCCATGGATGCATCACCAAATCCGAAAGACCCGCGCGTGGTGTTCGCTGGACGCCATCGAGAACGCGGGCGAGCCAAGTATTCGTTCACGTATGAGGACATTGCTCGGGTCTCGAATGTCTCGGTGAAGACCGTGCGAAACTCCGCCGTACACCGCGCTGAACTCGACCCGCATGACTTGGAAAGCGTGATCAGATTCGTCCTGCGTCGCCGCCCAGACTTGGTGCCAGCAGGAGCGAAGGGCAAGCCGCGCTGATGTCGTGATTACAACGCGACGAATGATTTGCCAGGTGCTTCCGTTTCGACGGCTTCCATGGAGCACATGACGCGCTCCCACCCATCTGGCCACACTTCGTCGATTGTGGCTGTTTCTGAGCGAGTCTCGTTCAGTCGCATGGCTTTGGCCAGCAGTTCGTCGTCAATCGGGACTGCGGAGGCAATCTTCTCCAGCTCGAGGGCCACAAGGCGATGCGCGTGCTGGACGATGGCAAGGCGCGTCCACTTGCCCGCGGACGCGTTCTCGTATCGCACGACGGCCTCGGTAGCGATCGTCACGAACTGCGCAGCGGTGCGTTGTTCGTGGGTGATTCCAGCGGCACGCGAGAGGCGTGTGGTTTCCACGGCCAAGTCGGTGATGCACTCGATCTTTCGGTTGGCACGTTCGAGTATCGCGAGTTCATGCTCCCACATCTCGGCGATTTCTTCGGTGGTCATGTCTTTGTAGAGCGCCATCCGCTCCTCCAAGGACTGGTGTCGTGGGTCCAGATCGCGGCAGAACTTGTCGTACAAGGCGTTGTAGATCCGATAATTGAGCAATGCCCACATGCGGCCGTCATCGTAGGAATTCTCGGATACGCACCGAGGCAACAAGTCCTGGACGTGTACCAGAGCTTGCTCAGGTACCGAGCCAACCCCATCGAAAACTGCGGCAAGGGCGCTCTCAGTGATTTCGGGCGCGAGTTCCGCACGCTCCAGCCGCCGCTTCGCCTGCCGACGTAGCCCCTTGGTCCACGTCGCGTAGGCTTTCATCTCAGGGCACGGTGGGTCACCCATGCCGCCCTTTGCGCACCATTTGCAACGCCCCTCAATGGTGCGCCCACAAAGCTGGCACCGACCTTTCCCGAGGTCGATGCCAAGCCCGAGCTGGACGGCTTTGGGACAAGTAGGTCTTCGGACTGGGACGTCGGCGTATCGGCGTTGCTGCTCTTCTTGAATACGCCGACGTTCTTCCCTGGTTTGCTTCATGGCCGCGCCTCACCTTTGCGAACGGACCAGTTTGGCGGGGTCTTCTTCGCCGCATCCAGGCATCACGAGTTGCTCGCCCGGAATGGGCAAGGTGAGCTGGAGCATCTTGCGCGGTGGCACCGGGATCGGGTTTGGCCCCTGTACCGGTGGGACATCGAAGAGCGGAATGGTTCGTTTCTCTGCGCTTTCGACAGGCTTGCTCATTTGCGCCTCCATCACGCCGCCTGCACGGTCGGCGCATCGGACGTCGCGTCCGCAGCGATTCGCCCCTGCACGTGCTCGATAGCAGCAGCCGTGCGGAGAGCCATCTCAAGTTGGCTGAGATGACCACGGATCAGGCCGATCTTGTCCGCCAGCACCGATGCCTGGCCGGGCATCACCTTTTGGATGATCACGATGTCGTTACCATCAAACCCCTGTTGCAGAATCGCGAGTGTCGAGTCGATTTTGGATTCGAGCCGAGACACGCGCTTCCGGTCCTCTTCGGTTGCTTGGGGCTTTGCCGAGGCTGGCGTTGACGTGTCGGCAACGATGGGCGCCGGGGCGATCCCTGGAGCATCCATGGAGAACATCGGGAGCGGCTTGGCTTCCGCATCGGCGAGCACCTGGGCGACTTGGCGGATTTCTTGTGACGTGCGGCAATGACCATCGCGCATCGCCTCGAAGATATGGCGCTGGTGCGCCACCGGGAGGCGCGATAGCTCGTAGGCCTGGGTCGAGTTGATGAGCCCCTTGGCAAAGGCATCTTGGAGTTCCACGGAGAGGCGGAGGAGCGCCGTGCGCTCGGTGATACGCCACGATTGCTTGAGGCCGAGCTTGAGGGCGAGACGTTCGACCAATTGCTCATCCGATTCGTCCGAGTGCAGAATCGCCAACCTGTTGAGACGATCTTGGAAGGCGCGAGCCTCTTCCAATGGGCTCACGTTTTTACGCTGGAGATTCTCGATGATGGCGACTTCTTGCACTTCATCATCGGTCATCGCGTTTACGGTTGCCGCGATTCGCGAGAATCGTTCGAGGCCTACTGACCAAACGCTATCCATCGTCGCCGGAACATCGGTCGGGAACCAACGCACATGCGGGGTGATGTCGAGCGTCTTCGCCATTTCCTCATCGTGGTCAGCAAAGATCCCGAGCAACAGGCGGTATGCTCTCCAGCGGCATTCGCCAACCACAATCATGTGGGTTTGCCACGGGGCGTCGCCTTGGCGAGGAGTAAGCTTGATGGGCTGGATCAACCCTCCGAACTGATAGATCGACCGGGCAAGGTCCTGGATGTACTCCTCGTCAAACGTTTGGCGCGGCTGCTTGGAGTTCGGAAAGACGCACGCGTGCGGCAGGGTCGGCGTTGCAACCGTTTCTTCTGCGCTCGCAACCGTGACTGCGGCCTGCGCCTTTTTGCGGCGAGGGGACTCGGTTTTCGGCGCTGACCGCTTGGATTTCGGAGCGGCCCTCTTCGTGCTCTTCGTCGCCTTGACCGCCTTCTCCGAACCACTGTTTGCAACGCTCTTTTTCATCTTGAATGCTCCTGTTAGGTACGCAAAGAGGTATTGCAGTCAGTGTGCCAGTCCACGACGACTAAATCGACTTTTGACGGTGCGGTAACTTCCCATAAAACAGCTTTATCATTGGCATAAAATCGTTCGCATTGCGATATTGCAACATGTCGCAATGTCGCTCAATGCGTATATGCAACAAGAAAAAGCGTATTGAATTTGACTAGTTGCGACCACGAATCGACGCATACGCGATGCTTGGCGGCGACTTCGTTGCAGTTATGCACTCAGATTCCAGCGTGCTCGGCGCACACAGGCCAGCGGTGTTCGATGTCGAATGCGATGGCGGGCTTTCCGCATTCACGGTATCCACCGCTCCGCATCGTTGCTGGGTCGGGGAACGGTTCCGTGCAACGGCCGTGGGCGCAGATGGCCAGCAATCCACCGCAATGCGTGCACGTGTCTGGGCGCGTCTCACCAATAGGCGTTGGATTGAACCCATTACACGACGGGCAAATTCCAGGGTGCAACCCGAGAGAGTTTTCGATGGTATTGCGTGTCCATCGACCACTACCGCGACGTGCTTGAAAGCGCTTCATCGGCAACCTTCATGTCAAAGCTCGTACCCGAGCGTGTGAAGGTCAACGGGCTCCCCCGTGGAGTCCACGATGATATTCGCTGCGTGTGCCCCATAGAAAGCCTCAACCGCCTGCTTGAGTGGAACACGAGACACGATGTTCCTGCTGGTCGGCTCAGAAACATCGTCGACGGTAAACGTTTCGCCCTGGTACGCCTGGAGGAGTTCCGCTCGAGCGCGCAGCGCATTGGATAGCGCATCTTGCCTCGCGAGGCGCTTGCGTAGGTCTTCGACCTCGGCTGCAAGCGCGACCACGACCGGGACGTCGTATTGATTCAGCAACGACTCGCGAGTCCTGTGCCATTGAAGAGTGCCCCTGTACGCGGTGCTTCCGTCGGCATATACGCGCACACGCAGCCCTTGCATGTCGCCTTCCCATACGTGCTTGGTTTCGTCGATCTCCTCGTCATCCGTATCCATTGTGGCTCCAATCGTCATGATGATTTGACGTCCAACGACATCGTAAACCGGTCCACGATAGCCAATGCCTCGGCTGGTGTGGCATTGCCCGGTAGCATTAGAAGAGCGTGCAGCATGAGTGCCGCGTTTACCGGAATGGCGTGCAGTCGAGCCCGCGGCGTCCCGTCACCATTATTGATGAATATGCACATTCCTGGAGCATTCGCCTTGGCCGTGATCTGATATGGCTTGCGGTTTGATGCCGATACTCCTACAAGACACGTCTCTGGTGTGGAGCCAACCTCGACACGTTTCCATTTCGTCCGAAGTTCGCGCGCACGCATGGCGTTGTACAAGACCATAGGGACATGCTCGTTGGAGAAGTGGACAATCAAATCGAGGTCGCGCTTCCACTCGAGCGCACGCTGGTTGTGGCTCGTGGCTTCTTCCAGCGCAGAGTCGCGATAATTCCCAATTCCGAGCTTGTAGAGGATCACAAGTAGCGTTCGGCAATCGTGGCAATGCGGGTTGCTCTCCGCGCGCGACGCGACGCACTTGCCGCAGCACGTGAATACCTTCTCGAACGGTATAGGCTTGGCGTTAGCCATTGCTATCGAAGCAGCGTTCATTCATTTCACCGTTTCACCACCGGATGGTCCAATCAAGGCGAGTGCCTCGGTGCGTCAAGGAACAACGAGTTTTGCGCACAAGTCCCTGACGTCTTTGGGCACAGGACCCATCAACGTCAAAGGCCCAAAGGCTTTGATCTCCAGCCGACCCAGCGGCGTGCGCCTACGGCCCACATTTTTGGAAAACTCGACCCTGAACGTGCCCGCGGTACCGCCATACAACGTGGCGTAATAGCCACTTTCGCGAGCCTCTCCGCAAAGTTTGCCCATCATTGAAATGAGCTTTTCGTCGCGTGAGCCTATCGTTTCATATACCATTGCAGTATTCCTCAGCTTTCCAGCGTTCACGCATTGTTGTGCCATGTGGACAGCACAAGTTCGGTGGCCCGGTATTCGTAGGCCGCGTTCGCGGAACCTTCCGTCACGCGCCAAGCCTGACGCTCCAACAAGTTTTTGCGCCAAAGACTCGCGAGGGTAACGCGTTCGCCTTCTGACTGCGCGCGGATCCATTTGCCATTGGCCTCGATGGCTCGGAGCAATGACTTCTTTTGATTCTCGGTCAACCGAATGACGGGCATCGTTTTCTCCGGTCGTGGTGGCTGTGGATTGCACCAACGGATTGATCTGGCCCTGGGCTTTGGATTCGACGGGCTTGGGTGCCAAGACGTGGCGCACAACCGCCTTCGGTTTCGGGGCAAGCGCGGCAAGCTCCAATCGGGCCTCGACAAGTCGACGTTCAGCACGTTTGCGCGCCCCATTTAGCATCTCTTCGTCCTGGGCTGCGGAGATCAGAAGTCTCTTCGGCAATCGCTCCACTGCGCACTCGACGATGACGTGGTGCAGATATGCCACCGCGCTCTTATGACGCGCAATGGCGCGGGCGGCTTCCCGCTCAATCCGGCTAACCTTGCCCTGGGCAAGAGCGAGCGGCTCGAGCGTGGACCAACCAGCATCGACTTCAGCGGCCTGGGCTGCGTCGAATATCGCGATGAACTCGCGGTCGATTTGGGTGAGGAGTGAATTGGCGAAGCACATGCACCAAACTTAACACGTAGGCTAAGTGTTGACAATGTCAGTGCACATGTATTTTTGATAATTCGTCACGCCGCTGCTGCGGCTACACGCTTGTCGATGGCTTGTTGCGCGGTTTCTGGGAGCAGCTCTTTCAGGTGAGCTGGCATCGGTTTCGACCAATACGCTGCGCACCATTCCCGTACCGACTTTCTCTTTCCCGCGGGCCACTTCTCGATGGTGGATAGCATCTCGGCCGTGACGGGGGTGGGGAAGTATCGATCGCCCGCGATGCGGAGCAAGCACTGTCGAATCGCTCGCATGTCGTTGTCGAGCGACACCTTGCCCTTGCGAGCCTTTTCCCGTTCGACGAATTCGTCGCGACGAATTGTGATGCGCCTTGTCGGCGTCTGACTACGTTGACTCGTCACGGGATCGATGGCGTAGGTGCACACGATCACGGACTCCTTGTCGTCTTTGAACGATGTGACGGCCCCACCTGGGACTTCACGTTCAGGCCACCAGATTTGAGTGCCTACCGCGATGCGTCTCCCATCAAAAACGATCGGCTTGCGGCCGAACATCTTCTCCAGCGCAAGGCAAGCGCTCTCGTTGCTGTACTCGATAGCGGTCCCGTACCAGCCTTCGCCGTTTTGCTCGCCGAACCAGTAGCCTCCGCGAAACTCCTTATAGATCAGATCGAAGTCGTCGATGTCGAAGAAGAGGCCCGCTTCGATAGCCAAGGTCACTGCTCTGTACATGGCGGTATTGAGCCGCGTCCAACTATGCCCAGTGGCTTTTTGGCTGTTGTCCCAGAGGTGCTGCAGAAACACCATCGCGGCCGATGAAGTTGGCGGGGCGCCAGCTCGGTGGACTTCGCCGTCCCCACCGACTTTTCGTGCGACATAGCTTGAGTCGTCCACCGCTGGGCACTCGATCTTCGGAGCGCATTTTGCGCAGAGAGCGATGGTCGGTTCCGATGACCGGACCTGCTCGATAGCCTTCGCTCCGTCAGAAGCAGCGATCTCCCCGAATGACTTTCCGCCAACCACGTTGGCCGTGACAATCCATCGCGGAGACGCCGATTCTCCGGACGGTGCTTTCTTTGTCTTTCCCATGCTCCACGTCCCTCTACAAAATGAAGGAGGGCGGCCAGAGCCGCCCTCGGTGACCGATCAACCTTGGCCTTCGATGATTGCCAATTCGCGGCCGACTTGCCGTGTCAATGCCGCTGCGGAATTGGCGAATGATCCCGACGGATTGCTTTCGCTGGGAACGATCGACCACGTGACCTTCGTGTTCGCTCGAGCAAGCGCTCGAATGAGATTCAACTTGTCCTTATGGTATTTCGACTGAAGCGCTGGACCGTGGGTTGCGATGAATGCGTCCAGCTTTTCTTCGGTGGCATGCATTCCGATGCCATGAAGCAGCACGTGATTGTACGTGTCGGAATCCGGCCGCTCGTCCAGGACCATCACGTAGATCTCGCCATACGTGCTGGCCTTTGGAGTGTTCCACCGACCATTCTTTGGATTTTGGGTCTGAGCCATAAAGCGCTGACCATGCTTGGCCTTCGTTTCGATCCACAGCTTGCGCTTGCAACGGTCACGACCGTAAGGGTAGTCGTCTTGGAGATACGCCGTTTCCTGCGACTCATGCCCGATCAGCAAGCGTAGACCAGGCGGGAGTGTTGGAGGCGCCACGGGCTCTGCCGCGGGTTGCGCGCTGACGGCTTCCGGGTTGGGTTCGTTGACGACTTCGTGTCCGTTGTTGACATCCATGACTAGCTCCCTCTATCGTTCATCCACTTGCGGCCCCACCTGGTTGGCTTTTCGAGCTCCCCTCGGAAGGTTGGTGGTTCGAATCCACCGGGCCGCTCCAATCAAAATCAAACGCTACTTCGCCCCACTCGATCCACCAAACTGCAAGGTAATCTGCCCGCGCCGCAACCGAGGCGGGATCGCTACGTCCGATTGCTTGACGGGCTCGGGCTCGTACTCCGGAACTTCGATTCCAAGTTCGCGCTCGAGCCATGCCGCGGCGAGCCGGCGGTGACACTGGTTGTCGCCAACCAACGGGGGAACCTCCCAGCAAAGGAGCGTGGGAATGTTCCCTTCGCCGGCCAATTGCTGGAGCTGTTCGAGCACCGTTTTGGCGTTCAGCACGCCGAGGATCTCCGTGTTGTACCTGGGCACATATTCCGCCCACGTAACGCTATTGAACCAACTCCCAGGGGCGAGCTTGCTGAAGATCTTGAACCCCTTGGGGGTATTACGTGGGGCGTATCGGGCGATCGAGATCCGGCCAGGCCCCGTGTAGGTTCGGAACGAAGCGGTTCGCACTACTGGGATTTTTGAGGTGTCCATCGGTTCCTTTCCTGCATAACTTAACACATAGGCTAACTCGTGCCAGGTCACGCAGCTTTTTTCTGCATAGATAAATCGAGCACAAGTCGCGGAGTTCCCGCAAGATAGCTCGACTGGAAGAATGCCCCGTGCCCGGCACGCTCCGCAACCACGCGTGCGTACGGCGACTCGAGGCAGAAAAATTTCGCGGTTTTCGATTCCAGAGCCGCCCACTCCACCGAACATTCAGACCTGTGCTCGGCCTGCAACTCGATGGCCAGAAGGCATGCGAACACCTCGGGCTCTGGGCGCGCGTGAATGAGGTACTCACCATCGAGCACACCAATGCCTTTGAGTGCTTCCGTGACGGCTTTCGTCGTGCGCTCACGAGCCGACACCGCGGCCGATTCATCGATCTCCATGTCGACGAACGCTCGGGTGTGCCGGCGCTCCCAGACGTATGAAGCATACGTTCCTGGTGCGGTGCTCTCGAACATGCACGACTGCACGAATGTCTCTAGCGCTTTCATCACCCACGACTGCTCGGCGTAATGCATGGCGGCAATGAGCTGGCGACGCGCTTTTGCCCCGGTGGTGCGCAGGATCAGGACCATTGCATCACGATGTTCGCCAGCCGCAACGAGAATCCGCTGGGCCTCGTCAAGGATGCGTTTTCGCCCCCTTGGGTCTGGGTCTTCGATCCGTTCATCAGCAGACGAGCGCCAGGCATCAAGGCTCATACCATTCCGGTACGCGCAGAGCGCATCGTCCAATTCGGCAAGCTTTGGGTATTTGGTCGGCCAGGCTTCCATATCATCACCCCGCAACGACAAGTTCGAACAGTTCAATTCGCAACGACGCCGGCAACAGCCCCGTCCCACCGACCGCTCTAGCCAAAAGATTGGCGAACGACTCGGAGCGTTCCGCCGTCATCAACGCCGCACGCTGCTGCGTCGCGTCTTTTTCGACGAGCGCGTCAACGGCTGTCGCGAAACTTGAGACGCAAAAGAGCTTACGCGCCATATCCGTTCCACAGAACAGAGCGGCTGCCGTCTCGTACTTCACGCGAAGGTCTTTTTTGCTGAGAGGCTTGTTCCAGGCAGGTTGCATGTTCAAGACTTAGCATATAGGCTAAGTGGTGCAAGTAGAAAACGCATGTCCACGCGAGAAATATTTCGCGCGCCTCACGCGCGGCACACGTGTGCCAATTAGCCCTGGCGCTAACTCACTGCACCAACTAGGATAAGACCCATGACCTCGTCCACCCGTACTCGTGGCAGACCCCCACGAACCACCGCACAAGAGCAGTCCGCTGACTCTGGTGGCAGCAGCAAAGAAGTGCCCAAGGCTCCAGAGGGAACATTGGCCTGGTATTTGGCTGCTGCCCGAATCAAGGCCGACATCACGAAGACCCAAATGGCCGAGAAGCTGCGTGTCCGGCCGCCTGTGATCACCAAAATTGAAAGCGGCGCCCACGACATTTCCGAGAGCACCGTAAAGAAGTATGCTCTGGCGCTTGGCTGTCGGTACGAACTGAAGTTCGTCAAAGCGACGAAGGAGTAGCGTTTGCATGCCGATGGGCAGGCGGCAGAAGTTTCGGATCGCCGATATAGAGGAAGCCCTGCGTCTTTGCGCCGGAATTCGCGGGGCCGCTGCGCTGAAGCTCGGGACCACCACGACCACGGTCACCAATTACATCAATCGGTCGAAGCGCCTGCAGGATGTAGTGGCGGAACTCGAAGAGCAGCACCTCGACATGGCCGAGTCGAAGTTGTTGGCTGGCATCAAGAATGGCGACCGAACATACGTAATATTTTATCTTAAAACGAAGGGCAAGCGTCGTGGATACACTGAGCGTGTGGATGTGTCGGGTCCGGAAGGCCTTCCAATAGCATTAGACATCGACTTGTCCCAGGCTTCTGATGAGGAACTACTCGCCATCATCCGCGGCAGCCCAGGCGCTAACAAGGGCAATTCGCGCAAAGGCTGAACTCGAGCGCCGGTACCGGGAGCGTCTCAAGCCGGGTACTGCTTGGTCGCCAAACCCAGGGCCGCAAGACCAGTTCATTCACAGCGACGCATTTGAATGTTTATATGGTGGCGCAGCGGGCGGCGGAAAAAGCTGGGCTTTGGTTCACGATGTTTTGCGTGACGTCGACAAGCCGCAGTTCGCAGGTCTCCTGCTCCGCAATTCGTACCCGGAGCTAGAGAAGACGCTTATCCGCGAGTCGCTCAAGATCTATCCGAAGCTCGGGGCGCATTACAACGAGGCTAAGAAGCTCTGGACATTCCCGTCAAAGGCGCAGGTCTATTTTGGGTACCTGGAGCGGGATGCGGACGTCGAGCAGTACCAAGGCGCCGAGTTCCAATACGTCGGTTTCGACGAATTGACCCATTACACCAGATACCAATACACGTACCTCATCTCCCGCCTCAGAAGTCCAGCGGGGATACGCGCACGCATGCGGGCAACGACGAACCCAGGTTCGCGTGGTCATGCGTGGGTCAAGGCTCGATGGGCGCCATGGGTTGACCGTTCCAACGAGTACAAGGGCATTCTCGCTGAGCCTGGTCAGATCCTTCGTTTTCGCAATACACCGAAGGGCGAAGAGTACACAGACCTCGCGAAGCTCACGCGGCAATTCATCCCGGCTCGGCTCGAGGACAATCCCAAGCTGCTCGACAACGATCCCGAATACGCGGAGCGGCTCGAGATGCTCGATCCGGTTGCTCGCGAGCAGCTCCGCTATGGTCGGTGGGACGTCCTTCCATCCGCAGGCGCGTACTTCCAGCGCACATGGTTTCACGAGCTGGCCGACTCCGAGTTGCCCGGGGACTGCACGTGGGTCCGATTCTGGGACAAGGCGGCCACGGAACCCAGCGACACCAACCAAGATCCGGACTGGACGGTTGGCCTGCTGGTCGGTTTTTCGCCAAGCACGAACCGCTTCTACGTGCGCGACATGGTGCGCTTCCGTGGCTCCCCCGGTGTCGTCGAGGCCGAAATCAAGAAGATCGCGGAGAAGGACGGGAAGCACGTCAAGGTTCGCATGGCTACCGACCCAGGCTCAGCAGGCAAGGGCGAGGTTGCGGCCTACGTCCGCCTGCTCGTCGGGTACGACATCCGGACCAAGCCCGAGAGCGGGTCGAAGATTCTGCGAGCTGGGATCGTTTCCGCCCAGGTGCACAAGCGAAGCACTGGGGGCGTGCACGGTCGGTTCTCCGTTGTTCGTGGGGCATGGAACGCCGAGTTCTACGCCGAGCTCGAATCGTTCCCCGATGGCGACCACGACGACATCGTTGATGCGCTGAGCGGTGCCTTCGACTGGTTGGTGAACAGTGCCGGCGGCGAGCAGCCCGAGTTTGGAGTTCGAATCATAGGCGCCGAGAGGCCGGTAGACGAGGACGAACTGGACGGAGCCTACTCGCGGCTTTCCGACGACTATTTCGACGAACCGTTCTAGGCACACGTTGACATCTCCGAGAAGTCAGCAACAACCGGCTTTGGAGGAACACGTCATGACGATTTCGATAGGCAATCTCGTCGCGATGCCAAACCAGCAAATCTTCGCTGATGCCACAGGCAACATGCTCGCCATCGCGGAACCGGGCTCGGGCGCCACCACCGCACTGCTGATGGCGGCGTGTCGGCATGTCGAGGCCTCGGACTGGTCGGCTGTCGTGTTCGCACCTTCGACTCCAGACTTGCGAGCGGGGCTTCGTGTGAGCGCAGCAAAGCTCTTGAGTGGGATGGGCGCGAAATATCTCGAGCACCATCGAACCTACGTCTTCAAGAGCGGTGCAACGTTGAAGCTGGCGGCTCAGGATTCAATGGATGCGCGCGACATCCAGGGGATGTGCTTTTCATTCGTTGGTTTCAATCATATCGAACGATTCGATCCCAAATTCGTAATGACCGCCGCGACGAGAGCCCGAGAAACCGTTGCCTATCGTCAGGCGCCGATTGGCATGCTGCGCATTCTGCATGCGCTCAGAATCATGCCTGGACCGATGGTCACGGTTCGGCCGCGGGCGTGCGCGGTTGTTTCCAGTAACGTCAATGTCTCCACCATCGAATGGGCCGAATCTGCGTTCCAAAACAGGATCCGTATGCGCACCGAAGAAAACACTCACTTGGCTCCGGAGGTAGTTCAATTCCTTCGGAACGCCTCCATGGAGCACTATGCCGAATAGCCTTGACCGTGGCCCTGCAATCCCGACGTTCACGGGACGTTTGTTCTATGTATTCGACCCGCGCCCCGAGGACGTCCACATCAGCGACATCGCCCACGCGCATAGCATGGATTGTCGCTGGACCGGCCATACGCGATTCCATTTTTCCGTTGGTCAGCATTGCGTCATCGCGTCATTCTCTGGTCCCATAGAAGGCGCAATCGACCGACTGATGCACGACTCGCCAGAGGCTTATCTCCGTGACCTCTCGCGACGGATCAAGGCAGACCCTCGGTTTTCCGCGTATCTCCAGCTCGAAGAACAGATCGCTGACGTTGTTGGACGACGATTCAACCTAGCCGCCGACTTCTGGCGCAATGGTCCAACCAACGAGGTCGATTTCGCAATGGCTCGTACAGAGCGAAGGCAGCTTATCAATCGTCTCCCAACCGAGCCGATGGAAGCGTCATCCCTCGAAATCGCTTCCACGATCCAGATGTGGACACCAATCGAGACGGAGATCGCGTTCCTGACGCGGTTCGGAGAGCTTACCGGAACGAACGTGGAGCAGCACCTTCGACTGGCCCTCGCCGAATTCGAGAAAACGGGAGCCGTGTTTGGGGCACATCCGGCCAGGCTCCAAGTCGAACTCGCGCTGCTCATCGCGGAGTCTGTTCGGTCGGAATCGTCGAATGCTCGTGCTGCTGCCGAGAGGGCACGGGTCGCATATTGGGCGATGCTCGGAATCGACGTAAAGGACGGTCGGTAATGGAATCGCAGGGCGTTCTTCTGGTCGAGACGCTTATGCGTCTCTCGACGCTCCTTTTCTCGGAGCTTGATGATCCCGGCCTGGATGCTCGTGAGGCAGCGGAACTCGACGCAAAGGAACCTCTCGAGCGGCTTCGGTTGTTCCGCGGTGGATACATAGCTCGGCGTGCCGGAAGCACCGTCGACGTTTGTCCGGTTCCCGTCGTAGAAGGCGATCAGCGAGGCATGCGTCTTCGAGCGACGTGGATCCTCGGATGGACCCTTCGGGACTTGGCAGAGGTCGCCGAGGACCGGGGAGTGAGCCTCATTTCGGCGGCTATGCTGGCCGAGTTCGACAAGCACAAAGTCGTGCAAAACGCGACCCTGGTTTCGTCCTTGTCGATGCGGTTGCGATTGGATCGAGCACTCGGAGCAGCATCGCGCTGGAAACGGCTCGCGAAAGAACTGCGCTTGGCACTGGCAAACGCGTGCGAGTCCGAGGCCTGGGCTCGCCGGATTCGACCGTGGACCGCGAAGGCAATGATTACGGAATTCTTGCGAGCGGCCGGCACGAAGACGCTCGTCGAGTGGAAATACCATTTGAAGGATGCCCGTGGAGCATTCGTCATGACGATGGCGCGGGTGGACGGACCTACGGCAATCGACTTGATCAACGAGCAAAAATCACGAGCCGAAACCGCAGAGGCGCGTGTGCGAGAGCTCGAGCAATTCCTCGCTTCGAAAGGGTGATGCATGGGCGAGCAGACAAAAATCGAGTGGTGCGATCACACCTTCAATGGTGTGCGCGGCTGCGCAAAGAAACGAATCCCAATCGTCGAAGGTAATCCGGAAGCATTTTACCCAAGTGGGTGCGATCATTGCTACGCCGAATCCATGTCCAAGCGGTTCCCAAAGAACCTTGGCATCTGGGGCGTCAATGGCGTTCGTGTGCTCGCCAAACAGCACATCTGGGACGAGCCGCATCATTGGAATAGGCGGGCCAAAGAGCGCGGCGTGCGCGGACGTGTATTCGCCTATTCATTGGGCGACATGGGCGAGATGCCGGTCAAAGAACTGCATGCGGATGCCAAGCTCTATGGATACGAACCGACCAATGAGCAGGTAGAGAATGCCGAGCGAAACCAGCATGTCTGCGATGAAGCTCGGCGAAAGCTGTTCGCGCTGGTCGAAGCAACGCCATTCCTCGATTGGCTGCTGCTCACGAAGCGTATCGAAGAAATCGTCGGTCAGGTACCGAAGCATTGGCTGTCGGATCCTCCGTCGAATTGGTGGCAGGGCACGAGTGTGTCCACCCAGCCCGATGTTGACTTTCGGCTCGCCAAGCTGATCGAAGTTCCTGCGGCCGTCCGATTCATATCCGCAGAACCATTGCTCGAAAAAATCGACATCAGGCGGTTCCTCGATAATGAATACGCGCCGCGGGACTTTGGTGGCGCAATGGCTGAGGCCATTGGCTGGCGTGTCGACTGGGTCATCTGCGGTGGGGAGAGCAGCCTGTCCGCGCGAGAGTTCGACATTCCGGCAATGGAGTCGCTGGTCGATCAATGCGCCGAATACGGCGTTGCACTCTTCAATAAGCAACTCGGTTTTCGTCCGATCGAGGAGATCGACTCGACACGTGTTCGCTTGAAGCTAGTCGACAAAAAAGGCGGTGATATGGATGAGTGGCCCGAGCGATTGAGCCACCTTCGCATTCGGCAATTTCCGGAGGTGCGATTATGAAGCAGCAGAGTTTTGGCAGATTGCTCTACGAGCGCCGCAGTTCAATGGGCGTGAACGCGACGGACCTCTCCGAGCATACGGGAATCGCAAAGAATGCGATCCACAACATCGAGGCCGGTGCGAAACGCGCGAGCCCACTCACGGCACTGGTGCTCGTTTCTGCGCTAGATATTGGCCCGAGGGTGCGACAGCAGATTCTCGTCGCGCATGCCGCAGAGATGGGCGCGGTGGACGTGTCAACGCTGGATGAAGCGGGCCTCTCACGAGTCGTTCGCGTACTCGAAGAAGAACGGGAGCGAACTGGGAGAGCGCCCAAATTCGTACCCCGATCGGATCGCGCATCCAAGGTCTCCAAACAACGTCGTAAGCACAAGCGATGACAAGCGTTTTCGCTTGTTGACCAACGTTCACAAGCTCGCCGAAACTCTCGGCGTACATGCTTTTCGTCGGTGCCATTCCAAGAGAAGTCGTCACGCAAGCATTTGCCTGCGTCGACATGAAGGCGGTCAAGCACGCGTACGTATGCTGCTCCGGAAGCTATCGGTACGAGCAAGCCATCTCGAAGACGTTTCCAGACATAACCATCCACAGCAATGACGTCTCGTTGCTCAGTACAGCGATTGGGCGACTCGCCGCGAAGGACCCAGTGGAGTTTCACTTCGCACGAGAACTCGCATTTCTGGAGGATGCTTTGGGCAATGGCGCAGCCCCGCTCGAGCGAGTCGCTGCGCTCGCCGTCGCGGTGAGGATGTGCCACTTCCGCGGGAAGAACGCCCACATGCAAGCTCATCGCGATCACTACGTCGCGAACGCAAAGTCGTACATCGAGCAGGCCAAGGCGAAAGTGGCGGACTACGTGGGAGCGCTGCGCGTCGCCGATTTCTACGCGGGTGATTTTCGCGACCATGCCGAACGGGCTCGCGAAACAGGAGGCACGGTGTTCGCGTGGCCTCCGCTGTTTCGTGGCGACTACGAGCGCTTCTACAAATTGATCCACAGCAACGTGGACTGGAAGCAGCCCGAGTACCGGATCTTCAATCCCAAAGACTTGCCGGATTGGCTCACGCATCTTCGGGACGCGAAAACTCCCTACTGCGTGTGCTCGGACAAGGATCTTTCACAACAGGGCCATGCGCCAATCGCGCTGTTTGCCGCTGGCAGATCGAAACGAATCTACCTGTACAGCAACGTAGCCAAGGCATCGAGCCTCATCCGTCGCACGAGCGATGCCGAGCCGTTTCGATACGCGCCGCTCGATCCGTGGAAGATGACAGCCACCTCGAAGGTGAGTGTCCGCGAAGCTCCGCATCAAGCGATGAACTACATAAAGGACAAGTACCAGGCGAACGGCTTGGTTCATACCGATGGTGACATGCGCTGCCTCGTGTTCGTCGACGAGATGCTTGCTGGCGGATTCGTGTACGCAAGGATGAATGCCAAGAGCCACTTCTCGGACCCGCGTGTGGGCCATCTGCGTAGCATCTACCTGCTCAGCGACTTCAGCACGTCGCGCGACCGAAAGGTGTCGAAGCTGATCGCAATGCTCGCCTCTGGCCACGAGACGACCCGCGTGTTCGATCGCCGAAAGCTCCAGCGCACCGAGTCGATTGTCACGACCGCCTTCTCCGAGAAACCAGTCTCGATGAAGTATCGAGGGATCTACGAATTGCACTCGCGGAAGGATGCCAAGACGGGCTCACACGCGAGCTTCCAGCTCAATTACTTCACGCCCGTCAGGCGAATGAGTAACGACGAAATCTACGCTGACTGGTGGCGCCGATTCGGCGAGAAATCGAAACGAGACGAGTCTTCCAACGGGTGAACACATGACATCAAAGAAGGGTCCGAAGGCGCCGAAGACGGACACGACTGAAGCGTCTGCGCATGCAGTAGCGTCCGATCTGCCGCCCATTCAGGTGAAGCCGAAGTGGCGCAAGTTTTCCGAGCTGAAGCACCCAAAGCAAAACGCTCGGTACATGAAGGCCAACCAGTTCAATCAACTCGTAAACAACCTCAAAACCGATGGCACGCTTACGTCATTGCCATTGGTATACCCCGCTGGTGGCGACGTAATCGTTTCTGGAAATCATCGAATCGATGCCGCAATGAAAGCCGGCATTGCCGAGGGTTGGGTCCTCGAAATCGAGGGTGAACTGCCCAATGGTCGTCTGACGGCAATCCAGCTTTCGCATAACGCTATTGCTGGAGAGGATGACCTCAACACATTGGAGGCGATGTATCGCGATCTCGACTTCGCGGACAAGGCGTACAGCGGTCTCACCGATGACGTGTTCAACGTCTCGCAGGTGGACCTGGCGAGCTTGTCCGCCGGTTCGACAACCTACGAAGAGATCACGCTCATGTTTCTTCCCGAGCAGCGAGAGTCTTTCGAGAAACTCCTTGCGGAACTCGGCGACAAGGCGTCCAAAGTGCCGCGTCTGGTCGGAGCGAACCGAGACTTCGACGTGCTTTTCGATGGGATCATTGGCGTAAAGAACACACTCAACGTGCAGAACACATCCTTGGCGTTGCACACGTTGGCGGTATTGGCGAAGGAACGCCTGGACCAGATCATTGCCGAGCAGCCGAAGAGCGATGAGCCGCCCCCAAACGATCAGGCCGCCACGGATGCTTCGGTTTCGCCCGGGGTGTGAGCCTCGATCTTCTCGACGACTTCGCACCGAGACAGCACTGTCTGTTTCTCGCCCTTGTACTCGGAGTGCTCATCGACGGTTACCTTGAGCTTGTACGTCGTGCCAACTTCGAGGGTAGTCGTCTTGGTTGTCCAGACGGCTTTGTTGCCCGTTGGGTCGCGCATGATGTGCAGCGTCGATGATCCGAATCTCGAATTGATGCCGACCTCTATTGCAGCGAGCACCTTCAGTTCGTACGTCTCGCGCTTGTACTTCTTGTCGCCCTGCACCTTTACCTTGCCAAACCATTGTGACGCTTGACGTTCGGCTTTTTTGGAGTGGGCTCTATCGCACGCGACCAAAATGCTGGCACCAATGCCGCGCGTCTTGCGGTCGACCCTTGAAACGCGTGCCACAACGTTGACGTTGTGCTCGTAATCGGAGAGCGTCTGGAGGTTTTCGTGGAGCGATTGTGCCCACTCCCGTGCAGCATTCGCCCGAGCATAGTCCCGTTCCGAAGGCTCGGGATGTTGCAGCCGAACCGCATGGTGCCCATTGCTCCGCTTCATCTCCTGGTAATTGTCGATCATCCACCGCCATGCCGCGTCTGACGTCGATTCTGTCCCTTCGTGGGTCATGGCCGCTGCTCGAGAGCACCAGCCGTGACGATCGATTACCGCGGAAACGTAGGCGAGGTAGGTGACGAGGTGCCAATCTTTAACGCGTCGTTCGCCGGTCGCGAAAAAGTCGATATCCATGTCCTCATCGAATTCAGCCATGGCGTCCAACGCATCGGCAATGAGCTCCGCAATGGTGGCGATGCGCTCGATCGATCCGTGACCGAGATAATCGCGAAGGCACGAACGTCCGACCTGGACGAGCTTTCCGCTATCGTGTCGCACAATGAATGTGTCGTTGCGACTGCGATTCACATGGCAATGGTCGCAAACAGGTCCCGTGTGTCGAAATGACTCGGGAATGTGATGGTCGCCGACGGTAGTGACAAGGTTGGCATCTTCTTCGCCTTGGATGTGCCGGATGACCGCAACCAATTCGTACCCAGGCAGCTTTGGCGCCGCGCCCTCAATTCTCACGTAAAGAAAGCTCACGATGGCGCCAGTTTCTACTCCACGTAGATTGACTTCCGGAACGTCCACGCGCTCGCCGATGACAAGGCTGGGGCCTTCAACGTCCAGCCTGGACGCCCTACGCGCGAGCTTTTGGAATCGCTCTTCAAGCCGAGGTAGCGCGTCCATTGGAATGATGAACTCGCGCCGCGCGCAATAGGCATGGCATTGCGGGCATTCGAATGATGCGCCCATAACGTGCATTGCCACATTGCACGATTCGCAGTTTCGGGTCGGGTACTCGGGTATGAATTTTAAGCGCATGACGTACTCCTAATGGATTAGGCGCTGGCAGGAGCCGAACGACCGTTGTGTTCTTCGATGAACTCCTCGAGCCGGATGGGCTCCCCGTGGCCGAGGTGAACGTGCGCGGACTCGGCGGCGATGGGGGCGAGGGCAAGGAACAATGATGAGATGTACGTGCGGAGTGTTTGCATGCTGTGAACTTAACACGTAGGCTAAATAATGCAACAGAAATCGACATGAATTCGCGTACTTACACAAATTATTTTATGTTCGGCGCGAGCCAACGAAACGCGTACGTGACCGAACGATCGCCCTGGTCGAGTGGCTAGAACCTGCGTAGACTCTCCGCGTGCAGCCTGAAGTCGAAGTTCAGATCTTCCGCAAGCCGAACCCCAAGCAGCCCAAAGAGTCGCCGTCGCCGATGGGGTTCCGGCGCGTACCGCTCCCGGTGGGCATGGTTTCCACGGACGACGAAGCTAGGCGTATCGTCCGGCAAGCCATGGCCACGTTCGACAACGTGGTTCCTGGCGACGTAACCATCAACCTGACACCCAATGGTCACTTCGTGGCCTACCTGCCATTCAAGGAGAAATAACGGTCATGCGCTCGGAGCCGTACCAGTTCGAAGTCAGCGCGGGCGACACAAGCAGCAACGAGCTGACCGTCAAAGACTTCATCGACAAGACGTTCGAGGTCGCCAACCTCGAAAGCGGTAGCGTGGTCATTGAAGGTCTCGTTGCCGTGAAGTGGAACGAGATCCTTACGATCTCCAGCGACGGTGTCTATTCTATAACTGAGCAGCTAAGCAAGGTTCGCATCAAGGCGACCGACGCTGTGGGAGCGAATCTCGAAGTGCACATGCTCGCCCTCAATACACGTGCCGAGTAACCGATGACTGAGCAACCCCAACAGCCGACTGCGTTAGACAAGGAAGATCAACGCAATGCGATGCTAGACCGCATCATGAAGGCGAGCGCCGCGGAGGGTGGAGACCAAATCTCGAACCTCCGTTCGCGGGAAGAAGAGGTCTTCTCCGATGCTGGCGCATTCCCGCCTCCATGGCCGATTGAGCTGTTGGCGCGCATCGCAGAGCGTTCCAGCGCGTTACGACCATGCATTGACGCAATGGTCGTCAACGTCCATGGCTACGATCATCGCCTCGTTCCGACATTGGATTTGTCGGACAAGCAGGCGGATAGATTGATCGCTGAATCGATTCTGTCGGAACGAATCTTCACGGGCGAAGAGGACGAGCCCGAGTACCCAACGCCCCAAGAAGTGGCGACCAGGAAGGCCGAAATCGAGCGCGGGATGGTACTTGAGCGGCTGCGTCTCGAGACTTTTTTCGCCAACGTTGCCGGTCGCATCGGCTGGATGCAACTGAAGCAGCAAGTCTGGAACGATTACGAAGCCACTGGCAATGGGTACATGGAGGTTGTTCGGGATCGCGTTGGTCGGATAAAGCGCATAAATTACGCGCCATCAACGCATATTCGTTTGCGGAAACTCAGCGAGCCCGTGTGGGTATCGCAAAGGAACCGCATTTCTTCGATTGCCTTTGCCGACGAAGAAGGGTTCGACCGATTTCGTTCCTATGTGCAGTCGGTCAGCGGGATGAAGACGTTCTTTAAGGAATTCGGCGATCCGCGGCCGATGGATTCGCGAACTGGGCGATACTACAACTCCGTCGAGGAGATGCCGGTAGGTGCCATTCCTGCCACCGAACTCCTGCACTTCTGGGTCTTTTCCAGCCGCTCATCGTATGGCGTTCCCCGGTGGGTAGGAGCCACGTTCGAGGTGCTCGGCATCAAAGCCGCGGCCGAGATGAACTACACGCATTGGGACAATAAAGCGATACCTCCGTTGGCCATTCTCGTGTCCGGTGGAAAGCTCACGGCTGGAGCTGCGCAACAAATCGCCACCCACGTCGAAAGCCGCATCAAAGGGCGCAACAATTATCACGCGGCTCTCGTAATCGAGGCCGAGCCGTTTGCCGGATCGAGCGGCAACGCCGACGCTAGGGCGCGCATTGCGCTTCAGCCGATTGCGCAACCGCAGGATGGCATATTCCTGCAATACAGCGATCAAAGCGAAGACGTCATTGCGCGTCAATTCCGCATCAGTCCCATTACACGAGGCAAGACGAAAGACTTCAATCGGGCAACCGCCGAGAGCGCGAGCCGGAAGGACGAGACCCAGGTCTTCCAACCGGAGCGGCAGAAGTTCGATCAGCGGTTCGAGCGAACGATTCTTACCGATATGGGCATTAGGTATTGGCGAGTGGTCTCCAATTCGCCAACGGCCAGCGATCCTGAAACGCTATCCAAAATCGTTTCTCAGGCGACGAAGGATGGAAACTTGGTGCCGGACGAGGCCCGCAGGTTCCTCAGCGACGTGCTCAACGTCCCCCTGGCACAACTCGAAGCGAAGTGGTCAAAACAGCCGCTCGCCCTCACGTTGGCCGGTATTCCCGTGGAAGAAGACGATCCGCGTGCTGGGTCCTCAGCTTCGATGGATATGGCGGCCATGCCAGGAATCTTTCGGCAAGTCGTCGCGCTGCGCGACCTTCTCGCGTCTCGTGCGCGTGAGGACAACGCAATGGCCGATGACGATGCCCGTCGAGAAGATGCGTCGATGCCCGTCGAAACGATCCGTGTCCCAGCCGAGCTGATGCAGAAGTGGATTATGCCAGACGAGGCTGCGTGAGGGTCGTTTTCGAGCGACCGCACAAATGCCTGAACAAGCTTCCACTTGGAGCAATCAAGCGTGTGCCCGCGGGAGGCGCGCTGATCGGCTACTACTACCGTTGCTTATCCTGCGGAGCCCGAAGCGTTCATCTCCACGATGAGGCTAAATTCACCGAGTCAAGCGCATGGGTAGACGACATGACGGACGGCGTACGGTTCCAGAGACCCGAATCGATCTCGGCAGAAAACCCTCTCGCCTGCCACGGATGCAGCAAAAAGTGGCTGCTGCACGATGGGCATCTCATCGAAAATCTGTAAGGCTTCAACGCATGTCACGATTTGGACCTCGATACACACCGAAGCGTGGGTTCTTTCCGAACAATAGGGCGGGTGACCGCGCGAAACGATCGGTCGAAAGTCGCGCTGAGAAGCCGAAGAAGAACGAAAAGCCGAAGGGGCAACAGCTCAAGCGGAAGCCCTTCGGCAACATGACCGCGACGGTCGTTCCGCCCGAGGCCGTTGCGGGCATGATCGAAGCACTGAGCAACTGAAATCTCAGAGATGACGCAGCCCACAGCCAACGACGCGAGCGACGCGCTTAACGACATTTTTCGCCTGATGGGCTGGCGTCATCTCATTGCAAAAGCCGACAACGATCCGCTTGAACGACAGGGCTTCCTCGAAGTCATTCGCATGATCATGCGCCAGCTCGTGTCTGCCTCGGCTCCAGCCGAGGGAGCAGCGTATCGGCGCATGCTGCAACTGCTCGACGTTGACTGGCCAACGCTCACCGAGGAAGCTCGCGAGCATGTCATTCGCCGCGCGACTGCTGCCATTGGTGGCATCAGTGGATCCGTAACGCCCAAGGTAGAAGCAGTGCTCGTAGACGCTGGTCACGAGCTCATCCTCAAAACGAAGAAGGCCGTCTCCGGACGATACGGGCTTCGCATAACCCCGACATTCCACGCGGTCGACAAGGCCGTCGTAAAAGCCGCTGCCAAGACCAACTCGTTTTTCGTGCGCGATGAGTACGGGAACAGGCAGCAAGCCCTGTCCGTGCTGGCGCGCAAGATCGTCGCAAAGGGGCTGGAAAGGGGGCTCGATCGGTACGACATCGGTCGCGAACTGAAAGAGGCGCTCGACGCCGCTGGTCTCAAACGATCCGAGGCGTACTACCGGATGGTTGCGTCCATATTCGCGGCCCGCTCGAGGAGCATCGCCACGCTGTCGGGGTTCGAGGAAGCCGGCATCAGCGAGTATCTTTGGTCATCAGTAGTCGACGAAGTGACGACCGACTTTTGCCGGATGATGAACGGACAGACGTTCTCCACCCGTCGAGCAATCGATCGTTACGCGAAGGTCGCTGCATCGGACGATCCTGAGATCGTCATCCAGCTCCAACCATTCGTCGGCAAGTCGCGAGACGAAGAAGGCGAGTATCTCTATTACCGCCAAGGTGAGCAGCGTGTTCTTGTTGCCAGGGTGGACCAGAGCGCCGTCGGGGAACGCGACAAGATTGGCCTCTTCTCCAAGGCGATGAACCAAGGGCAACTAGAAAACGCGGGCCTCACGACGCCACCAGCGCATCCACATTGCCGGTCGCTCATCATCCCGGCCTGACGAATTGTCGCGTCCGCGTGGTAGGCTCTGCCACGCAATGAGCCACCCTCCCGCCCCCGATCCCTTCTACTCGCTGCTCGGAAAAGCTCAGTGGACGAGCTCGACGATCAACCGATTACCGGACACCGCGTTTTTGTACGTAGAGCCCGGTGGCAAAAAGGACGAAACGGGACGGACTGCGCCGCGAAGCCTGCGGCACCTTCCCGTGTATGACGTCGATGGCCACTTGGATCTGGCACACCTTCGCAACGCACTCGCGCAAATTCCAAAAGCAGGTCCGTGGTTGACGGATGAATTGCGCACCAGGCTGACGAGCCAAGCGCAGAGCCTCCTCGAACGCGCGCTAAAAACCACGCATCAAAGCTCTGTGCATGTGCCGGAATGGGCGCTCGGCGTGGTGCGGTTTCTCGACACGCTAGAGGCCCTCGGTATCAAACGCGAAGACGCGCTCCCTGGTTGGACGAAAGACGTCATGGTCCAGAAGCGCGTCGCTGGGTTGTTCAAGAATTTCAAAGCGTCTGGTGGCAGGTCCGAGCGAAAGGTTGCGAAAGCCATCGAAGACGTGCTCCGAAAAAAAGCGGCGCTGCACAACGCGTCGCACGAAGCGCCGGGACAGAAGACCAAACTATCCACACTCAAGTCGGTCTTTTTACGCGGGTTGAATGCCCAACTCGCCAGCGAACGCCCAACCGTGATGACGCGCTATCAGTGGGGCTTCGAGCGAGTATCGGCGTTTCTACGCATGCTCGCCCATCATGGCGCGAAGATGCCTTCGTACGCGAGTGACATCGACCTTCTACCAGAAGGTCACCCGTTTTCGCCGTTGACGAAATCAAAGGTCACGGTCCAGCCGACTGCAAAGTCAGGCGACGAACTTCCAGACGAGCAAGCAGAGCGCCGGTTTTTCCAGGGCATTCCGGTGGTCATCGACAGGCCCGTTGGATTCGTCCAGGAAGGGCCGAACAAGACCTGGACTCGCACGTACAAAAACGATTACGGGTATATCCCTTCCACCCTTGGCGGTGACGGCGAAGAGCTTGACGTATTCGTGCTCGGCGACGCCTCGTCTCAAAACGTTTATTGGTGTGTCCAGACAACCAACGACGGACGTTTCGACGAGTACAAGGTCATCCTCGGAGCGAGCAGCGAGGCAGAAGCGCGTGCTTGCTACTGCGCGCACATCCCGGAGAAGTTTTTGTCCAGCATCTACACGACCACGGTGGACATGCTTCGCGCGTTGCTTGGTCTTGAGCCACGTGAGGCCATGCTCGTGGCACAGCCGCGTCCGCATCTTGTGGCGACTCCGCGAGGCATCACTCTCGTGATCGTGCCTCATGGGAACTCGGACGTTGGTGCTTCGGCGATCCAAATGAGCGCGAACGAGTGCGAATCGATGGCGAAACTCGCACGATCTGTGGAATCTGCTTTGCCCGCCGAGCACACCCCGCGAAGTTCGTCGCTTGCCGAAGGGCTGAATGACCTCGTCACGGCGGAAAACGAGGTACTCATCATTTCCCCCCGAGAGCCATACAGCATCGATCTTGGCCAGCTTGCCTCGGTCGTGAAGGGGTTCGAGCATCCGTGGTTGCTGGAGATGCCAGACACGACGATGGCACGGGCCGCGCTCCTGCCGCTTGGACATGGGTGGACGCTAACCGACGGTATTGGTCGACTTTTCATCTCGAGCTACAGCCCGCCCGCTGTCGATGGCCTGACCCCGGTGGCCACGGGGGACGAACGAACTGCCCTGCAAAAGGCGGAAGATGCGATGGCGATGCTGTTCTGTAAGGTCGCAAAAGCTGCGAACGATGCCGAGGAGCAGTTCGTTCTCGGCCCCGTCCTGATCCCCGGCAAGTTCGATTTGCAGGGTGACCGTGTGTCGAAGGAATGGATCCGCAAGACAGCGCACGAATGGATGATGAATTACCAGAACGTGGGCCTGGAGCATGCGGTCTCGCCCGACGACATCGACGGGTTCAAGGCCGATGTGGCTGGGCTCATGAATGGGAAAATCAAGGTGGTGCAGTCTTACCTCACCTTGGAAGACAGCTTTATCAATGGCCGGTTTTATCCCGAGGGGACGTGGCTTCTCGGTGCGATCTTCGTTGATGCCGACCTGTGGGCCAAGGTCAAATCCGGCGAGATTCGTGGTTGGTCGATTGGCGGATATGCCAAGCGCAATCCGGTATCGAGTCAGAGTGTGCCAGAGGCACGTGCCGCATAACCCTTGTTGACTTGCCGTCCCATACTGTTAGCGTTGTTCACGTGGCACAAGCAGGCACACGTCAGCAGAAGAGCGACTTGACCGAGCTCGAAACCAAAGAAGTGAGCGGCGTGAAACGGCCTGCCATTGGCGAGACTTTTTTGATCGTGAAATCGGAGGACCACAAGATGCCCGAGCAGGTGCCGGTTGCGGCTGCAGCGAGTGACGGCGAAGGCGCGCCTGGCGCCTCGGACGTCGAACCTCAATCCGTGAAGATCGTCATGGCGAGCGCCACCAAAGAAGCGTTGCTTGCCGCGGCCAAGGCTGGCCAAGAGCGGCTCGCCGCAATCGAAGCGATTCTCAACAATGTCGCGATCGATGATGGTGTCGCAGGCGCCCCCGACGAGATCGTGATCACGTTTGCTGATGTCGCAAATATGATTGCCTCGACGGTCAGTCCGTTCGTCATGCGCGACGGTGCCGTGGGAGCCGAGGAACTGGAGAAGTCCAAGAGTCAGCAGGAAGGGCAGGACGCTGTCGCCAAGGGCATGCTCGCCTGGTCGCCGGAGTACATCGACTCGCTTCCCGACTGGTGTTTCGCCTACGTGGAGACCAGCAGCTCGCATGACAATGATTGGCGCACCATTCCGCTTTCGAATCGTCACTTCCCGATTCGCGATCATGCCGGAAGGCTCTCGTTGCCTGGCGTCGTAGACGCAATCGAGCAGATTGCGGCCGTGACACCTCCGTTCATGTCGGAGTCGAAAAAGCGATGGTTGCTTCTTTCGTTGGCCAGCGAACGCCTTTACGAGACCATGATCGTGGTCCGTCGCGAGGCGAACGTCCCGCCTGAGACCGCGGCCGAGCTTGCAGCAATCGCGGAGCAGATCAATTCGGTGACGCAGTTGATTGCTGGCCCGAAGCCATTGGCCGAGGGTCAGGCTGCGCCTGTTGCTGATCAAGCCGCGCCATCGCCCGATCAGGTTCAGCAAAGCTTCCGCGAGATCACGCAAAAAGCCGTCGCGGCCGTCAAAGCCATTTACGTCAAAAAGTCCGACGGTGACGTTACGGAAAACGAGGGCGAGACTCCGAAGGACGATCTGGCCAAAGCCGCCGATGGAATACGCGCCGCATGCGAAACCATGAAGAGCGCATTGGCCATGATGGAGGGTTCTTTGCCCGGGGGACAGGCGAGCGCCGAGCCGGTTGCCAAGAGCGTGAATGGCGCGAGCGATGCAACCGCCAAACAAATCGCCGACTTGACCGAGCAAGTGAAGTCGCTCACCGTTACCGTGGCCAAGGGGCAGCAAGATCTAGGCGCAGCGCGACAGCGCATCGCCAAGATGGAGCGCCAAGCCCCCATATCGAACGTGGTTCCCGAGGAACGCGTCGACACGATTGCCAAGGGCAATCCACACGAATCCGCGGCGCCACCGGCCATTTCCGATTTTAATGCATTGTCGGCTGATGCTCGAGCGACGATCACCAAGAATGCTGGTGGATCTCAACGAGCCGCAGACCTCAACACCTTGCCCGCCCCGGCCAGGTCCGGCGCGGTTGGTCCCATTGCCGATTTCAACGCGACGTGAGTCGCCGAGCAAACTTCGATTGATTGCGTCTTCGTAGCAGCAGGAAAGGAGCGGCCCAACATGGCCCTGGATCCCGTGAGTGAAATGCAAAAGGCCATCATCCGAAAGGGTGAAATGGTCGTAGCCGATCTTGCCCCCAACGGCGTATTGCCGGTGCAGCAGTTCCGCGAATTCGTCGTCATCTCCATCCTCAAAGGTGGCGTGATGATGAAGCGCATTCGTGTCGTCGAAATGACGAACCCGACGTATGAGGTGCCGAAGATTCGCGCACAGGATCAAGTCCTGCACGGCGGCACGTCTGGGGTCGCCTTGACGGAGGACCAACGGTCCAAGCCGTCGATTCTCCCGAAGACGACGCTGACCTCGAAGCTGCTCCGCGGGGCCGTCCCCATCCCCGATGAAGTTTTCGAGGACAACGTGGAACGGGAGGCTTTGAATGCGAAGGTGCGTGACATGACGGCCGAAGCCGTCGCGCGCGACCTGGAGAACCTGCTCATCAACGGCGACACCACGTCTTCGAATACGTTGCTCAATCAAACCGATGGCGTTCTGAAGCTGACGACCACCAACGTCGTGCCGGCGGGCGGCACGTACCTGAACAAGTCGATCCTTCGGGACACGTGCCTCGTTCTCCCCGACGAGTTCCGCGAGGAAGAGTCAGCAATGGTCTTCTTCACGAGCCACCGCGCGGGCATTTGGTACCGCGACAGCATTTCCAATCGCACCGGTGACTTGGGCGATACCACGCTCACCAATGGTGATCGGGACGCACAGCCGCGGTATGCATTCTACAACGGCAGCCCGATCATCCCGGTTCCGCTCATTCGCAACAACCACGGCAGCTCGCAGAACGAAACCAACATTCTGTACTGCAACCCGAAGAACATTCTTTTCGGAATCCAGCGCGATGTGCGCATGGAGTACCAGCGCGACCAGGCCAGCAGCACGAACATCATCCACGTGACGTGCCGCGTCGATGTGGGCACCGAGTACGAAGGGCGAAACGTCAAGACCACGGGGGTCAAGGCGGCCTGATCACCAGCGTTCGGGCCGTCGTCCGAATGACGGCCTGGACACTGCCTACAACTTCTTTGAGGAGATTTTTCGATGGCTCTTGCAAACGTCACGCACAAGTACCTGGCCGGAGAGCGTCCGAGCGCGCCACTCATTACCGTTGTTGTCGAATTCGATGGCGACGCGGCATATCCGACTGGCGGCACGGCTGGATTCAAGGATTCGGTCAAAGCAGCCCTCAAAACGGCGGGCGTCAATATCGGCACTACCAACGTGGTTGCGGTATTGCCGGTCGACACGAAGGGTTATGGCATCGCGTACAATCGTACGGACGACAAACTTCTCGTGCTCCAATGCGCGGGGTCTGGCAATCCGATGGCCGAAGTTTCCAACGGAGCCGACTTGCACACCACGCGTTTTACGGTATGCGTGATCATCAAGTAGCATTTTAGCTACGCATTTCCGCCAGGAGACGGCCCCATGACCCACGCCCACGAAACCGCCACTGCGTTGCACTGGACGCAAGATCCGAATCAACTGTTTGCACGGTTTGCTCCGGATTTGCCGAAGGATGCGCCGAAAAACATCATGCTTCCGGTACTCGAGAAACTGAATCCCGATTCGGAGCGGCGACGTTTTTCGCAGAGCGAGGGTTTCGTGCCCGTCGACAAAGTAACGGCACGGTACATCGAGCGGTTGCACGTCAATGGTGAGCCGCCCGAGCGGGGCGGCAAGGGGCCTCTCCTGTTTCAGGTTTTGCCGGGCAGGGAAGCTGCGCGCATCACGCAAGAAGAGCAACGCCAAGCCCTATTGCAGCGCGCTGGTGGATCGATTCAACACACCGAGCTTCGCCAGTATTTGGAAGCGCAACAGCACGAGCAATTGTCGGAGCTTCGGCTCGCAGTGTCCGCGTCCGAACAGCGCGCAGCGCGGGCTGAATCCATCGCCGAGCAAACACAGTTCGAGCTCGGTGGATTGCGAAACGACATTGGCCAGCTCACCGCGATGTTGATGCGAGCGCTTGGCGGAGGCGCTGGTCTTGGTACCGGCCAAGTCCAACCAGCCCAAGAGCATGAGCCTGCACGGCGCGAATCGGTTGCCGCGAACAAACCAGAAGAGCGTTCATCTGGTGCAGGCAATACGATTGTCGCATCAGCCGCGACACCATTGTCTCCGGCCGCAGAAGAGGTTCGTCGCGTGAGCGAATCGAAAACGCCCATGTCGATGGAAGAGGCGCGGAGTAACGGGCTTACCGAGGCCGATGGTACGGTGCTCGACTTTGCCGAGTTGGCGCGAGGCTCGTCGTGAGCCTTGCAATGGATGCCACGCCGGGGACGGTCATGCTGATGAGCAGCGCCACTGGCGATATGGAAAAGATCAACACGGCGTTCGCCGGCATCGTCACCGACTCGTTCAAGACGCATCCAATGCGCCACCAAACCGATGCGGAGCAGCGTCGTCGGATCAGCATCTTGATCGACTACTTCCGGATCATGCGCGGGGAAAAGAAGTGGCCGCTGGACCGCGCTCTCCAAGAAGTACGCTTTGCACTTGAGGCTAAGCTCGATGGGCGCGAGTTCGAATGGCCTCCAGAAGGCCAGGTTTTGTACGGTGTGGATCGGGGCGTGGAGCCCATCGCAGAGCAGCTCCGCAAGAGGCCCCCATTGATCTGCGGTTGAGGAGCCTTCCATGGTTGCTGATGCATTGGGAATCCCGGACGAACTTGGCGCGGCTGGTGCCTTCCTCTCGCCCGATGGCGCGAACGGTGCTCCGTTCCTTCGCGACATCTTGCGCGGCTTGGCTGGTCGAAGCGCGAACGTGGCAACGCGAACCGCCCTGAAAGCGCTCACGGAGCAGTACAGGGTCAACAACCTCATGGCGACCGTTTGCGCCGACGGTAGTCGTTGGATCTGGAATGAAACGTCTGAGATCGCGGACACGAGCGAAAATCTCGTGATCATTCCAGACGATGCGCCAGATGCCGGCCGTTGGCTTCGAATGCCTGGGGCGATCGATGTGTCGCTGGCGTTTACGTACGCCACGACAAACGGTGCCACGTTACTCACGGTCCCGACTGGTGCGCTTCTTTGGATTCCGGGTGGGTACTGGGAGGTCAGCACCTTGTTCAGCGGTGGTACCAGTTCGGCGATCGGTTTGAGCTCGAGCGCGTACTCGACGGCTGGCGATTTGCTCGGCGGAGCTTCCGGCGACGCTGCCGCTGTTCTCGGTACGACAGGAATTCGTCGCGGCACGATTGGCGCCGCGATTGCGGCAGGCGTGCTTTTGAAGGCAGCCGACACGGTCCTTTTCAACAGGATTACGAGCGCGTTCACCGCTGGTGTCGGCAAAGCCCACCTCGTGGCCCATCTGCTCGCAAACCCCGGAGCGTAGTCCGCTCGACTTCTTTTCGTTCCAGCAGCAATCTGGAGCCCATGGCTCATCTCGCCAAGGGCGCTTCAAGTTCAGCCGCTTCACCGTTGCTCGAGATTTGGACACCGTATGCGGGGTTGCTCGTCAACCCCGACGCGGGTTCGTTGAAGTTCACCATCTTCGACGTTTCCACCGAAGACCTCGAATGCGATCCGGCTGTGGTCATCTCATTGACGACAGTCGACTTGTCCGCCCATCGCATTGGTGCCGATGTGGGCCACTTTGCTGCTGTATTCACGCTGCCATCCGATGCGTCTGAAGGTGCGCACGAAATCGAATGGACGTGGACGTACAAGGGCACAACGTTCACGTATCGCCAGAAATTCGATGTGCTGCCAGCCGTACCGAAGCGTCTCGAACATCCAGGCTACTGCTTGGTCTCAGACCTTCGTGGTCACGGGTTCGATGCGACAACCATCTCGAACCTGCGAGCACTGAAGCTGATCGCTGAGCAAAGCGCCTATGTCGACCGCGTGTGCGAGCGTATTTTCTATCCACGGATGATGGACCTTCGACTCGACGGATCGGGCTCTCGTGTTCTCGTACTCGACCAACCGATCATCGCGTTGAGCTCAATGCTCATCGGCGAGGACATCCTGTACCTGGAGCAAACCGCCGTGCGCGACGTTGTGATCTACAACCGGCACCTAAGCGGCATGCTCGATCCTGACGACCGCCACGCCCCGCGCCTCGAACTGCCCGATCCGTTCCCGTTGCCAGACGATTACTTTTTTCATGGTCTATCTGGCGGATTCCCGCTGCGTTTCGCATTCGCGCGAAATTCACAGAACGTACGTGTCCGCGGGCTATTCGGGTACACAGACCCAGACGGGAGCCCCATTGGTCGAACGCCGAGCGACATCCGAAAAGTCACCATGCTTTTGGCTGCGCGGAACATGGCGCTGTTGAGCAATCCGGAGGATGACTTCGACGCGAAGTTCAAGAATCGAGTCACCCAGATGGTGACACGCGACCAGCAGATTTCCTTCTCGGACAAGGGCCTCGGCGAAGGCGCATTCACGAGCGATATCGAAATCGATCGGCTGCTCGAGCTGTACCGGCGACCATTACGCATCTTTTCCGCGTAGGAGCGACATGGGCATTCTCGAAGGAAAACTGCTGTTTCCGCTGCGAGCACAGATCGCTCGACTCGACACGGAGTCGACGTTCAATGCGGATGGTTTCGATCCACTCATGAAGAAACCGAAGTTCGCATACACAAACGCGGGCACATCGGCTCAACAGCGTGTGGTGACGACGGAGTACATGGATCCGATTCTCATCCTCGCCCAAATCGAACGTGGTCGATGGATGCCGCTCGCGATGGGTCCAGGCGGCGACGTTCCGGACGCGATGCTCACGCTCATAATGCACGCGAGGCATCTCAAAGCGATGGGTCTCATCGACCCCGCGAACGGAGAGATTCGTCTCAAAAAAGGCGACAAGCTGCTCGGTCTCTTCGAGAAGAAGCAGGTTCCGCAGCCGATTCCGACGCAAACGATCAGCGATGTTCCGGGTATGTACGTCGAAGAAATCGAAGCTCGCGGTGAGGGGCTCGCCGGGAAGCGCAACCTGTTCAAGCTCACGTTCAACGGCAAACCGCAGGGCATTGTCCGGTGATCCGTACTCGCCGCGTTGGGCAGTGGAACGAGGCGTCGCGCATCGCGTTCACGATGGTCGACCGCTTCAAGAAGGCTCTGGAAATGGCCGTCCTGAAGGAAGCGCACTTCCTTCGAGGAAAGATGGTCCAAGGGATTTCCTCGCAAGCCCCAGGCGGGAAAGCGTTCGTGCCGCTGTCTCCGCTCACACTCGCGTTGCGCAAGGCCATGGGATTCGGTGGGTCGAAGGCGCTTATTCGAACCGGAGCGCTTCGCGCCGCCATCACTGCGATACGCGTCCCCGGCGCGTCTCCGCGAGCGTTCGTAGGGATTCTCAGGCAAGCCAAGGGCAAGAGCAGCGGCGGGGGCGGCGGGGGCGGTGCTAAGGGCGGTGCTTCGAGGAAAGGCTCTGGAGTTGGGAACGTCTTCAAAGACAAGGGGGGACGCTGGCGCGACTCGACCGGAAGGTTTCTGCGCAAAGGCCAACGTCCCGGCGACAAACCTGCCGGCGGCTCTGGAAAAGGCGGTGGGAAAGGCGGCGGTGGTTCGGCACCGCCGTTGGTGAACATCGCCATTATTCACGAACAAGGCGCATCGGTTCCGATTACCGACAAGATGCGGCGGTTTCTATGGGCAAAGCTGCGACAGTCTGGAGCCAAACCGCCAGCAGCCGGCGCTGGCGGGGGGGCGAAGAAAGGCGGACTCGGCGTGATCGTCATCCCCCCGCGTCCGTTCATTGCTCCGGTTGTCGAGACCTACGCCAAACCTGCCGATGTGAAACGGCGTTTCTACCTCAACGTGGGAAACGCGATGAATGGCGACTTTGGGCGCATGACTGGCGTTCGCATGTGAGAGAGTCGAGGTCGTATGCAGATCACGCAAATCGCTCCAGACAAGGGGCACACGGGTGGGAGGACGCTTGTCGAGATCCGCGGGACAGGGTTTCGCGAACCAGGAGAACCGGACCCTGGGGTGTTCCCCGCGGTTCTCAAGCCGTCCATGCAGGTTTTTTTTGGCGACACTCCGGCACTCGACGTTGCAGTGGAGTCGACAGAATGCGTCTTTGCCGTGTCGCCACCGTGCCCGATACCGATGATCTATGGTGCTGGCAAAGACGATTTGCCTTTCCCGGCAAAGGTGAGCATCACCGTTAAAAATCTCGATGATGACGGCAATCCCATCTCGGGGGAAGAAGCCACCGTCGAAGACGCGTTCGAGTACCTGCGGCCCGATCTGAGCAAGCCGATACACGCGTGGAGCGTGGTGGTGACCATGCTTTACCAGCTCAAACTCCAGATCCACCCGAACGTCACCTATGCGGTGCATTCGGACTTCGGTGGATTCGGAAATGCCATCAACCTCGCATACACAGCGACGTTGCCCGGCCTCGTGATTCTCTCAGTCGCATTTCGTGATTCCGAAATCCGGCGACAAGGCCCCAAGGAAGTGCCGGCAAAAAACAGCGGCGAGGCGGTTCGAAAGAACGAGGGGCTCGAGCAAGACGTGCTCTTCGAGATTCTTGGTGTCGCCAATGACATGGACGAACTTGGCGCCCTAATGCTCACGACCAGGATGTTCTTCCAGAACAACAACAAGCTGCTCGTGCGTAGAAACCCGACTGACCCAAGCGCTGGGTATATCGGGTACACGGTGGAGTTTTCGTGGGGCAACGAGATGCGTTTGGCCACGACCGACAGCAACGCAAACTTGGCCAATTTCACGATCAGTGCAGCAATCCGCAACGTGGTGCTCGAAGAGATGCCTGGGCTTCCCGAGGCTGGCACGACGCACACCGCCACGGGCTCGGCACACGAGGGAGCATCAGCGCCGATCTACACGGTCGAGACAGTCGAAATACTCAAAGAAAAGCTCTGACACTGCGTTGCCGTGTTGGGCCGAAGTGTGCCACTATGCGGCGCATGACCAGGCTGAGGCTTAGGAACATCGCGGTTCCCGCGCGACCGATCACGATTCAACTCCCACACAATGCGTACTGTGCTGTTGCTGGCGAGTGCCTTTGCACGGCCTCGCCTTCTTCGTCCGTCAAGCCTCGTGCAGATGGGCGCGGACGCGGCGTGGAGCACAAGACCGTGATGATGCCCGGCTCCATCACGCTTTGGAACCGAGGCATGAAAGGCGATAGCTCCCAGCCGTTGCACCCGGTGGTGACGACCCTGTTCAAGTCACAACTGGATCGGCGCGAGCTCGAGGTGGTCAAAGAGCCCGCCGCAAAAACTCCACGTGCACCGGAAGAAAATCCTGCCGAGTCTCAAGAGGCACAGCAGGCCGCGCCCAACCAGCCCGTTAAACCGGGACAATCCAATTCTTCGCCGCAGCGTTCTCGCAAAAAGAAGGGATAGGTCATGTCGGACAATCTTGCCAGTTCGGTCACCGTCACTCGCGGGCAGGGATCTACGCCGCGGCAGATTCTGCAAGCTGCATCCGCAGTGCTCGCAGTAATCGGCATTGCGGAACGCGGGCCTGTTGGCCAGCTCGTGGAGTGCACTTCTTACGAAGATTTTCAGCAAAAGTTCGGTGGCTATACGGCTACCAACCTGGAAACCGTTGCGGCGATGGAAGGCGCATTCGCCGCTGTGCAGCGCGTATTCTTCGTGCGCACAGTGCATTATACGACGCCGGGCAACCCCAATACGAAGACGTCCGCTGCCGCCACTTTGGAATTGCTCACGGCCGAAAGCACGCCGTCGCCGGCATACGTCATTTCGGGCAATCCAGCGCCGTACAACCTCAGCGGTTTCGAGTCACCAAATCTCGTCATTGTGCGCAATGGCGAGCCTATGTTCACCGTGACTTTTGCGGCCACGGCGGCGAGTGTCGAAACGAGCAACACCGGACCATTCACGTTGGCCGACGGCGAAGACATCGACCTAGAACTCAATGGCGCGACGCAGGATACGATTACATTCGATGACGATGCGTTCGTGGACATTACGGCCGCAACCATTGGTGAGGTCATCAATTATTTCAATGCGTGGTTTTTGACGAACGGCTATAAGTTCATTGCCGAGAACAACTCCGGCAAACTCAAGCTGCGTTCGCTGATCCGCGGAACCGACTCCGAAATCAATGTCGTCGGCGGTACCGCGCTGGGCGTTGGCAAACTCAACATTGCGACTGGAACGACGAACGGAACTGGCGATGTCGCGAATCTGGCAAGCGTCACCAATGCCGAGACGAAGAGCATTGTCGAGGCGGCATTGCCCGACATGCTTGTCACCGATGTCGATGGGTACGCGAAGATCTCCACCGTTCTTACTGGCGGCACAGCCGCGTTGCAAATCCTCGGATCGTCCACTGCGCTCGCGCCGTTCAACTTTTCAACCGCGCCGAACACGGGCTCTTCTGGCGACGCGGCCCCGACCCTACTGTTCACCGCGGACGACGGCACGTATGCGAACACCATCACGATCATTCGCAGTGCGGCCACCAGCGGTAGCTCCGACGAATTCGACCTCGCATTCGCGCAGAATGGCGTCGTGGTCGATGTGTTCGTCAACCTGAACATGACCCCAACGTCTGCGCGGTACGTCGTGACGATCGTCAATTCGCTGTCGCGTCTCGGCATTCGATGCACAGACCTGCAGGTCGCTGATCCGCCCGCGAACATTCCCGCAGTAGGTACCTTCGGCCCGATGGCTGGCGGTAATGATGGGCTCACGAGCATGAATGATAACGACTTCATTGGCGGGTCCACGTCATTCGGCAAAACTGGATTCCGCGTGTGGGATGGTTCTGAGGCGATTACGCTGGCAATCTGCCCGCAACGAGCCACGGCGGCGGTGGCGAATGCGCTCAAAAACTATTGCGATGTTACCCGCAAGCAACTGATCTTCGCGATTCATGATCCGCCGGCCGGATTGACCGTGGATCAAATGGTTACGTACATGAAGGACCAGTCTTTGCTGTTCGAGTCGGCTGAGACGTCGGCCATCTATTACCCGCGTATCAAGGTCGCCACGCCGAACACGACCCTTTATGGCGCTGACCCGGTGGTCGTCCCACCGTCTGGCGACATTGCAGCGGCGTATGCTCGTGTCGATTCGACGCGCAATGTCGGTGGCGCATTCCTACACCCTGGAGGCATCGACGTCGGCATTCCGCGCATGTTGGGGCTCGAGAGTTCCGAGGTGCTCGATCGGGACAAGCGGAACAAGCTCGTCGCGGCGCTGGTCAACCCCATCAGCCGAGAGGAAGGCACACCCTTCTTTCTCGACGGCGTGCTTACGTGCCTCAGCACTGGACCGTTCCCAGTCATCGGCGCGTCGCGCGGAATCATGATCGTCGCGAAATCGCTCATTCTCGGTTTGGCATTCGCGCGCCATAAAAACAATACGCCCGAGCTCCGTAGCACGTGCGAATCGCTCGCCCATGCATTCATGGAGCAAGTCACGGGCGCTGGCGTTTTGGCCAGCAAGAATTCCGCATTGGCGTTCCGCGTCGACTTCGGGCCAGGGCTCAACCCGCTGGCCGTGCAAAAGCAGCGACGCATTCGTGGACGCGTGGGCGTTGCGTACGCCGAACCCGCGGAATTCATCGACGTCGAACTCTTTCCCGACTTCTCCGCAATTGAAGCCGCTCAAGCGGCATGAGGAGGCTTCACAATGGCCGGACCCAACGTTCAAGCTGAAAGCATTCATTATCTTCCGAAAAACCGTTTTCGGATTCGTGTCGATGGCGAGTCATACGGCGAATTCGTCACGGCTGGCCCCATCAACGAAAGCGAATTTGGGGTCATGGAGATCAACACGGGTGAGCAGAATGGCGTCGCCGCTCAGAGTGCGGGGAAAAAGAAGTGGTCGCCGCTCGTCCTCACTCAGGGCGCCACGAGAGACACCAAGCTTTCCGATTGGTATGACCTGATCGGGAATCCCGATGGTATCAACGGGGAGGTCGATCCGAAGTACAAGAAGACGATGGAACTCGATCAGCTTGATCGAGACGGCAATGCGGTCATGACGTGGGTCTACACGGAAGCATGGCCGAGCAAATTCAGCGAAGGCGATTTCGATGGCAATGCCAACGAATTCCGAATCGTGAGCGTGACGATCACTTTTAAGCGCAGCCGCAAGAAGATCGTGGCGTAGCAGCATAACCAACGCCAAGGGGAGCACAGGCAATGGGAAAAACGACAATCATCACGAGCCCGATCACGGGCTTCTCATTCGAAGCGCGCAAGTGGAAATTGCACGACATGGAGCGGCTCGCGGAGCTGGCGGACGAGGCTGACGAAAGCGTCGACATCCTCAGTGAAGCAGTGCGCCCGACGTGGATTCGTACGATCGACCCTGGCCCGTACGACATCAAGAAGGGCGCTGATAGCTGCCCAGACTTCACAGAAATGCTCAAGCTGGACGTGCTCCACTCATTGTTCCAGGTACGCATGGCCTCTTGGCCGGAGGACTTGGAAAAGGGCATGACTCGCGAGCATTACCAGTTCGATGCTGAATGCGCGCATTGCAAACCCAAGTACACGTTCCCGCAGCAGGTTCGTCTTTCGCAACTGAAGTTTTTCCCATTGCCCAAGGCATCGCTCGAGGCTCTTCGGTCCAAGAAGCCGCTTGAGCTTCGAGCCCCGGACGGAAAACTGATCAAGTACGAACTTCCCAAGCTGGCACAGGACAAGGATCTGGTTGCTTACCGCGAAAAGCTCTACGGCAAGGGCAAGGCGAAGACGAAGGCCCGCCCGAAACCGAGCGAGCTTCTTGCGATTCAATGCACGTACGTCGAAGGTCTCAAGACTCAGCTACTTTCTGATCGCATCAAATACTTCGCGAATCTCGACCTGGACGAGATGACGCCAATCCGAAACGGCATGTCAAAAGCCGGGTCGTATGTGGCGCAAAAAGTGGATTGCACTTGCGATCGGTGCAAAGCCAAGTTCGAGGTACGACTCCCTTTGCAGGCGAGCTTCTTCATGCCGTCGGATCCTATGGAGGAGCAGCCGCCCGAGCCGGAGACGGAGGAGAATCCGGAACAGCAGGATCCAGACGAAGAGACCTGAACAACCACGCGATTTTGCTGCGCTCGCTATTCGCGTGGCGGGACAGCGAAGCCAAACTGTTTTCTTGGCTCAATCTTGGCCAGCTTTGGAGCCTGCAGTTTGCCCTAACGTACCGGCCGTTTGGAGGTAGCAGCGCTGGTCTTTCGCTTCGTGCAGTCGGTAAGATGACCCTCGCAAAAGCACTTTGGTGGCGCGATGTCGCGCTGCCAAAGCAGCGGGAGACCGAGGCGAAAGCAATCAAGGATGCCCGGTCAAGTAAAGGTGCGTGATGAACGAATTGGGTCTCGGCGTAGTGTTCGACGCAAAAGACTTGGCGACCGGAACGATGCAAAAGGTCTCCAAGGGTTTGCTCGACATCACCGGAGCTTCTTCGGAGGCGGGCGAGGCCATAAAGAAGCATTTCGCAGCTTTCTCGACCGGCATGGCCATGTTCGGCGCTGGTGCGTCAATGCTCGGGGGGGCATTCGCGCTGGCGAACGTGAGCGGCAAATTCTCCGAGCAGGTTGCCATCGTTGGCGCCGTTGCGGGCGCATCGGCCAGCGAGCTGAAAGATCTTGAAAAAGCTGCCATCGACGCAGGCGTTGCCACGCAATTTTCGCCAAACGAGGCAATCGTTGGCCTGGGCGATTTGACTCAGTCTGGGTATTCGGCGACGGAGAGCATCGAATTACTACGCCCAGTGCTCGATCTTGCCGCTGGCTCATTGGGAAAGCTCAGTCCGAGCGGCGCTGCTGGTTTGGCTTCACAAACGCTGAAGGCATTCAGCCTCTCGTCGGATCAAGCAGGCGTCACTGTCGACAAGTTGCTTCAATCAGTGAACGCGTTCGCGATCAGTGCAGAAGAGCTTCCGCTAGCACTCGCCACGGTGACCCGTGGATCCATCGCGTTGAACCAGAACCTGGATGAGTCTTTGATTGCGTTTGGCATGGTCAAAGACATCATACCTGGCGTCGAACGTTCTTCGACGGCTGTGGCTACGGCCATGGAGCGCATGGTCACGCCAGACACGCAGCGTGCCCTCAAGTCTATTGGTGTTGCAGCGGTCGACTCCAACGGTAAGTTTCGGTCGTTTCTCGACATCATCGTCGATCTTCAAAAAGCGCTTGGTGGAATGAACGAGGCGAAGAAAGCCGCGTTCCTCCAGAAGACGTTCGGAACCGAGGCACTGGGCGGCCTGAACGCAATCCTTACGCAGCTCGAGAACGGCGTGAAAGCCGCAGGAATGAAGACGGGCGCGGAGGCTGTCGAGCACCTTCGCAACTCGATGGCCAATGCGGCGGGCACCGCCGCAAACTTTCGTGACGCAATGCTTGGGACCTACGAAGGTCAGAAAAAGCTCGTCGCTGGTTCGCTCGAGACGCTATCCATTGTTGTCGGAAAGCCGTTCGAGGAAGCGCTTAAGCCCGCGGTGACGGCATTCTTGGATGCCATCAATGCCGTGCTTGCCGTCGTCCAATCAATGCCCACGGGCATGAAGAACTTTATCGCCCAAGTCGTGGTTGGAGTCGGCGCGATCCTCACGCTTGTCGGAGGCGTACTAGCGGGCAAAGCAGCACTTGCGCTAATGGCCGCTGGACTCGAGGCAATTGGCGTCACGGTGGCAGGGGTCGTTTCCGCCATTGCGCCGGCCATTGGAATCATCCTCGTGCTTGGTGCGGTGATCGCCGCATTCAAGATCGCTGTCGAAAAAGACATTGGTGGAATCGGTACCTTCTTCAGCGATGCCTATGATGTCATCGCATTGACATTCGGCGCCATTGGACAGCTCATCAGCGATGGCGGATTCAGCGGCGAGATCCTCAACGAACTCGACGCCGGCAATGAGGGCATCGAGAACTTCGCGGTCAACGTCTACCTGGTGATCAACCGGGTAATCGAGTTCTTCGAGCAGCTTGGCAGTGGATTCTCATCCGCGATTGAAGAGGCCGGCCCAACGTTCGAGGCATTCAAAAACTCGATCATGGGCATCGTCGATCTGTTCGAGGGCCTTTTCACCGACATCGATCCCGGTCAAGCCGTAGGCGCGTTCAACTCCGTCGGGGCGGCGGGCGACAAGGTGGGGCGCATTCTGGCCCGCGTGGCGACGGCGGTCATCAATATCGTCACCGTGGTGCTCGACGTGGTCGGTGGCATTGGTTCGACAGCCCTCGGCCCCATTGGTGATTTGCTCGGAGTCATCTGGGACAGCCTCGGCGAAGTCATTGGCGCCATCGGCGAAGTCGTCTCGGAACTGGGCATTTTCGACAACGCTGTGGACGGTACCGAGTCGGGATGGGTCGGTCTCGGCAAGAGCATCGGGAACATTGTTGCTTCAGCGGCAGACCTCATCAAGAGCCTGATTCGCACGGTGAAAGACGCTCTCAAAGGCGCCATCAATGTCATCGGCGGCATTATCGAGATGTTCACCGGCAACTTCGATCAGGGGTTGAAGAGGGTGCTGTCCGGGCTCATCGGCATCATCGGCTCTATCGTGTTTGGCGCGATGGACCTTGTTGCGACGGCGAGCGACATCCTTTTCGGTACCGAGTTTTCCAACAAGGTTAATGAGTGGCGAAAGGGGCTCGACGAGACGCTGTACTCTGGGCTCAAGACGAAACCGGAGGACATCGTTCCGTCGAAAGGATCGGAAAAAGATGCGCTTTCCGGCGCATCGCGGCCTGATGTGCTGTCGTTCTACCAAATGCCCGAGCAACCCCAGCAGGAGGCGCAGGCGTTCGACCCGCTGGCGTTCTATGCGATGCCGCCTGCGCCTGCAGCGGCGATGGAGTCTACGAGTCAGCAATCACTCGACGTTGCTGGTCTGAACGCAACGCTTGCCGACATAAAGCAGGCCAAGTCCGGACCCATCAACCTGGAGGGCAACATCAGCGTGGATGGCGAAGTCCTCGGCCGCATGGCATTGAAGGGAGCGCGCAGCGCCGCCGCAGATGGTCAACAGCCCGTGAGCTTGATGAGCGGGGGATAACCTATGGCCGAGACCCAAAACCCTGATCGCGTCGTGTTGACGAACATGACCTCGCTCGAGGAACTGGCGTTGCCTTATCGGCCAGAAGAACTCGCACGGGCCGTGACCATTGCATACGCACGCAATGCACCGCTTGGGTTCTCTCATCAAGTCATGCAGTTCCAACTGCGCGAGAACGAGAAGCTGGACTTCACGTTTTACGTCGATCAGGAATCTGGTGCACCGGTGTCCGATGACGCCACGAAGATTCTCGACGCAATGACCGCGTCGAGCCGCACAGCACATAACATTGCGAGCGGAGCGCCCCCGGAGGTGCAGCTCCTTTGGCCCGGCGTGCTCTTGATGCGCACGCGCATAACGTCGCTCAAGTACAGCTACAAGCGGTTTTCTTCATTCAATGGCAAACCGACATGGTTTTCCGTCACCGTGGCACTGGAGGAAACGCCGCAAAAACGCATGTGGGCTGAGGACATCCGCACGAAAGGGCTGTTCCGCCTATGAGCATGGTCCTCGACATCTGGAGCCCGTTCCGGTTTTGTACGGCTCTCGAAGATTCGCGAGGGCGCATGTTCCTCACCGATCGAGTGCCGTTCTATTACCAGGACTTGCCCGACAACATCGAGCATATCGTCGTTCAGGGAGACACCACCCGAAAGCTCGCTGCAAAATATTACTCGTCGCTCGAATATGCCGCAGAGCTTGCCCCGTTCATTGCCGACTTCCAAGTCGACGATACGACGGGTGAGCCGGCGCCGATTCGAGACGAAACGATCGCATTGACCCCCGGCAAGCGGCTGTGGATTCCATCGCTCGAGACCGTGCTCGCCGTCATCTTGTCCGAGGAGCGTCGTGCCGAGCACGACGTATGAGGCATGCCGAGGCGAAGAGCAGCCCCCAGGTATATCGTCCGGGCACGGTTGGAAGGCTCTGCGAAGTCGGCGCCCATTGACGTTTCCGACCGCGTGCTTCGCCTCCAGTACGAAGACGTCGAAAAGGGGACGGACAAGCTGTCGATCGAGGTGGACAACGACAAGTTCCAGAACTTGTCCAACCCCATCTTTGCGCAAGGGACGATTCTGGAATTTTCCTACGGGTATGCCGATGGCGTGATGTCGCCGTTCCGCACCGCGATCATCACCAAGGTCACCGGGGGCGGAAAGCTCAAGATCGAGGCCAAGGGTCAGGTATACCTGCTCGACACCGAGAAGAAGATCCGCAAGTTCGAGAACGTCAAGCGCTCCGATGTAGCCAAGAAAATCGCCGAAGAACACGGCTTTGCCAGCACCGACGTGCAGGTCATCGAAGATACCGAGGTGATCCACGGGGCCATTCTCCAAACCAAGCTGACCGATGCCCAGTTTCTTCGGGACTTGGCGAACAAGGAGGGTTTCGAGTTCCGCATTGCCGGCGGGAAATTTTATTTCCGCTCGCGCGATTTGAAGCAGCCACCGATCAGGGAGTGGGTCTACTTCATCGATCCCAACGAAGGCGACATCATTACCGAGCCAAACATAGAGAACGACATCACGGCCAAGCCCGGCACGATTACGGCCAAGGGGATTGATCCCAAGACGAAGAAGGTGATCGAAAAGAAGGCCGACAACACGACGACCAAAGGTCGTCCGGGGCTCGCCGATTTCGTCGGTATCAATTCTAAGAGCGGTCAGCGCGAGCCGAGGATCAAGCGCACCGCGCAATCGGCGGTCGTCTCGACGACGGAGAAGTCGCAAAAAGGTGCCGAGCGTAATGTCGTCGGTGCATACAAACAGATCCAGCTCACTGCGATAAAGCTAACGTTCACGAACATCGGTGACCCTGGCGTGTCTGCTACCGACATCGTGTCCATCAAAGGGATCGATGCCGCATCGGGGCGCTACTATCTCACGAAGGTCGTGCACACGTTGCAGAAGGAATACCAGATGGGTATTTCGTGCAGCAGCGACGGCAAGAGCAAGCCGGACTCGCCAACCGCGGTAAAAAGCCAAGCCTCGATTGCAAAAGCCACGGCGGCCGGAAACAAGGGCGGCGTCAATAGCAACACGAAGCTGACCCCCGTGAAGGTCGTAGACGCGAGGAGCGGTGCGACGAGAACGGTGTTTCGTCCGCCACGATAAGTGCTACGGTGCGACCATGCCTCTTGCCGCTGAGCTTGAGCCGACCAGCATCATTGGCCCGCATATCGGCACAGTAACGGACGTCGCCGATCCAGAAGGGCGGTACCGCGTCAAGGTTGAGGTACCAGGTCTATCGCCAGAAAGCGACTGGGCGGAACCGTTCGGAACTATGGGCGGCGGCGGGCCACAACGCGGCGGGTTTGTCCCACCGAAGCCTGGCGACACCGTGCTCATTTTTTGGGTCGGCTGCGACTCGCAGTTTCCCATCTACATCCCCGGCTGGTGGGGCATTACCGATGCAGGCCCGGAGATGCCCGAGCCTGCGAAGAGCGCAGGGGACAAAGCTCACCAAGTCGCATGCCTCCAGATCGGATCGTTTCGTTTCTCGGTGGACGAGCGAGACGGCAAGCTCGTGTTCTCGGTCGTGGGGCAAGACGGTGAGACACCTGGGCTCGCGCTCATTCTCGATTTTACGCGCAAGCGCATCGAATTGAGCGCCACGGCTGCGATTCTCATGCGCAGCAAAGGCAAGATTTGGCTCGATGCGCTCAGCATCCAACTGCGTGATCGAATGCTCGATACCTCCAGCAAGCCGGTGTAGCCATGGCTTTCCCCGATGTAGCTTTGGAATCGTTGTGCGTGCCGACCCCGGAAATGCCAGATCTGCGAATTGCTTTTCCGGGTGGCGTTGCTTTCCGGCCGTCGACTGGAATCGACAGCGCTAACCTGCTCGAAACGACGAGAAGCCTGCTTGGTCCGGCGATGGCGGCGACAGCGCCACTCGTGCCGTTCTTCGACATGATCAAGACGATCGAGGCGATCATCGCGTGCGTGCAGGCGATACCCGATGCTTTCGGGCCGCCTCCAGATCCGACCGGGCTCATCGAATGCATTCCAAATCTGCTAGAACGACTCCAAAAGCTGTTGGCGCTCATCCCTCCGCTCTCAATCATTCCGACCATCAAGGGCATCATCCTCGCACTCGTGAGTGCTCTCGAAGGGATCGTGCTCGAGTTCGAAGCCGTGGTGCGCCAAATGGCAAGGCTCGCGGAGTCTGCCACCGAAGCCGCCTTGCCTGGAAACGAGGAACTCCAGGTGATCGTGTCGTGCGAAGGTGACAACATCTCGGCCAAAATGAAGAACCTCCAAATGTCGATGGGACCGATTGGGGACATCATTGGCACCCTCAACACGCTGCTGGAACTAGCCCAACTGAAGCCCATTGCAGGGTTTGGCGATCTCGGATCGGATCCGTTGGCAGCCATCCAAGCCATTCGTAGCGGGATCGACGTAATCAAATCCGTTCTGCAATTCCTGCCGGGGTGATCTTTATGGGTCGTGTCATCGACTTGCCTATGCGGTTCAGCCCGAACGCCGACTTCAAAACGGTGACGAACGGCGAAGAAGCCATCGCGAAGGTCATGGTGCTCCTCGGGACGCAGCCTGGGGAGATCGATTGGCGTCCAGACTTTGGGTGCAACCTGCGCCAGTTTCGCCATAAGAACCTGACGCCTTCGCTCGAGGCCGTCGCCAAAGCACGCATCCAGGACTCGTTTGACCAATGGCTTCCCAGCCTCGTGCTGATCGATGCGAAATTCCAGCGGGACGAACGCGTCCTCCGAATCAGCGTATTTTTTAACAGGCGAACCGGGTCCGCCACGCCCGGTTTCCCGAGCAACCTGGAAGCAGAGATCCAAATTACCATTGGAGCATGACCGATGCCGATTACACCGGATAGCTTGACGTTTACCGACAAGGACTTTTCCGCGTTGCGTCGGCGTCTTTTCCTGCTCGTTCAATCGACATTTACCGAGTGGACCGACTTCGACGAAGCCGCCTTCAACAACATCCTTGTCGAGCTATTCGCGCGTGCCGGCGAGGTGCTGACGTTCTACCAGGACCGACAAGCCAATGAGAGCCGAATCGTCACGGCCCTGCTGCGCAAGAGCGTCCTGGCGCACGGGAAGCTCATCGGGTTCAAGGCCCCAGGTGCCATTGCTGCTCGATGCCCAATTAAATTCAGCAATGTCAACACGTCTGGGGTTCCGACGGCAGCGGCGGCCGACATCGTGATTCCGGCTGGAACCGTTGTCAAAACGAACAACCTGCCCACAGCGGTGCTGTTCGAACTGCTCGAAGACCTCACGATTCCAGCAGGGTCAACACATGCGTATGGCCTGTGCGAAAACTCGACATTCGTATCGGAGGCGTACGTATCTACAAACCAAGCGAACCAAAGCTACAGGCTCTCTCAAACGCCATTCCTCGATGGTTCGCTGGTCGCTTCAGCGGGCAACGGCGCCTATTCCGTCGTCGATTCGTTCGTGTCGTCTTCGGCGACAAGTCGCGATTGCACCGTATCCGTCGACGAAAACGTGTCGGCTGTGGTCCGATTCGGTACCGGCATTCGAGGAGTCATCCCACTCGGCACGATCACTTTCGAATATCGGACGTGGGGCGGCCTCGTCGGTCGATTGGCGACCAATACGATCACCCGCATCGAAGGGTCGTTCACGGACGTAGCGGCGACGCCTGTACGCATCGTGGTAACCAATGACGAGAGCACAACCGTCGGCATCGATCGCCCCACAGTTGGCCGTCTTCGTGAACTCATCCCGCTCGCCTTCCGAATGCCTCGTGCGGCGGTGGCCCGAGAAGACTACGAGATTGGCGCGCTGCTCATCACGTCGATCGCGAGGGCACTGCACCTCACGTCCAACGAGGACGTCGCCATTGGCGAGAACGAGGGGTTCCTTTTCCTGCTTCCAGCGGATGGCCAGCCCGCTTCGCAAACCCTTATCGACCAGGTCATGGCGCAATTCTTCAACGTTCCGGGGTATCCGAAGCCGCCATTCCCGTCGATGTCGACGTACAGGCTGTCGGCGGTGACCGCGCTCCGAAAAGTTATCAATGTTACGGCGAAAATCTTCCGGCGCAAACAAGTCACTGGCCCGGCCGCAAAGGCATCCGTCATGGCGAATCTGAATGCGTTTTTCAACATTCTTAATCCCGATGGCACGGTGAACCAACGAATCAATTTCGGGTTTTACCTTCAGGACAAAGACGGCAACCCGACGCGTCTTTTGGCGTATAGCGACGTTTTCAATGAGGTGCGGGACGCGAGCGGCGTGCTTCGCATCGGGGCAGGTTACGGAGACTTCTTGCTCAATGGCTTGCAGGCCGATGTGGAACTCGAGTTGAAAGAGTTCCCGCAGCTCGGAACCGTGGTGTTGATCGACGGGGACACGAGCCAAGAGCTCTGAGGCATCACCCATCGTTTTGCACGATCTCGATGCTGTCGGCGTGAGGCGCAACGATCTCGAATGAGGTCGCGATATCCATCGCCTTTTGGCGGATCACCCACTCAGGTACTTTACGTGCGCGATTCGCGTTTCGCTTGATGCTGGTCGCGAGCGAGCACTGCACGTAGATCAAGCGTACCGTGAAGCCCATTGCTCGGGCTTGCGTCATTTGACGCACCATGCGCTCGGAATTGGTCCCGGTGGAATCGACCAGATACTTGCCTGCTCGAGCAGCAACGGAACGCATGAAGAGCGCTTCCGCCTCAGCAGCCGCCCACTCATAGAGCGCGTTTGGATCGTTCGGGTTGTATTCCGGATGCGAAGCCATGATCTTGTCGGAGTCGATCACGACATGCGTGGACTCGTGCTTCGACACGACGACAGTCGACTTGCCAGCTCCAGGTAGACCCATGGTGAAGATGAATTCGGCGGCTGAATTGGTGTTGGTTTGCATGTTGAGAACTTAACACATGGGCTAATTCATGCAACAAAAATCGACATAGTTTCGCGCACTTGCGAGCGGTTTTTGAACATGACGCGGGTTCGTGTCTTCGCCTTGACTACGCAATCGTGCTACTGCTCAACTACGCGAATGACCAAGAGAAAATTACCACCAGACCATCACACGCGTGCTGGTCGACAAGAAATCGATTCGCTGGTGCGCGGCTCGTTAAAAGCTGAGCAGGGGCAGAGTCGCAAAGTCATCGGTTCGACATTGTCGATCGAGATGGTCGCGGTGAGCGCATCGCTTCTTCGACTCGAACAACGGGGCCTGGCGCGTCGAGAAGGGAACACCTCGAAGACCTCTTGGTTTCTCGTGCAAGCCTGAGCCATCCTGTGCCATAGTCTTGCTTAGTGGCGCTTTCCAACCGATCCTTCGAAGCAGCAGGCGCAAGCTTCGGTCTAGCTGCAAACTGGACCACAACCGTCGTTGGCACAGTCGACATACTCGCCGACTTCTCTGGTGGAGCTGTGCCACCAATTCCCGTCGAGACCTTCGAGACCGGGTATGGCGCGGACGACTACGAGACCGAAATTACGCAAGACAACTCGGTGCTCAGCGCTTTTGGGAGCGGCGACAACACGACCGATCACGAAGGGTTTGAGACCGGCTGGGGGAACGACGACTACATCTTCCAGCTCAGCAGTGTCGTCGGTACCGTCATGGGCGATGGCGGCGAGGTCGAGACCTTCGAGAATGGCTACGACAACGATGACTACCTGTGGGAACTAGATCCGCTCGCCCTGATAGAAGCGTCGATGACCGGCGGTGGCACGGTCGAAACGTTCGAGAGCGGGTACGGAAATGACACGTACCTGACCGCGTTGTCGGGGACGACTTCTGCGTCAATGGACGGAAACGGTTCTACCGTCGAGGACTTCGAACAGGTGAGCCCGATACGTACGTTTGTCGCGGACTCTGGCAGTAACCTATTCATTGCGGCTGGACACGCGATGCCGCTCGATCATCCCGTCAACGTGAAGGGGCCTGGCCTTCCCTCTGGGTTTGCCGCGGGCGTGCTTTACTACGTGCTCAATCCAACGACGGATAATTTTCAATTAGGTCTGACGCCTGATTCACTGGGCGGCACTCCGATCACGATCACGACCGATGGTAAGGGCACCGTCTTCGGTGATCCAAAGCAGTTCTGGAATGAGGTCGAATAGCTATGGCTCAAGCGGACTGGACTGAATTGATTGGTAGCGCGCCTGGTGGGACGATTCGTCGCGCGGTAAGCGCAGCATACCCAAAGCCGCCTGGCGGTGGCACCTTCGCGCGCGGGTTCAATTCCCAAAGCAATGCGGCAAGCGTCGTCGCGTATTATCATGTCGGTACCGGGTTTACCCCTACCACCAAGGGCGGCGACATATCATCCGCGATTCAGCGCGGTCTGTCGGCGGGGAAAACAAATTTCTCGCCGTTCATCTTTATTTGCCTCACCGGGACGAACGTCGCCGACAATGCATACATACTCGGTCCAGCCGATGGCGATCCGAGCCGCATGGTCTTGCGCAAGGGAGACATTGCCAGCGGCTTGCCCAATGTCGCACCTGGTCAGCAAGGCGTGCTTCGGCAGAGCTCGGAGGCATTCCCCGACCAAGCCTATTACCATCTGCGCCTCGAGGCCGTGAAGAATGGCAATGACGACATGGTGATCAACTGCTACCGCAGTAATCTACTCGTCACGCCAGTGAGCGACCCCGCGATTTGGGTGCCAATCCCGGGGATGGACACGTTCATCGACGACAACGCTGGAATCGAATCGGGCTCGTTGCCATTGGCCAGTGGATACCTTGGCTATGGGTTTCGTTCCTCCGACATCAGCCGCAGAGCATATTTCGACCATATTCGACCGCGCGCTCAAACCTAAAGGACGAACATGGCTACGTGGTGGAATGCGGAATTCGGCAGGTATCAAGGGCGCATTGCCATTTCTGATGCGCCTGACGGGTCGTACGTCTACCAGCTTGGCCATGCACTTCCGGGCATCATTGCTGGAGTAAATGAGGGCGATTACCACAAAATCGAGCAAACCGCTGACTTCTCGGGCGTGAAACTGTTGCGTGCGACCATTCGCACAAGGCCGATCCCGAACGCGTTTCTATACATAATTTACTGGCAAATCATGCTTGGTATCGATGGCGTCCACGACATGGTTTTGCCGTTCGACTCAGAGCCACGCGTTTACCGTGATATCGTCATTCCTACGTTCGATCTGCCTCCTGGCACTGCAACGCTTTACTTCAAACTGATATTGGCCGGTGTTCCAAGGCCAGGCGGGTATGAATTCGAGTTAGCTGGCGCTGAAATCGACGCAGTCGAAGAAGACACAAGCGATTACAACCCAGGCATTGCCAATCGAATCCCGGAGCCTGGCGCCGACAAGATTCACCCATTCAGGTGGATAACGTTCGACCTGTTTGACACCGGCCCTGACGGCGTGGACCTGAACCGAACCACCGTGAAGGTGGCAGGCGAAGTCATCTATGAGAATGGCAGCTTTGTCGGGTCGTGGGCAGGAAGCTCAACCGTCGATGACGTTGGCTACGGCAAGCGGTTTTCCTGCGCTCCTGGGCCGTCATACGGCAGCGACAACGAGGTCTTGGTCGAGGTTGAGTCTGCGGTGATCGGTGGACTCAACGCAACGCTCGTCACAAGTTGGACGTTCCACACCATCGACTTTACTCGTCCGCACGTCGCAAGCGCGTTTCAGCTATCGCCGAGGAGCGTCCGAGTCACGTTCAGCGAGGAGATGCGCAGGCTGGATGACGGAGACGCGAGTGATGCCTTGAACGTCGCAAATTACACCATCGAACTGATCTCTGATCCGCCCGCTGTCATCCCGCAGGTGATCGGTGTCATCCCAGATGATGACGTTGCGTCGGTCATCCTTTTGCTATCCGATGACGTGACGCACAAGACAACGTATCGCGTTGTTGTGGCCAACGTTCACGACACGTCCATGAACGTGATCGACGATCCAAAGTCGGCCACGTTCTCGACTATTACCCGAACGGACGTGCTTGGGCGCGACTGGTGGCTGATCCGGAAACTGCCCGCAGGTCTCGTCGAAACCGACACGAAGCTTGGCGGCATCCTCCGAAAGTTCATCGCTTGCCTGCAGATCCTCTTTGACGAATTGCTCGCCGATATTGATGGGTGGCCGGAGATCTTCGATCCAGACTTGGCGCCCGAGCAGTTCGTCGACGCGATGCTGGAAGACCTTGGCAATCCGTTCCCGTTCGTTCTCGACGAGAACACGAAGCGGCAACTCGCGTTGCTGCTCGTACCGCTGTACCAGCAAAAGGGGACGGATCAGGGGATGATCGATGCCATCCGGCTTTTCTTGGGCATCGACGTGACCATCGTATCGCCAGGCCTCGATGACATCTGGACGCTCGACGAGTCGGAGCTTGACGTTGACACGAACCTTGGAACGGCCGACCTACGCACCATTTACTCCTTCGATGTCATCTCGCCAATTGCGTTGACGGAAGAGCAACGGCAGCAGATTCGAGCGATTGTCGCGTATATGCGCAGAGCTCCAACGCACCTTCGATTCATCATCGAACCCGACCCGCCCCCGCTGGTTCCTGACCATTGGGAGCTTGGCCTCAGCGAGCTGGAGACCGAGTCCACCCTGCACGAATAGGTTCTTCCGAGCGGCCAACATGTGCCATCATGTGCCGCCATGGATCGACGCGATTTTTTCTTCCGTCAGAAGGTCAAGGAATCGGAACTGGATCAGGCCTTTGACGATGTCGAGGCGGCTGATCAGGCCATCGTTGTCGACACCGGGTATTTCGGAGTGCTCGTTGGGCTCGACGTTACGGAGCATTCGCCGAACAACATGACGGTCGACGTCACGGGTGGCACTGCCCGGACGCGTTCTGGTCAGCGTGTGTACCTGCCAACGACGCAGCAGGCGAACCTCGCGGTCGACTTCCAAAACGTTTCCACTGCCGTTGCCGGCGTGGGCAACTCACGAATCCTCAGCCTGTTCGTGAAGTTCACACGGAACAACCAATTCCCGCGCACCGACGGCAACGGCATTACGGTATTTTATGACCGTCTCGAATCGTTCCGATTTTACGTGAAGCAGGGCGCTGAAGCCTCGAGTCCATCGGCCCCAGCCCTAGAACTCGACGGCGTGTTGTTGTGCGACGTGACGCTGGCTTATGGCCAGACCACCATTACGAACAGCGACATCTCGATCGAGCGCCGGGAAGATCTTTACGTGTATGCGACGACTGATGCGTCAATGCGTGTGAAGAGCAACAAGGAGGCGCTGGTCTATTTGCTGGACCTCCTGCAGGCGCACAAGGATGGTACCGACTTCGCGCATGACGGAACCTCGGTCATGGTCGATCCGACGGCGGCGGCATGGGCAGACCTCACGGCATTTGGCAATGCAGACGTGACGTTAAACTATGCATTCGGCACATTGGTCGTGTCCGCATTGTCCAACATGGGTTTGCCGAGTTCCGGCACGCATAAAATTGGCGTTGCCGAGTCGACGTATCAAACCGGCGCGGGCGTACCGACGCTTGCCGGAAGCCATCTTTTTGCGCGTCTCGAGTCCATGCGCGACGCCCAGAACATCTACAACCCACTCGTGACGTTCAGCGTTGGCGATACGGTTGCCGCTGGCCCGCTGTCGACCGTAATCGCAGGGATTGTCACGAAGCTCGTTGCAACGGCCTCAGCGAGCAACAATGGTGCTGTACGCATTGGATTGAGCACGTCGGGGCTCCTTGCCGCCTACTCCGGCGTAACGACGGTTTACGGCGCGTTCGTCCGGCTCAGTACAGCGACGGGTACCGACGGGGCTGCGCACGTTGGAGCCAAGGCTAGCGGTGCCCTGTCTGCTGGGACTGTGCGCACACAACTTGATGCGCTCGATACTCGCGTAACAACGAATACGAACAGCATTAACGCGCTCAGTTCTGCAACTGGCACCGACGGCGCATCGCTCATTGGAGCGAAGGCGAGTGGCAGCCTGAGTGCTGGGACCGTTCGTTCCCAGCTCGATGAGCTTGATGGGCGAACCCCATCGGTAAGTGCGGACGCGTATACATACACCACGCGTGGAGGCACGATAAACTCGCCAAGCGGCATTTCGTCGTGGACAAGTTCATCCATTACCAAGACTTTGAATGGCCTCAAATCAGGACAAAAGGTGCACGTTACTGCGGTTTTTGGAATCAGTGGCACTCCAACCGGCGCGTATTCGCTTCGCTTGGCCGCAAACGGCGTATTGATCGATGGCACGGAACTTGACGCAGAAATCGTCAAGTCATTCTGCATGAGCGGTCTTTATACAGTGCCGTCGGATGGAAACTACACCTTCGCTGTGCAGTACCAGAATCCATCCACAGGGATGGCGAACATGAACCTTATTGGCAGCGCATCGTTGGTAGCCGTGCCCGTACACTAGGCTAATGGTAGTCTCCGCAATGCGGTTCCATTAACTGGCAAACGGATCCAGAATCCGGTGTGCTGCACGTCCCTGGACAAGTGAGCGGTCCTTTCAGCCAATAGCAGTATGCGTTTGGCGCGGACACGACCAGAAAGCACCCTCGCGGATATCCATCTTCGGTACGCATACCAGTCCAATCGCACGCGACCTGCCTGCATGATTCAGGCGGCGGATCAGGGCAGTCAGAACTCAGGCTGCATTCTGCTGGTGGCGGCTCCCATTGCTCTGAATCACCCATTATCACTGTGTCACCGCATGCCGGAATGGCCAAGCATACGAACATTGAAGCTAACGTGGCAATGGTGGTTTTCACGGTACGTTCTCGCATTCAGTGTTATTGTCGTACGCCTGAAAGCACGCGGTTTCACCGGTACAACACCACGTCCCTCGACACAGCCCAATGGTGCCTCCACACCCACCGTCGGTGGCGTTGTTTTGGCATTGACCGCCTACGCAAATGTCAATCGTGCAGGCGTTATCATCGAAGCAGTCACAGTTGTTCTCGCATTGAGCAACGGGTGGATCGTGCCCAGCATCCACACCTCCGTCGACTGTCGACATGCACCATTTACCAATGGGTAATCCGCTTTTGTCATCCACAAGCGATGGCGAGTTAGGATCGCGCAAATCGACTACACTGCACCGATTCTCTATGCATGCATTAGCCTCGCAAGTGCCAACGCTGGCGTGACAGTCGCCGTGCGATTCACACGGTGGCGCCGTGATGCTTTCTTCAGAATCACCAAAATATATGGCGCAACTGGAGCAAAGCAGCGTGAGAACGAAGCTGATGGTCCGGATCCGCATTTTCGTGCCTCTTGTACCCATAACCGTCTAGAACACAACCATGGCGCCAAAGGCACACAACCCCATTGCATTGTCACAGGAATGTGACAGGGTGTTCAGTGGCGCTGTTCCGCCGGTCTTCGGTGCTCACGATGGCCGGCGCTCGTGTAAACGTAAGTGCTGCGCTGCGGTGTTTCCCGACGGGGGAGTCAGGAAATCACTGCTTTGCAGAGGCAAACGTATGGCATGCCGTTTGTGCCGACAACCATTTCCAAACGGGTGCGTTTTTCTTTTGCGGATTCCGTGAGGACAGAACATTGCGCGAACACTCGACCGTTCGAGTTGTTTTGTTCGTTGCTGTTCCAACTACATGGTTTGTCTTTCACTATGCTTTGTCGGCTGCGGAACACCATGGACAATCGCCCGCGACGCTTGTAGTCTCGGCTGATGGACCTGTTTGCGTCCGTCTTTAAGAAGTTTTTCGCGTTCGTGACGCCACTGTTCGGGGTCTCGGATCAGCCCCCGAACTACGCTGATGGTGAGGCCCGCCCCGGTCGCATGAACAAGGACACCGGTGGCATCGAAGTCCACATCGTTGGCAATAGCGCAGACAGCAGCGCTAGCGAGAGCTCCGTACTCGCCCTGCTGGCGTCGTCGGAAGCCATTCAAGCCGCCCTTGGCGCACCTAACCAAGAAGCCACACAGCAACTCTTGCTCACGGCTCTTCAGGGGCTTGGTGCTGGGAAAACCATCGCCGACTTGGCGACGGCCCTGACGGATGACGCAGCGACTCAAGCACTCATTCTTGGAGTCCTTCAATCGCTGAAGGTCGACACGACAGCGCTTGCCTCCAGCCTCGAGACGCTCGAGACGTACACCGATGATCTGGAGGGATACGCTGAACGCACTGCTGATGCTGTCGAAGACTCTTACGCGCAAAGCGATGCGCCACTGAATGCATGGGCCGCGCACGCTCCCATAACGGTGACTGCTGAACCATCTGGCGCGCAACAGTTGCCCGACATTCCTTGCAATGAATTGAAGGTCATTGCCGATGTGGCCAATACGCATCCGATTTACCTCGGCGGATCGGACGTTGCCTCCGATAGAAGCCAAGATCTAGAGGCTGGAGATCTCGAAATCATCACTCGGGTTTCCAACGCGAACCAATACTACGTAATCGCTGCTGCAACACACACTGGTCAAAAAGTCAGGATCCAGACGCGATGACACTCCCTACCCTGGTCAAGACGTGGGAATTCATTCCAAATTACGCACAGGCTGCGACTGGAGTCATTCTCACCACCAACCGCACATTGCTGAAATGGTTGGTGGACAACATGACGACCAACGCAGCCGGGCTGTGGGTCAATGCTTCAAACAGCCTGGTAACGCCTTCGGGACTTGCCACGGTACGCTACTCCTGCAATTCAACCGTGGCTGGGTCTGCCGGCGATGGCGTCAATCGATGGGCATCCCTTACCGATCTCGTCTGGAACAACGCGGGAAGCGCCCATTCTTGGATGGTGCTCCGCATGTACAACACGGCCGAGCTGCTAATTTCTTGCGAGGGCTCGGCTGTAAACGGTCAAAACCTTGTAGTGGCAACATCCCCATCTGCGGGTTTTACCGGAGGTACCAAAACGGCTCGTCCCACTGCGACCGATGAACGAGTCATCGTAAACAACACAACTTGGGGAGGTGTCGTAAACTCCGACGCCTCCGTAAAGGTGCACCTTCTCAAGTCGACCGATGGACAAGCATGGCGATGGCTCATCGGGAACACGGCACAGATCGGTACAGCGTGGATCTTTGGCAAGGCTGTTCAATTCAATCCGACGGCATGGCCAAACTCGTTCACCATGTTCGGCATTGGAGGCTCTCCCAACACGGGCGTGTTGACGCAGACGAACCTCAACACAAACGCCAACTTTCTCGGGTACGGCGCAAGCGCCATGGCGATGTATTTAGGCGGCATGGCATTTGGCGGCGCACAAGCTAATGTGACCATCACTTCGGCGAGTGACTTGTCTGGCAACTGGCCTTTCTTGCCCCAGGAGCTTTTTAGTTCGACGACATCGAATCGTGGAGCTCATGGGTACTTGAGCGACGTGTGGTACGGGAGCACCACCACAGCGACAGGTGCGAGCTTCCCATTGACTGGTGATCAACATCAATTCGCGCAATTCGGAAGCCTGATCTTGCCTTGGTGTCGGACGGCTCCAGTTGTGACGTGAGGAGCGTATGGCGGCATTTGATGCAGAGGGGGCACTGCCTCCGCAAGTCACAGAAGGCGCCGAGAGCGTGTCCATCCTTGTACAAGGTGGCGAATCTGCCGCCGTAGAACCTGGCGCGGGTGAGAGGAAACGCGTCATTACCTCAAAAGCCCGAGTCGTCCGAAAATAGTGCTGGCGCGCGCTGGAGCCATTGCTACCACGCAGCAAAATAGCAAAGTCATGACGAGAGAGTGCGGTAAACACTCCAGGAGAACCAATGAAACCAGCGTTCCTCATGTTCATCATGGCAGCGATTACAGTTGCAACGATTACCATCGGCTGTGGCGATTCCGATTGGCAGACCGATAGCGTGCAGCAAGCTGCGCCGTGTGCCTCGGAGACACCGTCCGTCGATCAATCAACGTCAGCGACGGTTTGTGCGCCCCAAGCCCCGTCGACGAACCAAACGTCTACGGCCGTACCCAACCCGCCCCCGCCAGCGCAGGCTGATGATCAGAAGCAACTCGACGCCGGTACGGACTAGCCGTTGTCATTGAGCGACGACAACCATATCGTCCGGTACATGATACAACCCAGCCCGTCCACCCCACCCCCCGACGTTCAACCCACCGACCCACCGGATCCGGGAGGCGTCCCCCAACATCCGATCACCCCTACGTCCCCCGACGTTCAGCCCACCGACCCACCGGATCCGGGAGCGAAACCTGAGCCGACGCCTTTGGCGGTTTGAGTGCAACCGCTCGAGTTCATCACGCGGGGCTGCTTCATGCTCGCGGTGTTGTCCGCGTGGGCTTTGACCATCTGTCGGAAGGCACCGTTTTACCGACCCGTCGCGATCGTGCTGACCTTGCTGTTCTGCTTGGATTGCTTGCGTGGAGGGATTCGGTTCTTCGTGCTTCAGCCCGCGCGTGCAGCAGGGCGCGTCCCGTACGTTGGGTACGAACGTCTTTGGTTCCACGTCGAACAAGCCTCGCTGCTTGCCTTTGCAGCTTGCAGCATTGGGCTCGCGGTCATGGTTTTTTTGCGGCCTCGAAGGGTTGCGATGGCCAACGGGATCATCGTCTCTGCCTGGGCTGTAACCACGTTCGTCGTAGCGACGTCATACCCCGAGCTTCGACAAGCTCCGCTCGAGCTGGTGTACACGTGGGTCACCCGCGCAAGCGTTGTAGTTCAGGTGGGATGCGCCGCGTACTTCTTTGCTCGTAAGGGCATGCCCCTATCCCCACAGCGTGCTGCACTCGTCATGCTCGCTGTTGACGGGGCCGCGCTGATCGGCCCTTACTTCACCGCGCATCCGAGTGCTGATTGGGCCTCTATGCGCGCCCCTGCGCTGCTGTTATGGGGACTCTTGTCTCTGCTACAAGGGAGCAACGCATGGTGGTGGACTCGTGTACAGAGGCGTCGCGACATCTACTAGCGACATCGGCTGCGTTGTTGTTCGTGACAATTGCGCTCATTCTGGGCGTACTTCCAACGATCCTGCGAGCGTATGCAAGGGCTCGGGAATTCAATCGAACGTGGCCTACCCGTGAGTCCCAGAAATACGATCCAGAGACGGCTGAGACGATAGCGAAGGTCGAGAACGGCGAGAGTGCGCAGCCGCAACGCTGTCCACCCGCTCCCCCTGGAGCATGATCCCGTTCTGCGCCTCCCGTCGTTGCACCGTGGCTCGAGCTTGTTCCATGACATCTTCCCCCACGACGTTCTCCATCGCCTCCGTGACCACATCCATTCGACTCACCTCGTGATCTAGCGCGATGGCCATGCGATCTTGTCCGGCACGCAACGAGCGCAGTTCCATCACGATGACGCGAAGTTCTTCGCCTTGCTGACGCAATGCCGAAATCATCGCTTCATTCAGTTCGATCTGCGCCTGCTTTTCTGCGGCCTCACGTAGCGCCTTTTCGGCTGCTTTGGTCGCCAGTTCTTTCGCCTGCTCTGCTTCTTTGAGTGCCTGCGCCTTCGCCTGGTCCGCAGCTTTTTGGAGCTGTTCAACGCGATCCTTTCGGTCGTCTTCGATCCGCTTCTCCATGTTGTTGATGAGCTGGATGTGCCGTTTCGCCAGCCAACCAACGATCGTCACGATGCCACCGAGTGCTGAAATGACGGCTGCGGTAAGTGTCGGGTCCATGGCGATCTCCATGGATGAAGAGTTTAATGACTCACGAGTCTGGAAAACAAGATGGTATCGTGATCGGTTTGGCCCGGCGAGGCGGCTAATCGTCTTCGTTTGACCATCGTCGATGGGTTGTCGTAACCATCGCCGAGGTGTTTTTCTCGATCTCGACGATGATTTCTTTCGCGGCATCGTCCTTTTTTCCGCGAGGTGCGAGTGCCTTCGCGGCCTTCACGACTGCGCCGACGGAAAGATGCTTCTTGACCGTGACGAGTTTGTGCGCCTGTTCAACACCGAACTTTTGCTCGAGCAGCGCCATGAGCGCAGAATCATCGGCTTTTAACGCTCGACGGCGACCATCAACGCGGCGATGCACGCTGCCATCAGGCATCGTGATGCCGGATGGATTGGCTTCTGCGTAATCAACCAGGCGAGCGTCCATCTCGTCGATGACTGCTCTCAGGATAGGCAAAGCGTACCGCATGCGGGCCGCCTGCTCGTTGTTCTGGATAGGTCCGAACCATGCGCGTCGGAGCGGTGGGTACTGGGTGCGAATCTCGTCGAGCACCGCATGCGTGTGTGGGCACGAAAATACCGCAGGGCAAAAGTCGCAATATGGTCCAGGCTGCGGTTCGGCATGGCCCCCCATGATGTCTTCCACCCAAAACTGGAGACTTGCCGCAACTTCGTCGAGTTCGGTCGAGTTGAGCACCACCGAGCTCGTCGTGACCGTCTCCCTCCGCACTCGTACAATCGTGAACTTGATCGGGAATGACCCAAGCACGTGTGCAATGGCGAGCGAGCATGCTGCGCCCTGCAAATGGCCAATCGCGGACACTGGCAAGAATCCAGTCTTGTAATCGATGACCTCAACTGGCCCCCCCTCTGGACCGATGCATACGTCGATTGTGCAAGGCACTTCCGTTGGAGTGCATTGCGAGTAGTCACGCGGGCCATTCACTTTGAGCGCGCGTGCCGCCCACGTTTTCACATCCCACGCAACGGGAAACTCCCGTCGCACAGGTCCACGGTCCCCTACGTACTCGGGCCACCAAAGTCGCCAGGTCGCGTACATGTCACGCACCACTTCGACCTCGGAGGGCCTGAGTCGCCATTTCTCAGCGATCTGATCGAGGTCCACTTTCTCATCGGAGACCAGCCCGAGGAAAGCTTCGTCGACGTTTTCGGCTGGATATTGGTCAGGGTCAATGGGGTGCAATTCAGCGACTTCGTGGAATCCGCTACCCACCCGCAACGCACTGCTCGATATTGTCCTCCCAACGGCAACGTCGGAGCGTGCCCAATACCTGCAATGCTCGCTGAGCCATATCTTCGAGCCCGTCAGGCGGTGAGCAATCGAATTGCTGCTTTGGAGTGCTTCGGCTTTTTCTGACATGATCTTATTTCTGCTTTGACCAAAGGGCACTTGGAAAGCTGCGTCTCCAAATTGCGACATGCTGCACGCCATGAATTATCGACTGCCTGCCGTGAAACGCCGCGGTGGTCCGCAAGCGACACCAGGTCAAAGCCATGTTCCAAAACGTGGTCGACAACCATGTTTTGATTTGCCGTCAGTTTGCGCTTTGCACCGCCTATTGATTGCGTGATGGCGCGATCCCTCTCGATTTCGATCATGTGCTCCTCTGGTGTTTGCACGGGAGGCACCTCGACATCGAACGCGTAGAACCAATCGGGGTCATCCTTGGCGCGTCCGTTTGGTTCGTCGATGGATTGCATCTCGAACTTGTGCCGCGCCACCACAGCGCTCGCGACTTTCTCGGAAAAACCAAGTCGCACTAATTCTGCAACGTTATACGTCCCGCGCTCTTGAGCGACCAATTTGCAACGATACTGCTTCTTGCTTATTTTCCGCATCGTGCCGTGCGACCACTCGTTTCTCATGTATTCCATGAGCTTTGCACGAATCCAGTAGACTGAATACGTGACAATCGACTGTCCTTTGGACATGTCGAACTTGGCCAGAGCAATGTAAAGGCCTTCCAATGCGCATGACCACAAGTCATCTCGGCAATGGCCCAGTAGAAACCCAAACCGTCTGATTTCGCTCCACATCAGATCGTGATGGCTCTTAACCAAGACTTCGAATGCGACTTGGTCCCCGGAGCGCCAGGCTTCCAGCAAATCGTGCATGAACTCATTCAACGCACTGTAATTGGTAGCGTTGCTCATACCTGCACCATCCCCTGCGCCATGGCCTTCTTTTGAGCACGCACCTTTTGGTGCGACGGGTCTTTCTTCAGACCGACTATTTCTTCCTTGATAAAATCATTCCGGAGGAGCGCTGGCCGGATATTGGAATATGCAGCACGGCAGATGTTGTCGACGGCCTGCCGCTTGTGGTTCCTTTCACGGGCAATGTCCGCCATGGTCAGATCATCGCTGGCATACAGCGTGAGAACGGTGTCGCGCTGCTTCTGCGTGAGGTATTCGGTCGTGGCGTGACCAACGGCCTTTCGGAGTCGCTGCTGCCGTTCGTGCTCAATCAGTTGATCCTCGGCGCTCGGAGTTGCGTCAATCATTGAGAACACGCGACCAGCAGCCTCTTCTTGAGTCTCATCCTGGCTCTCGCCGTCATGATGGAAGTTCAGCGAGCTTATGTAGATGATCTTCATCTGCTTGCGATTCACCGCATTAGAAATGGATGCAGCAGTCGTACCCGCGGCGATCAGTTCATCCCGTGTGGCATTGGGCAGCAGCTTCATCAATTTCTCCGCACGCTTGATGTTGGCGTTGGCTCGTCGGCAGGTGCCCTGCCGACGCTCGATGTCCACATAGGTCCAGACGTAGTTGCGCACCCACCACATGACATAGGTCGCGATCTTGACTTTGCGAGCATCATCGAACCGAAGGAGCCCCTGCAAAAGCCCCATGTTCGCCTCGCTCATCAGGTCATCCTTGGTAATGCCCTTCTGGATGAAGGGCCGGACGAAGCTGTAGAGCAGGGCTTGCATGCTCTCGTACAGCTTGTCGAAGGCCCGAGTGTTCCCGGAACGCCAAGCTCGGAGCCACTGGAGTTGCTGTGCGTTTTGTAGTTCCGCTTCAATCGAAGCAAGCGCCACGTTTTTGGTGGCTTGAGAAGGATCTTCGAGAGGCGCCCGATCAAGATTGCGCAGCGGGTCTACGCGACCAGCGGGGTTCTTTGCGAATGGCTTGGTTCTGCTCGTGGTCAAGTCTTCGGTACGCATGACCAACGAGTCTACTCGCGGTTGCTCGATTGTCAACAAGAATTGTAACAATGTGTTCGAGACGTGTTCAGTTGGTCAGCCAACGAAGAGCGCTGGCGGCGGTGATGCGTATCTCGGCACCCTTGGGCTGGCGTCCGGGGAGAGCAGACTTGCGCGGGCCGGTTGATTGCAAGGCTCCTGTTCGTACGAGCGACCGGATCCGACTGGGATCAAGCTGTGCAAGTGTCGCGAACGCGACGACTCCAACGGCCTGGCCGAGGTGAAGCGCTCGTCGAGTCGCCGCCGCCACGATCGTTCGTCCGCCGACGGTGGACGTTGCGATACGGACGAGCAGCGCGTCTGGGCTGACGTCGATGGTCTCCGTTCCTCGTTCCGCGGGAGGAACGAAGAGCGCGAGCACGAGCGTCTGAATCTGCGCTTCGACGACGCTCGCCCAATCCCCATCCGGCGTGATTCCAGACCACGCGAGCCGAGCAACGATTTGCATCGCGGTTTTCACGTCATGCCGTGATGAGGTTTGCTGCTCGGCTTGCAGTTTTTCGAGCCATTTCTCGGCGTCCTGCTCCGTATACTTCATTCCCATGGTCAAAACCTCAGCAGTTCTGCGGCATCGGTCGCGTATGTGCGGACGCGCGCGTGGTCCAGTGTGTCCTGTCTCGTTCGAACTTTGCTCTCCGTGTCGATGAAGGTGAGGTTGTGCTCGTCCCACACGTTGGCCAATTGCTCGATCGACGCACGCGATCCGATTCCTCCGGCGAGTCCAACACCAAGGCCCAAGCTTCTGAGTATGGCGAGTCCTTCGAGCATCTCGGACGTCCAAGCCATATCGATTTCAAGCCCGGTGCCACCGCTCATGTCGACGAGCAAGTCTGTGATGTCTGGCATGTATTCTCGCACGCGTGCGGCGATGCGGGCTTGATCACCGGACTCCATCTCCACTGCCTTGCGGTTGAGCTGCAAGATCAGGCGCTTCGATGGGTATTCACGGCGAAACCACTGCGTCGCCGCCGTTGGTGGCCAAGCAACGTTGAGCTGAATTCCGTCGGCGTGATGCGCCAGCGACATCAGCCGATCGAGTTGCGTGATCAACGAGGCTGGTTCCTTCGTGAAGTAATGAACGAATCGGAGCACGCCCGGTGCGGAGCGGATCAATGCGTCGATCGTGTTGGGGTGCGGAGTGCGAGGGTTGAGCTCCTCGCGCTCAATCGATTTTTGGCTCTGCAAGATGCCCGCGGCGATTCGCATGTTGACCGCGCCGGCCTCCTGCAATGAACTCTGCAATCGACGCAGAGCCATCATATCGTCGATATTCACAATGCCTGATACGCCGACAAACCTCATGTCCGAACCTCCTCACGCATAGCAATGAATTCTTGCAAGGTTGTGGGGGCGCCAATGAGCGCCTGATCGATCACGTGCCGTGGCACGAGGAACGGCCCCTGGTGCCCCTTCCATGGCACGGGCCGCAGCCACCGAACGTCTTCCAGCTCGAACGCGACACGATTTTCCGCGTAGAAGAGCGACCTCGGTTCGTCGTCTTTGACGAGTGGACGAGCGTTCGCGATTCTGCAAATCGCCAACAAGACGCCACGGAGAGCTGGGTGAAGGTATGCCGAGACCTTTCCGCCAAGTCGAGTCACCGCCTCTTGGTCCACCTTCAGCGCCCCGTGGATCACCAATTCACCGCGGTGCTCAGTGGTCCAAGTGCGGGTCTCGAGCGGCTTGAGCTTGTCGGCTACGGCCCCTGAATACGGAGCGTGAAGCGACCATGCCACAACCGCATCGCCATCATGCCTGGGCATGGTTAAACGACGCGGTTGTGGCGCAAAGAGTTCGAGGTTTCGGCTCACAGCCCTGCCGGGACGTTGTCGGGGTGCGTTGCCTGCGGTCGATTCGAGGGCGGCCGTTGCGGTTCGTCGACACCTGGCGCGTCCTCGGAGTCGGCGCCGTCGTCTTCCTCGCTCGTCCCAGAGAGAACCTGCCGTTCCTCGAGCGCCACCGTGACGAGGCCTTGGAGCCTCGATAGAACCTCGCCAAGACGCGTCGCGCTTCCAGCAGCGGCGTCCCGCTGAGCCGTAACCTCGTCCGCGAGTTGCGGATCGAGCTCCCGCAGTTGCACGATGAGCGGCTCCATACGAGCGAGAATCGTCTCGGTTTTTGCGGGAACGCCAGCCTTCCAAGCCCTCTTCAGATCCTCCCAGGTTCCTGGCAATTCCGGTGGGACCTGCGGACGCGTCTTGGCCATACAAATGCCGGTGAACTGCGTGATGAGTTGGCGTCCAACAAGCTTCGCACGGGATCGAGCTTTCTTGCTCCCCTCTTTGACGTCGACGTGATTGATGAGGTAATAGACGTTGTCCGCCCAATTCCTCAATACTGCGCGGGCCTCGTCGAGCGCTTTCCCATTTCCACGGAGTTGCAAATCGAGACGGCGATAATACCTGCCGTCATTTTGAGCGGCGTCGGTGATTTCGGTGGCGTGTGCGATTACCCAAACGTGAACGTTCGTCGCGCGGATCGAGTCGAGTTCAGCGAGAAACTGCTCCCAGAGCGGAAGCGCCTTGTTCCACAGTACGCTGTATTCTTTGTCGGCCATCGCAGTGACGTTGTCGCGCTTCATCACCTCCTGGTGGATCAGCCGTTCCACGCCGCTGGTCGAGTCCACCGCGAAGTGCACGTGCGGCCTCAGCCACGTGTGATCCACCGTCGCGACATAGGCTTGCACCATTTGCGGCTGCTTTTGCCCTTTGATGGGAACTTGCTTTTCCACCTGCCTCACGAGTTGCGCTTCGATCAGCGCCCGCATCGCAGTGGGTACGTCTTGCACATTGCGCTTAGAGCCACTCGCCACTTCATTGGCGGATAGAGCGCCTGGATACGCATTGACCAACGTTTGCAGGAATGGCTGGTACTCGCCGGCTCGTTCGAGCCACCCCGGTGGGGGCTGGTGTGCGTTGATGACGTCGCGGAAGTTCCGCATGGCTTCGATCAATTCGTCGAAACTTTCTGGCAGCGCGTAGGTTCCAGGGCGCACTCCGTCGTAATGCTTCGGGGCGTGGTTGGGCGATACACCCTTCCCGCCCTCTTCGACGGCGAGCAAGAACATCGGGCGACCGTCCTCCGCGGTGATCGTGGAGACGAAGAACGTCTTGCCTGCGCCACCAATGCCGACGAGAAGCGTTTTGTAGGTTGATTGGTCTCGAGTCGCCGAGACGCGAGAAAATTTGCTGCTCATGCCCACAACAGTATGGGCGTGCGCCTAATTGTCAACGAGTGCAGTGACGCTGCCAGCGACGATGGATTCGATGCAGGTGAGTGGTTCGAGGCCCAGGGTGGTCCATCGTTCCTGCAGCGCGAAGGCCGCTGCCCTTGCCGCATCAGAACAGCCACGCATGCGCAGCACGTGCGCGTTGTTCGGCAGGACAAGGTCTTCGAGCGTCTGGCGGTCCACGTCCAGAACGCCAGCGAGCAATGGGATCGATGCTGCTGGCAGGCACAATTCGACGCCTCCTTCAACCATCGACACGTACGAACGCGACACTCCGATGGCCTTTGCCACTGCCTGCTGGGCGAGCTGCTTCGCCAACCGTTTTTCTTGGAGCATCCGACCGAAGGCGGTTGGTTCTGGACGCACAACTTCTGGCATCGAGTCGCGAACCGTTTTCTCAATCTGTTCCATCTGGACATCGCCGAGGTGGTTCCACCGTTCTTCGAGCATTGCGCCCACAAGGCGATGCCGCTCCGTTACCCCCAAGCAGGGGAGGCGGTATTCGGACTGGCTCTGCTCGGCGAGACTTCGCAGTTCGTCGAGGCCGATTCCGATGACCTTGGCCATCGTCGTCGCGCGTTCCTCGCTCAACGTGGCGACGCCACCGCTTTCGATGCGCGCGACGTAGGAGCGTTCGAGGCCCGTCGCCGCTGCAAGACCTTCCTGGGTCATGCCAGCACCTTTACGTCGACGGCGCAGTTCCCGGCCGAGTGGAGTGGTCTCTTGCATGTTCCTGAACAATTGACACGCGCGACGCGCTGGTCAACGTTGTCAAGACGATCGTCTTGGATAAATAGGACCCCAGGAGATCCGTTCCCAACATGGCAACAACTCAGCAACCTCAACAGCCCCCGGACGAACGCGTATACCGTTCGCTGGAAGTCATCCAAGATCCTTCCACCCGCATCGCAGCAGGGACGCGATTGGCCAAAATCAATCGCGATCTTCGCGCCCTGGACGCGAAGAAAAAGGCCCTCGTAGCTGAACTCGAATCCGAGAAGAAGAAGCTCGATGAAGAGCGCGTATCGCTCGAGGCGGTGCCCTTGTACGCGGATGGGAGCCGACTCGAAATCCTCTCACCGTGCATCGGTCGGCCGAATCTCACCACTGGCCAATACGACATTTACCGCATCGACAGCGATGCAACCGGCAAAGAAACGCTATCGTTTGTCAAGAGCGAGCCGATGCCATCGAAGTATGCGTACCTTTTGCAGCCTGAGCTTCCGTTCGATAAAGACAAGGATAAAGACGGGAAGGACGCGAAGGACAAAGACAAGAAGGATGACGGCAGCAGCGCAGGCGACAAGCCCGATGCCAGCAATGGGAAGGGGCGCAAGGGGAGGGACAAGGGCGGCGACGCCCCTCCTGCATTCCCGGACGCCTAAGCTGCTCGCGACAACGGTTGCATCGTGCGTACGTGACGCACAGCTTCTTCGATGTTGAGCATAGTCCCATCGACGTCGAATTCTCCCTCCGACATCTTGCGCACCGCGAATTCATCCACGGTTTCGGTAGAACCAACAGACATCAACACCATCACGCGACGCACCCGGATGCGTTCGCGGCCTTCGGCAAGTTCATCCTGCCAAAGCAGTTCTAGTTCCATGTTCGCGCATACCGGCTTTGGATGACGCGCATCAAGGATGGCGTCGATCAGGTGCTCTTTGGTCAGACGCGACCATCTCGATATGCCAGCCTCCGATTGCGCGACAGCGACCAACTGCGTGCGCGAGTATTGTTCCAGCCCCATGCGGCTTATCCGGCGCTCCGATTGGCATCGGTCGCAGGCCTGGAGGAAAGCGGCACGGTCCCCAACCATCCCAATTACATCGTCGTGCAACGTTTCGAGAGCTGCACCGACGAGCAATGGCAGTTCCGCAGGCCAAGCTATTTCGAGGTTAATTCGATCTTCCCAGGAAGCCCGATCCTCGCGACGGACCAACCACTCTGCCAAGCGTTCAATGCCGGAGAGCAGCTTGTTGTTGATGATATCGCAAACGCCCACGACGCGAGGGCCAGTGCTTGTGATGGGTTTTGATGCTGGTGCATTGGACATGATCAAACTTAGCCCATAAGCTAAGCTTGATCAATAAAAATCGGCTCGATTATGGCATTAACCGCCTGGTGTTCCGTCACCACAACGCCGTTTCCGGCTCGACACTATATGCGAGTCTACTCTTCTTGATGTTGCGAAGCTCTATCGAGAGCGCCTTTTTCAGATCAACATCAGGCGTTTTCATGACGCAAGTAGAGCCAACATTGAAGCTCGGACCATCTTTGCCACGGAGCACAAAGACATGCGTGATTGGTCTGCCACAGTGGTCGCATGCCGAGCCTTTTTGGTGCTTGTAGGCCACAAAAGAGAACGGCTGCTTGCCGAGTCCAGATTCCTCGAACGGATGCTTTGCGTGACCTCGCATAATGGCAGCGATCACGTAGCCGTTTCCGCCCGAATAGCCTTCCATTCAATACGCGACTTGCGCCATGCTGGCATTGCCACCAGCCCAATCAGGAGACGGATCATCGTCGCAAGCAGGCCAAGACCCACCGCCCACGTCACGGTTTGCGCCTCTGCCGCCTGGACCATCGTACATAACCCCGGCCAAATCCAGGTGATGATGGTGAGGATCTTCTTCCTCAGCCTCGCCCGAGCCATCTTCCGCTCGGGCAATGGCGCAATGCCACCAGCCTCGTCGTGCCGGCCGTATACGGAGCCGTCTTCTCTTCGCCAATAAGCCTCGAACATGCGGAGCTGAAGCACGATCGTGTTGGCCAGTCCAGATCGCCAACTTGTGACGACGGGTGCTGCCGCTACGACAAGAAGTATGAATTCGATGGCGAGGATCACGGCCTGCTCGAACTCCCACGTTTCGCGCGGTAGCCCATCCGGGCGCTTGGATTCGTCGATATACTTGTGGATTCGGCGCATCATGTCGTTCATGGTACCGCGAAACTTAGCACATAGGCTAAGTCATGGCAATACCAAATCGACGTGGAGAGGTCAATTTTTGACGGACTGCCCACGCAGCGTCATCGCGGCCTGGAACCAATCGAGAGGCGACCCATCAAGGGCACTCACTGGAACGATGGCAACGATTCGCTCGAGGAACTCCGCACGCATCAGTGGCGTTGCCGCTTCGTGGGCGATGAGTTCTTCCAGCGTATCGAGCGCGAGGAGCTCGACGGTGGACCAATCGGAAAACCTGGTTTCTCCGTGTGTCCCGGTGGATAGGTTCCGCAGGGCAATGATCCCAGGCTTGCGCGACCAAACGTCCCAGACAACCCCGCCCACACGAATCCGAAGCAATAGCCTCGACGACTTTGGGTGTGAATCGACGTGCGTACGGACGTCGCGAAGCGCGAGGCCGATCAATTCGGCGGGCTCGTCGACTTCAGAAACGCCGACCATTACGACAAGACCAACGCATGAGTGAACGGGTTGCAGGTTCATAGGAAGGTTCAGGTTCGCCGAGCTTCTCGGGTGGGTCGTGAGCCGTCGGGAAGTGCAAACGCAACAAGCCTGTCGCTTGCCCCGACGAACCTCTACCGACAAAGATACTACCAGACGAACTCTGGTCAACGCTTCTTCATCTCGGCTTCGGTCTTCGCCGAGTTTTTCTCGGCATCGAGAGCTTGGTTGAGCGCGGGCGTGACGTGATCGATCGTGATCTTGGCCTGCTTGATGTCTGGAACACCATCGACCTTCGGCGCGCTCATGATTGCGGCACGGTTCGCAGCCATCGCGACGGCCCGGATGAACCGTCCGCTCTTGCCTTCGGTTGCGGTCAGGATCTTCGTGATGGATTCCGGATCGGCATGCACCTTCAAGTGCCGCACGATTTGCTGGTACCGTGCGTGTTTGTCGGGGTAATTGAACGCCACCTCAAAGGTCAGGCGCGACCGGAGCGCCTTGTCGATTTTGTCGGGGAAGTTCGTCGCGGCCACGACGATGATGTGCGGGGGGAGCTGGTCGAGTGCCTGCAGCAGTGCGCCCGTCGTGCGCTTGTACTCCTCATGCGTGTCGAGGCCCGCTGCGCGATCCGCTGCAACGGTCTCGATCTCGTCCAAGAAGATGATGGCATCCTCTCGAGCCGCGTCATCGAGAACCTTGATCAGGTTCGTCGTCGTCGCGGAAAGGTACATGCTCATCATCGACCCAATCTTCGCCGCTGCGACAGGCTTATTGATTGCCCCGCCGATGTACCGTGCGGCGAGCGTTTTTCCGGTACCAGGAGGCCCGTGGAAGAAGACGCGCGTTGGGGCATCTACGCCAGCGCCCAGGAGCACGGAACGGAACTTCAACTCCTCAATGAGCCGCGTCAATGCCGGCCCAGAGCATTCGTCGAGTACCATCTCGTCCGCGAGGTCTGTCGGATCGTACCACTTGATATTTGGATTGTCGGTATAGCTCGTCACGGGCGCTGGTCGGTTGCCCGGTGGGATCGCCCCTCCAGTGCCAGAAGGTCCGCTCGGCCCGGTGGCTCCAGGCTTTTGCGACGATTGGTTCGCCTGCGGTCCCGAGTGCGCCGCCACGTACGGATCGCCTCTGCCGCCCTTCTTTCGTGGGACGAGGTCTGGTTTCTCGAATGGTTGGTTCAACGTGCGCGATAGCGATCTTGATCCCTCCAGATCGCCGTGCTCGAACAGCTTCTTGACGAGAATCAAACCCACTCGATCGATCTCGCCATAGTTCACGGCCCGAGCGGCACCCACGAATTCGCAAAGCGCAGGAGCCATGCTTTCCGGTTTCGCCGACACATCGCGATTGAATCGTCGCTGCATCGTGCGCCAAAGCTCAGCCTCTCGCGGATTGTCGTTTAGCTGCGCGATCTGTCGCTCGATGAGCAGGTTGATGGCTTTGCAGTCCCGTGGCGTTAGATCATGCACGCACGGCGGCGCACCGCCTTGCGTGTCTCCACCCTCATGCGGCTTCGTCAAGTTCTCCCTCCTGTCTCAGCGCCATACGATAAAGCTCCTGCCCGACGTGGTAGGCGGTGATCTCGTGCGTCGTATCCACGCCTATCGATTCCAACTCGGCGGTATCGTCGAGGCCTTCGAGCGCCACGCTTGCCGCCCTTTTCCAACCAAGCAACGTGTGCACGTTTTCTTGGCTCGTATTGCGGTATAGGAGCCACTTCGCCCGCTGCGGTCGCGTCTGCTTTGGGCGACGTACGCGGCCAAGTAGCTGCCTCACGTCCTTCGGGTTGTAGCTCGGGGGCTGGTAAAACAGCAACGAGCAAAAGTGGACCAGGCAGTTGAATCCGGTCCCAATGGCGGCCGGATTGGCGATTAGCAGTCTGCGCTTTTTCCGGATGATTTCCTTCTCTATCCACTCGTCACGGTGCGCGGCCTTCACCTTGCTCGAGTCCAGGATGACGCATGGCTCGCCGATCTCTTTTTCGATGAGGCCCTTGATCCGGCTGCAAATCGTCGTCGACTGCGTGTGCCATAGGCTGATGATCGCGTTGTTGCCATCGCGCAGCTCTTTCTCCACCTCTTTGAGAAGCTGTTCTTCCTTGGGCAGGATTCCGGGGACGTGGACCTCGGCGACGACTTCGCCGCCGAAAGACTTCGGGTATCGCATCCGATACACCCCGTCGTCTTCGTTGCCGATGTTCGCCAGGTCAGCGCTTGCCCATTCGCCAGCCATTGCGCCGAATAGAGCCCCCTGGCGAATGGTGTGCTTGTCGCGCCGAATCTGGGCTAGCAGGTCTTTTCGGGCCTCTTTGATTGCGCGCCCAAGCGCTGGACCTGGGTCGACCCAGATCACTTCTTCGGTGATCGGTGGGATGTCGAGCTCCAAGTCGTCGAGGTGGATGAACGTCGACGTTGGCAGCACGTGCCGCATCAGCGAGGGCATCATCCCCGGAGCACCACCGAGGATCTTCGCCTTCCTCTCGACACGGTCGCTTTGCGATCCGAAGGCGACGATTTCACGTGTCTTACGGTCTCGATACTCGACCGATTGCGTGAGGTACCCATGCCGGCGCACGCACCCCATTTCGTCGTCACGCGCGAATTCGCGACGGAACGAAGGCGAGAGCATGTGGAGAATGAAGAACGTGCTGAGCACATAGCCGTTGCTCAGGCTCCCGGTGAGCCCGACCATGCGCTTACCGCGCCATTGTTCAACCGCTGCGGCCTCGGCCGAATCCTTGTCTTGGCACCGATGAATCTCATCCACCGCAACGAAATCGATCTCGTCCCAGTAATGCTTCGCCAAGAATTGGCTGAGCGCGACTTTGCGCGGGTTCGGAACAGCTTGAAAAAGAGGCTCGCCGCACGGCGGGCTCTCGATGAACAGGTTGCCGTCCCAGAGCTTTTGGAGCGCGTCGAGTGCGGCTTTGGAGTCGCCCCTGCTAAATCCGTAATGGCGGACTGAGTCGCCAGTGCCAGCGACCTGGTCCATGTACTTCGTTCGGTATTCGATGGTCGAGGCGTCGCCATGAACCAAATCGTCGACTTTCCCACGCCACACCCGCCACGCCGCATCCTCTCCCGGCCAAAGCTGGGCGAGTTCGCCAGCTACGGCCAACTGCCGTGGACTTCCAGGGCGCATGGCGAGCAGAATGCGCCTTGCCGACTCGCGCATCTTCGCAAGGTTGGCGTGCGACCATCGATCGGATTGGTGCTCCGCGAAGTCGAGTGCATTGCGATAGATGCTCAGCGCAATGTCTTGCGCCAGGTCATCGGCATCGACGGCGACGATGAGTCGCCCAATGGCACCTTCGTAAGCGAACTCTTTCCCGTCCCGGAGGTACGCCGACAGCCTCCAGATCAATGGTCGAATGGTCTCCCGAGCGTTGTTCCAAGCCCGTTCTCGTCGTGCCTTCTCGCTGTCTGTCAACGCGTTTGGCCCAAAGCCCCAGGCCATCATGAGCCGATGTCGGCCAGCCGAAGACGTGCCCCAAATGCCGACCGATGAATCCGATGGAAACACTGGCAGCAGCGCCTCAGCAAACTCGATGGCCGCGCGGCCAACATCGCCGTGGCGCGGGTTTGGTATGCACTTCTTGGCTTTGCAGTAGCCCACGCCGCCCCGATGACGCGCACGGGCCAATGCTTCGGGTGACTGGTGAATCATGGCTCCGCACGCTGGGCATCGTGGATCACGTAACGCGTGTTCGGATGTCAGCTTCGACGGGGCCTTGGGCGCGACGAACGTTTCTCGGTGATGGCGTATTTCATCGGAAAGCGTATCGTGCTTGGTTGCGACATGGCGAGAAGCAGCTTCGTCCGCGGTGGATCCGATGCCCACCCACCCATGCCCCAGCTTCCCAGTCGTTGCCGCGAGCACACCAACCATAGGCCCGGGGGACTTGTCCATTGCGAAGCTGACCGCATCGTCGAGGTCTTCGATCTGTTTCACGCGCACGCCATTCCATGCGGCACGCGCCTCTTTCTCCCATGGATCATTGCGGAGATGAGGCGGGCAGAAGATGAGGGACTTTCTTGCTCGCAATGAACGCATGAGCGCATACGCGATGCGCGTTTTCCCGGTACCAGTTTGCCCGAGGATGAGCCCGGTCTGTTGCCGCTCGATCAGGCGAATGTTCGCGCACACGATCGCGCGTTGAGCTTGGTATAGCGGCTCGTCGAGATCGACGAACTCAGGCAAGACCCCGTCGCGCGCTGGGTCGTAAAGCGCGGGGCATCGTTCCCGAATGACGCGCACCATTGCGTCACCGTATTGCTCCAGGAAGTCGGCAACGGTCATCAGCTCGAGCGAGCGATGCCCCGTCCGTTCGACCGATGACCTGAGCTTGTGCACCCGTCCCGCTTTGAGGT
>RXKB01000072.1:0-8347 GCA_003963225.1 Candidatus Babelota bacterium
AGTTGGGAAGATTGGCACAACTTTGTTGATCAATTGCTTCCACTTAGGCAGAGTAATCAACACTTTCATATAACCAACACGTTGAGATGTTCCATGTCGCTTAGATTGGATGGACACCAAGTCTCCCTTATTAATCTTATGTATGTTGTGCTTGAACTGCTCTGTATCAACATGCTCTCGAAAGTAGGGTGCCATTTTCTTCTTGGGCGGTTTCTGTTTGGTTAGTTTCATTTCTCGAATAGCTTTCTCATTCAGATATTTTGTGCAAACCTCAACTCCATCTAAAATCTCAAAACTATCTCCCACTTTAAGAGTTGTGTAATCGAATAGTGTGAACGATAAGCTTTCCAATGAAGTGAAGTAACCATCACTCTTGATCTTCATGAATGGTTGTGCTCGAACCCGGCGAGAGTCTTCAAAGAATCCAGCTTTGGTTGGATCAATGTTCTTATCCTTGTTGCGATAAAGGTTATTATGCTTACAGAAGTCTTCGCTTAACTGTGTTCCAGGTAAGAAGAGTAGGCCAACATAACCCACTTCAAGTTCTTTGCTAACGATGACGGTTTCACCAAGAACCTTAGCCATTTGGATCTTATCAGCACCCGGAATCTCATATGTTGCGTCTATCTTTGCTACAATTGCTTTATAATTACTCATTTGTCCTCCTAAAAATTACTGTAAGGCATTTTAATTGTTGATTGGTTGATTCACAACGGTATTCAAATATACCAGAGTTGAACTTAATGTTTACGTTCGGGCCTAGGAGTCCTAAACTATTGTGATAAAATGGGCAATTGATCCACTTTGTGTCAATTAGGGGTAATGCTCTACGAATATCAAACTTTAAATAGTTCTTCACTTCCTCTCTACTATTCAACCCAAGTCTATTGAAGAACAACCTACCTCTTTGAATAGCCCTATCAACCGCGTGGTTAGTTATCACAATGGAGTTGTATTGTTGCGGTGTTCTGAGAAGAATCTTCATTTGTCCTCCTAATCACTCAATTTGTTCAACTAGTATACCGTTTTTCTGCAAGAAAAACAACCCTTCATCACAACGATATTTATGTTTGTAGTAGACGTGGGTTATTCCTGCTGTTTTAATCTTAAGACTACAAGTTTGTTATAGTTAATCAAATATGTTCAACTTAGCATCTTCCCCAAACAATTCAAGGGCTGCTTTGTTGTATGCTTCAGCAGCCTCTAATTCTGTATCGAAACCCCCTAACCAGGTATAACCATCCCTACCATTCCCTATCCTAGCACACCAAGGATTTTTCCTTTTGGCGGTTTTGTTATATGAGACGCCCCTGTATATAGATGTGTTTCTGTTATTCTTAACTAAATTTTTGTTATGGCCTTGAGTAGACCGCGACGCCCACCTACAATTACTTGGCTCGTAGTTGCCATCAGGGTCAATCCTGTCTAAACTGAACTTTATAGGTCTCTCACCCATATCTTCTAGGAAATTGAGAAACCCATTAGGGGAGGGTAAAGTCCACCTATCACAAACAGTTATACCTCTACCCCCATAACGATCCCAACCTAACCGTTTGTCATCATAACATCTATGCATCATAGCTATATAACTCTGGTATTCAGGTGTGTTTTTACCATCCCTATACCCACCGTGCTTAACTGACTTTTCCCTTGCCAAGGCTTTCTTCATACATCCGCAAGATTTGGTAGTACCATTTTCAAGCCTTTGTCTAGTTACTCCGTGGGTTTTACCACATATACATATACAATCCCACTTCTTGTCTTTCGAATAAGACTTGGCTCTGTCAATTACAGTAAGATAGCCATATACATTACCGATTATGTCTACTTTCCTAGGTCTTCCCATGTTATTCCCGCTTCTTCAAACATTATTTTTGACAGTTTCATATCTTCACCATACTGAAGATGGTTAAAATCTGGTTTAGGTGAGTACACTTTTATGATGCCAGCGTTTATTATGGCCGCCGTACACAGGCTGCAAGGGTACATAGAAACAACTATACTGTGTTTATTTGTGGCCCTACCCATTCTAGCAGCATTAGCGATGCTACTTATTTCCGCGTGGGATGTAAGTTTATACTTCAGAGGTGATGAATTACGCTCTAATGTGTGATTAACACCTCTTGGTAGGCAGTTCCAACCAGACGAGATTTCAACACCGTTATCTTCGTCAAATATTACAGCCCCAACCTTGGTATTGGTGTCTTTACTATTCTTAGCTTTAAACTCTGCCAACTCTGCGAAGTGGTTTACCCATTTGCTCATATAGCACACCCAACCTTGAGCCGAACAGCTTCAGATGTTTCAGCAAAGACTTCTGCCATCCGCATGAATGCGGTCACATATTTTTTCTTCACGAATATACTCCTCTAAGAAGTTAATTACTTTCTTATCCAAAATATCCCTATCTCTTTCCAATATAAATGCTATACGGGCTATTCTTAACTCTTCGTAGGCGGCAATAGCGTCTTCCTTGGTGTAGAAGGTTTTTGATTGAGTTCCTGCTGCTTTAGTTGTAAACTTTCCAGGACTGTATTCAGTAAACTTCTTAATATTACACCTAAAATAAGAATTTAAGTCGGTTGGTATGAAGCAGCACGTTTCCTCTGAATATAATCTCCCATCTCCCAGTAGGTCTTTATCTAGTTGATAACCCTTGTGGGCAAAACCTCCTTGATTGTTACACCACTCTGCAAAATACTGATAATCTTTAAAGTTCTCTGAAACTCGGCACCCCTTGTACGTTGGATACTTGGTGTGGTGTTTTGAGTCATAACACCTAGTAAGCATTGCCGCCCATAGTTGCCGTTCTTTGGTAAGCTTTCCGTTTAGGCTTGTGGTATATTTCCCTTGTCGGTAAAGTCCTACACCATGTAAAAGTTTACCTTTTATAGACAGACAACCACATGAACCTGTACCACCATTTAATAAACTTCTACTAGCTACAATAACCATATTTCCACATGAACAAGAACAGCGCCAATTGTATCTACCGTGTTTATTTTTCCCAGCGGGTTCTAGTGCGGTTAGCCTGTTGAAAACCTTACCAGTAAGGTCAACAAATTTACCCATTATATAACCCCTTTTGCAGCATAGTATTGTGGTGGGTGTTTAAGCATCAGTATAATCCTCTCCACAATAACGACTATGTCCACTCCTAGTATCATACCCACAACATTCGTGTATGTTGTATATAAAATACTCAGCAACATCCCCTATCAAAAACTCGTAGCTGTGTGCTCCATTGTTGATTATGTATTTATCGGTGGCAGCTTGTAGCATCTGATTAAATTCATCTACATCAACTGGATCTATCCAATTTTTACTGCCATCTTTAAATGTCAATTCAATTCCAACTTGCATCTAAGTTTCCTCCCAAACAGCACTAACATTAAACCCATGATCTGCTGTGTAATACTTGTTCACCAACACCACTTCATACCCCTTAAGCTCTGGGTGCTTCTCCAAATACCGCTTAAATGCTTTTATTGATTTAGGCTTATTGTGATGTGTAGAACTAGTCCCAGTTGAATGAGTTGCCCACTTATTCAAGCTATACACCCACCATAACTCTCTTTGTTCAGATTTAGTTGGATAGGTTGTCACTTTCCACCAATAACGATTAATACGTCTCCCATGAGGAGCATCATAAGTTAGTTTCCACATGGTTATTCCTCCAGAACCTCCGTACTCATAGCCCCATACGTCACATAAGCTCCACCAATCGCCTTAATAGCCCTAAGATGAAGCTCTGAATATGTCGATGGCTCATTATGTTCAAGAATAGCTTCCTGAAGCTCCCAAGGCTGATATAAGCCATAGGAACATTCGAGAATTACTTTGGTTTTGTATGGCATAGGTTAGTCTCGTAGCTTAAAGGTTTCAGACACTAACTCTTCAACACCATAAACTTCTCTATCATAGTGCCGAGTACCCATAAACTCTTCTACAGCTGAATCAAAGTCACTCCAACCACCTTTGTTCAATTCTGCTATAAGCTCTTGTAAACAACTATAGCAAATATAACCAAACCTTGGTGAGTAGTGGTCACACATTATGTTGTCACAACTTTTACGATCACATGCTAATACGCCCATATAAGTCCCCTCTTTGTTTAATGTATTACGATAGTAATACTACTCCACCCCAAAATACATAAGACAGTCCTCATGTATGTAATTTGTCGAGCCCATAGCTACACTAGCCAAAGATACTCCAACCAATCCTTCTTTACAATACTGCATATCTACTACTTTGACAAGCCTTCCTAAGAATAATTTCTCCCATACATCCTTTGAATGCTTATTCCCACTGAAAGCATCTAATGATGGAACGCCTACAACTAGGAACTTCTTACCTTGAGCTACAGGAGACTTATCAAATACCTGGTATTTAGGGTTGTGGATCATGGGTTACTCCTCTTCTTCATAATCATAGTCTTCTTCATAATCATAGTCTTCTTCAAAAGAATCATCATCATTCGTATTAACTTCAATATGACCAAAGCTTATTACGCCATTATGTACACCGGTTTCAAATGGTGAATTGAACACCACAACAGTTCCAAGCTTATTAAGCTGCTCTACTGTTAGCTTATCATCTTGTATATGGAATATCTTAATACAGCCAATCAAACCAGCATCTACCCCTAACCAGGCACCATTAGAACAAGGATAAGTACCATCTCCATATAGTGTACCATATGAAGCTACACGTCGATCCCCTGGTAAAATATGCTCCCCGTCGTCTAAACAATGGTCGCAGAAATAGTCCCACTCTGTTCCCATTACATAACATAAATCACCAATATAATATACTCCAGGTGGCATTATAATCTACTCCCCTCTCTTTAAGTAAAAACAATGATCACCAATCTTAGCAACCATCTTCAATGAATTCCACCAACTATCCCCTTTGACATCACATCTCTTGAAATAGGTGGCTCTCTCTAACTTAGGGACAGTATACACTCCCATATACACAGATGCAAGGTATTCTGACATTTCATCTATAACATGTTGTTCTAACACAAGCTCTCGCTTATTCCTTTCCCTCATCCAAGGGAATTGGAATACACGTCCTGTCCTCTGCCAAATAATCGAGCACATATCTTCTGGGAACTTCCTTGATACATACCTATTGTACAATACTTGAGCTACAGCTTGTTGGCCCTGGATAGATTCAGAATAGCTCTCATTGTATACAGCTCGTAAGAAGCACTCGTATTCTCTGTCTATGAATTTTTCTACAGGGAAGCCTTCATAGATGTCTTCACCTAGAGACAATACGTCAGGTTTCTTAGCCAGATCGCCTGTATAGGGTTTTGGAGCTGGCTTGAGGCTATGGATTAACACTAAGGCCCACAATAGTAGGCCAACGGGGATTGTTATGTAGGGTTTCATTAAAACCTAGTCCTCATTATTGGTGTTCAGTAAATTATCTAGGTCAACCCTATTATCCTTGAACAGGTATCTCTCATGAATAAGCCCACCAGGTAGCCAAACCTCTCCTTGTTTCTTCCATGGTTCCAAATTTCCCCAGATAACTCCATGCTCCTGCTCTACTTTAGTAACTAACTGAGCACAGTTTACACCGTGCATTTGCTTAGGGCTGTAAAAACTTTGAGCCAACATCTGTATAGAATTACGTTCCCAGTCTTGCTGTCGCCAGATAAGATAATTAACAACCTCCTCTTTTGGTAAGTTGAAAGCTCTAGAATCAAACACTGCATTGGGTGACAGTGGCCCGCATATAGAAGCTACAGAATTCCACTTCATAGTACACATACTTGCAGAGATACTTACTAACTTTTGCAGGTTATTGTCAAACCAAGCAGAAGTGTTATAGGTTTGCCAATCTTTAAGTACTAAAGAGATTTCATCCGATTGTGCGTACCCTATAATAACTCCCTGGATATTGGTACACAGGTATTCCAATGCGCAGCTACGTGTATAGTGTAGAGATACATCGTAAGGTTTTTTACAACTGCGGGTGTATGTGTGAAACGCCTTACCATCCAAACGTATAATAACGGGAGTCCGTTTCATCAAATAATGGCGTGGTATGTTTTCATACCCCTTCATCCTATCCCCAAGGGATTTCTTAATAGTCATAGTGATTCCTCTCATTGCTAATTTCAATAGTGTTTAAACAGCCTAGAACAGCCCTAGAAGGCATTATAATAGGGTTGTCTGTAGGGTAGTATAGGGCAAGCTTACACAGGCTTTGTTAGCCTTTATACAGGCTCTCCCACAAATGCCTCTCCCAGGCTCATTAGATGATTAATTACAACATCCTGAAAGCCCCGTGTTTCATCCGATACCCCATAGAAGATGTGGATAAACTCTTCATACAGTGTTCCAGCTACATATTTAGTTCCCATGTCAAATACTCCCATACTAAGGTAAATAATCTCATTGTCTTGATCTGCTAATCCTAACACACCTTTACCTAAATCTTCCATAACTTTAATCTTGTACACATCGACATTAAATCCAATAGCTTTGAGAAAGTCAATAGCCTTAAACAACATCTTTTCTTTCATAGCTGGAAGCCTAATACTAGGAGCTTCACGAAGACACTCTCTTAAGCTGGGAGCACATCGAGTTTTTAATGATGGGGGAATATTCCTATTCACCACCATCTTCTGTGAATTCACCTTGTCCACAAGCTTCTGGCAAGGGCTTGTTCCTGAATAACTGCCATGATATTCTGCATACGAATCACCACAAGAGACTAATGAGTTTATAATCTCATCTGCGCCTAGTTTTACCAATAAACCAGGCAGGGTGTAGTTCTCTGTAGAGCTTGGATACTTAAGTGTTCTATCCTCAGTTAACGCTACTGGAGTCTTGATGTTGTAAGTGAATTTATACATCTTATCTGACTTGTGTACTTTAACTCCTTTGTAGAATAGATTCTTAGTTTGTCCAAAGTAAACATCAATGCTTGGAGTTGTAACAACCAGTTTAAGGTTCTCTGGAGTGATGATAAACTCTTGACGATTGTTGTATTCTTGCTCAAAATCTAAACAATCAACAACAATCTTTGTTATACCCTCTTCACCTTCAACATCTTCATCTGTTGTTGTGAACTCGCCTTGTTCATCTAAGCAGTTGCACAGTATCTCGCGTACAGCTTGCCACACCTCCCAGGTTTTACCTTGTTCTGTTGTGAATGATAGATTAACTCCATTCATTGTGATTAGCTCAAAGTCTTTATCACGGATGTTCTCTGTAGCTGTCCCAAACTCATACTTGTTGACACCACTAAAGATGGTGATCTTACCACCATGACGTAGGATGATAGCAATGGCATACTTAAGCCCTGTTCCAAACATCCCAAGAGCTGATGTGCTGTTCTTAACACTTACGCCAAATGTGGTTACAGCTCGAATATCAATCTCACCATTGTTTACAAATAGTACTGTCATACTATAACTCCTGCTCTAATTGTTTAATGATTGCTTTGATGCAAGCCTTACACGGCTGAATACTTCCACCAGCAGCTAAGGCTGCATGCTGTGCATCTTGGAATAACCAGCTTGGGTACTTAATCTCCCTCCCACACCACACTTCTGGAACCCGTAGCTTTACACCATCATTGTATTCGTATTTGACTACGTGGGCAGGCATGGTTATCCCCCAGTGCCTAAGTTAACATAGTTGTTGATAATACTTGGAGGATAGAACAGGTCTTCAACAACCTCAGTATAACGTAAGTCACACTCAAACCCAACAAACTGTTCTTCTTTAATACCACGAGCTGTTAAGGTACGCTTTACCTCATCCAGTAATGTAGTCTTAGCCAGGTGCTCTGTATCTCCAATAATAGAAGCAAAGTAAGATGACTCAGGCTTGGACACAGCTTGACAGAAAGCTTCAAGTTCTTTGTATTTAGAATGACTCAACATATCTTCTGCTTGCCAAGTAAGACGAAGCTCTTTAACTTTGAATATGTACATATCTATTTCTCCTGTTGAGCCTTTGGCTCTTTAGTTTCTTTAAGATTAACATCTTTTAGATAATCATCCATCACTTTGTTAATCACGTCAAGACTTTTCCCACCAAGCTCTTGTACTTTAGGCGATGTTGCTATATCTTGGATTGTACTAGCTGCTACCATTGTGTATAAGGTTTCTTTGTTCGGGACTAGAATATCTAATAACAATAGTAGTGCCCCTGAAGGTAAAAGTTTCTTCGGTGGTGGGGGTGATGGCTCCCATTCCGCCTTAGACATAAGCCACCAGATAACTCCAATAACAAGGAGAATAACACCAGACAAACCTAGAAAGTTTTTCAATGGTTCTGCAATTCCAGCTAAATATACGATTAATGCTAATGACATA
>RXKB01000072.1:8397-8862 GCA_003963225.1 Candidatus Babelota bacterium
AATATGGCTACATTGTTAAACAAGAGAGGAGAACTAATATGAACGACAACACTGAATTATTAACCTGGGCTGTAGAGAATATTACAACCTGGAACGACGATTATACACACTTGAGGAGTGATAGTAGCTTGACTCCTTTTTACACTGAGCGAAATAGTCAGTGGTACTTAAGTAGAGGAGGTTGGACTACAAATCAAGACTACCACGCACACTTTAAAAATTTAGATAAGGAGTTCTCTACCAAAACACCACAAGTAATCACCAAACTAGAGTGGGAATCGGCTAAACTTGCTGCCTTGTATCGAGACTCTATGCAAATACCCCTTAAAACCACACAGGAGCCTATTCTAGGCCATATACACGCTGAGATAATAGCTGAGTATGCCATCGTTGCTAAAACGAATCCTGAGCCTTGGAAAGAGTTTGAGATGCAATATGTTGCTACTGGATATTGGTCGCCTATGG
>RXKB01000065.1:0-41262 GCA_003963225.1 Candidatus Babelota bacterium
GAGCCAATAAAAGAAAAACAAAAAGAGCATGACAAAATATTTTCAACTGTATGATGGGGCGCTGTTATAACTCTTATTTCAATAGCTTGATGAATAATATGAATAACAAATTTTATGTAATTATATGAATCTTGATAGGGGCAATTGTAGCAACAATTATAGGGAGTTTTTCTTGCAATAATTGTAAAATTAATATAATAAAAGTCTTCTTCGGAAGTCGTGTAATATCTATAAACGATATTGCAAGGTCTATCCCTAATACTTTCAGATGCAAAATCTAAAACTGTATTGGTTCTTACATAAACAATATTTACAAGGGTTTCTCTCAGGAATACTCGCAACTCAACTAGCGAGCATAATTCTATGGGCGAGCCTTTTTCTTTTATTTACTCCTTTTGATTTACTAGCACATTAATCTTGCATTTTTGCGCCTGATGCTCTCAACCTATAAAAAGCTTGTTCCATGAATGCGGAACGCCTGACAAAAATATAAAAACACAAGTCATAGCTTGAAGCAAAAGCTATGCTCTATCTTACTCTACTAACTATAACGAATAATGTATAATTTTACACAAGACCTATCCGCTAGACAGAAAAATGTAAGCAAGTGAACAAATACTTGTGAATATATCGTATTGCACGATACAGGCGTTATATGAAATGGCAATATTCCAATTCTTCTAGGAGAAAACGGAAGCAAAGTATCTTGTCACTTTCTGATCAGACAAGACGGAAGTACGTATAAGCTTGGCGACCCTAAGCAAATACTCTGGCATTGCTGAGAGTCTATGTGGGAATGACGTACTAATCTCAACAGATACGCAGTAGGTATAGAGGTAGAATGACCTTGATTTACAAAAGCTCAAAGGGTAAAACTCCGTGAACTTACTCGTCATCTTATGGCAGTTCTAAATATTCCAAAAGAACGAGTTATTAGACACGCAGACCTAACTTGGGCATGAAGTAGTAAATGAATATTATGGGACTGAGTAAGCCGCTCTAGGAAAATAGACCCAAATAAATCATTATTTTGACTAAGTGGATTCAAACTATGGAGAATGATACTAACACCTAAAGAAGTATGATAGAAGCGCCAATTCTACAACAGGGCAACATAGGGGCTTGCGCCAGTGTAGCAATGCTCGGTGCGCTTGTTCGCATGAAGCCCGATATTGACCATGAAACAATACTAAAAGAAGTATTACAAGACAAATCCGCACACCTGACATATCAACGTGCTTCTGCTTGGTTTCAGGCTCGCTGACTTATCAAAGGAATAAAACCTGTTAAATACTCACCTTTTCTCGCTAAAAAAACTCCAATATTAACTGGAGTTACTAACGCAGATTGGAAAGTAACAGGAAGCCCGCCATACGTTTTAAAATTCGAAAACAGGCAAACACTCGGAAGTCACTTTATCTGTGTTGTATGAGCCTGAAAAGTGGCGAATTCGTGGGGATATGAGTTCGGAGACAAGTGATATTTTTACTTTGACCAAAAAGATATCCGAAGATTCAAACAATGTTTTGTTTTGATAATATAAAATCCCCTAATTAAAGGGGATTCTTTTATTCTGTAGGGACTAGCTTATATTTTTTTCAAAGTACCATGATTGTATTATCTTCTGCGATATCTTGTACTACTGGAGTTCATTTAGGTGGAAGCCCAATTTCTTTGAGTATTCCATATTCTACAACTCCTGTTCATTCTTTTTTTCCACAAGTGATTGTCTTTTCTTCGTCACTTATATCTCTCCAATAACAAATACCTGCGAATATTTTATATGAAAACGATAGGGATAGCTTACAAGTTATTGATAAACCTGCCTTGATACCCTCACCTGCCTTGATACCCTCACCTGCCTCGATACCCCAACCTGCCTCGATACCCCAACCTGCATCGATACCATCACCTGCCTCGATACCTCAACCTGCCTCGATACCTCAACCTGCCTCGATACCCTCACCTGCCTCGATACCCCAACCTGCCTCGATACCTCAACCTGCCTCGATACCTCAACCTGCCTTGATACCCTCACCTGCCTTGATACCCTCACCTGCCTTGATACCCTCACCTGCCTCGATACCAGAACGTGCCAATGCGATAATTCTTCCAGATGCCTTGATTCGGTCAAATTTACAATATCACAAATTTGCATCTATCTCTATATTTCCTTTATAATCCGATACATCGGTATCACCAATATAATCACTCCAATAAGAAGTTGATTTTTTAAAATGTTTAGCCGTTAGTTTTAATGTCTCCATATATAAAAAGATAAAAAATAAAATCCCTACTTTTAACCTCTAGTTGCGTAGAGGCTAAAAACAAGGATTCACTTCCGCAACGAAGTAAAGGTATTATATGGAATTGTTTGCAAAAATCAAATAATTTATCTAATTGCAATAGAAAATCCCCCGTCGCTCCGCAAAAGGGGATTTATCGTGTATTCGGAATCATACCGACTATCCACATACGCCTAGAGGTGGAATACGAGTCAATCGTACAGAAGTTTCTTGTTTTATAGACTCACTCTCCGAGTGTATCTCTACAAGACTTTCATGAGTATTATATCTATTTTCCAATAATTGCAATAAATAAATCCTAATTATCTTATTTTATACTTTTATATAATATAAGGTTTTAGTGTGAGAATTTTAGAATTATTTGCTTTTTTTGAGATTATAGATAGAATGGGTGGGCGAGATGGTTTAAATAACTTTGCAATCTAAACATCACATTTGAATCTCTGAGTACTATCTCGCAAAGTTAGCTCGGAGACTCGAATGTGGTTTTTATTTTATATGGATCAAAAAGAATTTATAAATATCAATATTGGAGATATTGTTTTCGTGGAACATTATTGAGGGTTTATTAGATATAAGGTCTGTGATAGAGATTGAAAAAAAATACTAGAAGATATTGACTCTCCAAATCAAGACAATTCAAGATTTACATCACTACCACTAAAGAATTTATGAAAAATCCACAATTCATCATTTGAAAAGACCAAGCGTTCACTTTTCAAAAACTTGCAAGAGAAGAAATGAAGCTAAAGTTACTTGCAGATATAAATATGGATATAAAAATTTGCCAGATTGAATGATGGAATCATCGTGAATATATACAAGATTTACAGATACTTTTAAATTCTATTAAGCTATAAATTATGCAACCAAGAAAAAGATTTCTTTTATATTATGACTGGGAAAACCTCATAAAAGATATGAGTGATTCTGATGTCGCTTCTCTTACTCGCTGAATATTTAAATATCAGAACACTTGGGAGATATGAGATATGACATACGGAGCAAGACTTGCTTTCTCTTTTATGCAACCAGTATTCGATGAAGACCGAAAGGATTGGGAAGAGATAAGTAAAAAGAACTCTGATAATGCAAAGGAAAGATGGAAAAAAATGAATGCCAATATATCCGATAATATGCGACCGCATCCGACCGAATCCGACTCTATGCGCGCCTCGACTGATAATGGTATTGATAGTGTCAATGGTATTGGTATTGAAAATATAGATACAGATATACCTAAAGGTATATGAGAGCAAGCTCTCGATGCTAAAGATAAAAATATAGTATCAGAAGAGAAAAAAGAATACGGAAACTCTGATATAAATAAAACACTCGCTTTCCTCACAAAACATATCTGATGCGATACTTTCGCAGAATCTCAAAAACTACAAAGACAATATGCCAAACATATCCTGAATCTCTGAAAAGAAATATGAGCGGAGGAGATGAAATACAGAATCGATAAAATTTTAGAGGATAAATTCAAAGCCAAGAACTCAAATAAAATTGCTTTTATTTATAAGGAATTGAAATCATTTATCCACGCACCAGAAACCGAAATATTTAAATGCTAACCTATAAAATATGGAACTCACACGCAATACACCGCTATCAATAATAATCCTCCAAGACTGAACACGATTATTTGCACAGGCTGAAAAATCTATACTTGAGTCAAAAATCCAAAAAGATGATTATATAGAAATACAGTGAGAAATAATCTCAACAGTCAAAGGCAATATTCGAACTATTCGAGATGCAACAGACATAGAATACTATGAATTTCATGTACTCGACAAGTTACCTCCTTGAATAATGGAAAAAATGCACTCGATAATCTGAAAACTCTATGAAAATAAAGTAACCAATGTAACCATTATCTGACTTATAAATAAGCAAAAAATGCTCCAAGACGAAGAAGAAAATAGAAGATGGTGACTCACTCCAGAGCAAAAAGAAAACAGGAGAAAACAGGTCGAGCGAATGAATAAAATAATGGTAGAAAAATGACTTATCACAGAATGAGACGCAAGCAGGATAATCGGAAAAATACTTCTTAACCAAGCGTAATAAAAGAACTATAAACCTATGAAATTCACTATCATAAATACCAACGCTACTCTGAATATCCCTAAAAAAGACTGGATAGAATGGGAAAAATACGTACAATGTAGGTATCAGGAAGCTCTCAAAAACTGAGACTTCTCGCAAGTCTACGATGTAGACGAATGCAGAGATTGCCAATGGCTATCTATAAAACATGCTACCGATCTTTTATATTTTCTAAAAAAATAATATGTACAAAAAACTCTGTTCCGACCTCGAACAATCCTCTCATGCTATCGCCTCCGCTTTCATACAGAAAATGTATGACGTGAAACCAGAAGAGATGGACGAAATCTATTTTATCGGGAACGACCCTACAGGAACTCTCTGATATGGTGACCACTTCTGGAGTCTCGATACAATGTATGAAACTCTATTGCATAACTACAACACAAAAGACGTGTGGAACTGGTATTATTACTCAATAGAGCAATCAGGAGATAATAATGAGGCATATATCAACCTCTGGCACTTCGTCCGCAAGTATCCATGATACATGTGAGACATTGCAGATATAGCAAAGCAAGAAAAGGAATCCCGAGAAGCAAATACTAGATACTGGAATAGCGAAGATGGAAAAGCAGAAACGGAAAAACATATGGAAGCACTGACGGCTGAATTTCTTAAAACTATCAACCATGAGAAAATGCAATAAATGAATCATACACGGAAGAAAACAAAACGGATATTATCTTGTAGACTTATGAGGTGGTATATCAAAACGATATAAGGCGGAAGAAATAATATTTGAAAAAAAATGTAAATGAATATAATATAATAAATAACTAAAAAACTATGCTCACTCGATCAGAAATAACAAAAAAGACAAACGAACAACTCAAAGAATATATAGACTCTACTGTGAAGCCTACTATTAGAGCATGGCAAGTAGAGAGAAAGCGAATAGATGGAATCATCAGAAATCGCAAATAGAACAAAATATGTATTCAAGTATATTATATCAAACGGATTGTCTATAAATTGGCAATCCGTTTTTTTGGCTTTGCAGAGCCATTTTATATATTTTCTATTATATTTATTTGCATATTTTAGAGATTGGGATATAATGCTCTTACATTCACAACACGACAGAGACGCTACCTTGAAAAAGATGAAGCCTGCCGAGAACGAATAAAAAGAAACTAAAACAAAAATCTTATACACTATATAGAACTTTCCTTTTGTAGGATATACAGTTGCTATCGTATAAGGTTTTGATTTTACTTTTTTACTTCACTATATGTACGAAACAATCATAGGCACTTCTTACAAAGTCGGTTCTAAGGCTCACGCAAAAGCAGTACAGCAAAAGAAACACTTTGACAACCTTTTATCTTCTGAACTTTCCTAATATGATTACTTTCCTAAAAGCTACTACATTTATTTTTATCTGAATGTATATCGGTATTATACTTACTAAAATCATCTAACTATGTACTCGCTAATCGACCCATCTCTCCCTTTCGGAGAATCTACTGAATCAGTCGGTACTTATCGACAACCTACATACAAGAAACGCTCAAATGTTTTTCCAACTGAACAAGATATGCATAGAATCCAACAACGAGTAATTCGTGTATATCGAGACCAAATAGTAAACTGATTCCCTTTAATTCCTTATAATCAATAATATGAATGTACTTACTCACAATATCCTCACGATAATGGAAAATTACAAATCAGAAGAAATTGAGGCAATAATAAAAGAAATGCAGATAATAGCAGATAGAAAATACCAAGAAGAGGAAGAAGCCAAACTTTGGCAAGAAGCAATATCCAATAACCAATAACAAATATGCAACGAATACAAAAATCAGCTCGCAATATCAATATAGCTTTTTTCCTACTCCTACTCATAGTAGCTGTTCCAATGGCTCTAATTACTGCGGAATATGCAAATGCTACACTAACTGCCCGAGAATGTCGGACAGTTTGGGAAGACTGATTTTTTAAAGAAATACAGCCATCCATATGCAATCGCTATTTCCCAATGTTCACTAGGCAGCATATAAGAGAAATGGAACAGCTCCAGAGATACTATGCTTTACCTGCCAATAGATAAAAATATTGATTTTATAAAAATATCAGTATAATATCTCTGCTATAACATTAAGGAGATTTGCCATTAAGGGCATTTACTCGGGGTTGTTATAGCAAATCTCCGCCCCGAGTAAGTGTCTTTTTTATTTATGTTGACACAAGATAGGCTGAAAGAGTTGTTTAGCTACAACGAAAAAACTGGAATTTTTACAAGATTAGTTTCAATTGGACGAAGGGGTAAGGCGGGAAACATCGCTGGCTCAAAAAATTGATATGGGTATCTTCTTATCTGCATAGATAACAAAAATTACGCTGCACACAGATTAGCATGGATGTACACTTATGGAAGTTTTCCAAAGATTACCGACCATATAAATGGAATACGAGATGACAACAGAATATCTAATCTTCGTGAAGTAACAATGCGAGAAAACCTCCAAAATAGAAAAAAGCAAGAAAGACAATATTCATCACTACCAACTGGAGTGACTGTCGTGAAATGGAAGTGAATACCTAACGCATATCGCGCACGTTGGTGCGATACATTTTGAAAAATACAATGCTCGCCACACTTCAATTTTATAAAGTGCTGATGAAAAGAAAATGCTTTATTACAGGCTATAGCATATCGCGAAGCTAGAATAAAAGAACTAATCAGCCAGTGAGCGTCTTATACAGAACGTCACTGAAAATAATAATCAATAACCAATACTAATATGCACCTATATCTACCAATTATGACAAAACTTACAGAACTCGTACTTCATAATTCTTGAAGTGACTATTCAGAGGAGATAGAACAACTTATTTTTTGAGCAGATAGGCTTAGAGAGCTTTATGAGATAAATTGAAGATTAAAAAAAGACGATATGTATCAGTTATTTTTAGCCATTAACATTATTGAAATAGCATGAAGATAATACAATACATACCAGATAAAGATACTTTGATTTCTCTATGATTCACTCACATAAAATGAAGTATGTACTCATTTTGAGATTGATATATCACTTTTCTAAAAACGAAAAAATGATACGAATGGTATCTAAAATGCTTACGACTTTTTCCACGAGACAAGGAAGAAGTAGAAAAACTTATATCATCTTACAAAAAATAATATGTCAGAAATAACAACCACAAATCCACAAAAGGCTCAAAGCCTACCAATACAATCAGCTCTTGATGAGTTGGGTTACAAAGATTTTACATATAGTTTTATATTTTAACTTGAAATAAGTTCAAAATCAGTATAATGATTACGCATTACAATTAAATAGGATTGCCAATAACGGAAATTCTGTAGGGGGTTTGTAATGCAATCCTAGCCTCCTACAGAGTTTCTTTTTTTATTACCATGAACAAGTTACAATGGAAAGAGCACTATAGGGAAGAAAGGTTATCAAAAAAAGAAATATGGAAGTATATCCAGTGATATGAATGAATTTATATATCAAACTTTTGAAGTATAAAAAGAACTAAGTATGTCAGAAATTGAAAACAATTTATTTGTGACAAGTACTTAAAAGTAAACTCTTCATGATTGTATCAAACTATTTGAATTTCATATTTATGAATTACAAATTATTTTAATATCCACAGATTAGTGGCTCAAGCTTTTATTGCGAATCCTGAAAACAAGCCTCAAGTTAACCATAAAAATTGAATAAAGCATGACAATCGTTCCGAAAATCTCGAATGGTGTACTGCTAGTGAAAATCAGAATCATTCCTATAATGTATTATGAAGGGAATCTTCAATGAAATGAAAATTATGAAAATTACATCACAATTCATTAAAAATAATACAATTCTCAAAAAAATGAGAATATATAAATGAATATGATTCAATTTCTGATTTAAATAGAATATACTGATATAATATTTGACACTTATCTAATTGCTGTAGAGGGATAAGAAAAACAGCTTACTGATTTAAATGGAAATACAAAAACAAATAATTTCTAACATTTACTTTTTTACTTTAATCTATGGAAACAACAAACTACTTTCTCGAACTTCAAAAAGTAAAATGCGAAGTTGAAAAGAAAAACTGACTAAACTATATCAGTTGGTCGGACTGATGGGCGGAACTCAAAAAGATACACCCAGAAGCTACATATCGCAAGGTAAAAAACGGAGATACTTACCTATTCCGAAGTGGTACAGGATGAAGTGTAGAGTGCGAAGTAACTGTATGAGAGATAACACATTGTGCAGATCTTGCTGTGACTGACTTCAAGAATCAGGAAATAAAGTACGAAGCGATAAAGTCTACGGATATTCAAAATACTCTCCAGAGAGCTTTTGCAAAAGCAATTGCCATGCACTGAATCGGATTGTATGTATATCGTGGCGATGACTTCCCAGAGGAATATGAAGAAGAAAGAACAGCACCAAAAACAGAATACGCACGTAAAACTGATGAACACGGACTAACTCTCGATGACTACATAGAAAACATAAACATGGAAGATAATATTGATACAGTAAAGGTATACTTCGAGCGATGACTCAAACTCTGCACTACAGAAAAACAAGCTTCATTTTTTACCTCAGTAAAGGATAAAAAAAAGAAGGCTCTCTGATTATAAAGCTTTACCTCAATAGCCCTTGGTCAGGGCTTATATGCCTTACGGAATAGCTAATTACTATGGTAAGGCTTCCATAACAATAATCTATGAAAGAAGATTCAAAAACTAAGCAACAGCAAAAAGCATACTTCTTGTACCAACAATGGATCGCAGATGAACTCAACGTACAATGAATACCACTTTCTAATCTCGTTATGCAAGTACAGCCAAGAGCTACTAAGAACAGCCTACACGAGATATTCAAAGCAATCGTATTCAAGATGTACCAAAAGAACTCAACTACAGACCTAACAAGAGAAGAACTCTCAAGCTGTCTCGATGTCTACATGGATGCACTCGCTATGGTCGGAGTAAATATCGAGTTTCCTGATGAAGCAAAACGGAATTTATTACAATTTTATTCTTAAATTTTCATTTTATGTTCTCTTTCAAGTCCCTGTTCGCTCCAAAAGTTATTATAGTCGGAAAATCAGAACTCTCCCACCCTACTCAGTGTGAACGTATAGAATACCAAGACCCTAGAAAACAAGAACTCAAAGTTCTCGAAATACTCTCTCACTCTATAGAGATGACAGCCTCTCAAATGGATAGACACTTCCCATCAGGATGACGAAGACTCAACGACTTACTCCACAAAGGTCTAGTTGATAATATCGGGAATCGTACAAGAATGATATATAAGCTCAACGGACGTGGATATGATTACCTTTTAAAACTATAATATGAAACTCGAAAACCTAACCCGATACCTAGAACAATCCAAACACGGAATAGTAATACACACCTCTAATTCCGATATATCCGCTTTCATCTTTTATAATAAGTAACTCATAACAAAAATTGATTTTAAATTATATTCGCATATAATGTCTCTGCTGTATACTTAATGGGAATTGCACTTAATGGGCATTTATCCGAGGGCGTGTACAGCAATTCCCTCCCTCGGATAAGTGTCTATTTTATTATTATGTTAACACAAGATAGATTGAAGGAATTACTTCACTACGATGAAGATACAGGGATGTTCACTTGGATTGTGTCTACTGCACGATGTGTCAAGGTAGGAGATATAGCTGGTAGTAAGAATGGTAAGGGTTATCTCCATATTATGGTAGACAAAAGAATCTACCTCGCTCACCGTTTGGCATTCCTCTATGTACACGGTAGGTTTCCTGAATTCACTGATCATATCAACTGAATCCGAGATGACAACAGAATCTCAAATCTTAGAGAGGTAACTCAACAGGAAAACAATCAGAATAAAAAGAAATGAACAAGAAAATATCCGTTACTACCAACTGGCGTGACGGTCAATAAGAACCACAAGGGAATCGAGAATGCATATTTTGCGTGGTGGAACGACATCTCTTGAAAACGACAACTCTCTCACAGCTTCAACTTCAAGAAACTTTGATCACAAGAAAACGCACTCCAACAAGCTATAGTATACAGGGAAGCACGAATCTCTGAACTAGTCGAACAAGGTGCATCCTACACACAGAGACACTGAATTTAACCATTTTTATCAATAATAAGACACTCGTATGAACTCACAATACGCTATTAATGCTCTCGAAGCCTATATTAAATCCCTATCAACTAAAACATACGTATACACTCGCATGAATAAAGAGATGAATACCTGACACGATGAACGTATGCAATCCGCTCTCGAACAAATAGAGATGTACAAGGTCGGTAAAGGTCGACTATCAATATAAATATTTATCCTATAATTTCACAATGAAATACTATGAAATACTATGCAATCGCTATCATTCCTCTCATCCTTGCGTACCCTGTATACTCTTGGCTCTCGCCTAGTGAATCTCTGGAACAAAAACAAATGAGACTCATTGAAGAGCAGAATCAGATTATCCGAGAAACAAATAATACCAAACTGGAGAGATACAGAATCGAACTCATCGATTGTATCAGCACAGCAAGTGGCGAGATTCTACAGGAACTTGATGCGTGCGGAAAGAGACCGAAGCCAGTATTACAGGAGTTGGTATGAAACTTGAACGCAACGGGGAGCATAATCCCCGTACCCTTATGAATGAATGTAAATGTACAAACGAAAGAATCTGCAAATGATGCAAGCGATTCCTTGAAAATGCTTGGTGAGTTACACGAAAAGGTATGCAGGAAGCAAATGAACAGCCCTCTATGCAAAGATAGACAGCTATTCGATAGATTGTACCGCCTGACAGAAGAACGTATCCCATGAAAGAATTTTTACCCTATTCTATTAGGCATGACTAACTCTGAAAGTGCGCTTTGACTTGATATGGCAAAAGACAACGTATGAGGATTCTGCCACGGACGAAATAACTGGTGAGGAGCTAAGTATCAAATACTCGATGATAACACCAGAAAATACGAGCGTGAACTAAATTGATTCGTGTATGAATATCCTGTTGACCAATTCTGATGCAATCTATACCCGTTTGAATCAATAGAGGAATACTGGACAAGTAAAGTAAACTGAATCAGATATTGATACAAGCATTGTATTGACTCGAAAACGCCTCTTGCGTGTATATCCGTACACTACGTATGAACTAAGAAAGTCGTAAAGCCACAATGGGTAAAGAACGCCTCTATTTTCCTTGAATAACCACCATATATCTATATAATAACCATATACTCTATGCCTCAAATAATAGAATCATTACTAACTTAGACTTAAAAAACTAAAATAACTATGCCAACAATCAACAGATACAAGTGGGAACGTCTCTACAAGAGACAAGACGGACGATGCTATTATTGCCTCCAATTATTCTCAGATAAGAGAAACGGAGTAAATGCACTCAAAAAGGCAACAGTAGACCATATAATCCCGAAGTGTGAGATTAAAGAACTCGAATACAAGGAGCAAACATATTGCAACACTGTGCTTGCCTGTACAGAATGTAACAGACGAAAGGCAAATATATCGGCTGAGTTATTCCTAGAGTGATACGAAGCTCTTAATATAGCTACATACGATGAGCCTAGCGAATATATCGCAGTAAAAACACGATGTAAGAGAAGGTTTTATCATAAATATATAACTTGGTAATATGACAAAAGAACAATTAGACGACATAACACAGCAATATATCAATCTGTATTGCTGACCATATCGAACGGACTTCACCTTACATTTTACAGAATACCTATGGCAACACCTAAAACACACAATCCAGCATTCAGATGGTGAGAACACGACCTCTCAGAACTCAAAAGAGAATACTATGAGATAGGTATCACCGCCTTTCAGGCAAAGTATCAAACATGAAGACTTTCTATATACCGCCACCTCTGAAAAATCCCAGAAGACCAACGCCCAGTTATCAAACGAGACAATGGAAAACTACGAAAAAAGATGGAGAGACTAGAGAACACCACTAGAGTCGCAAGAATGTATGAGAAGAAAATGCAAGAACTTGAGCCACCGAAGTATACCTGACCCTGGAGTCAATTTATAAAATCATAATATGAAAAAATACATAAAAGAAGAAGATGTAAAAGTATTCATCTTCCAGTTACTATCAGCACCAAATCTAAAAGATATAGTGAAAACATATAAGGAATTACCAGAAGAGGAAAAACAATCATATAAGGATAGTTTTATTGATGCTAATTTTACTTCTTATTCCTTTGATTTAACACACAGAAAATCCTAACTATGAAACAGCCTAGAGACGCTTGGCGTAATCCCCTCCTCATACCAACCAGCTCGTATGACTATGTACTGGATGTCATGACCACCTACACTCTCGATGATGAGAGGACTATAGGGAATATTGTAAAACCTATCTAAAAAATATCTATGATTAAAATAATACACTGAGATTCTAAAATTATTGAGGTAGAGTATGATATACTAGTATCAGACCCTCCTTTTAATATCTGATATAAGTACAATACTTATGACGATAGAATGACAGAATGAGAGTATTACGGAATGCTTAGACGTATTATTTGAGAAAAGCCAGCGGTAATAATACACTATCCTGAGCAACTCCATAAACTTTCTATTGCTTTATGAAAAGCACCTGAAAGAGTTATATCTTGGGTATATAATTCAAATACTTGAAAACAACATAGAGACATAGCATTCTATTGAATAAAACCTGATTTTAAAAAAGTATGACAGCCATATAAGAATCCTACTGATAAAAGAATAGCAAAAAGAATTGCTGAATGAAAATCTGCAAAACTGTATGATTGGTGGAACATAAACCAAGTTAAAAATGTATCACTTGATAAAACAGAACATCCATGCCAAATGCCAATAGAAGTTATGATGAATATAATATGAGTTTTACCAAATGATTCCATAATATATGACCCTTTCCTATGAAGTGGGACGACATGACTTGCGTGTAAAAATCTGAATAGGAAATTTATATGAATAGAGATTGATGAAACATATTATAACATAGCTAAAAAAAGATTATGATTCAGTTAATCCTCCCTTTTCCAATATCAGTAAATAAAGCGTATGCTTGATACCCGAAGAGACATAAAAGCAATGACTATAAGAAGTGGGAGATAGAGGCTCGAAATGCACTCAGAACACAACAAAAATACACCATAGAGGGCGATGAGTGGCTTTCTGCTATGTATATATTCCACACTCAACTTCACTACAAGAACGGCAATAAAAAGGTGATAGACGTAGCGAACTATTAAAAATAATTATGATAAATATAACACTTCTCGGTAATCCACGTTCTACACAATGGGCATATGCTCAGAAGTGAAAAATAAGATTCATGAAAAAAGAGGCTAAAGACCTAAAAAACAGCTATATCCTACAAGCAAGGAAACAGTATAAGGGAGAAGTACTAAGTGACCTACTATCGGTCTATATTAGGGTATATTTTGGCGATAACAGAGTGAGAGATTGGGACAATTATCACAAGTTGTCTATGGATTCGCTCACTGGAATAGTTTTTAAGGATGACTCACAAATAAAACTTGCCACTGTACAGATAATGGAAGTTGATAAAGAAAATCCAAGAATAGAATTGATTTTAGAAAAAATATAGATATAATATTTATATCAAACAGCTTAATTAGTGATCTAAATTATATTCCATTGTTCTCGGTAGGTGCTGTTTGATCACTTGCCTATCGAGATCAGTGGATTATTTTTAATATTATGCTTAATCCAATATGACAAAAGTTTAATAAGTTATTAGTTTTACGGGAGGATTCACGAAGAAAAAATATAAGATATTTTATATGCTTATGCGATTGCTGAAAGATTGTATGAATAAAATGCTAGAACCACTTATAGAAATGGAAAGAAACTCTTTACCAAAACCAATAGTAATAGAATGGACTGGAAAGCATCCAGATATTCAGAAAATTAACTAACTCTAACCCTATGAAACTCCTCCTTATAATTTCCTCTCTCTTCCTCCTTGTGTCATGCTGAATGACCCAGCAAGAAAGACTCAATAAAATGCAAGAATGCGACCAGCTATGAAGGGAAATTCTGTTGAATTCTCTCGATAATGTATCATGTGGATATCCAAAAGAAGACAAAGTAAAAACCTGTATCAGTCAATATATCAACTCTATAGACGAAAAGTACAACAATCCCGACACTGTATCAGACCTCCGAGAAGATGACTACAGCAATGTTGTAAGAACTTGCAACGAAGTATTTGGCACTAGTGAGGAAATCATACAATAACCTTTAACCACTTTTCTCCTTGTGAGACTTCCCCTGCACGGAAGTAAAAACTATTGCTTTTTGATATAATTTTAATATAATGTGTGAGACTATAGAGGTGGATTATTCCACGTTCCGACTTACAATATAAGTCTCATACATGCTGTCTCTCTATAGTCGGAACAGATAGCAGGTGTGAGATTTTTATTTATATGGAACAAGAAATTTGGGCGGATGTACCTTGATATGAAAACTACAAAATATCAAATATTGGAAGAGCTAAAAGTATAAGAAATTGAAAAGACTATATTCTTACTCCTTTTGAAAATGGGCAATGATACCTTATCATAAAACCAAGTAAGAAAAACCTACGAATGCACAGGCTTGTCGCAACACGTTTTATAGATAATCCGCATTGATACAAAACAGTTAACCACTCCATGATGTGTTTAGAGTAGCAGAAGAAAAAAATAAAACACAAAAATTCGAAATGAATATTGATAGAAACTCATTATGAGCCCTATGACTTAGAGTATATTTACAACGTGAAATATGATGGCAATGTAATCATATAATCGAATGATACAATCCAACTCTCCCACTTCTCCAACAACCAGAAGAAACAAAGCTCGCTTTAATTAATTTATTTTCACTTATGCAACTTCTCACTTCTGACATCCTCAAAAAATTCTCTACTATCAAATCACAAGAGAATAATCCTGACCCTATCATCATTGCCAAATACTTCCATCCAGCATCAAACTGGACATGGTACGCAACTGAGTTCGATACAGAATCCAGAACATTTTTCTGATTCGTTGTCGGACATGAACAGGAGTGGTGATACTTTAGTCTCGATGAGCTTCAATCATTTCGAGATAGATATTGACTCACTATCGAACGAGACATCTACGCAGGGTATCAACCTCTATCCACTTACTTAAAAACCGCAGGATGCTAAAATTCTGCGGTATTTTTCCATATATTTATTCTCTTAACTATGACATACACCGAAGAACAATATCAAAAGGATAAAGAATCACTTAGGAAGGCTCGCCCGATAATTGATAGTATCCCATATCCAAACCTGGGGAGTAAACCTGGGGAGTAAACCTGGGAACCTAATGCTCATAACTATGACACCACAACAACAAGCCATCCTCGACATTCTCGAAGACTCAAAGGGAACAGCGTATGAGAGATACAATAATTGATACTCCGCTGTCCTAGTCATCTCTCCTACCTGTATAGATAGAATCAAAGATTTATTTGCTAAACAAAAATAACTATGAACACAATACCAACCGAGCTTATTGAAAAAGCTCTTGCACTCTGCGGTAAGACAATGGAGGATATGAAGGAATATATTATACCAAAGTGAAAGCCTTATGACTATTGAAGATATGAGTTCTCCTATCCTAAATTTTTTTCATATCTCCTATCTGACTCATTCTTGGATATTATTGTATCTAAATACTGTATCTCATACCCAAATGAATATATGGATAATTTAATTTCATCAATAGGTAAATCCATAAACAACCACCAATCATGAGATGCAAAACCTCTCATTGATTTACTAAGTAAAATATAACCATGTCCAACTACTACTGCCAACGATGTGGAAAAGCGATCATAGATATTCCATACTGAAAATGAGAACATACATGTACGCCTTGATATACAGGAAATGTTTGTCGGGAATCCTAACCAATCACTATATGACTCCTCAACAACCATCTGACCTCTTCTATCATATCATATCTCTCGAAGCTCAATGGGAAGAACTACTTACTAACCCCTAACCCCTATGTCTAATCTAATCGACCTACAGAACAGATTAAAAAATCTAAAAAATAGAACTCAAAAGGATTATGAATTCCTATGAGATTCACAAAGGTCTTACGACAAATGACAGATTGATATTCTCGATGAAATCCTCTCCCTCCCTCTCCAACAACAATGGATACCAGTATCAGAGAGATTGCCGAATATTCCAGATTCAGACTATCTTGTAGTTGTAAGAAATAAGAATAAGGAATGATGAATATATTTATTTGATGTATGAAATTTTACATCAGACTGAGTATGGGCTAAGTCTAATACTTGGGAAGAAGTTACTCACTGGCAACCACTCCCTCTACCTCCTAACAACTAACTCTCTATGGAACTTATACCAATACCAGAAATAAAAAAAATACTAGCTCTCTTAGAGAGAACTCAAGAGGCTTGCAAATACAAGAAAGAGCATCCAGATAAATACGAAGATAGATTATTATATTCTGGTAAAGTCGAAGCATATAATGATGCAATTCTTCTTATAAAAAATTATATTCTAAATCTTGAACCAATAACCCTATGAAACTCCTCTCCGAAATAGATAACCTATCTCCTAACAACTAACTCTCTATGTCAGAATATAAAATATTACAATCATTTACATGAGTAAAGGACTTAGAATTTCAAGTAAACTCTCATATAAAATCCTGATGGACTCCGCTATGATGAGTATGATTCGCATGATGATGGTTTCAATCTATAACAAAATAACCCTATGAAACTCCTCCTTATAACATCTGTATTTATGTTCCAGTATCTTATACTATCATTCGTATTTATGGATTTACTATTCTTCCTAGAGTTACTTAACTCAATAGAGTGAAGAATAGAAATGTTATATGTTATAGTAGTAATGATAACAATATCAGTGATGGTGTATTTAATTTATCTTTTAATAAAATTAGAAAAATGAAACTCCTCCTTATCCTAACCTCTCTCTTCCTCCTTGTGTCATGTACGAATCAAGAATATCTATATGACGTAAAGTGATATTGATGCAAAACAGACTGATTCTACTTTAAAGAATTTTGAACGAAATATATCTGATTTACAGAACATACACCATACCTCTCATGAAACGTATTAGAAATGTATAGAAATACAAATGATTGAAAAATATTCCCCATGTCTATTGACTTGAATATCTGCGACTTCTCCTACACTCGTGAGGAAATCAAATGTTCTAGTCCTCTCTCCTACTGCTATAGATAGAATCAAGCTCTTATTTGCTAAACAAAAGACTAAAAAAGGAAAGCTAAAAGTAATATTTCATGCTACACCAGAAGACCCGCTTATATTTGACCCGAATAAATAGCTTGCTTTTATCATAAAATCCATATAATGTTGTATATATAAAGAAGGCAACATGAGTACAATTACAGATAATTACAAAAAAGCCTGAGTCTATGACTTCCTTGTTGAAGTAACAGGGAAACCAAGAAGCACAATCCAACAGTTTTTCTATAGGAACAAACTAGATATACGGAACTCACAACATATACTTAACTATTTAAATAATTATGGCAGAGACACACAAAAAATTCACTCCTGAACAAATCAGAGCATTTGAGGATAAATACAACATCTGAGTAAACAACCACGAAGCTATGGTAGAGTTATTTATGAGGCTATCAGAACAGAATGAGAGACAGCAAGAGCAGATAAATGAGATAGCACTACTAGTAAAGTAACTCTTGATTTAATCTATAATTAGATATAATAGTATTATGCTCTACAGGTGAATAAACATTACACCGACGATTGAAAATATTAGAACTTTAGACTCTTTAACTAACACTTATGGCTACTATCTTATATCTACACTTTAACCTTTTCACTTATGTTCTCATTTATCAAATCCCTGCTTACTCCAAAGAAAAAACCAGTACAAGATGTACAACCCGAAGCAATAGAAACTCCATACGAGCCTAGAGTTATTTCTATTGACTCAGTAGTAGATGGACAATGATTTTTACGACTTACAAAGATAGAGGGCTATCTCACCGATGATCCAATCAATGAAACAAGTAAACTTATTCGTCACCAAGACGACTGACAGTTTCCAGTGATTGAAAAATATTCCCCATGTCTATTTAATAAATTTTTTACTAAGAAATAATGGCGGTACAGTGAAAAAAACTTACAAAAGAAATAGAAGACACAATACTCTCAGAGAAACTTCTTAATCCAGAAGCAAGCCTGAGAGATATTGCTAAAGAAGCAAATGTAAGTCACCAAACTGTAGATAATGTGTTAGATAAAGCACCTGAACTTTTGACAAGTATTGACACTTGAAGAACAGATAAGTTATTATCTACATTAGATACAATTATTTCAGAATGAAACGAAGTAATCAGAATGTTTGTATGAGCTATTAGAAATGACCCTGATAATGCTATTCCAGTTAAAACATACAATGACCTCACAGCAATATCTTGACTACAAGAAAAAGCATGGAAACAAAAACAGATTATTAAATGAGATGTCACAGAACGTATAGCAATAGAAGACTTATCATCATTGAGTCCGAAAGAATTAGAAGCAGAAAGAAATAAACTACTCTAGCCGATAGGCTCATTCGATAGAATGTGTACCTGTTGGTTTTTTGTACATATTGATGCAGAGAATTATGTAATAGATACATTATGTTTTATCAGACTCACTATTGAGCAGGGTAAAGAAAAGACTAAAAGACTGAGCAATAATAAAACAAATAATGAAAAATTATTTAGAATAACTGAATTATAATAAATTTGATTTTTATCTAATATCCTTATAATGAAATTAACAAATCCCCCACTTTCTAGGGGATTATTTTTTGAAATCATGCCAAACTGAATAGATGTACAGATTATACGAACAGGCTCTGGTGATATGACCAAAGCAGTTTATGATGTAAACGATACTTGATATGTAGATTCTACTCATAAGATACTACTGCCTTTTATTAATAAAACAGGAGCTACACTTACAAAAGGTACAATTGTATATTTAAAAGATTCAAGTTCAAGTGCAAACTTTCCAGAAGCTCTCAAAGCAGATGCAAGCATTGAGTCTACAAGTTCTAAAACAATTGGATGAGTATTTGAAAATGTACTCAATGATGAAACCTGATATATAGTAACAAATGGAGAAGTACATAATCTTGATACTTCTTCTTATAGTGTATGAGCTTCACTATGGCTTTCTACTGTAGCTTGAGAAGTAACTACAACACGTCCAACAGCTCCAGACCATGCAGTATATATTTGAAAAGTAACACGCTCGCAAGTTTCAAACTGACGAATACATTATTCTATAATAAATGGCTATGAAGTGGATGAACTTCATGATGTATTATTTACGGGACTTGCAAATAATGATTTCTTCCAACGTAAATGATGACTTTGGGTAAATAGAACAATCGCACAAGTAAGTACAGATTTATGATTATCAGCATTTACTACATGACCAGCATCATCTTCTGATAATGCTATTGTACGATTTGACGGCACTACAGGCAAGCTACTACAGAACAGTAGTGTGTTTATTACTGACTCAGGGAATCTTGGTGTGTGAATGAGTAACCCAACAACTCCAGTATGAGTTACCACCACAACAGCGGATGCAATAAAAATTATCTGACCACTCGCAGAAAGATGAATGAATATTATCGGGTATCATCTTGCAATCTGAGAAACAGGGAGTAGTGCTTCAACAATTATTGGAAATAATGTAAAGGCATCATGAACAACGAATTCTTCGGTTGTTCGATTCAGGTCGAGTGACCCATGAAACTTTATAAAAATGACATACAATACTGGTATATCATTTCACACGAACATCACAAGTGCTTTATGAACAGATATTGCTGAGAGTACGAATCAGAGAATGTTAATCACAATGTCGGGCGATGTCGGAATTGGAACAAGCTGACCACAGAAGTTATTACACCTTAAATCAAATCAGACAGGCTCAGGAACATCTATTTTAAGGCTAGATAACTGAGGAACTGCATGAAACCAAGTATGAGTAGAATTTTTTGGTTCAACAACAGATTCTTCATCATCTAACAGAGCAGGAAGAATATATGGCGTATTTGATGGGACATCATTTACGAATGCACGTTTGACATTACAATCAATGACGACTGGTGATGTATTAGTTGATACATTGACGGTAAATGGAGGTAAAGTCGGGATAGGGACAACAACGCCAAGTAAGAAATTTCATATTTATGGTGACAATGGGACAGATATGTTGGGTTTAATAGAATCACCAAATGATAGTGCAAGCCTGGCCTTAATAACTGGTCAAGCCAGTGGTGATTACGCGGCTTTAGCATTTAGACGTATCCAAACTAGTGGAGATGGATGGAACTTTGGAATGGGACCAACAAATAATAATTTCGTTGTGACATCGAGAGTTTCTAATACAAATACTGACCGAATGGTAATTGATACAAGTGGAAACGTCGGTATCGGTACGACTAGTCCAACATCACTACTTCAAATTTCTTCTCGATTTAAATTTGACACGACAGGTCGAATGGATTGGTGAATCTCAGCAAATCAAGGTGCATTATCTTGGGATACAGGGAAAATTCTGATTTATTGACTAGCATGAAATGATGTACAAATAAGTGCAAATGGAATTGGCAGTAATCAATTATATCTAAAAACTGACGGCACTATAGGCATTTGAAGTAATACGCCATGAGCGAAACTTGATGTATACCATAATAGTAATCGAGTTGCAAGATTCACTCAACAAGCTACATCGCTCAGTAATGGAGTTTATACTGTCATGATAGACTCGACAGCTCATACTAGTAATCTCACACAAGCATGAGCATTCTCGGTTGATGTTAATTCTGGAATGGCACTCGCAATTGCATGAAATGCAAATATTGGCATTTGAATAAACTCATTCGGTAATTGAGTAAGAGTAATGGCAATCGCAAATGCGACAACAGTTCCAACAACAGACCCAACATGATGAGGAATCATTTATGTTGAGTCAGGAGCACTGAAATACAGAGGCCCTTCTGGTACAATAACTACTATCGCTAACCCTTAATTATATGCAATACACTATAACAGCAAAACTCATCATTAACACATGAACAGATATTGATGATTCTGATATTATCAATATTGCCAAGAATCAAATACTTCTTGAGCCAGCTTCTCAAATTCAAAACGAATCATGAGAACTCATAGAAAATCCCGCTCATAAAGAATGGGAAAACATGAGTGTAGACACAGCACTTAACGCAATCTTTGAGTCATTCTGCAAATCACCATTTGTGGAAAGGGTTGGGCAGGCTATCGCTCAGGAAGCAAAACGAGAGGCAGAAGCTCAGGCAACTGCTCTTGGAAGTGCTATGGCACAATATGTTTCTGATAATATGACATTTACTAATTAACTTTTTATTTATGACACCACACGAACTTTGAATCATTAACTTCATACTTCAAGTAGACTGAGACAAATCAAGAGTCTTTCCTTTTAATCAACTCGCAACAGCGATGGAAATATTTAAAAAAATAAAAGCACACACAAAAGATGATGTTTTTGTCGGATGAGAAGTAGAATTTACCACAGAAGAGAAATCTCTCATGCTAGAACTTATGAAAAATGTACAATTTTCTGTAATACAAGCAGAACACGCAATGTCTCTTTATGAAAAAATTAAATAAATCATACATCCTTAGTAAAAAATTTGATTCCCTATCGAAAGAGGAAATTCAATATTTGAAGTCAGAAAAGATTCTGAATGGTTTCGGTGGTGCTTCTCAATCATGGCTCGTCAGATGGCTTATATGATTCATTCTTTCAGACTTTGACACTGCAATTCCAGATTATCATGATTTCTGATATACTGTTTGAGGTGATGAAGCAAGAAGGCTTGAATGTGATGAAAAGTTCTATCAAGCAATGCTAAATGACATCAGGGCAAAATATGACAAAAAGGATTGCTGAAAATGGGAACTTGTTTGGAAATCAATCATTGCAGTATGTGCATATTCTGCGATTAGATGGCAATGATATCGGTTCTTTTTTTATCACTAAGGAATAATTAAAAAACAATGCAAATCGACAAACTTTACACAGCAATTTGGTATGACACATCGACCTGACATTGAACTCCATTGACAGGTCTTTCTGCTACCATAACAATCCGTAATAAAAACACCAATGTTATTGTTATAGATGATGAACCAATGACTGAAGTATGATTATGAGAATATGATTATACGTTTACAGACATGGATTCTACTATTCCATATTCGTATGTAATGAATCCTAATACTACAAGCGCGTATATTGTATCATGATTTGTAGATCCTAGACTTGCGTATATAGATAAGTCAGTTTCTGAGATTGCAGTATGATGGAATCCATACATAACATGAATTGGAGGAATACAAAACGGTATACAGAAGATTGTAGACAAGGTAGAGTCAAAGTGAAATGAAATAAAGACAAAGATAGAAGATGAAGTGAAATCTATTGTCATTCCTGAACAAAAAGAACCAATTGTGAATATAACTAATGAAAAAGTAGACACAAAAGAATTTCTAAAGGCTATTAAGGAAATTAAACCAGAGGTAAATATTACAACTGAGACAATAGACACTACGCCAATACTGTCTGCTATCAGAGAAGTGGGGAAAATATCTGATATTAAAATCCCTGAACTTAAAGATATAGATTTTTCATGAGTAGAAAACTCTATCACTACACTTACAGAGTCACTTGATGATATGAAGGAGGATATTATAGAAAAACTCGATGAAAAGAAGTGAATATATGAAGCAGTATGAGGATTATTTGAAACAGTCGTTAATAAAAAAGAGTTAAAAGAAAAAGAAATGGAACAAGAAGATAAAATGAGAGAGGAAGAAGACAATCTTAAACGCCCTCTTCCAAGTTCATTTACGGCTATGTTGCAATAAAAAAGAGGTAATAATTTCTTTCTAATGAACCATCCGAAACCAAACCTTTGAAAATTTTGAAAAGATAATCATTTATCTAAAAAAATAAATCAATATACAAAACTATGAGAGTTTATAAGAACTTGGGATAGTGCAATTGAAGTTACTAGAGAGCTTTGAATAAATAATTGAGGAATATGCCGTTGTTGTAAATGAAAACAGAAATATTCAGGAAAATTCGTATGGAAATATAATAACTAAATTAGTTTGATTTTATGCAAAAATTCGTATACTAGACTTAATCAATCCCCCGATATATTTTTCGGGGATTTTTCTAAATTATGGCAACACTCGCAACCCTTGAAACACTCGCATATAATATTCTTAGAGAAGAGCAGGACAGCTCAGCTTACCCTCTTACTTTCGTGGATACGCTTCTAAACTCTGCACAATCTCGTATATGTAGAGGAACAGTAATAAACCCTATGAATGGACAGGCAGTACGCAAGGGAAAGCTATCTTTTCTCGATACTTCTGCATTCTATTCAAATGTAAACGTCACTACGCTATCAGCTGATGCAGTCATCGGAGGAAATACACTCAGCGCAGATACTACCAATTATCCAAGCTCTGGAGCTATCTATGTAAACGGAGATATTATTACATACACAGGGAAGACAAGTACACAGTTTACAGGAGTTACAGGGATACAATTTGCACACTTAGCAGGATCACAAGTATCTATTATATTCTCTCTGCCTACTAATTACAGTTCACTCACAAATATCACGTATGCTAATAGTTTTAAACTTACACCAAAGCTCTATGATGATATATGGGAGGATTTAAACGGAGTAAAAGGGCAATTTCGTACAGATGCACAAGGATACCGAAGTCGTGCTACTATAGACCCTTTTTACACGATTATAGGTGATTATTTCCTTATATTCAATCGTAATAATACAGGTGACCAAATACACGTTAGATATGAGAAAAAGCCTACTACAATGGCATTAAACACTGATACAGCTACTATACCAGATGAAGATGCGCCAGTTATTGCTTATCTTGCTATCTGAGAGCTTCTATTTAACCGCTGAGAAGAAGCGAGAGCAGGAGAGATACTAAACTTCGCTATTAATCAGGTAAAAGAAATGTACACTCACTATAACAACTCTAGTTATGAGAGTATATCAGGCGTTCAATATCGTACAGCAAAACCTAAACTCAATATCTAATGTCCTACCGTTCAGCAAAGAACATCACACCAGAGGCACCATTTAGCCTATGATACGTAGATAATAGTACACCGCTTTATATGAAAGACGGAATGAGTCCGTATCTTCGTAATGCTCGTCTGGACTGACAATCTATTGTAATACGTCCGTGACACTCTCTTTTTGCTACTCTAACAGCCTGAGATTATCCAAAAGGTATATGAAGCTATCTAAGGGCTGATCCAGCAAATGACGTTCTTGTCGTCCGTCACAATAAAGACGGAGATGAAAAACTCGTAACTATAACAGAATCATGAACAATCACAAATATAAACACAGGAGCTAATATTACGAGTGACAATCGTATGTTCTTTCAGAATGTTGGTGATGTTATTTATTGTATGAATGGCGTAGATTGATTCGGAAAGCTCTCAGGAACTACATACAGCGTGCCAAGTACAGGAATAGCGAGTTTTGCGCCATCATTTTCGGTGGTTTTTGGTGGTTCTCACTGGGCAAGTGGATGGAGTACAAATAGTAACAAGGTATACAAGAGTGTTGCGGATAATTATGAAGATTTTGCAAGTACAGGAAGTGATAACGTAACTTTCCAAGAACAAGTAACAGGACTTTCAGCAAATCTTGAAGCATTATTTTATTTTACGAAGAATACAGTATCTGTAACAGGGATGTGAGATATAACAGATACTAACGGAACACTTACATATGCAACTCGTTCTCTTAATGTAAAGGAATGAGCAACAAATAATTCATGTATAGTAGAGGCTTGAACTGCTACATACTACCTATCTACCTCAAATAAGATTTCTAAAGTTGCTAAAGGACAAAGTATAGACGGATTCGAGGTGCTAGAACTTTCAGAAAGAAAGTACAACGGAATATCAAATATCATGTCGACACTTGATAAAAACCAATCAAAAGCATTCGGGTATTATCTACCAAAAGAAAATCTTATCAAGTGGTTTTTTGCTACTGTAGATAGTCCTTTTAATGATGTTTGTATCGTATATGACATAATAAAAGATGCTTTTCTCATAGATAGTGGGAAAGTATTTTACGACTGAGTGTTTTTTAAATGAAATAACTATACAGTGTCAGGATTAGAGCCGAAAGTATATCTCGATGAGTATGGACAAGACGATGAAGACTCTGGTATTGAGTTTGAATATTGGACGAAAGAATACTATATATCAGCACCAACTTATAAAAAAATACTTTGGGAAACTAGAACACTCCTTGATATTAATGAACTTGCAAATCCAACACAAGAAATATGGATAGATTGAGGGAAAGTAGATAGTAAGACAATATACTGAACAGATCAATTCACTTCTTACCTATGGGATAATGCTCCATGACTATGGGATGAGATAGATGCATTATGGGATTCGTTCGGAACAACAATGCCTTGAGTATACAAAGTTAAAGACGGATGAATATGAGTTGATGCTGTAGGAATGAGTCCACTAGGCATGTCAGCAAGTTCACTTTCTACTGATGATGACTACCAAGAAATCTACATACTCAGAACAAAATGAAACTTGAATGTAAAAGGAAAAAAGATACAATTCAGGTATAAAAATAGTTCTCTTGCTGGCAAAGTACGACTTAAAAACATAGAAATGCTTATTGAAGTATTACCATGAATAGCCTCTAACATTAATTAATATGACACAAACCCTTGAAACTTGATACAGAAGTACATTATCTGCTAAATTAAACGCAACAGATATAACGTGTGAAGTTGCTACAGTACCTACAGTTACAGCATGACGTATGCACCTATATAAAGGCAATACTCATGCTTGGATTAAATATACAGGCGTTAGTGGAAATACACTCACTGGAGTTGGTTTTGTATCACAGACTGCTGATCCTGCAACTACAGTAACAGGTACTACTTTCCCTGCATGAACAAGTATAGAGTTAGTTAGTATGCACGACCAAATGATAGATAAGCAACAGCCAACAGCAAGTTTGCAAATAGGAACAATATATGCTACTACTACAGCTCGTGATGCTGCACTATGAGGAAATGGAGTTGCTATACTCCCGTATGTAGATATATATGTTACAGCTACAGGTCTTTACTATAATTATAATCTTTCAACAAATCAATGGGAGACTGTCGATACTTGAACTACAGTAGGTAACGCAAGTACAACCGCTGCAGGAATAGTCGAAATGGCTACTACAACAGAAGTAAACGCATGAACTGGTACAGGCGGAACATGAGCGCAACTTGTAGTATGACCTGATACGCTTAAAGTAAAAACAGATAGCATACTATCTTCACTTGCAAATGATGTAAGGCTAAATCAAACAGAAACGGCTACATGAGCAGGCACTGGCGCTCCAGTTACATATTACTCTACATGAGTTCTTATGCCAAGATTTGGATGAGTAACACTTACTTGTACTTCTAGCTCGTGAAATACAGTAACATGATGAGTCGAAACATCTGTAGATTGAGTTTCAGGGTGGACTTCTACTGGATACGGGGTAACTGTAAATAATTGATGAGCTGGCTCAATAACATCAGCGCCAATATATGTTCCTATTAAATGAGGTATATATGTAAGAGTAAGTACATCTACTGATGCAACATGAGCAACAACAGCAACTACTAACTGAATATTATTCTATTAAAATATGCCAACACTCCAAGAACTACAGGCAGAGGAAGAGAACAAGAGACTTGCAAAGGTAACTCCTCAATCTCCAACTTCTCCAACACTACCAACTCAGGCAATACCAATGCCAAGCTCTACCCCTAGTACAACTCCTACTATGGGTATTGTTCCGAAAGCACCAGTTGCAACACCTGAAACTCCTGAAACTCCTACAGAAAAACCACTTTCTACATTCAATCAAAATACAGCAGGGCAGGATGTACAGTTTAGACAGACATATAGGCAGTCTATGGAAGCTCCAAAGACAGAAGCACCAGTTACTACACCAACAACTCCAACGTCTCCTACAGGGCTATCAGGAGCAGAATTACAAGCATATAATCAGCTCACACCAGTAGAGCAAGAGACATATCAGAAACTCGCTACACAAGGCGTAAAGGCACAGACTGACTATCTTACAAAGGCAAAGGCAAATATGGAGTTTAGCCAAAGTCAGCAGGATAAAAAAATTAAGATGCAAGCGAATGAGAATGCTATTTATGAGATACAGAGTCAAGAGAATCTTGCACAAGCTAAAAAGAGCTTAGATAATCTAAAACAAAACATCGGATTTATAGGAATGTGAGGTCAGCCATGAAAGAGTATGGCTAAAATGGATGCTATTAGTAATCAGGTAGCAACAGCAGAGAAGACATATAACAATATCCTAGAGGTAGATAGACTCACAAAAGAAAATCGTGCTCTCGGGCAAGAGGCAAATGTCGAAGTATTTACTCGTCAGATGAAACTCCTCCAAGATGACCTAGATAGCAAGGTAAACAAGTCTATACAAGGTGCATTAAACCAGTTTAATAGTGCAGAACTCGAATGAAAACTTGATACAATACCTGAAATCGAGGCTTTTCAACAGCAACTCTATGCACAGCTTGACGGTGACCTTTCATCTATTATGGATACGAATATAGAAGCTCGTAAGTTCCTCATCGAACGCTATGATAAACTCGCAGAGAGTCAAAAAGAACAGATGCAGGCACAGGAAGAGGCAAAAGTAGAACGAGAAAAGAACGCGAACACACTCAATAAAGATATGTCAAATGCTCTCGGGTATTTCGTAAACAATAACTGAGAGGCTTTAGTAGATCAAACAACAGGACAGAGAATAGTCGTACCTCCTGAGACTACTACAAACTATGATGCAAGTACAGGACAGATGATACTCATGACTAAAAACAGAGACGGAAGTATATGAGTACAGATAAAGCAGGTAGGAAGTGGAAAACCAACCGCTCCTGAATGGAAACAAGATACGAGTGGAAACTGGTACAATGCTAGTTCTCCAGTAAATCCAGTTCTTCAAACTTCTGTATGAGGTGCTACATGAGACCTCCGCTCTCTTGCTCCACAATTCCCATGACAAGCGTGGGCAAAGAATAACAATCCAGCGTGAATCACATGGAATGCAAACTTTGACAAGTGAACTGGTACAGCATGATTACTAAATCAGGCAGGAATACAATACTCTAAGGGTACGCCACGCCCAGCAAATGAAGGTGGAAATTATGTTACTTTCAACACTATAGAAGACGGACTCCGCGCACAGCAGATAATGATGACTCAGACTTACGGAAACTCTACAGTATGACAAATGCTTTCATCATGGGTAGGGACAAGTGAGTGACCAAACTATGCAAAACAAGTTGCAGCAATGGCAGGAGTAAATCCAAATACTCCAGTGTCACAACTTTCACCTGAACAGCTTTCTACACTTCAAATGGCTAAAATTCAAAAGGAAAGCCCTTGACTTGCTAAGTTACTACAATGAGGAACACCAAAAGTAGAGCCTACAGATTATGATGAAACTGATATAATGGTATGGAATGGAATGACTGCTACAGATAAAAAGAAAATGCAGAACGACCCTAGATATAAAAAATTTGTAACAGAATCAAATGCTATATTCAAGGATAAAAAATCTAGTATGGAAGATATAATGGCATATTCTTCTTGATATAAGCCTATGTGAGACTCTGAAAGTAAATCTCTTGATAAATTTACACAAGCCCTCGGACAAGTAGAATGAATACAGCAGCAAATAAATGATATGAAGACTTGACCAATACTTTGAAGACTTCGAGCAATGAATCCGTATGATGCAGATGCACAGACACTTAAAGCCCAGCTACAGTCTCTTATACCAAATCTTGCTCGTGGTGTATATGGTGAGGTTTGAGTACTTACAGACAGCGACATACGCCTCTATTCTGAAACTGTACCAAATCTAAAGGCTACAGAAGATGTAAATAAGGCAATTCTTGCAATGACACTACAAACAATGTGAAACGGTTATAAATCACAACTTCGTCAACTTGCAAGCAGTAAAAATGATGTATCATGAATGGCGTGACTTTACTATCAATACATGGATGCGGTAAACTGACTCCGTGCAGAAATAGGTATGCCACCAATACAAGAAGAGCCTAGCAAGGCGCAAAAAGAAGAGAACGTAAAAGTAGCAAAGGATAAATTTAGTCAACTTGGTGTTTCTCTTACAGATATTCTCTCTAAACTCCCTTAAATATGGAAATTAAAAATCTACTGAATCCACAAGCACAAAAATCACTCTCTGGAGCTTATCAGTGAATTAAAAAAAAGGTAAAGCCTCTTACAGATATATGAACAGACCTCTACAATAAAAATGTAGAGGCTATTCAGCCAGCAGTATCACAAGTGAAAGGGGCTATAAATACATGATTTGTAGAGCCAATAATGAAGCCAATACAAGAAGCACAGCAGAAAAGTCAGGCAATAGGAGAAATCAATACATTTTTTACTGATGCAGGCATAACACTAGACGATATTAAAGCTCTTGCAGAAGATGAATGAGTAGATTTTAACGAGGTAATGGCTAAGTTCAAAAAGAACGGAATAAAAGTGCAGTGAATGGATGAGATAGTAGCAAAGGAACAAGAAGCAATGAAGATGCAGGCAGAGCAACAATCAAAATGAATACTTTGAAGTGATGCAAATAGAAGTGGGTTTTTACAACAGGTTGCATGAGTATATGCTGATGTAACAGGTGGTGCAGTTTCAGAAGTACCAAAGTTCTTGTGAAATACTGCACAATTCTTGTGAAAGGCAAGTACATATATGCCATGATCAGTTATATGAGCATGAATAAAATCAGCATTCAGTGATAAGACTTATTCACAGGTAAGAGACGAGCAAAAGAGTCAGTTTAATGTTGCATGAGAATTGTGACAAAAAGGTAAAGAACTTGTACAATCTACATGACTTTACGACCCAACTACAACAAGTGCAAAAGTATGAGAAGTTGGTACTCAAATTGCTGGTTCACTTGTATGACCTAATAAGGTGGGGATATTAAAACAATGAGCAAAAGCATTATGAGTATGAAAAAAACTCGCTACATGAGCAAAAATAGGCGATATTGCATTAGAATGAGCTCTTGCAGGTGCTAAGTTTGACGTATGAACCAAGGCTGAAATTACTCCTCAAAGTGTAGCACTATGAGCAGTAGGTAATGTATGACTTGCAGGAGCGCTAAAGTGAGCAGGGAAAGCATATCAAGGAATAACTCGCAGACTTCCTGCTTCTCTTACTCTTGGTGGACTTATAAACCCATGAAAATTAGATGTAGTTAAAAAATCACTGCAAGTCGATGAAGGTATTGCAACACCAGAGGATGTAGGAAAATGGATACTTGATAGAGTAAAGCCATGAAACAAGCAAGAAATAGCAGAACAACTTATGCAGCACGCAGAAAAAACAAAATGAGCAGTAGATGAATCTCTTGCATCTATACCTACATATTTTAAGAACCCCGAGGCAAAAAAAGCACTATTGCAAATTAGAAATGAATTAGAGTGAACGACAGGACTAGAGGGTAGGCTATCACAAATTGATGAACTACTTGCAAAACCTGATTACACACTCTCTGAACTTAACGCAATAAAAAGGGAACTAGATAATATGTATAATCTTTACACAAAAACAGGTGACCCGACAGCATGATTGAAAGCAGAATGACTCCGAAATGTAAGAGCAAATATGCGTAAGTTTATCGAAGATGAAGCTGAAAAGTATGGTGTAAATATCCGAAAGTTAAACAATGAAACTGCAACAGCTCGTGGGCTTGCAGATTGAATACTTAGGAAAGACAGCTCTGATTGAGTCAGGGAGCTTTTGACTGCATTTGCTCCAAGTGGTGCATGAGCGGTATTTTGAGCATGACAAGCCATGGTAAGATGAGAAGACCCGCTCACAGTTCTTCGAGATGCTATGATATGAGCAGTAGCTACCAAAATAGGAACAAGTACAGCAGTGAGAACAAGAATTGCTAGTGCATTAAATAGGCTTGCTCCTAAAGACCTCACTGCATTAGAGAATTATATCCGAAGTGGTGGAAAAGATGCAATAGGAAAAAAAGTGGCTGAAAATGTAATCAAAGAATGACGTGCTTTACCTGCAAAAACACTCACAAAAGATGCTGATTTTGCAAAACCGACACAAAAGAGTATAATTACTCCACAGACTATGGAAAAATGAATAATCCAAGAGTCTAAAAAAGGTTTATCTTCTAAAGTAAAACGACCAAATGGTAATACTAACAACACTACTAGTAATCCTAGTAACATACCTGTATGATCTAAAAAAGTACAAGAATCATCTGCCAAAGTAACCCCTCAAAAGACAATAGTAAAACCTAAAGAGGCTACTACATGAAATTTTCCTACCAAGATAATTGATATTGCTAAGAAAAGCAAATCAGTAGACGAATTTATTGTAAATCTAAAAGATGAATTAAATAATAGCTACCAATTAAGAGATGCTATAAGGGAATATAGAGATTCATGATGAAAAGATATGTGATACGAAGAGTTATTTAAATTTGCAAAATGAAATTCTAAATGACAAAAATGGGATAATAAAATCAGAAAATAACTCCTAACCTATACTCCTATGCCTTGCAAATCTAAAAAGAAAAAATAATCCCCTAATTCCCCCAATATGGAACTCAAAGAACGTGTACAACTACTAGCAAAGGCTAAAAAAGAGCCTAAATTACAGGAAATAGAGATAGAGATGTGTAAAAGAGACCCGATATACTTTTTCAACACCTATCTCTATACTGATAAAAACAAGACCCTTTTTAGTGACGATACTCCTGATGTAATACCTTTTATACTATTCCCTTTTCAAGAGGAATATATTACAGAAGTATGGAAAAGTATCACACAGGCAAATATTCCAGTACAAGAGCGAGACCCGAACGAACTTACAAACGTATTTATCGAAAAATCACGCCAAATGTGATTATCATGGCTCACTTGTGGGCTTTTTCTCTATGGATTCTTATTTCACCACCACAAGTACACAATAATCTCTCGTACCGCTGATGAAGTGGATAAACTCGGTGATATGGACTCAATGTTTGAGAAGATTCGCTTCATGATACGAAATCTACCAACATGGATGCTTCCTAAGTGATTCTCTCGTGAGATGAGTAAGGATAGAACAAATGCGTACATGAATATATCAGACCCGAACACTCAAGCAAGTATTACAGGGAAAACCGCAAACCCTGATGCTGGACGATGAGGAACTCGAAACGCTATCTTTATGGATGAGATGGCTTTTATGCAACACGCAAATGCTATCAATAAGGCGGCAACCTCAAATACCTCGTGTGTAATCTATAACAGCACACCTAATGGGGAAGGCAACGAATTCTACAGAATGCGTAAGCTCACTATGGAAAGACGAGCACCTGACGGAACTATTTTAAAGCCAGAAATAAAAGGACTTCGCTATCACTGGAGTGAACACCCTATGTATGACCAAACATGGTATCAGAACAAGATTAAGGGTAAGAGTAAGGAAACCATAGCACAAGAGTATGAAATATCGTACAATACAGCGATTGTATGACGCGTATATCCTGAGTTTACTCAAGATGCTATGGTACTTTTATACGACCATACAAAACCATTATATATATCAATAGACAATAGCCATGGTGGCTCTGATCCAAATGCAGTAATCGTGATGCAACCAGATGGGGTCTATTGGAATATCATTGACTATATAGAGTATAATTCTACTCCAGAAGATAGTGCGTGGTTTCTCAAATGAGAACCAAAAATGATGCTTACTGATGCAATGTCTAATTTTCTTGCAAGGTACAAAACATATAACTATACAAGGGCAACATTTATTGCTGACCCGTATGATACAAAAGTAGCAATGGGAAATTCTACCATTTTAGATGACTATAGGAAAGTAGGGATAAATCTCTTATTGCCACAGGAAAGAAATAAACAGGAACAGATAATGAAAACTAGGACTAATATCTATAGGATACGATATAATGATAACTGTCTTGATTTTGCTTCCGCAATAATGAACGCAAAATATCCTGAAAGAAGCGAAACTTCACAGGCTACATGAATAATAAATAAGCCGATTCATGATTTTACAAGCCACGCTCGTACAGCTTTAGAGTACCTTGTAACATACTTGCTCGAAAACCCTATAACAAATAAACCAAGAGTTGCAGAAGATACTAGACCAAGAAGGGATATGATAACTTGAGCCTTAATATATCCTAATCAGCGTACTTCCAGATAAATCATCAAGCCGTTTTTTGTCTTCATAAGCATACTTGAGAAATTCTTGAGTGACTTACTCATGTTTCCCTTTCAGCCTCGCTTAATCATCAAAAAGTACCTATAAAAACTCATAATTTATAAATTGAAGTGGCCCAAAAGGGCCTTTTCTTTCTTCGCATACAACCAATCATCAAGGGGTTTATGGTTCATATGCTCTAAATACGTTTCGACAAAATCAAAAGCATCTCACAAGTGTTCGCAAATATACTCTGTCATTGTATCAATTAATTCAACCTTATAATCATTAGGACTGCCAATCAAAAATCAAAAAATCTCCTCCAGAAATTGGGGAGATATTTTTAAAAAAGACTTTTGTATACTACGACTTGTTATATTAAGCAGATTCATATCTTTTAGTATAAATTACTTATACTAAGTAATCCTTTGTCAATCAATATTTAAGCATACTTAAGCATTTTATTTGATTTTTTATAAAATCGTAGTAATATCTAATTACACCCGGTGAGTAATCCTCACCCCTGAATGTCTCCAGCAATGGGGGCATTTGTTTTTTTATTATCTTTTCAAAATTTTCATAATGATGGATTATTTTCAAAAAATGATTTATTCAATCATAACCTAAATGATTCCCTGTTATTATGGGCTTTTGTACACCACTCTAAATTTTCTATAGAGTTATTTATCTTATTTCAGTCAATATGATTTATACACTCTAAATTGTGTTTATTTTCTATAAATGCACTGGCGATAATCCTATGGATATACTTATCTACTGAAAATCAGTTTTTTGCAAGTCATACTTTATAATATCAATTTTTTAATGATGTTTTTAATATTTGCTCTATTTTATATACAAATCAAGATTGTTTAGCGAGACTTTTTACTCTTCCTAAATTGCTTACCTCATACAGTCCCTCATACCCGACTACTGGCTTCCAAATTTCCTTTTTAGACAATCTCTCTTGTCGATACCATTCCTTCCATTGTAGGCGATTCATAAATAAAAAATATCCCCTTATTTCTGCCCGCTTTAGTTACTACACTAGACGGACAAAAATAAAAGGACAATATAAAGTAAACTAGTGTAGTGAAGCGATTATACTCATAATCTTCCTAAATACAAATAATTTTGATTTTCTAATAATTCGTATATAATAAAAACAAATAATCCCCCGACTATTCATAACCTATATACTATGTTATCTGTAAAGGGGTTCGAGCAGAATAAAAAGTATCCAAACTATGTCCCGTCAAAAGATGAAAAAACGAAGATAGAATATGTCCTTCGTCGTTTTGAGGATATGAAAAACGCTCGTACTATTGTAGATAAAGACTGGGATATTTACCAGACTATGATAGATGCGGTATTTACTCCGTATCCTGACGGTCGTAGCTCTTCTACAGTTCCGCTCGCCTCAGCGATGATAGAGCTCTATGTTGCTGAGGCTCTTAAAATCCCTACAGATTTTCAATTCCGTAGTGAAACTAGCGAGCACGCAACCAACGCAAAAGCTCTAGAGTACGTATGGAAATACGATTGGAGAACAAAAAAGCGTAAAAAGGTAATGAGTGACGAGGAGTATATCTGTGCATGATTCGGTACTTCTATTAAGTATACAGGTTTTGAAAGTGCTATAGTAACACAGCACGATTTTGACGTATCAGAAGACCTAAAGCCAGTATGGACTAAAAAAGAAATTAAGGACGAGTGAATCGTGGTTGAGAATGTAGATATTCGTGATTTTTATATAGACAACACCGCCAAGAACGGAATTGAAGATGCTGGAGACTGTATATGGATTGATTGGATTTCTTATGATAAGTTCCAAGAACTTGCAGGAAACATATTTTATAAAAACATTGATAAAGTTGCTCCTCGTAATTGGTCTATGGAAGACAAGCCATTTACAACCAACGAAGAGGATACAAAAACAGGTGAATATGTGAAGCGAATGAAATACTACAGCGTGGATAAGGACGCATATATTGAACTCGCAAACGATATAATCGTCAGAGAGCACCCACTTCACACTACTATGAATGGTCGAAAGGCTCTTCCTTTTACTGTGCGTGTACTCGGTAAAAAGAACTACTCTATATATGGTCGTGGATTTTGTGAGGGGCTTATGATGTTTAATAGTGAGGTAAATAATCTCCGTGAACTTCTGATGGATGCTATTAAACGAAGCAACACTCAAACCCTCGCAATCGGTAACGGACTTTCTTTTGATTGACGAACATTTTCATACGATAATGAGATTATCACGTTTGATGGAAATCTTGCTAATAACTTCCAACAGTTATCAGGAAATCCACCGAATCAAGCGATATTCAACTATATGACTCAGCTCTATAAGGATATAGCAATCTATATAGGTATAGACATACAGAATATTATATGAAGTCCACAACAAACAGCATTTCAGACAGAAGTACAACGTGAAGCAAGTCAAAAACGAGTCAATGTATGGCTAACGAATAGAGACCTAGCTAACGAAAGATTTGCAGACCTATATAAAGACCTACTCCAAAAATACTTCCCTCGTAAAAATGCAGAGTGAATCTATCCCACTATCGAAATAGAATGAGAGGCACTTGTAAATGGTAAATTCCGCAAGAAGAAGTGAAAATCAGTATTTGAGGTAACTCCTGAGATGCTCCGTGGAGATATAAGTATAGACGTATACACTAACACTACCGCGCCTACAATAAACGCAGTAGACAGACAACAGAAACTCGACCTCCTCAATGCAGTTGGTACAATCGCCAACGGATACGCAGTCGCTAAACAAGCAGGAGTAGATGTAGATACTATCCTACCTCTCAAGAAGACTCTAAGAGACCTTGCTAGTGACTATAACCTCGAAGTAGAAATGAAGAACGACCAAGAAGACGTACAAGAAGCAAAAGTGAAACTCATGAACGACCTTAAAGCAAAGATGGGCGGAATAATGCAACCAGAACAACCTCAACCTCAACCACAATGACAATCAATTTTACCACAGTAGAAGACCAAGAAATCAGGAAAGGTGAAATAATCCTTTCCTGAGATGAGGTCGCTGAAATGGTCGCAATAAAGACTATTCTTTTAAAATTCCTTAGTAAATCCAAGCTCTCATACCAAATCTCTCTTGGTATGTGAAATCATCGTGGAAAAGAAAACGAAGTATACGCAAAAATAGAAGTTATGGACGAACTCAAAAAAGTAATCGAGTGAATGGAAGAGTCGCTAAATACATATACAAAGAAGATGAATGAGGGAAAGAAATAAATTTGATTTTCCTTTAGAATCCATATACTAAAATTGTATCTTTAACATAATCCCCCATTATTACTTGCTTTTTGTGAGTTATGGTCGGGGGATCATAGCTCGCAGAAAGCAGATAGTAATGTCTGCTTTTTTACTTTTTTCACCCCTTACCTATATGGAAGACAACGTGACAGTAGTATCCAAAGAGGCTCCGAAAACGGACAACCCTCCTGAAAATCCTGATATTGCAAAGCGTCATGCAGAGCAAATGGCAGGTTCTATGGCAGAGGTCGCAAGACTTCGTGAAATCGCTGTAGATAGTATCGCCAAAGCATCACAAAAAGATGCAAGTGTATTTTTAGAGACTTACGCTAAAGACCCTAAACTCGCAAATGATGCAGCAATAGTTCTCGGTTATTCTAATGCAAATGAAATACTTTACGAATTGAATCAGAAGCCTGCAAAGGTAGAAGATGACTTTGAGACAAAGTACGCTCAAAAACGTGCAGAAGAAAAACATGAGGAAGCTATCGTAAAAGCTGGAAAAATTCTTGCTAAAATCCCCGAAGAACTCAGAGAAGAAGCTCAGGCTTACTTTAATGATATGACAGAAGGGAAGAGGCTTGATGAAGACAAGGCAACAAAATTTGCAGAAATGGCAACTCTTTATGTGAATAAGGATAACCTTCGTGCTGGACTCCTCGATGACTCCCTTGCTATGCTCGGAAGTACATGAGCAGGAAAGTCGAAAAAAGTCACAGAAAAAGAACCACAATATGTAGTTCGTGACGGAAAAATGGTTTTACTCTCTAATAATTAAACTTTATGGCTAAAATGGAAACAACGCCAGAATTGGCAAAAACTCCAAACGTGGATTTAACATCTTTACTAGAACGAATTGACTCCCTTGAAGCTAAAAACCAAAAGTTAGAGGCTCAATTGAATCCAGAAAATAAGTTCGCAAAATCTAAGGAAAAGTATCAGTGACCGTGGAACTACAGCTTTAAGCTCTGGGGAGATGTGCCTGTACTTTCGTATAAGAGTATTAAGAAAGACAAGACAAAGGACTTTACTTATAAGAATCATCTCGGTGTTCTCGTAAATAATCATTATCTTAACCTTTCTCTTGCTGACGGAAATGAAATCGAAGTAGATATGCTTGAATTTGGACTGAATTGCTGACAATCAGAAAAACTCCCTGCGGAGGTAATAACTGACTGAGTAACAACTACAGGATACAAGTTCAATGTAAAACCTTACGGAGAATTCATTGTATCAGCTAGCTTGATAAACTAACTTATTAACTAACTTAAATTTTATGTCTTATATCTGAGAAAAAGAAGTCAAAACTATAGAAGGAACAAAAATTACTTTTGTAGATGGTACAGAAAAAGAGTTCACACCAAAGCAACTCGAATATATAGTGACTGACGAACAGAAAGATGCAACACAATTTCGAGACCTCGTTACTTTTAATATTGCTGAAGAACTTATAGAAGTTCTAAAAAAGCATAATATGAGAAAGTGAGACCTTGATACTGTACTTAATCTTATTGTATCATCATTTAATCATAAATTCCTTGTCGCTATTGGTAAAAAATTCGGTACTTTTGAAGAAGGGAAGCACGCTTCTTACTTTGAAGAAAATATCGTCATGTCGGATTTATTTAACTAACTTTTTACTCCTATGGGAAAAGCTATCACGGCTGTAAACACGCCAAACAAGACTAGCAACTTCTACCCTGCAGATGAGAAATGGGAGATGATTATGCTTCCTTTCGTTGCTTCTGTAGCTATGGAAGAAGGTACTGCTGTCTCACCACAGATTGTCTCAAACAATGTTACTGGAAATCTCACTTGTATGGGTGTTGAGAATGCTACTGGTTCTGATTTTTTCGGTATCCTCGCTGAGCCTATCGTATCTACTGATACTGACTATGCAACAGCTGGTAAATTCAAGGGTGTATGGGTTCCACAGTCTCTCTATGCAACTGCATTCTTTACTGTTGGTGCTGGTACATTCACTGCTGCTGATGTATTTAAGACAGTAGAACTCCACTCTGACTCTAAATCTCTCGCTGTAGATACACTTGGTAAGGGTGCTCGTATCGTTGAATTCATCTCTTCCACTCGTGGAAAATGTGTATTCTCACTTCCTCAGACTGAAGTCGCTTAATTCTTAACCTCTCAAACTTATGCCTATACAAGTAAGCTCATATAGTCTTCCACAGATGACGGATCTCGTTGAGAGAAGTTTTCAGGATGGACTACAAACATTACCAATGGTAATGAAAAATTCTGGAGTTGTAATTTTGGATACTATGCCAAAGAACTCTGGAGACTCTAAGCTCTTCGCTGAACGAGTCACAACTGACCAATACGCCTCTGTTCGTGATGAAGGTGCTGTAGCGGAAGCTGGAGCAGTTCAGTACGGATATGAGAAGGTTGCTCAGGTATACACGATTGCTAAGACAATTGGTATCACAAAACGTATGCGTGTTGCTGGTAAAGACCGTGCTATCCTTGATGAGATTACAAACCTCTCTGAAGTTTGTCCTAACACTCAGGAACTCGACCTTTCTCACCGTCTCACATTTGCATGGTCTACATCATACAATTATAAGGGCTCTTCTCGTGACCTTACAACTGGTGACAACCGCGCACTTATCGCAACTAACCATACACTTACAGGTTCTGCTACTACTTACTCTAATCAGGTAACTGGTAACCCTGCATTCTCAAAGGGAGCTCTCGAAATTGCTGAAAAGTCATTCGTAGAAGGCTCATTTGATAATCTCGGTGTTAAGATTGCTGTAACTCCTTCTGTACTCATCACAACTGATGACCCTAATACAGTAAATGAGGTTCGCCAGCTTCTCAATGCTACTGCTGATGTAAACTCTGCTAACTCTGGTACGTCTAACGTATACAAGTCTAAGTACAAGCACGTTGTTAATCCTCGTATTGCTACTGATTCTAACGGAGGTGTTGATGCTACTAAGGCTAAGTACTGGTTTCTCGCTTCTGAGCGTGCTTCTGACTTCTATATGTGTGAACTCGAAACTCCATATACAGAACTTATCAAGAGCAATGATTCAAGTGAAAACTGGAATTACCTCGCAGCTGCTACTTACCTTATCTCTATCGTAACTGGTCGCTGGATTCGATGAAGTAAGGGCGATGGCTCAGCAAGCTAATAATTCTTAACCTCTCAAACTTATGCGTAATCAGACATTTGCAAATAACATGGGTACTACCTATGTACAGAGAGATGTAGTATCATCTACTATCACCACTTCAGATGTAAACATTTTCGAAACTGTTGGAAATGGTGTACTTATCGAAAGTGTGACAGTAACTACAGATGCTACTGGTCTTGCAGGAAGTACAAACTTTGTCCTAAAAGCAAACGGAGTAACTTTCTTCTCGACTGCTGTATCAGGACTTGGAGCTAACGCAGTAAAAGACATTAAGAATGCCTCTGTTACTGGCTCTACAGTTACTGTTCCTGCTGGTACTAAGTACATAACTGTCGCAGGTACTGCGGCTGTCGGTACTGGTGCTGGAGTCGCTACTATTACACTTGGTGTAAAACGTCTCGACAGCAACTCTACTGTTAATCCTATCTAGTAGGATTGCTCTATCTCTCTCGGGAGATAGGCACAATCTTATTAATTATCATACTATGTCACAATACATCGCTCAAAACATCACTACAGGCTCACTTGTAGTCGGAACAACTGCACTACAGCTTACAACAGAGCCAACAGCTATCAAGGTACTCGTAAAAGCGGCACTCGCTAATACTGGAATTGTATATATCGGTAAAGTTGGAGTAACTGCAAATACTACAGCAGGAACTGATGGATACGAACTCACAGCATGAACTTTTATTGAACTTGAGCTTGGTGACCCATCAGAACTCTATGTTATCGCTTCTGCTATCACTCAAAAAGTATTCTTTACTATCCTAAAATAATATGGCAACAATTACTCCTCTTCCTTTACAA
>RXKB01000065.1:41312-43658 GCA_003963225.1 Candidatus Babelota bacterium
ATGAAGCCTATGGTGCAGGTTGGAATGGAAGTATGGAAGTACCAACAAAGAACGCTATCTACGACAAGATAGAGACTATGTGAGGTGGTGGAGTAACTGACCACTGAGCGCTCACAGGACTTGCAGATGACGACCACACTCAGTATACAAAAGTTGACTGAACTCGTGCTTTTACTGGTAAGGTTTCATACTCTAGTCACCCTACATTCTCCGCAGACACAGAACTCGTAGACAAAAAGTATGTAGATGATTCTATAACAGATGAACAGGCACAAGATGCAGTCGGTACAATTCTAGTAGACTCTGCACAAATAGACTTCACATACAATGATACAACTCCTAGCATAACAGCCGACATTATAGATGATTCGGTAACTTTTACGAAGATACAGAATATATCTACTAATCGTATTCTAGGAAGAAGTACAGCATGAACAGGAGATATAGAAGAATTAAATGTAACAGCAGTTCCAGCACTAATATGACTCGGTACAAGTGATAGTCCACAATTTACATGAGTAAACATATGACACGCAAGTGATACAACCATATCTCGTGTATCAGCAGGAGTAATAGCGGTAGAAGGTATAACACTTTCGCAAACTCTTCTCCCTACTACTGCAACAGACTGAGCAACAGTAACTTTTAATCTTGCTTCTAATAACAAACATCAGGTAACTATAGCGGGGAATCGTACACTAGCTCTCTCGAACACAACAAATATCCCAGCTTTTATGATAAACATAAAACAGGATGCTACTGGCTCACGAACTGTCACTTGGTTCTCTGGTATAACTTGGGCAGGTGGCTCAGCTCCTACACTTACAACGACAGCAAATAAAACAGATTCATTTTGATTCCAGCAAATTTCGGCAGGCGTTTATCTTGGTTTTGTAATCGCACAAAATATCTAATATGCCAAATATAGAATACATAATCGTTGGCTGAGGCTGAGGCTGAGGCTGAAACTCAGGATGATGAGGTGGTTGATGACAATATCTTACATCAACAGTTAATTATTGAGTATGAAGTTACTCTGTAACAATAGGTACATGATGAACTGCCTGAACATGAACTGGTACTGGTGGAACTGGTAATTCATCAGTATTTAATAGTATAACTGCTATATGATGAACAGGAGGTGAATGAAATGTATCACGTTCATGACAATGATGAGCTAGTTGAAATTGAAACGCATGAGGTAACTATATTACAGTATGAAACGACCTTTGAGGATGAGGATGATGAGGCTCAACAGCTGTAGGTGCAAATGCAGTATCATGACAAGCAGGTGCATGATGAGCTGGAGCAACTATAAACTGGACGTGAACAGCACAATCATTCTCAGGTGGTGGATGAGGCGGATGATATAATGTAAGTCCATACTTTGACCTATGATGAGCTGGCACAAATTGAGGTGGTAATTGAGGTTCTACGACAGCTGGTACAGCATGAACAGGAGATACAGGATGATGAGGCTGAGGTGGTGCTGCATGAAACCAAGTATGATGAGCCGGATGAAGTGGTGCGGTAATGATTCGATATACAACAGGTTCTCTTACGGCTACATGAGGCTCTACAACAACAAACTGAGGCTACACAATACATACATTCACATCTAACTGAACATTTCAAATAACATCAGTCCCGCAATCAACTAATCCAGCATTTTTTCTAAACTTTCTCTAATATGATTACAATAACAGCAACATTCCCATTTGAGGAATACATCGACATTCTCGCAAGTCAAAAAGGCTATCAAGAAAAGATAGTGACTCCAATAGAAAAGGATGAATCTTTTGACACTTACATAGGAATAGACTGAGTAGAAGTACCAGCAGGCACTAGAAAAGTACAAGTAATGGAAGAAGTACCAAATCCACAATCAAAACTTGATTTTCTTCGTCAAGTCTATGAATGAATTGTAGCAAACGATGCTTCTAATGAGATTATCCGTTTCAATAACAAAATGAAAGAAGAAGCACGCATAGCAGAAGAAAATGCAATTCGAGAAGCAGTAGCACAATCTATAACTTCCACAATAGAATAATTTTATTTTTTCTTTAAATTGAGTATAATGACTACAGTACCAAAACAAACCAACATCGAACTAATTGATTATAAATTCAAAACAATGAATGAAAAACTTGAACAACACCAAAATTATACAAAGTTAGAATTTAATAGTCTTCATGCAAAGTTTGATAAATTTATAGAAACAGCTGATAAAACTTTTGTAAAAGCAACAGAACTTGAGCCAATAAAAGAAAAACAAAAAGAGCATGACAAAATATTTTCAACTGTATGATGGGGCGCTGTTATAACTCTTATTTCAATAGCTTGATG
>RXKB01000033.1 GCA_003963225.1 Candidatus Babelota bacterium
CGGGTACACCTTCCTTATCTCGCCGCAAGAAATCCTCATTATTGATGAGGCCACTGGCGATAGTAAGGTGTACGCTGTAGTAAGCGTCGTGTGTGATTACGAGGACCTTCGCCATTATGTTGTACTCGATGAGTACGATGGCAAGTGCGTCCAAGTCCAATTCTTTCAATATAAAACATCTGCATATTATGTCGGATTTTTTCGTCCTCCTGATAATATCGCTCTTGGCTATCGGTATTGGACAAATCTTCATGCCGAGAAACCGCGACCAGCGCGTAATTGATCGGATACGGCGGCTTTTCAACACCATTGACGAAGACCGTCGTGGCGCTGCCGACCGGCTCAAAATCCGCGAGATGAAGCATGACCTTCATAACTATGTGGTCATCGCGATACTCGCGCTACTGTTTATATCGTTTATCTTTTATTTACTTGAAACGTAAAGGACCCGATTAACCTCGTGAATCTGCAAAAGATTCTGCGAGCGTTGTGAGAACATCCAATAAACCCAGAGATACGTATGTCGACATCTGCCCAGACTACTGGGATAGCCCTGATGTTGATGCTATAATCTACACTCTAAGGTGGCGCTCAAACTCCCCTTGATGTAGACCTAGCAGTTGGCGGGAACTTAAACCGTCGGCCGTCAATACGTGTCTTCATAACAGCCAAAGCACGAAGAGTTTGCGTGCTGAAGCTGCCCAGTCAGTGGACTCCCCGAAGACGTCTTAGGGTAGAGAAAACTGGCCCCTCTCCGGTAGTACCGCATAGAGGGTCAATTGGGGGGCGGGGTACACGGGCTCCCCGCTTTGAATGCCTTCTCTTTATTTTATCCCATAAGGGGGGACGCCGTAAGGTATCCCCCCGATTTTTTTCCTCAAGATTTATGCGATTTATCATCCTTTTACTCGCAGCTACAACTTCTCTCAACGCTCAGTATGATCCTGTACGGGACACGATTGAGTTCTCGGATGAAGTACACACGGTAGCCAGGATTACTCCTGGCGAGATTGAATTCATCTACGATGATACCCTGCTCCTCGTTTTCAAGGGTATCAGTGTGAAGGGCAACGTCTACGCAGGCGATGCTCAGGTGGTTTCTTTTTACAACTACAAGCCGGTTGAGATTGCGTACGTCGTCGTCATTGACGCGTATGGTAATATCGCTATGCAAGTAGTTATACCGGAGCTTAAGTTTATCACCACCCTGGGGCCTGAAGGGCTCATAGGCTTGTATGATTCGTGGGCAGATGAATCTTTCATTGAGACGCGGCACTATCTATACCAGCGTCAAATCCGAAGAGACTAATGCCACGAGTTTATCGAAAAGTCCGCTCTATCTACCGAATGGAGTTGCGACGCTATTCCACGACTATCTGGTTTGGACACAAACGATGGGACTACGATCGTAACTATAGTGTACGGCCTATTCTTCGCAATAGGACACTCTATGGTTGGGAGGTTATTCATCGGGTGACCAACAAAGTGGTCAATACATTTTTCACTCACATCTACCCACTGCCAGTGAAATCTCCCTGGCGCTACCTCAACCACGAATAATGGACTTCTACACCCAGCTGCTTGCAGCAGCAATCATCGCCCTGGTGGCCTTTATCTTCGGCCGCATCACCAAAAGCCCCAAAATCATCTGCGACACCCCTGAAGAGGCTGCCCGCAAACAGTTTCTCCGGCGCCACACGGAAATCGTCGAATCCAACCTGCAACAGGACGAAAAGTTCAAGGCCTTGACGTCTCTGAACGACGCGTTCCAACAAGTTTACGGCCCAACTTTTCGGCCGTGATTCGCATCAAGTGTGTATACCCTACGCATTACACCATCTGGGAGCATGATCGCACACCTTCACGAGATACCGATTTCGTGGTAGTGAAGAACCTCTCGATTATGGTGAGAAAGTATGGTGGGGTACACGAGGCTACCGTAAGATTGACCCTAGCCGAAGAGAATCTCCTTCCGCTTCTAGGGTTCAAAAAAATTCAAACAGGGACAACTGAGACAAGTCGCGGTAAAGACTGCGATGAGCTCAAAAAACTCTGATTCCTACGGGCCGTACGCCCTTTAATCCTTGTCCCGCTGGGAACAGGTCCGTAGGTAGGAGTATCTCTTAATAAAAATATTACCACGATGTTTACCGATAAGGTATCAAGATTGACGCCGGCAAAGTACAATCCGGCATTCGCGGCCTACCAACGTGCGAAAATGTTCGTGCGAAAAACCGCAACAACACCAATATCCCGCAGATGGATAACTGCAACGGGCTTGTTGCTGCTTATCCTGTCTTTATTGGGATCTACTGCAAACATTCCAACATCGCAGGCAGTCTTTCTCCCGGTCAGCGTAGATACGATCTACGTCCAGGACGAAGACGGAATTGTGGATGTGGAGGAAAGGATTAAAGATCGGCCCCAACCAATGGGTGCCCTACGTGAAGACCGGGCAAAGCCCTCCAGCAAGAACGCAGATGAGCTAACGCGTGAGTACATCAAGCGTTATGCCCCCATCGCAATTGCTGAACAAAAAAAGTTCGGGATCCCGGCGTCAATCACGCTTGCTCAAGGGATACTCGAATCGCGCTACGGGACATCGAAACTGGCGGTTAACAATAATAACCATTTCGGGATAAAGTGCTTCGCCAAAAATTGCCGGCGGGGGCATTGCACGAACCACACTGACGACACGCATAAAGATTTTTTCCGTGTGTATCCGTCTGCGTGGGAATCATACCGCGCTCATTCGCTGTTACTGGTGAATGGTGCGCGCTACAGGCCTCTCTTTAAAACAAGAGATTATCGAAAATGGGCCAACGGCTTGCAAAGCAAAGGCTACGCTACGGACAAAAGGTACGCGGCTGGATTGCTTGGTATCATTACGAAGTACCAGCTATACAAATATGATCGTTAAAAAGTGGGGGGAGTCCCCCTCTCCCCACACATTGTATTATTATTCATGACCAGAGAAGAATTCATATCCAACCTTGCTACCAAGTTCATCAACATGGATAGCGAGGTTGGCCACGCACTTTATAATGCGTTATACCTCAACCGGAATATCATACTGTACGGTGAAGGTGGACACGCAAAAAGTGAGGTAGCCCTTTATGCTGCTTCATTGTTCTACCAAACGCCCATCTTTGTGGCGTCCTTGGACAAGTATACTACGCCCTCTTCGCTTGTTGGAACTGCGGACATTCCCGCATTGATACAGCAAGGGCAGTACCGACACAATGTTGCTGGCTCCATTATGGAACACGAAGTTGCGATCCTCGAAGAGGGTCTTGACTCTCGTATCTCCACCATCCTCAAAGACGTACTCACCCGTGGAGCCTACTGTACTGGTGGTATGTGCTACCCCATGCAGACACGGTGTGTTATTATGTGTACCAACGTCGAGCCGGATACGTGGGCAGAAAATGACTCGGACCGAGCTCTACTGCGCCGTTTTCACTATAAGGTGAAAGTGGCATGGAAGAGCTACAAACCCTCCGATTTCATGAGTATGTACGCTCTGCGTTTTCCGGCGGATAAGCAAGAAGCGCTTTTGCCCCTTGCCGAAACGGTTGCTGCCATCCGCACCAGCGGTGCACTGATTACACCTGCCGAGGCAAATGTTGCCGCATCGGCTTTTCTCTCTTGCGGTAAAGAAGGGCTAATCGGCCTTTCGCACTTCGGTCCCAAACAGCTGCAGTATTTGAGGGATTATGACAAGCGGAAGGCTGTTGACCTCCTCATTGAAGAGGTTACGATCAAGTACAAACTGGTTCAGAGTATGGATATCGCCCAGCTGAGTCAGAATGATTTTAACTCAGTAATAGGTGAGCTATCGACCCTACTCACCCAACTGGGTTCTTGCAGGCCTGATAATAACCAAGTCAAATTGGTAGCCGATTTGCATCAACGCATAAAGGCTCTAAAGGACAAGGTAGCCATAAAATGGGAAGACAAATTAGTCCGTGATAAAGCTTAGCCGACCGCACGATAACTTTCACGCGCCTGACGTAGATTTTGAACTACAGGTCTTGGCTGCTGCGCGTGGGTATACAGGTGCCGCCTTTGAAGAATTAAAGGCTGACACCGAAAAGCTTTACGCTGGCACAAACGGTCACTCGTTTGAGCTAAACGGCTTACCTCCAACTGATGCTCTGACTGACGAGGCCACGAAGAGAGAAATGAACGCTCAATCGTGGACCAGTCTTCGTAGTCAAGGCTATTTCTCTGAAGTGCCGGGTCTCGGTTCAAGGATTATACACGACCCTGATCTTCAGGGGGCAGACCTTCGTAAACTCCTGGAGGAATTTCCTCCATCTACTCTCAGCGGGATCACTCCCCTAGACAAAGGGATTTCATTTCGTGCCGTTGCATCAGCTGTTGAAAAAATTATGGCTGAGACCAACGCTTCGTTGAATTCTGCTATAGAGCAAGTAAAGGAATCTCTGGAGGAACTACATAAAGACGGAGAACAAGACGATGGAGATGAAGGAGAGGACGAATCCGAAAAAGAAGGGAAAGCAGAATCTGACGCAAAATCAGAGGAAAAGGAAGATGACTCGGAAACCGGAGAGAAACCGGGAAGCGGAGATCCTTCTCCGGCTCCAGAGGATCTGCTACTCTTTAATTTGAGTCCAGACGACATCGCGTTCATGTACGCCAAAAAATTATTGGCAAATATGAAGACGGTGACGACAGGTCAGGACAAAGTTCCTTACCAAGACCCAGAGGGTGTCGACATAAAGTACGAATTGCTAGAAGATCCATCGCAGTTATCGCTTGTAGATCCTGCGGACCTAGCTAATCCTTTGCTGCTTAAAGAGTTTATAGAGGAGAATTTGTATGCCCCTAAACGTTACTCGAAAGGGTATGTAAAAAGGTGTCGATTTCTCTTCATTGACAACTCCGGCTCCATGGGTATACCTGCTCTAAAACTAGGGTTTGTTCGCGCAATGCTCGAGCACCTAAAAGCAGGCCTAAAGGAAGACAATATCTTAATAGTCGCACGGTTTGAACAGGGCCTATACGACTATCATAAGTTCGATAAGAAGAAGTCGATAGACGGCTTCATAAACACATACAGGTTCGCTGGAGGCGGGCATACTGAAGTAGGCAAGTGTATCGAGCAAGCAATTGGGATGGCTAAAGCTAGGAACTTTAACGGGTTTCGCATCCCACCTGATTACCAAATCGAACTGGTAATCTTAAATGATGGACAAGACGCTGTAGTCCTTAAAAAGTATGATTGGCCCATCCACGCCATATGTCTGGATCAGCATAACCCCCAACTCCAGAGAGTATGCGAGATGTCAAAAGGCACCTACCACACCGTAAAGATGTGACGTTGTACTCGTATGTAAATACCTTTTACGATGGAGATCGAAAACTCCATCCAGGGTTTGTACGAAACAACCGTTTATACGTGCTTACAAGACGAAAACCGTCTCACGTACACTTACAAGTTCCTGAAGGAGCGTTACGATCGAAATACCTGAGAGTCGATGAGACCTTCTACCTTACGCTTGCGACAAATCAACAAGCGCCAAGATTTAACTCTAATCCTAGTGGTTATCTGGATGTAGAGTTCGCCAATGAATTATTCACTCTTAAATAGTTTAGTTTTTATGTTCACGAATCACAAGCATGTCATTACGATTGAATCAGCTCCAGCTGACGTTCTCGCGGTAACCGGGCTGTCGGACCAAGCCTTGGCTGAAGTCCTAAAGTTCCCTGCCTCCGCCTCTTCGCCTACGGGCCAGGTCAGCGGCTTCACGGCCCTCCTGCCCGTCGTCAATGCCTGGCTCAAGGCGTACGACGCCGATCCTGAAATGAAGAGCGTCACGGATGCCGGACAACGTGAGAAAATTCTTGCGTTCCTGCAAGGCACCGAAGGTTCTCCCGGCATCATTGAGGCGGTTGCGACGCTGGCTACCGAAGGCGCTCGCGTGCATCTCGTCAACCTGGTGGGCAGTGATGTACCGCTGACTGTTGCCCAACGGGTAGCACTCCTTGCGCCGCTCACTGCACTGCACACCGCAGTCGCCCCCGACGCCGATGCCACCGTCGAAGCAGTACTCCAGTTGGAGCAAGCGCTCAACGTCAAGGTGGACACGACGAAAATCGCCCCGCCGGACGTAACGGATCTGGCCCATGCCCTTGAGCAGGCCCAGAACCCGGAAACGCCGGCTACGGAAACGCCGACCGACGCTCCTGCTGATGCCGACGCCCCTGCTGATGCCCCGGCTGACACGACGCCCAACGACACCTCGACCAACGAAGAAGCGGCCCCTCCTGCCACCGAGGAACCCACTGCTTCCGCACCGCCGTTGCCCGACGCACCAGCCAATCTGCCCGCACCGAACAGCGCGACCATCACCATCAACGACACTGCTGCATTCTTCCAAAGAATGATGCAGATCGACCAAGAACTCGCAGACGGCGTTAGCGCTGTCATGAAAGGTGTGACCGGGGTCTCCGCCGGCGTCGTTGAAGCCACGGCCGGAATGCAAGCGGTGATTGCCGCCACCAGCAAAAAGAATCTGCTGCTTGGCGAAGTGTTCGGACTGGCTCCCGCCAGCCCCGCCCTTGCGGAGAAGACTGAAGCTGAAGCCTAATCCCCATCGTTCTTAAAGCAGGGTTACCAAACGAGGTGGCCCTGCTTTTATTACTTAACCAGATTATACAGAATATACAGTGAAAAAATCACTCTCTAAAATTTACCTCTCGGACTTTCCGGCGGGAACCGAGTTTACAACCGGTTCGCCTGTCAAAATGGACGGCGCGTCCTACCTTATTACTGGTGGTACAGCGCTTACCCTCACGCGAGTGCCGCTTGCTAATGGTACAGGCAGTGTGCTGAAGGGCCGGGCCCAGCTACAAACTGCGGAAAACAAGACCATGTTGGTCGGTCTTCCACGGCAGTTACAGAATCTGGCCGAAGATGTTATGCGCCCAAACGGGCTACTGCCGCACTTCCCACCTGAGTACGTTTGCCTGCACGCTGCGATGACATACTCGGTTTACCGGGAACGCAAATTTCTACAAGTGCCAGATAACATGATGCAGAATCCGGCTAAAAGCCGGCATTTCCGCTTCATGCCTTACATCCATGCTGCGGTTGTTGAAAAACAACCGAAGATCACGGTGGAACTGGGGAATGTAAATATCGGACGGGTAACCAAAGTCGTCCGAGTGTCATACAATGGGCGCCCCACTACGGAGATTGAGATTACGAAAAAGCGCGAGATCCTTTTCGCCGCAATCACGTTTAAAAACGCCGAAGACCTGCGAGCATTTATTGAGGAGCAAATCCTCAACAATGACTTGCGGGCGGATCAGCGAAGAGTCTTCCCGAAGCTCAATCAGGAAAACTTCTGGCCGACTATGTTCGGCTTGAATATGCTTGTGCGAGCGATCGGGGAGCTACAGCAGAAAGAAGTTCCACAACTCCGACGGATGGGTACCGGAAATGAGGTTCAGTTCAGTGATCCACGGGTGACGGAACTCTACAAAAAGGTAACCAAGGGCGACACGCTCGACCTTAATCAATTTATGGTATGAGCGAGATCACCGCATCATTACTGGGCGGAAAGTTTAAAGTCGCCTATATCGAAGACGGCCGTTTTGCCACATCGTGGGAATACGATATCGTCATACCAAGACCACTCATACCGGCCTGCATCAACTTGGTCCACTTGAAGGACCTCGGAATTGAGATGGAGGTCGAGCGGAATGTTCTGTTTACTGCGCGGTTAAATCACCGCCGTCCAAAGTACGGTAACGTACAACAAACGGTACTGATTACGATCAAGTCCGGGTCGGTTTTAACTACCGCAAGGTATGTCTCCTATCGGCGACAGTTCAAAACCAAGCTATTCAGAGCGCTCAACGAGCGCCTGAAAGCTCTTCAATCTCAATAAGCTGTTAAGGCGCTAAAGCAACCACGCTTGGCGCCTTACAGTTTGCTAGGGTTGCAAAAATCTATGAAGAAAGGAATCATATCCATGGTCACACCGAAGTTCTATACGGTGCTGGCCGACAACTTCAACTACATAGCTCACTTCAGCTCGAATCCTGCAAACCTGCAGCTGCTAGATGAAGTAGAGTTTAACACTCTCACACATAACGGGCGGATTTGCGCCGTGGGGTGCCGTAAGATCAGATCCTGTTCTGATCCTAAACTGTTAAAATTTATTATGGGACTGGCTGATGTACCAGTTGTAAAACAAGTTAATCAGGCAGAACTCATTCGCCTGTTTAGCGTTAATGCTAAATTTGAGGTACTACACGCCCTACCTAACCAATGTTTCGCTATCTTACTGGAATAATTTCTTGGATATTCCAGTTTCTATTCATATTTTTGTGCGTCGCAACCGTTAAAAGCGGGTGCCGCGTAATAGAAAATGTCGAGAATGGCATACAAAGTGAAGTAACACTCACTAAAGTAGAGACTTTTTCGATGGGAGCGACCTTAGATGATCGCCTACTCCCTATGGGAGAAGATTCTGACTCTTTAAAGAGAGACTACATTGACAGGTATTTGACGATTGCTCTTGAAGAACAAGAGGAGCATCAGATACCAGCATCTATTACTCTAGCCCAAGGCTTACTAGAGTCTCGTTTTGGGACGTCCAAGTTAGCCATTCAAAACAACAATCATTTTGGTATAAAATGTTTCTTGCGGAGTTGTAAAAAGGGACACTGTACCAACTTTACCGATGATACCCATAAAGACTTCTTTCGGAAGTTCAAGAGGGTAGAAGATTCATTCCATGCACATAGTGCGTTATTAAAGAAACCTCTTTATAAGAGGTTGTTCCAATCTAAAAACTACAAAGATTGGGCCTACGGCTTACAAGCTTGCGGCTACGCTACTGATCCTCACTATGCCGAGAAACTCATAAACACAATCGAAACATATCGGCTTCATCAATATGACAAATAAAATATGCAAACAATCACCATCGCCCTCCCGTTCATCATTACGGGACTGGCGTTTCTCATCGTGTATCTTGTCGAGCGGTCGAAATTAAAGGCCCTCAACACGATCGCCAAGGCCCAAAACGTTGTGGCACACCGAAATGACGATATGTCGGTGAACGCCCAAATGATTAACTTCGCTTTCGGGCGAAACATCCTTGCCGAACCGTTCTTCAACCAGCTCGGTATTCAGCCGATCGACCACATCCATTCTGCCACTACGTCGGACACTTACTTCAGCTCCAGCTCGGGGCACAGTACGCTGACCGGTCGTAGCTACCGTATGCCGATCAAAATCAACGGGACAGACGCGTTTCTGGCCTTCACCAAAGTGGAGAGTGACGAAAAATGGCTACTGAATGACAGCCCGGCAGACAGCTACGCCGTAGACGGCAAACTCGCTATTATTACGGATCTTCAAGTTCAGATTGATGTCACAGCAGCGCCGAGTCTGACCGCAGCAGACAATATGTTGACTACACTCAACGAGATCTGCGAAAGCTGTCGGGTACGTCGGGTACCACCAGTCGACACCAAGGAAAAGAACCTGGTAGACTTCCACGAACTGGTGGAAAGTGGTGGCTACAAGAAGTTCCGTGCCGTGCCGCGTCCTGCCACGATTCTCCCGAACGACCTGCTCAGGGCGTCATTCTCCCCTGCCTCTGTTACGGCTGGTGGGAAAACGCAAAAATTCACGATGGATCTCCTTCTACCATTCTTGGTGGAAATGCTCCAAGAGGGCAAAAACATCGTGATCGGCGGCCGTACCGGGGTGGGTAAAACCACGCTTGCCACCAACATCCTGTACTCGCTCATGAAGGGCAAAAGTGACGATTTTTCCGTCGTCCGCCTCTCTGAGACCGCAATGAAGCAAATGCAGGAGCCCGATGCCCGCAACGCTCTGCTGGAACTCGCAAACGACGCGCAGATCCGCTTCTTCTACGACGAAGCCCAATCTGCTGGTGACACCACTCCTCTCCTTGAGTTGATGGATGGTGCCGGCAAACTCCCGGGTTCTGCTGTACTCGCAGTGATCGACACCGCACATGACATCCCGCCGCAGCTTTTGCGCCAGGGTCGTGCGGACATTTACATCGAGCTGCACCCGCTGGAGCTGTCGCAAGCAAACCAGCTGAAGAACATCATCATGAACTCTACCAGCTTCGATACTGACAAGTACCAAAAGGCTCTGACGGCCGATAATGTCAGTGTCGACCGTTCCATTCCGACGCCCGCTAACACGATTGCTCTTTGCGATGTGTGGGCTTGCGCGCGCACTACGAGTGAGGAAAATCTCCTCGAAAAACTCATGAAGCGTGCCAATCAGCCGCGACCTGCCAAGGCTGACATCAACGCCATAAAAGTATAAATATGGTAGGCTTTAATGCAGGAGACAAGATCCCGGAGTTGTTAAAAGGTAAAATGGTCAAGCCAACCAAACCTTTGACAACTCTGGGCATTGTCGAGGCGGATATCAATGGGGTAAAAGTATATCTGCCTTTCAGCTTGTTTAACGTAGACCCTAACGATTCAGCCGCCGTAGGGTCTGTCATGAACCCCGAAGGTGTCCTTTTTAAACAAGGATGGCGAGCTGAAGATGTATTCGCTAATTGTGTAGCCACCCACTTTACCGTCAGGCTTGCCAAGAAAGGCGGACCTGACTGGGATAAACTCAAAGTACTTGATAGTGACGTCCCGCTTAGCGATCTAAAAACAAACGAGTGTAAAATAATTAAGAAAGAGGCATTTTCCTCAAGTTTCCGAAAATTATACAAACGACAGCGGTCCTCTAATAACAGGATTTTGGCCCATGTATTCATGGAGCACCCTAGCGGACTCTGGTTATCTTTACCAGTGGACTGTTTTGACTGACAATGATTAAGTATCTCTATATATTCTTAGCATTACTACTCGTCGCTTGCAACCGGGGTCCCAAAATGACTCCTGAGGAAGTGAGGGCGAAAGCAGACAGTATCCGAAACGTCTACGGGACGTCCAAGGCTACTACTGACACTGTTACGGCTACTCCGTCTACCTCGCGTTTTGAGTTCAAAACTCAATACATGAAGGACACGGATGGTCGTTTCTACAACAGACCTCTAACTTACATATTTCAGACTCCCCTTGAAAAAGGGTCTGAAATTACTGTTGTTGGGGGCTCATGTGATCTTACTTATGCTGTTACGGGTGAAGTCCATAAGACGGACAATACCATATCCTTTACAGCATTTACAGAGTTCAATCAGTGGTTCTCCTCTTCGGAGATACAGCGAGTAAAAGTAACCGTTTACTTTAAAGGAGAAGAGATTTCCCAGATTAAGGTGAATGGGAGAAATTACTACGCAGAGATGCCAGAGATATCTCCTTCTTCGCCAGCCTCTGTCATTGTTTACAAAGTGCTCCCTAAAGATACGCCTAGCGGAATCGCTCGTAAAAAGAGCGTAAGCGTTGAATGTGTCTTGAAGGCGCTAAACGGTAAACAACTACAGGCAGGCCAAACGCTAAAAATCGAATGCCGATGACGCGAGAAAATGCGTTTCAGTACTTAGAGACACTCCGCGTAGAAGAGGAACTCCTCATTGAGGATATCCTGCAAGGAGTCGTGGAAGAAAACCAAACGGAGCCCGTACAACGCCGTCGCAAAAAGTATCCTCGCGAGAGGGTTATAAAAGCCCGGCGCTTGATGGCGTTCTTTAAAGATGAAGTAAACCTGCAACTCTCGGTAAAGGAAGACCCCTGCAAATGGCGCGGGGCTTACGAATACTGGGCAAACATTGTTAGGCACTATGAAGGGCGGAAGTCTCGAAAATGACCTGCGTCTGCAGTACCTCATCGTAGTGGTACTCGGTCGGATAGCTCTCGATAAAATTAGTACCGTGGACGAATTACTCGATTGTGTCCTGGACGTGTTCCCAATGACTTTCTACAGTCAATTGAGAGAACATACTACTCCGAAGGCGGGTAAACACACTGTTTACTGCTGTTATCTTTACGCAAACAAGGAGGCAAAGCCTCCGTTTAACACCAAAATGGAGAATGGTGCAAACTCCTCCATAGGCTACGAAGGAAGAAACCGCTCGGGCGTAACAGCCCGCAGACAGGTGCTAAAAAACTTTTTGTCTTGGTGCGAAAGCGCCGGCATTACTTTTGAAAACCTCAATAAACTATGCTGACTTCCATTCTATTCATCCCCACGAGGTCAGATGAAACAGCCTCTTTACTAGACGTTATCTCAGGAGCGAACTTTACGGCCCGTTTGTTGCTCCCCAACACGGGCCCTGCTAACGAGAGCATTATGATCGTACCACACACTGGTGGATATAACCTGTCCACCATTGGCTGCTCAAACATGAAATTGCCGAATAGTGTATATCCGAGCCAAGACCAATATGTCGAACGCTTCGTCGTACATTCGTTGGAGCAATTTGCCAAAAAGGAGATAGTCATAGTGGGGCTTGGTTCGTCCGCCGCGCTAATTTATGACTACCTGCTTGGTGGAAAGCTTCAGATGGCTGGAAACGAAGTATTACCTGTACCAGACACAACGAAGGCTCAGTTTTTGAAGGAGCCTTTTCCTCACTTCATCGCTGCTCACCCATCCGGGGCCACTTTGATAGGGATCTCCTCCCATTATATGCTCCGCCCGGAGCATCTCGAGTATTGCTCGACCGTTTTTCCGGCCCCAAAGGCCCAAAAGGGCACTGAGGAAGGCGACGTCAACGCCTTTGGAATTCTGGTATAGGTTAGAGTGTTAGGTCTTGAAATTTCTAGGTATTTAGTTGGGGAATATGATGAACTGTAGTATCTTTACATCATCTGTTAACCAATTAAATACCTAGTTATTTTGATACGGAAAATCGAACCGTGGATGTCGACTTATATACACGGTAAAAATCTCATGGTCCTGCGTCGTAAATCCGACAAGATGGCCTTAAACGTGTCCTATACTGAAGACGGTCTTAAATGGACTGCTAATAAGTTGGGGCGCGCTCTCTTTTATAAGAGAGCTTTTATCTCTCAAGGAAAGTTTATTGGGGATTTAACACCCTCAAGTAATGTGTACGTAGAGAGATTCTACCCTACAAGTCCCCCTGGGGCGAGTAAGGATTATGTCGCGGCAGAGTGCACGTGGCTTACCAAAGCTTTAGTACTCTGACATTAATCAAGTGTCTAGACCGTATGACACACGTGAATAACTAAACTTAAAAGTATGCGAAAATTCATAGCCCCGATTGTCGTGGGCATTGCATTACTCTTCTCTTCTATTACAATGGTCCGTCAAGAAAAGTTGATCTACAAAGTCAACCAGTTGCAGGGCCAGAATACTGCACTAGAGATGTCGATTGCTGAGCAACAGCTTGCAATTGATACTCTGCAGTCAAAGGTTGACACTCTAACCAAGATTCACCCTTGGAAGAGCTTTAAATCTCGTTGAAGAGAAAAAGGGCTCTGTGCGTCAGGTACGTTTATGGGGTTTCTACTTTATTGTCCCGTAGACACTGCTATTTGCTCTTCATTTAAGCAAGTCTTAGCAGAATACCCTGGGCCTGCAGCTCGAGTGAACTCACTCAAAAGGGGTTACAACAGCTCGTCCAAGCACTATACTGGTAAAGCGATAGACCTTGAGTTTTCTCACGAAGTGATTGAATTCTTGGTATCTGAAGCTGGCCAAAAGTGGTTGGTAGATAACGGTTTAACCTTCTATATTGAAGGAAAGCCGGGGTCGAAGCGAGTATCCAAGTACTTAAGGGCACCGTATTCCAGATTTGTGTTTTTTAACCCGTCTGCTACTGGTGACCATATTCACATAAATGCTTAAATTTGTGGGCGGTTCATAAAAAAGAGCCGCCCCTTATTTTATTATGAGATATCTAGTTGCACCATACACTGTTAAGGGATTCACCAACATATCCCTGCTAGCCGCGCAAGGTTTACTGCGTCGGCATAAGTTACTAGCAATAGACACCGAGACTCAAGGTGATAAAATTGTTATGCTCCAGTTGGGTAATGCTGACTTTCAAGTCGCGATTGATTGTAGATATGAAGATCCTACTACGCTGCTCCGTTCTTTGTGGAAGGTGAGATTCATCGGTCATAACATTAAGTATGACTACAAAATGATTAAATCAAACTTCAGTGTTGTGCTCCCTAAAGTTAGGGATACAATGTTGGGGAGTATGATTCTAACTACTGGAATAGATACACCTAAGGGTTATCACTCATTGGAACAGTGTGTGCGCAGATGGATAGATCCTCTTGCTTACACCAACCAAGGTAATCTGTTTCGTGTAGTAGCCACTAAGGACGTGCGTGCAGAATTTGCTACACATAGTGGGGATTTTACAGAGGAGCAGCTCACATACGGTTTGTTAGACGTTGAGTATGCTTTTAGACTGTACTCTAAGGTTTACGAGCTGCTGAAGAGAGAGTCCTTGTTAAGAGTCTTCTGGCTAGAGAATGAGTTTAGTATGGTAGCTGGGGACCTAGAACTGAAAGGTTTGCCGTTCTCCTCTGAACAGTGGGTAGAGAACACTAAACTCACTAGTGAGAAGGTTCTAGAACATGAAACTAAACTAAAAGAGACTGCTGATATCAACTGGAACTCGCAAGCTCAAGTTCTCAAAGTATTCAAAGAGTTGGGACTAGAGCCTAGACTAGTAGATAAGGCCAAGAACATAGATAGGGAATCTGTATCCTCACTAGCTCTCGCATCTCTCAAAGGAGATCCTTTGGTTGACTACTATCTGGAGTTCAAGCGTTTGAAGAAGGCATTAACTTCTTACGGTCTTAAATTCCTGGAAAATGTGAACCCTAAAACTAACAGGATTCACACTAACATATATCAGATTTTAGCTACTGGTAGAACTGCTTCGTCAGACATTAACGTACAGAATATACCAAGAGATAAAAGCTTTAGGGATTGTTTTCGCGCACCTAAAGACAAGACGCTCATTACTGCCGACTACTCCAATCAGGAAGTAAGAGTTCTAGCAGACTTGGCTCAAGACGAGAATATGATTAGAGCGTGTCGTGACAGCGACGTGCACTTAGCAACTGCCAAGATAGCTTTTAACAATCCTCAGCTGAAGAAAGATTCGCAAGAGAGGCAGTACGCTAAGAGTATGAACTTTTTGATGGCGTAAACAACAAATAATGCGCAATTACGTGGAAACACGTAAATTAAAATCGGATGAATTCAGGGAAAGTCCAGTAATGGATAACCCTGAGCCAAGCTTGTCCTAGGTTAAAGGGGACATGAAGGTGCAACGCATAGAAGGATGAGCCTAACAATAATTCCTTCCACGAGCGTCCGACTTCTTACCAGGTAAAGCTGAAGAAGATGATATATGCTGAGCTGCATAGTAATATGCAGAAATACGGATAAAAAGCCGTATGATAACACAACTGATGGGGGAGGAGCAACTAAGTTAGCTGCCGCATTTGGTATCCCTTTGTCGAAAGCCAAAGCACTCATTAAGATCTACTTTCTGCAGTTCCATAAACTCCCAGTCTTCTTTAAGAAGAGAGGACAGGAAGCTATGCAGGAAGGTTACATTCTAACAAACAACTTTATTAAGCGTCGTTCCTACATTCAAGAATTTGAGCGCTACACCCAACTAAGAAACCTAATAACTAGATATGAGATAAACGGATGGCGACCTGTACCTGCTTGGTATAGGGAACTAGAGATGATTGAGTCGAGTATTCAGCGTAGGGCCCAGAATTACACCATTCAAGGTACAGCTGCTGATATGTCTAAATTAGCTGGCATCTTTTTACGTCGAAAAGCTATTAAAACTGGTTTGTTTGATGTACTTCTACTAATTCATGACGAATACATGGTAGAGTGTTATGAAAGGAATGCCCAAAAGGTTGCAAACATTGTCGAGGAGTGTATGCTCCTCGCTTCAAAATATTTCTTAACCCGTCTCTCCATACCGGCAGAGGCCAAAATCACTAAATCCTGGTCGAAATGACATGACATTGGAACTTAACGTGCTAATTAGTGCCCTAATGGGTCTACTAATCATCGTCGGGCTCATCTTTATCTTCGTTACGTTGCGTAAAATGCCGCAGAACAAGGGTAAAGAGCTTGGCAAAATTATAGCAGAACAATTTCTGCTCTACCCCTATTCATTTTTGTTGGTCGTTGATATGTTACTTGCAGTGGCCGAAGCAGGTTTTGCTGCTTCTATCGGCGACCACTTTGTGAACCCGGTGTTCCGATTCGTCGGCCACTTTACATTACTCGTTGCTTCGATGTTCTCAACCATTAACTTTGGTAAAGAATGTCGACGTTTCGCAGTTGCTGCACTCGAGAAAAACTGGGTTGCATTAGGTCCAAGATTCACGTTAATAGTACTGTATCTTGTCATGTCTGCAGGACTACCGTTTCTAAACGCAATCATTATCGCAAACGGCTTAGGACAGATGACAGAGGTACAACTTGCCTTAATTTCATTGACTTCTAACGAGGATGAGTTTATCTTAGCAGCGACGCTCGCAGGTAAGGATATGCCTTATGCCCCCTGGCAGGCATTGAATTACGCTATGTTGGTCACTCTTGTTATGACCGTAGTGCACTACGGAGTTATCCTGATTAAGACGATTAAGTTGATGGATTCTGCGATTCTGGATAAGAATACCCGCTTTGCTTTTGAGAAAGACGATCAGGTGGCGGAAGATCCTCAACCAGACCCTGCTGCGCAAAACGCAAATGGTGGCGGGTCTTCGGGTGGTGCTAACCCACCTAGCAACAATCCGCCTCCGCCAAGCGGATCAGGTCAACAGCTGTCGTCGATGGAAAAAATTCTCACGTTCGTGGGAGTCAATCCTCAACAGGTTCCCAGTCGCGCTAAAAGGCTTGTAGAATCCATCGAGCGCAAGCCTCAGGCAGACCAAGCTGTCATCGCTCAGGCAATGGTACCACTGCTCAAGGATATTGAGAAGCAGCTAGCTGAGGAGCAGGCAAATCCTGCAAATGCTTCAAAACGTGCTGCAATTGTCGCGAACATTCGCGCGGTATTTGCTAAATCCACCAGAGATGGTGGTATTGGGCATCCGCTACCGCAAGCTCGGGGAAACTGAAAACGGGGGCAACAAGAGTCTGTTTAGATTCTACTTGCCCCCACTATTTAACTCGGCCCGTACAGTGTAGTCGAGATGAGTGTGACCTGCTTAAGTGTACTAAATGCGATAATATTGTGGATAGATCTGGATTCTGCCAGAGTTGCATACCGCCCAAAAAGGCGCACACGTGCGACAACTGCGGCAATCCATCTAAAATTCTACGGTCTATGTACACACGTCGTAAAATATTCTACCCTATTGCAGAGTCCACGTGTCATGAGTGCGGTACACCTGATGTCAAAGTGAATCCGGAGGGTACGTGTTATGCTTGTACACCTTCGTTCTATGGGCACTATCAGGTGTGCGATGAGTGTTACAATGCTCTGGACACGTATTGTGCTGAATGCCATCGTAAAACCGAGGAAGTTAACGAACGCTCGATATGCGCCTCATGCGAATTCGGGACAGATTGGGTGACCTCTAGCGGAATGATAACACTACAGCAGTGCGGGGATTGCGGGACTTCTGCTATTCTCTCTAATGAGGGAATATGCAAGAGTTGTCACGCAGTTAGGAAGGCCAAAAGCTTTGGGTTTAACTACCGCAAATGCAAAGGCTGTTCCACCGTTATCAGCGGTTCTGCAGCGAGTTACTGTATGGATTGTACGCTACTTACTAGAAAGTGCAAGGATTGTGGAGATTCGTTTATTCCCCAGGTGGTAGAACAGGAAATATGTGAAAAATGTTTAAATCGCTGCCCATCGTGTGGAAATGTCGCAAAATCTCCCGACTTTTGTGCTAGTTGTGATGCAGATACTAGAAGGTATGACTAAGACAGAAATACAAGAAAAGGCCCTTAGGGCCTGGGAAGACGCTGGCCGCGTAGGCGGCGTCTTCCTTCCCCCCGGAACGGGGAAAACACGCCTTGGCGTGATGGCTTATGAGTCTTGCGGTAAACCCACTACTTTAGTGGTGACTTCAAGAGTTCCACTGGTAGAACAGTGGAAGGAAGAAGGTATTGATGCTGACGTACTATGTATCAATACAGCTTGTAAGATTCAAAGAGAGGTGGACCTACTAATAGTTGACGAGGTGCATAGGAGTCTATCTCCTGTTTTCCGAAAACTATACGAGAATGTGAAATATAAGTATTTACTAACTCTATCCGGTACCAGACCGGAGAAAGAGGAGTATGAGGAATTTTTGGAAAGAGTGTCCCCAACAGTGTACACCGAGGAGCTTCAAGACTTGGTAGAAGCTGGTGGTATCCTGGCCCCTGTTAAGATCTACAATGTGCCATGCAAGTTTGATAAATACAATCAAGCTAAATACAGGGCATTTGATGGGAAATTCATAGAGGCTACCATTGCTCTATCAGGTATGATTAGGAGTAGGTATAATTCATTTGCTTCAGCATTTGAATTAGCTAGAGCTGCTAAGGATTCTCAAGGTTTTGATGAGTATACAAAACGTATGGCTAAGCAGTTCTGGTCTGCAATGACTATGCGCAAGTTCAGTGTGTACAACAACACTGAAAAGATCAAATTCGCTAAAGAGGTAATAGAGAGATTTCCCAGTAGAAAATGGATTATCTTTACTAAAACTATCTCTATGGCGGAAGAGGTCGCAAAGACAGTTGGTGGTTTGTTATACCACTCGAAACTCTCCTCAGCAGAGAGACAAAAGATTTTGGATGACTTCTCTTCATCCTCTAAACACTTGATTGCAGTGGACGCTTTAAACGAGGGTCTAAACGTGCCAAGTGCAGATTCCGCCCTTGTACTATCTGGGGTGTCTACAGTTTTAACAAACATACAACAGATAGGGAGGGTATCCCGAATGGTTGAGGGTAAAGAAGCCCTAATCATTAACGCTGTTACCGAGAATACCGTCGAGCAAAGATGGGTTACTAACAAGAATAAAAAACTAATGTCCGTATGGACGACACTAGATTCAATATCATGAGTAAACCTGCAAGGCTGCAGTTATATTTAAATTCCTACGGTACAGATGTCCCAAAGGCCGTCAGCAGCAGTGTAGATTTCTGTCATTTTTGTAACCGCGCCCATGTCGATATACCAGTCCTTGAATTTAAAGAGGAGGGTACTTTTAATGACGCTGTTGTTACTGAATACAGAATGTGTGAATCCTGCTGGACTGATGTAGAGGAGTTTGAAAGGGATATAGAGGGGCTAAACCCTCGTGATGGGGTCTTCGCTAAGCAAACAGCTCTGTCTGTCAAGGACAGAATATCTAATTTGGCTAGACACTATCGCTTTGATAATACAGTAGATTACCACTACTCTAACTTTCCTATGGAGTTTGCCCACTACAAGCATAATTGCTACGGGTGCAAAAGACTCCTTGTTACACCACTAAGCAAGAATAAGAAAATCTTGCTCCCGGTAGAACCATTCAGGGTTCCTGATTACGATACCGTCAGCGGTGATGCCGTTTACCTTTGTCCAGAATGCAGTGAAGAATATACCGCAGTACGTAAAGCCTCTGAAGATCTAGAGGATCATGGGGCTCTTAGTGTGTTCCACAACGTACTAGTTGATACTTGTCCTAGGTGCCATCATGAGTATCTGATTACCTCTAACGAGTTTGCATTTCGTGGGGCTAATTCAAACACTCAAGATCACCACGTGTGTCCGACTTGTACGATGGATCAATTGCTGTTTAGCGATCACCGAATGATGGATCTCATACCGTTTGCAGCGGGTGAAGAATTCCATCGTTTTCATTATGTATCCTGTCAGCACTGTACGGACTCCATACCTATAGATGTCACTTTAGACCACGACTTTCTGGTTCAAAAACATCTCATAGATAATAAACGTACGTGCGATAATTGCAGACTCGATGGCAAGGCCCCTATATTCGCAATACGCAGAACAGACAGAATCATAAAAGGGTACGCAGCAGATAGGAATAGGATACACATAGTGGTCACCAAACCCATCTCGAATAAGCTGTTATTTAGCTACTACTCTAAGGATTCAGTGTACAAAATTGTTTTGGATATTGAGTCTAATGAGCAACATCCTCAATTAAATTTCCCATTTTAATGCAAAATTATCAAGAGGAGTATTTAAGACTACCCTACAATATGTGTGAAGTAGTTATCTTTATTCATAAGCCTATCATTTTCCCAGCCGCTGATAATTACTTTACTGCATCTATTATTGATGTTGCGTGGAAACAAAGGTCCGAAGTAGTGGTCCAAAACCCTAAAGAGTCTTTGTTCGCGTTCATCCTAAGGATTACCGAAATATTAAAACAACGATATGGTTGTGACTTCTAGAAGGGTATTTGTGACAGATGACCATCCTAAACTGCGTGATCTTGATGCTTATCTAGAGGTAGTACGTACTTCCACCACCTCAAAGTACAAAGCCCGGATTCGTTACAACAGTGGTGGAGGCAGTATGACTATAGCTGTTGGAGGCTCTGTTTTTTCTGCCGCCTTAACAGCTCTATTAAGACTAGATGCTCTTTGATACAAGAAATAAGGTCGTCTATTCACGAGCAAGAGTAGTGAATGGTTTACGCTTAAAACTTCAAATAGTTCACCAATCTACTAGCTCCTTTCGCTATGTTGGTAGTTTTTATTTAAACGAACAACTTATAGCAGGAGCGAACGCAGATAGCTTTTTTAGCTGTTTAGTGAGTTTATTTGAAGTATTCTTCGACTCAATTAAGTTTGAAGTCGGAGCTTATGAAGAATTTTTCAAAGATTAAAAATAATGAGTCTAACAAAAAAAGAGTTCTCTAAACTTCTAGGGCATAGGAAGGTAATACTGGAGAAGCATCTGGCTCAAATTCATGCTGAAAACGAACGCGAACTGGTGAATTATGTTGTGGAATACTATTCCGACGGCAGCCGTAAAATCGGATTCGTACTGTACGCGAATGACACCGTTATCGCCATGAGATCTGAAAACCCTAGTATGTTTGATGCCGTTGTACACGCCCTAAGAGACTTAGAGCATTACATGAAGTTACGACACCCTAATTTTATGGATAATGATGGATGGTCCTACATACTTGAAGGCCTGAACAAATGGTAATTTACTCAAGAACAGACACCTTTCATTTAAAGATACGCATCGTTATTCGTTCGCTAGTTAAGGACGGGAAGATAGTCTATCAGTATCTCTGGTACACACGTTCTAAAAACGGTACAGATGAGAGGTTTCACCATCCCCATTACGAAGGCCCTAAAAAAGCCGGGTCTCGTAAAATTGGTATATACCAATCAAGATTTTTCGAGAAATTACTTGATTGTTCACTAGAAGTGTTTACCTTTGCACTTGAAGTGCTAAAACAGAATAACTACGATGGCTTTAACATTAAGTAAGGATATTATCCTTAAAGCTAAGGCGCACTTCCTCTCTTTAGAGGAACTGGTGTACCTATACGGTGTGCTAACACACCATGATTACGGAGTTGAGGTCTCTGTAGACAGACTGCGTATGATGAATATGCTGGATAAAAACGGGGAAGTTACTCCATACGCTACTACATTGTTTGAGATCCCGATTTCAACAGTCACGAAATATGATGCGGACTTTGAGGATTTCTGGAGTAGCTTCCCTGCTAATGATGCTCACGGGGGCTTCCACACTACTCGTAAGTTCAAACCTCTCACTACTAAGAGAGATGCCAGAAATGCCTACATCAGAGCCAGACAAAGAGTCTCGCACGAGGACATACTAGAGGCGTTGAAAATGGATGTGCAGAATCGAATACGCGAATCATCCAGACACAACGAACTATCATATTTGAAATCACCTAAAAGGTGGCTTGATGAAGAGGAATATCTAAACGTTGAGAGTATAGACGATGAAGGACAAGGCTACGAAATCGAATAAGTTAAAGGTTAACCCCATAAAGTTGGGAGCAGCCAAGACACTAGCTTACATTCAGGATAGAGCTTCCGGTAAAGTTACCTCACTAAAGACCTCAAAGTCTAAATTCAACAAGGCTTTACTTAATGGACTTGATTGGGGTAGGATTTTAACTATTGCAGGCCTACCATCAGCTGGTAAATCAACTATCCTGGAAGAGATGAAGAGAGATTTCTTGAATCTGAACGAGAACAATTTTGATATTCTCTCTTTTGAATTTGAGATGTTGATCGAGGATCAATTGACTCGCCGACTTGCTAGCGAGTTAGGTAAACCGGTAAAAGATATTTACTCTGCAGATAAACCCTTTGAGGATTTGGATAAAGTGGAGAGTATCTTAAACAAGATTAGCGAAGAGCCGATCTACTATGTAGACGAGATAGGATCAGTAGATGAGGTAGAAGATACTATCATGAGTTTTGTGGTGAACAAGTCCATGATGAACAATAGGGGTCTTATAGTTACAATTGACCACGTTCTTTTAACTAAAGGAGAACAAGGTGATGTGGAGAAGTCAATTGTAGATAACCTCATGAGAAGATTAGTTGCTATAAAAAAGAAGGTAACGGCCATGAACGTAAAAATTTCATTTATCGTACTTTCGCAACTTAATAGGGATATCCAGCATTCCGACAGGGTTCTCAATCCGAACCTGCACTTCCCTACGAAGAACGACATTTTTGGCTCGTCTTCAGTATATCAGTGTTCTGACTATGTTCTAATCACACATAGGCCGGCAACTATTGAGGGGATTAAAGCCTATGGGCCACGCACTCCGCAGTTTCCCAAAGGTTTACCTCTGAAACATGAGGGTAGAGATGTCATTTACTGGCATCTTATTAAAGAGCGTTTTGGCGCTCTGAAAATTCTAGCTATGCTGGAGGATTTTAAAAATTCACGAGTAGAGGAAATCTCTATGAGTGATCTAAACTAAATCATATGATTGAAAAAAGCGAAAGCATTAAGAATCTGGCTGAAGCATTAGCCACGTTTCAGGGTACAGTTGCCAACATTGCAAAGAAGGCCACTAACCCATTCTTCAAATCTAAATATGCTACCCTAGCAGACATCCTTAATACAATCCGTGAGCCCTTGAAAGAAAGTGGCCTTTCGGTAGCGCAGTTCCCAACAGGGGAAGACGAATTAACGACTGTTCTGATGCACACTAGCGGGGAATATCTGATGGGGGCTTCTAAAATGAAGCCTGCCAAAAACGATCCTCAAGGAGTTGGCTCCGCAATTACGTATCAACGGCGTTATGCTCTTTCGGCTGTGTTGGGTCTCAATATCGACGATGACGATGATGGAAACGCTGCTTCCACACCGGGTAACAACAAATTCACTACCAGTAACTTTACTGGCGTAAAACAATAATCATGATTACAGCAAAAATGTTTATGGGGGATAACGCCCCCTCCATGCCGCCGGGCATTCACGAAGCGGTCGAATTCACCGCAGCATATTTTGAAATGGATGATATCATCCTCGTCTTTGAGGGTACAGAAGGCAAACTCAAGAATAGGTTGTTCCAACCCACCGGAGAATATACATTTGGTGACGAAACTCCGGAAGATGCGCTAGAGCGCAAGCGCTTTGAGAACTTGCGACTCATCACTCAACTGATGGTTGCAACTCTTGATGAAGCAGTAGTCGAGGCTTTTGAGGCAGAAACCTACGAAGACTACGTAAAGGGAGCAATCACCCTTCTAGGACGGCCGATCCATAAGAAAGTAAATATTAAGGTAGTACCGCGTAAGGCAGACCAGCCGTATACCAAGCTACCTGATCTTCGATATCCCAAAACTCCAGCTGTTGTTGAACGCTGGGTTGAGGGCACTAAACCCTCTCTGGCCTTTACCGACAAAGAGCTCGAACTGGTAGAGGAGTGGAGAAAAGAACATCAAGAATAAACGGTACTAACTACGGCCCTCACTTCGGGGGCCGTAGCCGTTTTGGCAAAATCTATGAATCTGGATCAACAGCTAGCAACGCTCGCTAGCACAACCGATTTATCTACACGACAAAGAAAAGCCAAAGAGTTGGCTACATTCTTGAAACTAATTACTTTTGTGAATTACACCGCAAAAGTTATTACGCCCAATGAAACCTTAGAGGTTCAGGGCACAATACCTGTGAGCACTTTGTTGGATTCGGAGTGGCAGGTTTATTGTTATCTGATCTCCTTATATGGGGAACCTACAAAAATTAAAAATCTAAAGATTACGGCATGAGGGTGAGGGATATTTTAGATCCGAAGGGAGCGATACTGTCAAGGGTGACGCAAGAGCAGATCATGAGATACTACCTCAAGATTGAGATTGATTTGAACAAGCTGTATCGCTCCCCCCTGCGAGAGGATAAGAATCCAGGATGCTCCTTTTACTACGCCAAAAGCGGTAGACTGTATTTTAATGATTTTGCACTAGGCAAAAAGTATGATTTTATTGGTGTAGTTCAAACTTTGTACAACTGCTCGTACGTTAGAGCGTTGAGAATAATTCGTGACGAGATTCACATGATTAAAGGAGTAGATGGTGTAGTAGAGCAGAAAGAGGATGTTCATATCAGAATCGTAGCAACTCCTGTAGTTCACTCATACTGGAGTAAGTACTGCATAAGTCCTGAAATACTTGAACTGTTTGATGTATTCACGGTTTCCAGCGTATACCGCAATGAGGATTTGTACTTAAAATCGAATAGAAATAATCCAATATTCGCATACCTCTTCCCATCAGGTAGAATTAAGATCTATCGCCCGTACTCTAAGACAACTAAGTGGTATGGGAACGCTACAGGGGAGGATATCGGCGGAGCAAACGCTTTACCTAAGAAAGGTAAGCTATGCTTTATTACTTCCTCTATAAAGGACTGTATGGTGCTGAGAGTTTTAGGATTCGGGGCAGTGTGTATGCAAGGGGAAGGTTACGGTATAAATGGGAAGACAAGTGAAGTTATGAAGGAGCTTGTAGGCTCCTTGAAAAAAAGATTCAATCACGTCGTCTTGTTGCTGGACAACGATGATAGTGGTATTAAGTTTGCTGCGGAACTCTCCAAAGCATTTAACCTACCTAGCCTCTTGCTGGATGGGGCTAAGGATATCTCTGACCATATTGCTAAGTATGGTTACTACAGAACACATAGAAAAATTAAGAAAAGACTCTCAAAGCATTTCAAAGTAGATGACATTCCCTTTTAAACACGGCCCGTGGGTACTCCTTATACTCGCATTCTGGGCTGCAGCATTCTCTACATTGGGGTACTTGCAAACCTCGAAGGTCTACGGCCTTCAAAAGGAGCAAGGTTGTACCTTTCGTGTATATATCACTACCGTGTCCCCACCCGCCGTAGAAGACACAACCGTAACCATGTCTGATACGGTTGAGACCTACATCGGGTCGTTCCGCAACGAGCTCAAAGCTAATTACTACGGCGCATTTGCCGCTCAAGAGGCAATGGAGTTCTACGCTGATACTGCGTGGTGGATTTTGGAACAAGACTGTTCACGAGTAGATGAGTAATTTAGCGTTATTGAAGTTTGAGGAAGTGGTAGGAGACTGGGCAAAAAAAGCCCCAGACGCATTTGTCCACGCACACGACGTAATCATTCCGCAATTGGTTGAAGAACTAAAAGTTGGGATGGTTCTATATCCACCCTTAGAAGAGAAGTGTTTCGAGGCGTTCACCCGCTGTCAATACTCCTCTCTAAGAGTGGTTATAGTGTCTAGTAACCCGTTCTCAAACGGGATGGCGAATGGTCTAGCGTGGGACACTGATCTAACAAATCAGCCACCTCCTGCACTAAGTCGAATTCTACAAAAGATAAAGATGGAGTACCCTGAAGAGGCGTCAGAGCGAGGAAACTCGTATCTGGGGCATTTACCTAATCAGGGAGTTCTCCTCCTGAATCTAGCCCTGTCCTGTAAAATCGGCTTGCCAACCTGTCATGTGAAATTGTGGGAGGAGTTTAGCCGAAGAATCATTGAATCCATCAACCGTAAGGATTACGTTGTTTGGATACTCTGGGGGCAAAAAGCTCATAATGTAGCTATAACCAATACCACGCACTGCGTCATTAAAGGGAATCACCCCTCGCCAGCTGCAGGTAATGAGTTCTTTAAGGCGGATTACTTTCGTAAAGCGAATGCTTTTCTCGCCAAACATGGTTTTGTAACCATTAATTTCTAACTATACTTTATCATGCAAATCCGACACAACGGTCCGAATGATCTTACTCTGACTGCCAACGGCCTCGTTTCGATGGCATTTGGCGAACCCTATCGCAACGGTCGCTTCAGCGGCCCACGTGCGATTAACTTGAACCCCGACGATCTCGTCGCCGCCACCAACAACAAACCGCAAGCGTTTCGTATGGTGGAGAACGCCGGGCACTTGGAAGTGCCTGAGTTCATCGGCTTGGACAAACTCCAAGATCAAAACGGGTTCCACTACGGTGACTATGAGCAGCTCTTTCCGGGCGGTTCGGTTGTTCGCCATAAGCAAGGTTCCGCTAATCTGCAGACCAACGCAGATCTCCTTGAATTCCTGGCTGGCCCTAACGAGCCGAAGGCTACAGCCGTTGTTCACGCTCCGCTGCCTGCAAACATTCGGGTGGCGACCGTCACGGTTATCCCGGCTTTGAAGAACAAATTCAAGGACGGATGCGTTGCGGTTACCTGTACGGCAGGTGAAGTGCCCAAGTCAGCGATTTATGCCTCTTTCAAGACGGCTGAAACAGTTGGGTTGGATTACGCAACTTTCACTGTCGCACTCATCGACAAAAAAGGCGGTGACACGGAGAGCAAGTTGCTCGACATGGATACCCGCTATCGTCAGGGGCATGGGCACTTCATCCAGCAACTGATTCAGTACAAAACCGGAGCTGTTCAACAACGGCTTCCGGCTGAACAGCGCATCAACCGCCGTAAATGAGTACGGCGGAGCAACTGGAACTCGATCTGAAGGAAAAAGTTACGAGCTGGGGCCTCTCTCAAGAAGAGGCCCGCTCTCTTTTCCTGTTACTAGGTAAGTTAACAGATATGCCAGATTTGCATATAAGGTATGTTATATCTGACTTTGATTCGGTGGAGTACTTTCTCCTGGATCTGCTAACAAACCTAAAACAACACTACTCATGAAATCACCATTGGAGGAACGCACCTTCAAGAGGTTAACGGAAGCTGGGCTGAAGTTTGAGTACGAGGGGGTAACCTTCGTCCTTCAGCCCAGCTTTGCGCTAGAGTCTATTGAAAGTGGAAAGAAAATAAAAAAAGTCCGGGATGTAAAGTACACGCCGGACTTCATAGGAGATACATGGATCATAGAGACTAAAGGTCATAGGACCCCTGTATTTGATTTACGATGGAAACTATTTAAGTATTTCCTACATTTGAATAAGCTTGACTACAAGCTTTATATGCCTCGTAACGACAAGCAAGTTATAGAGGCGATTAACGACATATTAAATGACAAGCGACACAAAAGCTTACTACGAAAAAGAAGGGTATCTCTCAAACAGTCTGTTGAAACTGATAACCAATCCAGTCCTATTCAAGCAAAGAATGGACGGAGAATACGAAAAGGAGGATAAGGAATTCTTTAGGTTAGGTTCTGCAGTAGACTGTTTACTGACCTCCCCTGAGACATTTGATGCGGACTTCCATGTTTTAGGAGTCTCCAAGCCGGGAGGCTTATTGGGTGATTTTGTGAGTAATCTACCTTTAGGCTTAGAGGAGAGCTCCCCATTAGAGCTGTACCAAGAGGCATATGATGAAAGTGGGTACAAGCTACCTTTAGCTACAGTAGTGACGAGATTCTGGAATTCATACGAGGGCAGAAACTATTACTATGCTCTCCACAACGTGAAGGAAGGTAAAACGGCTTTAAGTAAAGATATTCACGAAACAGCTCTAAAGTGCGTGGATAAAATACTTAATACCCCATATACACGTGAATACTTTGTAAGTGGTAGATTTGATTTGTGCTTTCAAGTAGCTATCTATTTTAAGTATAGAGATTTAGACTTTAAGGCTTTGTTAGACGGGGTAGTCATAGATCATGAATCCAAAACTATTACCCCTTTTGATTTGAAGACAACTGGATACTCTGTATACACCTTCCCAAAAGTAATGGTGGATTTAGGATACTTTAGACAAGCGTCTTTGTACCATTACGCAGTGCAGCAGGAGACATCTCCCTTCTTTGAGTTGATTAAAAATGGCTATGAGATTAAACCTTTTGAATTTGTAGTTGTTGAGACCAGAGAGAGTGTATCTCCCCCACTAGTGTATCAAGTATCTGAACAAGATCTGGCTGCTGGTTTTACTGGCGGTTATACGGGTAATACCTTTGTAAAAGGTATTGACCAGCTCATAGACGATTATATCTGGCATCGTGACCACGATTTGTGGGAATATCCCAGATATGTCTACGAGCATAATGGTGTAATACCAACTAATTCATTCAAAGTTTCGCAAGGAACATGAAACACAATCTCTCTACATATTTTATAAGTCCTGCTATGGGTCTGAAAGAATCAATTGGTAAATTTTTAACAACTACCTCGACTACCTCGACGGGCACTCCTATAACCTGGGCTGTAAGTCCTAGCGGACACCTGCAAGTCAGCACTGATAGTATTTTAGTGCCTGCGCCGATACCTGAACAGTTAGAGGTTTTCACCAAAGACTTCGTTAACACATATCTAGCCTCGGTAGAGTACCCACTTGAAGAGGTAGGAGACTTCTTCTACTTTCTTTATAATGATACTCTCCCTGAATACAAGACTGCAGCATTTGAGGCGCATCCCGATTTTGTAGCCAAGTACACTCCCGAAACGGGTAAAGTGATGTTCAAATTCCGGATACCTGCAGACGTTAAGTCTACAATAGTCACTCCTTTTCTTGATGGTAAATACTCCCAAGTGGATAAGACTTATGTAGATACGCATTTCCCCAACGATGCGTCCAACAAAAACTACACTACTCGACAAGTGTTTGAGAAACATCCTGCTATGCGTGCATACCAGGAAGATCGAACAGGAGTGGAGTTACCCCCTGACGCTGAAGTCTGGGATAAAGTCAAAATTGAAAATGAAACATTTATACCTGCATATTACAAAATGGATGATTCGCAGGCTGACCTTAACGCAGAAACAGACCCTCATTGAGTTGTTGGGTGAATCGCGTGAAGTCGTAGAACTCATCCGGACTAGCCGTACGAAAGGATTACGTGCAGCTTGTCTATATTACCTCGGTCTATCGGAGAAAGATGCAGTGGATATTAAGCGTAAACTTATGTCTGATAAAACTGCTAAGTCCCGAAGACGGCGCCGCTCCACTTAACGGTTAGCGCCTTGCCTATTTAGAGAAGTTTCCTAACAGCCCTCATATCAAGAGCTGCTAAGGCCTCATAGGTAATAACAAAGCCGTAGAAGCGATACTACCTTATAAAAGATTAGCCCCAACCTTGAAATACAGGAAGGGGCTAATTAGTTTTGGGATAAACCCAAACAGGGACAAAACCCTGACGTGTGAAATGCCAGCACGATGAACGTAAGCCGGGTAATAGAGCGCTAGCCTGTCTCGCTAGATGGTCTGTAGTTCCTGTAAAAGGAACCAAGGTCGAAACTTTTATAAGGTAGTATAAGATTTATGAAACTACTAAAAAGACTTATAATTATTCTAATGTACGCAGCATTAGGTATTACATTACTCATCATCTTAACACTACAATCCTATGGATTTACTCGAAAACGTGACACTACAAGATGATTTACATTTTCTAATTATTACTACTCAAACGACTGTCGACCAACTACACGATTTCACTATGCTCTTAGTAGAGACAGATATAGAAGTTGTACAACACAGTGAAGGCGAGATGGCGTTCTCTGTATACGATGTCTCAAGTGACGAAGCGCACATCATACTCGAAGTAGCTATTGGCGATATTATCTGTCTGAACGAGAATACCGGAGCATTCTTCATCATTCCTCACATGGCTTTCTTAAATATGTGCCACTATGGTCCTACAAATGCACCCCCGAAATTTTTCAGCAATAATTAAGGCTTTTGCAGACCTTGGTTATAAAGCTATGGTACATCATGAACTACCTCCTCAATGGAGGCTTATAGTACCTCCATCCGAAGGTGTTTTTTATTTAACACTGGATCAGGAAATACTTGAGATCGTACACGAGGGGGACTACATCGTATTTTTAACCAATAAATATCACATACTTTCACATGAACTCATTTCAATCTATGAAGGGATTAGGGAAACCCTACAAAACCAGATTCGGAAGGGACCGCTTAAGTAAAAAGCAACGTCTTGAAAAACTCCTCAAAAAGAATCAGCACGGCGGAAAAAAGAAAAAACACAAAACGCCGCGACAACTACTGAATGTTGCACGCAACGAAGTCCGCGCTATGCGCAAGGTCGAAGTTTGCAAGGATCAGGAAATCCGCCAAGCATGGGTGGTCTACAAAAAGAACGCTTTGGGCGAACGTGTAGCCTACGCAGAGTATTTCATACCTGGTATCAAGGAACCGGTTAGAACTGTCTTGGCGCTCTTTAAGCTGCTCTACAAAGACAAATACTTGTTATGAGAATTTCCTCGGTATTTTTCTTGTTTTTACATTTTACCATTTGCGCGCTTAGCGGGAGTATTTTGTATGTCCCGATACCTTTGAAGCTCGCAATGGTCTTGGCCGGTGCTTTTTACGGCTTTTTTCTTTGGTTGCTGGTAAAGTACACCTTCAATGCACCAAGCGAACCTCTACCATTTTGGGATCGTATGATGTTGGAGTTGCTGATAATTGTTTTTGCAACAATCACAGTTCCAACTATTTACTCACCGTACCAAAGTGGTCTGTTCGCTATCCCATTCATAATGATGCACCAGATCTCGACTTTAAAGATCTTGGAATGGAGGCATCGTTTATAGCAACCGCTGTCTTATTTATACTAGTCCCTCTAGTGTTGTACTGGATTATCAGAAAGATCGAGGAGATCAGAGAAAGAAGACCACGAACAAACGTAATGTTGATTGATGATGACGAAAACGCGAAGGCCCCCAAGGAGTAATCCAAGGGGGCCTAAATTTTTGCTAGGGTTACCTAACGGCGAACCCCCTAGTCCACGGGCAGAGGGGGGTGTGGGTAGGGGGTTCTATCTTACAGAGTATACCAGGTCTATTCCCTGCAAGAAGGGAGATAATCATTTTTACCTCACTTCTTGGGGTGACTGTTCCCTCTGCAATGGTTCTATCGGTACTAGGTCTAGCCAACATTCAGCGTCCCGCCCCTGCCCCCAATACGTGTTTAAAATGGATTCTAATCAGTTCCGTATTGGTTCTTCTTACGCAAATAGTAGTCATAATTACAGTTGAACTGTCGAATCAAGAGTTTCTTGCAGTTGGTCGTTGACACCTGGGCGATCAGAGCGACACATATCTTCCTCTACTATAAGGCTGGTTGACTGGGTTCATTTTGTTTTTAGTTTAGGTGGGGGATAGCATCCCCCAACCCAAACAACCTTTCTTAGAACTATAAGGACGGAGTTGAACCAGCTTGGAACTCCGTGAAAACCAGACTTGTCCTTCCTTTACGGAATTAGGACAAATTTAACAATTATTGTCAATAGCTAGGTAATATTTTATCAACTTTTTTTTCGCGATTATAGCCGCTTTTCACATTATCTAGCGTCAGTTGGGAATATCCCAAATAGATTTGAGGTCTCAACAGAGGTATTCTCAAATAAATCTACCATTCTTAATTGGTTAGAGAGTACTGGAATGGAACGCATAAGTGTAGTACTACCCTTTCTAGAGCCGTCTTTATTCTCGTCATCAGCAGCCCATACTAAGAATGCTTTACCAGTTTTAGCAATCCTGTCAAAGGCTACTACAGGTTTCTGGATGGTATCAAATATGTCTACAGGTAGTAACCCGCTAGAAGCATCCTGAACAAGTCTTGTTAATCTCTTCTTAGCGTAGGACTCATCGTCGTCATCAAACGCCGCTCCTAGTAGTAACATCATTGTTATTAGCCACATACCAGTGTTCGCCAACTCCATCATTGCTTTAAGTCTCGCAGCTTGTTGCTTGGTCCGATCATCCTTTTTCCCAAATAAACTCACAAACTCTTTTTTGGATTCATCCCATTTAAAATCATTCTGGTACATGAGGTAAGGTAACTTAACCATAGCAGCTATGGCAGCCACACCTACTCTAACTCTACCAGTCATAACCTCTTCCTCCCATTTCCATACTGGTACATCATCTGGTCTGGAGATGTTTTTATCCAAGACATACCTACCAACAGTTATATCGTTAAATGGGGAGGAGTATAAATTCTTTAAGTAAGTGAAGAAGAACTTCTTAAACTGGAACAAAAACTGTCCTACTACCGTAGTCTCTATTGCTGTTCTCTCTTCGCTCCTATAGGAACCGTGGAGTTTCTCGTAAGCACGTCTTAGGTTCTTCATCTCCCTATCATCTAGTTCCTTTAGATCCTCAAACACACCATCAGCAATTTCGACTTTACCGCGTGTTCCACCTACCCACACTAGTTCCCCATTCTCGACTTTGTAGGAGTCCCAGATACTCTTCTTGCCTAGCTTGATGGAGTTAGTCATCATTGCTAGGTGTACTAAAGCACCGTAAGTTTCCCCTAGGTTATGGAACATATACGCATGGGAAAATAAAGAGGGAGAAGTAACATCAGCAAAGAGTGTATCTCTACCAGCTTTGTAATCATAATTATCTGGTAACCAGTCAAACTTCTTAGCCATTAAGAATAGCTTGGACTCATCCCCTTTACCAGCCATGACCATACCTAGGTGCTTAGTATATTCAGCATAAGCTTTAGCTACACCTTTCTCACTTACCTGTATGTCTTCAGGGGGTATACCCATAAGCCTGCTTATTAAAGGCTTAGTGACATTCATAGTATTGGTTACAGTGATTAGGGCAGTGTTAAATGCAGCACCAACAGCAGAGAAACCCATACCAGCAAATGTGACCCATGACTTTAACATCATGAGTATCTTGGTTTGGTCTAGTGTTAGTTCCTGATTCTTAGGTATACCTATTGCCTCTTTAACCTTATCTGGAACTTTGACTACCCATTTACTAGATGTCATGCCTAAACCATCAGTACTCTTTAGTACTTGAGCAGTTATAACATTCTGCATCCACTTTACCAACTCGGGATACTTTTGTTTACCGGTCTCATCTACCTTCAATTCAAGCGTGTTCTTAACCCCTTCAGCAATAGAGTATAGACCATCTCCGTACTTCTTCTCGAGTAATGAATCCATAAACTGATGATATGCCATCTGCATATCCATAGTGTGGAGATTCTCCTCTACAATCTTTGAGTTAAAGTGGGAGTAGAACTTAAGCGGTAATCCGCCTTTAGAATCATTGTTATGAAACTCATCCTCAATCAAAGATGTTAAATTCCTTTTAAAGTAGTCTTTAGCCCTAGTTAAAACTCCGAAACCACCTTCATAAAAAGGCTGTTCCTCTCTATGCTCATCTATACTCTTAGGATAGCGTGGTGCGAAATCATCAGGTAAAACTAAGGGTCTATTCATGACCTCTGCTTTTGTTAATACCTTCCCATTACTTGTTACAAACGCAGGAGCCCCCATTACCTCAGTGTATAAACTCCTCATGGTGGAGACCACATAATCCCTATATTCCCTTTGAGCTTTAGTTAGAGGCTTCTCTACACCATTGTCATTATAGGTATCAAGTGTGTTCATGTAGTACCCATTCCTAGTGCCGTCCTTTACCCTTCTCCACATGAAGTTAAACGCATCCTTTCTTTTAGTCTGCGTACGTCGTAGTATTATGTTAGCAGCTAAGGGCGCAAAAGCAAGAATAGGATTTAAAGTCACAACCCCGACAGCAGTCATCGTAGAGAGAATATTACGCACTAGCTTTCTCTTCTTAGAGCTGTCCTGAGCTTCCTCTAATACCTTACCTAGTAACTTAGTAGCCTTAGTAGCATATTGCTCAAATTCATTATTCTTACTAGTCTTACGCCGTAAAAACTCTTGATGGAATGTCTGCACTATAGGGTGAGCTATGTCAGAAAAGTTCTTCAGTTGTCCGAAGGTCTTTGGTATATCCTCCATACTGGTTGTGAACTTAGTACCGGGAGCAGCAGTTAACTCTTGGTACAATTGCGTTAAAGCAGCCCTTTGCTGCTTAACACTGGTGGGCTCTACGCTTAATTCACTATTAAGCGTGATCTCATTTAATCTGTTCTCAACCCACTGGACTTTATCAGCAAATGAGGGTAGTTTATCCAGTTCGTGAATATACTTGATGGTTAGAGGTCTAACCCCCATGTAGGTTTCCTCATTCAAGAGCTTGCGTTTTTGCAGCTCGTTATACACCTCTTTGTTGTTCTCTTTGTAGTAGTTACCTATCATGTCAAGATAGGGCTGCATATCTACATCGAAGGTGTTATAGTTATCCCCTCTGATGCCAACTAGACGTAGGAACTCAAAGGATGCTCCCTCATACCTCTCTTTTAGCATGATTGCACGCATAACCAACTCTAGTTTAGCTTTAGAGAGTTTAGAGTCTTTTACATCCCCGTAAGCCATAATATGCGAGGTCTGCGAATCCGATGTTAGATTACCGAACTTCCAGTCCACTAGCTTCAATTGGTTATACTTCGTTTGGATTACACCGTCAGCTGTAGTACCTAGAGGTTTACCATTCTCATCTTTTAAGATTGAGGAGACTAGGACAACCTCGGGAGCAATTCGATCTGGTATATCGTAGCGTTTAGTCCCGTCTACAGATACATTAATTCCAGAGAGATTTAAGATTAATTGTAGATCCCTTTCAAGATTTTGAATTATTTCTAGCCTATTAAGTGGGATACCAGGATAGAGTTTATTAGCCCACATTGTAGCATTCTCTAAAGCCTCTGGAGAATTGGAGAGCTTATACTCTATATAGGCGTGTCCGATCTTACCTTTTATCCTCGCCTCATCTGCCGTTCTCTCCAGCATTAAAGTTAAGTCCTCTAGACTTAGTAAGCCATCAGCTGTTTGTATTTTACCATCTAGTGGTATACCATTTTCCTTGAATATGATCTCAGCTCTAAAGCTGGCATCACTTTTCTCTTTGCCTCTTTTCTTCAAGGAAAATACACCTACTTCCCTATCCCCAACAAATGATGTAACACGTTTTGCCACATCATTATTGTTTTCATCTTGGTAATAAAGAGAATCATCTGGGGCTTTCAGCTTTAAGGCATTATCAATGAGATCCTTAATAACATCAACATTAAACTTCATTCTCTCACTGATGTTGCTACCCATAGCAGCTTGATAAACTGATGCTGCTTGATTGGCTGTAAACAAAGTGTAGGATTTATCTACGTCAATTTTAGAGCTGGAGTAATTTAAATAGGACATAAACTCCCCTAATGTAGTGTACTCATCAATACTGCGATTAAAGAGTTTACGCATGATAGATTTTAAGAACTCTATAATCTGGTAAAAGATATTACTGCGTTTTGCAGCTTGTTTACCTAAAAACTCCACCAGTTCCTCTTGATCTTGAGTTTTGGCTTCGTTTAGAAGGTACTCATAAAATGAGGGATTCTCCTTCTCTATTACAGCAACTATGGGGTGAAGATATTCGTGTATCGGCGTATCAGCAGTAGCGTACGCAGTATTGATTTTGACGTATCTACCTCTTTCATCAAAGGAGTAGTATCCCTTTCGTTTGTCTTGAGGATCGTTATACATCTCATATCTTATGCCAGTTCTGTTATACAACTTGGAGAGGGTTTCCCCCATCTTACTAAGGTTTCTAGTCGTGATCTCAGGACCAGTAATGTAGGGTTTGTATCCTGCTGTAGTGACAACCCCAGCATCCTTAAACTCTACAATGGTAGCAGGATCAATCTTGGATGCAAAGTGTGCGCTTAGCTTGTCAACATCGTAATACAGAGAAGGGAAGTTCAATCTAAAGTAATCTGCACCATAGTTGTAGACTTGAGTCTGGACTCTCTTAATTAGTTCAGCTTCTTTACTCTCTTTGTATGTGGGTTTAAAATCCCCGAATACGCTGTAAAAATTCTTGGCCGTGAATTTATCACCGAACTGAGTGGCCTTATTCAGTTCAGGCATGAGTGGGCATATCATGTTAGCATGGTTGGGTTTTTTCAAGTACATCCATGAACTCATCAAGTGAGTACTTGGATTGCGTTAATGCTTGTAATGTCGGTATCCCAAATGGGATTACTACTGCTTTGTTATCTGTAATCTCCTTTATGTAGCCATACGCCACACCATTTTCAGTGTTAAACATCTTAAGCATTCTACCCTCTGAAGCTTTATTTTTTACAGAGAATGGTACTGCTCCAAGATCTACGTAGATGTTCTCACCTTCATGAGTTATGGAGTTGTATGGTATAAACTCATTGCGATTTATTAGGTAATCAATCTCTGCAAACAAACGCTCTTCGGTTGTGAATACAACATCATCCAAAATAGGATCAACATAAGACACGCTATTCATAAGAGCTTGAGCAGCGGTTCTAGCCATTACAGGATTACTAACCTTTAATGGGCCTAGTATATTTTCTTGAGCTATGTACCTAGCTTTACTAGGTAGTGAGGAGATTAACCGTAATACATCATCAATTTTAGATGGGTTGGATGTTAACTCGTTTATAGGGAGAATAACTACATTATCTGATGCTACTAGTGTAGATAGATCATTAGCTATCACTATTGAGTTCCTACTCTTTCTAGAGATAATTTTAGATACTGGTAATACACTTACCGCGCTCTCTCTGGAGGCTACATCTAAAGGGCTAGCAATAGACTCATTCTCAAGAATCTTTCTCTCATTTGTTAGAGATATTTTCTCCATGAAACTATAGGAGTAAGTGACTGCAACTACTTCTTCATTTCGTATGATCGGGGTGATGGTAGTTATTTTACCCTTTATCAACTCAATGGGTGTTGATCCTTTGTAAGCTGGGATATAAACAGTCTCACCTTCAGTAACAACTTGAGGGCCTGTAATTTGAAATGCGTTAGATGCTGTGGGGGTAACACCGTACAGAACGTTTAAGTTTGGATTAACTAATATCTCCAAGTTTAACCCCTTCTCTAAGTCAGATGGGGAGAAGCTGTAGGTATGGTGTAAAGGCGCGATAGCAAATACCCTATAGTAGACATAGGAGTCACTATTAACATCCAGCTTAATATAGATTTTATCATCAAAACGTTTGATGATCTTTGGGTAAATAGTCGATTCTACTTTTGGGTACTTTAGATCATAGTATACCTCTTGCTCATTAACAACATCAACTCCACGTAATACACTTAAAGAACGTCCACCTTTTTTGTAAGAGGAAGTGGTAGATGGTTTTAATCCTGCTACGAAGGGGAGTGATGAGAGATCGCTAGAGACATACTGGTGTACAAACTGATCCTCGATAGCCTCAATGTTCTTCATGAAGTCAACATCAGATACTCCTTTAATGACACTTATTCTCTCCTCCATAGCTTTAGAGAAGTTCACAATCAGCCTAGAGGGGAATATCCTGCCTAAAGCAGTTCTCCCATAGGCTAGACCTTGAGTTAAAATAGCGTACCTGAATAGGTCCAAGGCTAGTTGAGGAGAGTCAATCAGTAGATCCTCATAAGAGGAGATCAGACTCTCCCTGACTTCATCATCATTAACCTTATCAGAGGTTAAAGCTAGCTTATGTAGACCAGTAGCGTCATCAGTAATAATCTCCATATTGTACACTAAATCATTGGAGTTCTTCTTATCAAGGAGCCTCTTAATGAATTGCTGCGACCATGCTTCAACACCAGTGTATGTTACACCTCTCACTACTACTCTCTCCGTCATCTTTGAGGTATCTAGATCTACATCCACACCATCGACGTTGAAAGAAACATTAGAGGATATAAACTTTAAAAACTCATTAGCGGCTTGATCTAAAACAGAATATGAGAATATAGTTTTGTTAGCTCCAATCTTACCGATGTTTTTTAGGATGTCGTGTAACTTCTTAGCTAGTACAGGGGAGTAAACAAAGAAACCAGACTCCAGGATAGAGTTAAGGGTTAGCATTGATTTATATGCCTGAAATACGTGTGGAATATTTAAGGGTACTACGTTAGTAAAGTTTGAGTTACTAGATGGACTAACGTGCATAACCCCGCTAGATCGCATAACACGATTGGCAAACCAGCTAGATGCTCTAAGAGTTCTAGTATTCTTGAAGAGTGTGGAGTCCTTTAAGGCTTTGAGTTGGTTATTTAAAAACTCTTGAGCAGCTTCAGGATCACTGTCTTTTAGATTTAAGTATGTTTCAGATGTGATGATCTGATCCTTAATAGATGCTATAATTCTCTCCCCGATAGCTTCTTTAGCCGTGGAGAGATATGAGAATTCATTATAGTGGTTAACCCTGGAAATTAAATAATCAATTCTAGCTTTTGAGGAGGGTAGTGTCCTTAATAGGGAGAACAGCTGGGCATATGTGAAAAACTCATCGCCTATATCAGCTAGTTTAGAGAGCTCTTTAGCAACTAAGTAATCTGATAAGCTACTATCCTTCTTCTTACCCGTATAAAGATCCTCAAGTACCTGCATAGAAGGAGACATGGACTTAAAGATTTTTATGTAGGTATTAAGAGAAGGGTCTTCCCCTATCTGTTTTTGATAGGCAGTTGGGATGTTACCATCATAAAAGTTATCTAACGCTTTAGCAGCGTCTTGCACCGTTAAGGGTAAAGAGTCTTGCATAACCTTTTGGTAATCATCTTTTGTGATTCGGCTTTTAGTTGCTAACTCCTTAAAGGTCTTAGACTGAAACATCCTAACTACATCTCGCAGGGGAATACCCATCATTAAAGAGGCCAAGAAAGCATTAGCATTAGAGTTAGTTATACCTAGTACGAATAGTTTTTGCTCTTTAACGTTATCTATAGCTAAGTTAATAATCATGTCAATTAGCTCAAAGATGTTCAGGTTTGTTTTGTTCTCAAGCCTTGACATCCCTTTGTAGGACTTATTATCAATAACTATAGGATTCTTCAAATTGGGTATCTCCCTTTCCTCAACCTTAACATTAGGATACTTAGAGAGTAACTCATTTACAGACTCTACTCCGTATTTGGAGAGTAGTAAACTCTTAGTAGGAGTAAACACCTCATCCCCATCACGTAGACTTTTAATTGGTGTGGACTCAAACATATACCCAGCCATCTTACCAGAGTTAGCAGATATACCCGTTATTCGCATACCAGAGTATGTGTTAGCGTGTATATCTCTTTGAGTCATGTAATCAGTTAACTCCCCTTTTGGGTAAATCAAAGACTTAACAGTTTTAGCATCCAGCTTAGGTAACTCCTTATCAGGATTATCCCTCTGATAGTTAAGTCTAGCAATCATCTCTGCTATAGACTCTTCATACTTAGAGAAGTCATATTTCTCAATTAAGAGCTTTAGTTCGGGTGATTCTGGGGGAGTTAACTCCCCCAGCCCTTTTTCAGACAAATAGTTAATGAGCTCTTCTTCAGTGTACTCTTTGTCGTTTAGTATGTAAACACAATCCATTATTTACAATTCTTTTTAATTACTCCGGATTCCACCAATTTTGGTAAATACTCCTCTAGAAGATTCTTAAGATCCTGTTGCATATCCACTAGAGTAGATGAGGCTCTCTCAAATGAGATAGGCGTTAAGAGATCCATTCGGTTTTTAATATCTCTCAGATTAGAGGAAAACAAATATACAACATTGTTCTTGCTAGACATAATTGCAGTATCTAGTAGTACATCCAGATCTTGCTCCATTTCATCTAGTTCTAAAGCCAGAGCGGTTTTATCATCTTTCGTGGCAGCTAAATAACCTTTGCGTGTATCTCTAACCTTGTTTTCAAGAATAGAGATGAATTTCTCTAAGTATGTATGAAGCGGTAATCCTTCAACCATTAGCGGGGAGCCATCAATATCACATCCTACAAAGACTCCTTCCTCTATGTTCTCTACTTTAGGATTCTTAAAGTATTTAGAGAGTATATCTTTAATTGGTAACTTATTAGCTGCAGCGCTTTTAGAGATGATAAAGAGTGTATCAATGTCGTAATCTGAACCATGGAAGAACACAATCTCTTTAGGGGCAATTATGATGTTACCCATAGAACCTTGAGGTACGGGATAGAATCCTTTAACCTTAAGTGCTAAAGCAGAGTGGTAGTTTGTTGATGGGATACGGAATCCAACGATACCGTCTTTATTGCCTGGAGTTACTACGTCGCCTTCTTGGAAGAAGTTCCTGTAGGTATCAGGCAGTAGTACCTCTGTATAACCATCTTTGTCTTTATACTTCAGTGTATCGTCCCCTGTAAGTGTTCCAAATGCAGACTGCAGAACCAACTTAGATCCTTTAAACCTGAATCCAACAGTAGCAGACGAGACTATTGATGCAATAGAGGCTACTACCTTGGATTGTATTAACGGCAGGTTAAACGATACAGCTGGAGCATTGTTCTCATCTTTGGCAGATAACGCACTTGCTACATCCTCACTACCGCGTACACGCTCTAAAGAGTTAACCAGACGTTGACGCAGTGCTCGGAAGGACCCACCAGTGAGTTTACCTTTATGGGAGAGTTGCAGTTCCCGACTAAGCTTTTTAGAGCCAAGAGAGATTATCTGGGCATTCAATCTATGAAGATCAGTAATCTCCGCTGTATTCAGTCCATTAGTGTTTTGAAAACTGGTCAACTGCGAAGGATTAGATACTGTTACATCAGGGCTCTTAGCAGGGTTCAACTGAATACGCATAAACTGATTATGGATAGTCATGATACCGCTCTCTTTAAGCCCATCACCTAAGGCTTCTTCAGTAGTTGAGGCACTCCCTTTCAAAGGAGCCCCCATCTTGACAGCGCTTCTAAACACTGCTTGATCTACTTTAGCTTTGCGCATATTACTACGTAGAGTACCTAAGTCAGGATATAACTCCACCAATTCGTCGGTTAAAATGATTGCAGAGTATTTAATAGATCTTGGTACACCATCCTCGCCTATACCAAAGTAAACAGGCTTCATAGTTACGTCCAAGTCTGATTCTATACCATAGGTTCTAGCATATACCTCATACGCTTCAGGTAACATATAACCTTGAGCATCAGTCTCTTTAAACGATTCTCTAAAGCTCTTAGCATTCAATGCCTCTAGCTCTTCAGTAATACTTGGTTCCAAATCCTCAATAACTGCAACTCTAGATGTTTGAGGTAATCCAAAGTTGTTATCCACTAAGAGAACATCCCCAGTAGCAGTTGCGATTTGAATACGTTTAGTTTCATCCTCTTTACCAGTGTAGAATGCTTCATCCCCATATACAAGTTGAGATAAAGAGTATTGGTGTATGATGTGGTTGTAGTAGTATACCTCAAGTAATCTAGGGAGAACTTTTATAACATCGTTATTCCTATCTGTATTCAGTTTCTGAAGCTCCTCTTGGAAGTTCTCACTATTGCGAATACTCTTGAGCCTATCATAGTATTTACTCTCTGTAAGATAACCAGTTGGGAGTACGCCAAGCAGGTTAGCAACAATCTCAATTTGAGTGTAATCGAATTGAGGGTTACCAGTAGAAGTATTGAGTAGTGGTATAAATTCCTCTAGTGCTTCGTTGATACGCTCTTGTATATACTTAGGAGAGAACTTGTTATCTACAACTCCAGGGAATGTTATTTGACTTTTACGGTTTTGATAGTTAACAACATTAGGAATATCTGGACGATTGCGCTGATTCTGTATGATCTTCTCTATAAGCTTAGGCGCATCTTCTAAAGAAATCAAAGACACGCGCATACCTTGTACACTCCTACGGTTAGCCGGTACTGGCATAAACTGGATGTACGAGGTCTTATGTTTTGCTAAGGCTGCTAGAAATCCGAAGATGAAATGTCGTTGATGATATTCCTTAGGCCCCTCAGACTGTAGATATTTCGAGATAATAGGACGACGAATAGCATCGTGGTCTACATACTCAAATAACTGCAGATTAGAGTTGTTGTTAACATACAGGTTATCCTTAATGATTGGGGAAGTAGATGTGAGTTTATTGCCTTCCTTCTTAATGTGTACAAATGAGGTTGAATCATTCGATGTTAAGAAGTTGAATAAAGAACTCTGGAACGAGGCATCAGTCCATCCATACGCTCTTTTACCATCACCCCTGATATAAGAGGTTACTTCAATGTTAGAGGCGGATGTACCTAAAATATCTATGATATTATCTACTAATGACCCTTCATCGTTGATTACATCAAGCGGCTCAAACATCCAGTTCTTTTGGGACATCGCAGGTACTGCTCTTAACAGCGAGGCGTGAGTTTTAATAATCTGGGCTTCCGAGGCTTCTTTAGGTATTCCTTTATAACCAAGTAATCTCACAAATTGAGATACAGCAGAGCGTTTGTCGACAACTGATGTAGCAGATGCTACTGCCTCTTTAAATGAGGAGGAGAACAGTCCTATGTTCTCATTTCTTGTTGCAGCGTAGTTAACAAACTCGAAAGTCAACTGCGATTCGATAGCAGCTTTAGTGCCAGAGCGACGAGCAGGAGAGTAATAGGTTTTGTACTTATAATTCTTACGCAACTCTCTAGCAGTATATGGATTAACCTTTCTTAACGATGCGGTAGCAGCAATTAAGGAACGCAAGAAGTTCAAGTCTTCGTATAGATAATAGGCTTTAGCAATCTCTTCATAAGGTATGTTATACTCTGAAGAAATCCCTTTGATGAAGTCATCCATTGTCTGGCCTTCATGGCGAGGGATAATTTGCTTATCTGGATCATTCTTGGCTTTTGTGTATGTCACATTTGCAGTAGGTGCTCCAGACCTAGAAATAACAACATACTCTTTAGGATAGTTAACATCCTTGAAGAAAGTAATATTGGAGATAGAAGGATTCGAGGTTTTATCTATAATATCATACATGAAGGCCGCTGTAGCTTTCCTTACTGTTGTATAGTAACCACTCTCTCCCGGAGTTATACTCTTACCGATATATTGTACTCTCTTTCTAACAGAATTGATAAACTCCTCAAGTGAAGTAGTATTAGCTTGAGCAACTAAGGATATAACAGTGTTAAAAGCTTTGGAGAATTCAGCATACTTTACTCTTCCTCTATCCTCATACTTTATACTAACGAGTCTTTGTTTAACTCGAGAGGTTAGTTTTGACTGCGGGTCCTGAAGCTCTGAATCAAATGTCTCTTCACTTAGGAGCCTTTCAGTCTCAAACAATTCAGCTTCTAGACTCTTTATTCGCGCACCTAGAGAATT
>RXKB01000067.1 GCA_003963225.1 Candidatus Babelota bacterium
CCAAGACTTCAGTTCCGTCTTCGTAAATTTTTTTGTACATACCACGCAGGGGTTGATTCAATAGTACCGAATCTACTGCTTGTTCCACTGCTAATTCTTGATCCGGCTCTGATAATACTTCAGAACTCTGTACTAATCTAGCTAAAAATCCGGCTGTATCATAGCCTTCAGAAGAATCAAAACGTTTCCATTCATTGTACTGTGTGAAAGGGTTATACGGGTTGGAGGCAAGCGACAACATCACTTGTGCCATAGCTCCTCCTCTCTAGGGTAAGGGTAACAGATAGAAGTAACGATTACTACACTGCTACATGTGTCATGATGTTAACGAATGAACTACAGATCGCCACGCTTCATGGCAGCAGCCAGTGTGGATGGACTAATACCTAGTGCCCTAGCTATATCAGCTGGGGGTACATTAGCATTCAACATAGCCTTAGCTCTAGAACTAACAGAAGATGTCATCACAGTATTAGCTCTAGGCATGGCCAGTTCCTTGACCCGGTTAGGTTCAGCATACTCTAAGATCTTCTTTAATCTGTTAGTACTGACAGCCCCTGATTGTATAGCATCCCATTGTCTATCCGTTAAGTGTATAACTGGTTGTTTTAATCCCATGCGAGTACGGACTGCAGCTTTGGTCTGTGCTTGTACCTTTCGCTTTCGCTCTTTGTCTGCGTATAGCGTAGGATCTTCCTTGAGCTTGGCCCGGAAGGTAGCGTTGGCTATAGCATTGGCCTGTCGATCGAGGGGCTTTTGTCCAGTAGCTGTTTTAATCTGAGCTACTAGATCATCCACCTCTTGTTTATAGACAACCTTCGCTTTCTGATTTGTAGGGGGTGTTTTAATCTTATCAGCAGCTAAGCGGGTCTTATTAGCGAGGGCCTTCATGGAATTAGCATGGTTCGCATATAGCACCTCGACTGGAGAGGGGGATTTACTAAGCAGAGTTCTAGCATCTGGGGTTACAGCCAAACGCTTTTCGTTCTGCATGTTCGGATGTAGTTCATCTGAATCATACTTCTTAGTGACGGGGTTCATCTTCTTGTGGGTCTTACCTGTAGGAACATATACATAAGCCCCAGTCTTAGGATCTATGGGTCCACCTAGAGAAGCTTTCCTCAACTTCTGTTCTGGTATATCTATACCGGCAGTGGCTCTAGATAACAGAGTACCAGCGCCAGCTTTAGGACCACCTTGATAGAGGGTCTTTAGCTGTTTGATACCATTGTCTATCTCGCTTTGTTTGTAATCTAGTTGATGTTTCTCAGCATCGATCACAACCATAGAATGTTTAACAGCTCTAACTATATGTTCTGGTTTAGCACCTTTAACTTGCATGTCGGTAATCAAGTTGGTGATCTTACCCATCTCAAGTCCAGTAGCCTTCATTAACGGGAAGTTACCCTTATCCTCACCGTTAGGTTTCTTGCCTATGACTTCATAACCGCCATACTTTCGTTTGGGTTCGAAGTTCTTAAAACTATCTTCGTAAAATTTAGCACTAGAGCCTAAAGAGTTGAAGCCTTTAATACTACCCCTAGGATTTGGAACAACTAATACTGTATCACCATCAAAATCTGCTCCCGACAGTCTTTCAGCAACCGATGGGTGGATTCCAATAGCGTCAACAGCGTTTCCTATTAGTTTCTTGGCACCGCGATGGTTGTTGTTTACAGTGACTTCCGGGATCTCGAACCGGCCACCATGCGGGAAACGTATTAACACAACTCGGTCCCCAGTCGCAAAGTCTTGGGGAGCGTAAATTTCATTCTTATTCAATCCGGGTATCGGTAAAATGACCTTCGTCTTTTGGCCAGGCATGGCTGCTGCTCTAAGTTCCACAGCATCGGAATCGATCTTATCTGCTAGTTTACGCATAATTATTTGTTTAACGACAGGATTTGTTATCTGGCTAGCTTCAAGAATCGATCTGGTTGTTTCTTCGCGTGTAGCATTCAGCCTATCGCGTATGAAGTTATGGGGTTGTTTGGATAGGACTTGAGACGGGAAAGAGTTACGCCAAGAATCCCAATCGCCCGGTTGGTTAACGATATTCATAACAGACGTTACTTTCTCGTCCCCGGTTTTAGGATCTTTTTCATAGAATTGCTTCTTGATGGTACTACCAAACGGGTTGTCAGGATCGTCCTTTAACTCTTTAAGAGCACTCAATTTGTCAGAACTTCTCGGTTTGTTGGTATTGAACACAACGTCTACACCCGACGGCAACCCTTCTTTTTGAATCGCAACGCCTTTCATGTAATGTGTGCCGTCAACAACAATTCTAACTTGAGCATATTGGTTTGCGCCCATTGACAAATCTTTAACGCCAGGTCGAACGTATATAAAGCCATCTTCTTTTGTACCGCCATCTTCAGCGTATTTTATTTGCACCCGCTTTGAGGATAAACTGAGTGGTTCACGAATGTTTAAATATGAAACGCCGTCATTTTCAGTCCATTCTGTTAGAATATGAACTGAATCTTTTAGTTTTGCGGCATCAGAAAAAGACAAATTTTTGTCGGCAAGTATACGACGAGAAGTATCATGACGAGTACCCAATATCTTCGTGGGTAAATTATATACCTTATAACCTTCATCTCGTAATATGGATACGGCAGCTCGAAGCTTTTCCGGGCTAATACCCAATGAAACTTCTGTTCCCGCACCAATATCGACGACCTTATGTGTTTTGACTTTATCTCTAAGGAGATTGGCGGTTGAGGTTAGAGCTGTTTCCTTCATGTCTTCGCTTCGTTTCAAACGAGCGGTAACAGTTCCGGGTGACAGGTCCAAACGTTTTGCTATTTCTCGTACGCTGGTCCCTTTATCGCGAAGTTTAACACAATCGCGGGATTGCTGCAAGATTCGAACTTCTTTAGCTACAGAAGTTGTATCTCGAAGCATGGCAACTGAAAATGCGTCTGGATCTTTAGAAGGAGACGCTAAGCCAATACCTCGCGCTATTTCGGGATCTGTTAAACCTTGATCCTTTAGATTCTTGACATAGTCTGTGAACATAGCACTACGCTGAGCTTCGTTATTACCAGAACCCCAAGGATAACGCCCAGACTTTCTAAGTATGCCGTAATGTGTTAGTTCAGAATCGTCAGAACTCACGACATCACCTCTTTCATAGCTTGGATACGATTGTCAAACAGCTTGATCTTATTCATGATCTCTCGAATGCGAGCAGGTTCTGGGATGTGTTCTATAATTTCATCAGACTGATAGATCCGTAGAATCGTTTCTAGATCGTGTGGATTATGCCTATACTCCAAACAGAATATAGCCGCATAAATCTCAAGTTGTGTCATAGATGCTTTTGTTTCTCCAGTTTTCAAATCACTAATACGTAAAGTGTTCTTACTAAAAGAAATAGCATCTGCAGTACCGAAGCAGTTCTCGCTATAAAATAACACAACCTCGGGAGTCATTCGAAAACCGATTGCGTCATTAATATAACTGCTCAAAGTTTTCTTACCACGAGGCTGTCTTATTCCTAAACGTATAGCTTCTGCTGCCCAAGCATGTTTTCGATTACCCAGGATAGCCGCATATTGATTTTCAAATATACGCTCCATCTTGGCAACGTCATAGTTTACCCAATGGTACTTACTAGCCCCGAGAAAAGCATGTTTATCCTTAAGATTGGAGTGATCGTTGAAGAGCATCTAACGTCTCTTTCTCGTTTTCGGGATATATAAAGGATGCGAACACATGTTCAGACCATGTATCTATGTAGTATCTTTGATTGGGTTGTTCCTTAGACGTAGCCGAAATCTTTACTTCTAGAAAAGCCCACTTATCTTTGTAAAAAACAGTTAGATCGGGAATACCTTGTCTATACGTTGGATCGTTCTTCAATATTAAACAACCCGGTATAAGTGATAATATATTCTGTATGAGATGTTGTTGGTATTGAGACTCTAATTTATTCACAAAAAATGAACCTTTCGTCGAGAGAAAAAAATAAACCCATGCTGTAGGTGGTGTGCTACAACATGGGTTTATACGTTTAAAATGAGACAAAAAGCGAGATCGTCGTTTTATCTCATTACTAGCCATGTTTTTCTTGATACACTGGGTTTGGTAGTTTAAACATCGATTTGTTAAAGTTTTTCTTTCTTGAGAGTGCTTGCCAAATGCTCTGATCTATTCTAGAATCCGATTTTAGTATGTAATAATGCAGAACCGGATAGGTGGTGTTCAATCTATCGATTCGCCCTTTAGCCTGTTCTAGTTGTCTATATGAATATGGAAGACTATAGAATACAATCGTGTCGGTAGAAGTACAGTTCCAACCCTCGCTACCCGATTGGTATTGTACTAGATATATCCAACTGTCTTCGTCTGGTATATCCTCGTGTTTGTGTCCGTTCCATTCAGCAAGAGGAACTAATAGTTCTTTACCCAACGATCGTAAGATTTCTAATTCATAGTCATGTGTATAATATATGATCAGTCTTGGGTTTTCTTCAAACAGATTGTAAATAACTTCTAAGCGTGACGAATGAGTATTTGTACTTTTACGAAGTAAACGAATTAACTCAGCTACATTTTGGATCGGTTTATTTTCTGCTTCATTAAATCTCTTTTTCAATAGAGTGTATTGTTCCTTCACATCGTATGGAACTTTAATCAAATGATCCTCTCGAACTGCTTCTTTCAAATATGGCATTTCCACCATTATCTGGTCTAAGATTGCCTCTAAATACTCGACGTCTAAATATCTGTCCACCTTAGGATACTTCGCGTATCTAGAAAACACCACATGTTCACGAAAGAAACTTGTACGATTGTCATGAAATCCGTTAGCCACAAATATAGGTATCAAATCCAACCAAGTATCAGCGGGGGTTGCTGATAGTAAGATCCAATCATTTTGAGCAGCTATCTTGTAGAAGCTTTCAACCCAGGCGCCTGATCCAACAAGTCTCTGTTCATCAAATATAAATGATTTGTTCTCTTCGTCTACATACTTACCTATATTATTCCAACTGTCAACCGTTAAATTTGCGTTCTGAGCGGTTTTTAGCAAGTCGGAGTACCAATCCCCCGAGTCACGCTTCTTAGCCGTTGTAATGACGATTATGGGCCTCTCAGGGGCCTTCTGGATATAATACATCAATGAGGTAATAGATTTACCGCTACCAACACCCCCGACAAGAATTTTACCAGTGTCTAACTTAGCTATAGCTTCTTGTTGGTGTTTCATCAATTCAAACATACATATTACCTTTCTCAGATTTGTGTCTCTCCTGGGACTCGAACCCAGACTGAAACGATTTTAAGTCGCCTTCCTCTGCCATTGGGATAGAGAGACTTTGAAGCGTGCGCCATGTAGGACTTGAACCTACGACCGGACGATTATGAGTCGTCTGCTCTAACCAGCTGAGCTAATGGCGCTTGACAAAACCCGTACCCCATGTCTTTTTAGGACATGAGGCAGCCCGGGTTTAAGCGGGAGGAGCTACGTAAAGCCAAATATAGCCCATGGATGAAACGACTAGCAACAGGATCAGTGCTACGTCGATGCCAAGTCCCACCAGGATGTTTCGCACCAATCGTGCGTATGCCTCCTTGAAGGTCATATGCGCAATATTGATGGGCATCTTGATGAGGGAAGCGATCAACATGATGATGAACATGTCACTTTCCTTTCTATCTGTGGTTGGGGTTGGATTAAGCTAGGGGGTGTATTCCTCATATAAGTACATGTAAAAAATAGACAGAACCCTAAATCCATGTAGGACTTAGGGTTCCTGAACTTTAATTTCCTGATGAAAACAACGTGATGGGCTTATCCTCTTCTCGCTCCATGTCTCGGTGCGTCGAGACGATACCAATGATGATACCGACGAACAACACCGTAATGACGAGAACAAACAAAAGCAGAGTTTCCAGCATGATATTTCCTTTCGGTTTGGGTTCATTATAAGGCATGTAAAAAATGACCGCGTTTTGTACCGTTTTGTATGCATTACCCGTTTACCCGTTTTTTTCGCCCCCTTTGGCCAACGAGATTTTGTAGCTTGTATATATACATATATTACTACTCCCCTATTTGAATTGGTAAAAAAAAATGGGTAAATGGGTAATCAGACAAGGCTTTACGCCTGAAAATCAGGACAATTCGGGTACCCATTTTTGTCTAGAACACGTTTTTAAACCCTGATTTTACACGTAATTTTGTGTAAACGGACATTTCGACTCGGACATATACACATATAAAGGGCGCCCGTTTTGTCCGTTTCAAACGAAAAGGACATAAAGCATCTTTAGGATAAAACGGGCAGAAAAATTGATTACACGTTTTTATTGCACATTTTTGGGCAGCGATTTAGGGGTTAAATGTTGACCAAATAACCGCCTAAATCGCTACCCAAAATGTCCTAGTTGTCGCTTCCTGTGCGCTGTTTCTTGATCTCTGCAGCTCGTGCTAGAGCTTCACTGACTGCTGTCGGCTTGGGCGCTGGGCTGGTGTTAACAACCACCATGTTGTTTGGAAGTTCAGGTGTTTCACCGACAGGTTCTTCTTCTGGTTCGACTGGATCTATCGTAGGAGAGACCCCCTTAAGAACACCAAGCTTCTCCAAATGACGAACCAGATAATCGACTTCAGGCTTAGTAAAAGAACTCTCTGAGAAAGAGACAAGTTTCCCGGAGGTGAAGTTCTTTTCGAAGTAGTCTTGCTTGAATACTGCATAGGTGGCTCTCTTCTTCTGGTTGGGCAGGGCAACAAACCTGCGACTGATATACATACCCGGGAATGCGTGAGTACGAAAACGAGTCTTGTTCTTGGAAGGGACAAGCACGTACTCAACCAACTGACCAGGATGAGTATTGGACTCCAACGTTTGCACTTCGCCGCCACACCAAGCTGCAACTTCTGCCATGTTGGTTTTTGTGACACGAACTGCATCCACGGGAGCCATGTAGAATGTTTCGATGAGCATGTTTGTATTGCCTTTCCTTTTGGGGTTGTTTTTTTCGGTGTCGACAAACTTATAACCCTATGTATATTAAGGGTTATAAGCTTTGAACTATTTTTTACAGGCCTCTAGCCATTAGAAATAATACGAAGAAGAAGGCGTACATTATAAGTACACCTATCACCGCATCATACATATGCTACCTCCTATACGGTTGGGTTCATTATAAGGTGTGTAAAACTTGGCGGGGGAAATAGGGCACCGAATGATGGTCGTTTAAAGCCGATGTTGAATTGCTCCCCAACAAGACTCCCTATCCTTTCTACCCAACCACAGGAGAAAACTATTACTCCAAGAAACCTCGGAGTACTTGTAGGAGACTGACAGCATTATCGATCTGGTCTCGGATGTTGGCTACCTCATCGATTGATCGCTTCGCGTCTTCGTTGCTCTCTGCTACCATGAGTCGATGTACAACGTCAATCTGTTGCCAGACCAACTTCATACAAATATAAACCACGTTTGAGACATCACGCTTCATGACCTCGGTATAAATTGGGAGATCTGTGTATTCAGTCATTGTATACAATCACCTCGTCTTTATTGGCTACTGCGTTTGTGAACGGAAGGTTATATTTGTCCTTGAGTCGTGAACCTGCAATTTCTGCAACGAGTCCAACTAGACGTGCGGAATAAGCCCCGGGATGTTCGTCTGGGTCATACTCCCATCCACGAATCTCCATGTCTACATTAAGCAGGCGTGTACGGTCCAACATACCAATAGTATCAGATGTCAACCGCTCTTGGTTTTGTCCCATGATCACAAAGACCTCTGGACCACGCTCATAACGAACGTCTCCTGGATGATTATCGTCAAACTTAAAGGACGCAAACACATCAAGCAGATGTAGTGGTTCCTGATCGGGCATGTTTGGGATTGTCGTCTTGACATTCCAGCCGATGGCTCGAAGACCCTCAGCGTGCTCCTCGGGGATCAGAACGGTACACTTTCGTCGAGTGTCCTTGAAGCGATCCCGCTCTCCCGAGAAGTTAGGACGTCCTAAAAAACGAACGTTCTCCAGTGTGAGATTGCCGATCCCCCTCCCGTAAGGTTCACTCATTGTAATTACGGTATTGAGTTCGTTTGTCATCTTAATACTCTCCTTTGTGGTTATTCAGAAATAAACTCGGCATATGAACCGAACTCTTCAACAGCTCTTAAAGCCTCATCTACGAGGACTTTGAAATATGAGACGTCAATCTCCAGTTCCTTATGATCCAACTCTCCGTCTAATGCCCACGTGTACCCCTTGGTTCCGGTTACAGCATGGATCTTATCGCCGTCTATACGAACCAATTCACGCCCGTTAATCACAGGTACAAATGCTCCGAATCGCCCGATGAATTGTTTATAGTCATTCTCGGGATCAAGCAGGTACATAGCGCCCTTAGTAACTCGTTTGAGTTCTATATAATCAGCATCGGTCAACTCTTCCTTGCTGAAAAGAGTCTTAAAGACCACTGGGTGTTGGAACTGAGCGCCAACTGCTTCCCATACCCGTTCTGTAGTCTCCCACTGATTGTCCTTTACCGACCATTGCATACCCCTACGAGCAATATAAACAGCCTGATTTACTAGGCAGAAACGCTCATAGGTACTTTCATGTTCAAACGTATAGCCGTACTTAGCACCGAACTCGATCACTTGATCGATAATATCGGGTGTGGCATTAGGTATCTTAACTGAATCCGTCTTGATATGTACGACCTGGTATCCTTGGCCTTCGATAAATTCCTTAAGATCCATCATGAACAAGGCACCACGCTTAGCGACGATATTGTCAAGGTTGTTTTCATCCCGGAAACGATTGGGGAATGAAGCCACCGTAAGCCCATAGACCGTGTTGATCACGATCTTAAGTGCAAATGACAACATCTTAGCTTCGTCTGGGTTTGACACATAAGGGGCTAGTCTACCGTCAAAGAGTTTTGCAACCTCGTCGAGTTTACCAGCCTTGATTAGCAGCCGAATATCTAGAAGCTCTTTGAACTTATCGGTATACTCGCCGAACAGATTGAGCTCAACGATAGACGTAGGGTGCATCGACGCTACATCTAACACAGCAACTTCTGTATACATACCAGGAGTCGCTCTTACGAGTCCACCTTCGCCTATGATTTCGCCCTTATAAGTTGACTTTTCCTTGTTCGGGGCGAACTTGTTGAACTTATACCCAGGGAACATCTCATGAAGATCTGTATAGACAAGATCTCTAGAGGTATCCTTCTTATCACCAAATATCAGTTGTTCTGTGTGCTGGCGGGTAGTATTGATGATCTCAAGACCCGAAAGGTCAGCCAAGATCTGTCTAGCTCGGAAGTCACCTGATCTAGCCTTGGCTACGGCTCTAGTTGCCAACACATCATTGCCCATATAATCGAGTACATCTTCTACTCGATCTTCTGGCACGGGCTCATCCCAAGGAAGATCTAATTCTTTATGTGGTAGACCTAACTCAATCTCCCACTGCTTAAGAGACTTCTTTTCTGAGGCATAGTCGTAAATGTCTGCATATGTAGCACTATACGCTGCCCCAAAAGTAGCTCGCCTATCGTTGTCAGATATAATCCGTTTTGATAGGTTGTAAAGTTCCTCGTTCGAGTATCCCAACGTTCTCGCCCAGAGAATATGATTATCATATAATCTGTTATTGAAGCCAACAAGACGCAAAGACTCGAATAGATTCTCTACTTCCTGGGGCGTTGGATTCAACATTTTGACTAGCTGTTCATCAGGAGCATCCTCGTAGATCCATCCAATAACAAACAGATTCGGGAACACTTCACAGTCAAAATATGCAACCGGCTTATCGTCTCCGATATGTTCGGCTTGATGTTCCTTTTCGCTCTTTAGCGGCAACCGGTTTGCGATCTCAAGAGATACCGATCTTTGGTTGGTCGATTGCATCGCGAATTGTAGAATATCATCCCACATGTCGGTGACGTCATAGACCATCTCTTGTGCCTGAGCATCGCGTAGGACCTTTTCGATGAAGTCCATATTAGACTTAGTGCCGGCGTTGATCTCCTTATTTAAAGCCCGGATAATCAACTCACGTAGACTGTTCTCGCCAGCCATGGTTTTTTTAGATATCACGACGTCTCCTTTTAATGGTAGTCCTGAGGATATAGTTGCTACTTCTAAGTCGTTACATTGGGTTAACTTACGCCGGAGTCCAGAGCCACCCAATAAAGTCTTGACTTCGAACTTACCGTGAATATCAACCGGAGCCAGGCGAGATATATCACCATCGTAATTGTAATGCAGATGAATCCCTTGACCACTACGACTAACTTCAGCGTAAGTTGGTGGCCACTTTGAGGCTTCCTCCCTGTTACGATCTAGGCTCTTTTTACCGTGCTGGTCTTTCAAATCGAAGTCGATAACTATGTGTTTATCTGGCACTTTGGTATAATGCTCCGTTGATGTGTCTAAATCTCTCAGTTTAGAAGTTACTGAATCCCATGCTTTAGACGGAGTTCCCTTCTTAGTAGCATACTGTGCTGGTTCGTTCTTGAGTTCGTCATCTAACAAGGAAGCTTGTTCCCTCAACTCAAGCCAACTTCTAGGCGGAGGCATAATATCTCCATTGAAGTCAAAGACCTCTAAGGGTTTTAGGTTCTCGAAATATGACCTGTACCTGACCGTATCAAGCATGATCTGATCATGGAAGGTCTCAAAGTAATCCATCAGCAAATCTCTGAACTGGAATTGCTTATAGATGTTCCGTGTCTCGGTTTCCTCACACCAGTCCAAATATAACTTGTGAGCTTGTTTAAGTGTGATACCCTTACTCAACAACAAACGATGATCCTGCACGAAGTTAAATATATCGTTAGTTCTGTACATCATGTCTGTAGATCTATAACTAGACAAGAATGTTGGCCCATAGCTTTCGAACACGTTCTGACAGTGTGTTGCTATAGCTCCAAGCTCAAAAGGTATCTGATTCATAAGCCGATGGTAGGTTACTTCGGGAACCAATTTACCCGTAGGCTGAATATCAACAAGCCTTCTGAACAAACCAGACTTACGATTCGATATCTTGATGGGTTCGTTAGTGCCCACGAATAATGTAGCCCTAGGTTTAATTTCAAAAAGGTTTTTGCCCTTAGCGTTAATCAAGACCTTGTCATGTGAAACGATTGAATTCAGGTTCTTGTTCAATTCAATCCGCGAGAGATCCCCGTCCTGGTCAATTGCTACTAACGGATTACGACTAAAAGGCTCTAATGAGAACTGACTGTCTCCTCGACCCATATCGTAGGCAGAAAAATGAGACGTGTGCCCTTCAAACAACATCTCTATAATGTTCAAGATGGTAGACTTTCCGGAACCTGGGGGACCGAAAAATACGTAGAACTTTTGGACTTCGTCTATAGAACTACCGGCAAATATAGAACCGATCGCCCACTCTATCTTAATGCGTTCTTCTGGAGAATATAACGTATTCACTAGTTCATTCCAGGCCGGACAAGGGTTGGCGTTAAGAGAGTAATCCATCTTAAAAGTTGCAGCCATACCTTTGGTGGGGGTTTCATCAGCGTAAACAATACGTCGATCCAAATCTGGACCAATATCTCCGATTTGACGAATCAAACCCATCAACCGAGAATATATCTGGTTGTCGAAGACTCTGACTTTACGCACCGTATCGCCTGGCTTTAGCTTCTCTCTAACCATGGTCTCGAAGGAACGGTCTATAACCACCGGTATATGGGACAACTTACGAGAATATAACCCAGTGACCTCATCCCATATAGCCACGAACTGTCCGCCGCGAATCACTAAGTCTTTACTATCTACAGCTTGAAGTGCTGGATAGTACTCTTTTGTGCCGTCGCGGTTCTCCTTAAAAGCTACACGTATGAAATCCATTAGACCTCCTTTCAACAAAGATGATTGTTAGCATAGAAATTCATCTGTTCCCAGATAGTAAAACCTTTCATAGGCCCAATTGGTCCAAAAGGCGTTTTTGCGTCATCGTCGGCATCCAAATGAGACAACCAGTCATCTATAGTGGCACGAATATGCCTTTGACGTCTAGGTGAAATTACCCTCCCGGGGAATTTTTCAAATCCCAAATTGAGAAACATGATTTCAAAGTAAATATAGCTAGGCTCTTCGAAATAGTCTGTCCAACGGCGAGCCATACCAAGTAACACTTCTAATACGCTAGGAGACGCCCTGCCCCAAGCCTCTAACCACATCTGATCCAAATGCTCTAGATCTTGTGCGGTTAAAAATTCATACTGCCTGTAAGACAGAGCGTCTCCTGCGCGATCTTCGTCAGCCCAGTTCGTCCAATAGAAGGGAATATCATGTAGGACATGTAACACACCTTCGTACCGTTGACGATCTGCTTTAGAACCAAACGCATCCTGTTGGAGCCAGGAAAAGTATAGTTCGGCTAACGCTTCTTCGCTCATGGCATTGAGAAACTAACTTCGTAATCAACATCGGTGTCGTTATTACGAATATAGACTTCAGCGTCTTCCGTTCCTGCAGCCTCTCGTACGGTTAGCAAGTTGGCTGACGCATCGGGACCCAAGAAGTCCTCAATGTCCACAACTTCGCCATCTAACAGAAATATAAGAGCACCGTCGTCATCTAAAACGTCTATAAACTTCTTCTCACGACTGATGTCATTGAAGAACTCCATTTCGTCTATATAAACCGTTCCGACTTCGGTGGTTTCTTCGGGATACGAATACTTTCGATCAAAGAGAATCTCTTCCATTTCCTTAATATCGATCTGGTCATCGATTGGAATCTCAGGAAGGGTATCAGACAGAGTATCTGATAACTGTAAAGCTCGTGTAAATGAGTTAGTCTTCTCTGTGTATTCGGTTTCGTACTTTCGCTTTAGCGTAACTGAAGCATAAGCATAACCAGACACTATACCTGATAGCAATGCTCCGGCCAACAGCACGTGTTCACGTTTGATCTTGATATTCATGACGCCTCCAAGATCTTCTGAACCTTACCCCCAATGATCAAACCATGACAGTTGAAGTCCAAATATACGGCCTTATCTCGGTCGTACTTCCAGCCATCATCGATTGGCGTATCAAGACCGAAGTCGACGGTGGGAAAGTCACGTGATCCATCTGGATTACGCTTTGCCTTCCACCCAACAACTCGTGAAATATCGGTCTCGGGAAAGCCCAGCGCCTCGTACACCTCGCTCAGATACAAATATCCACGACGATCAAGGATCTGCTGAGCATACTGACGCTGATGATCAAGGAACATCTTGTTCACACCAAGATCTGGCTGCCAGGATGCTGAGGTGTATTGGTTGAAGACACGGTTGTACGGATCACGCTCAGCCTCTTCCCAGTTTCGCTCCCGAACGACGACACTCTTCTTTGACTTATCGTCGTAAACTTCGCGGATCTTGTGACCTGAAAGCATAGCTTGGTCTACAGTTGGACCAAACTCGTTTACAACACGATCACGATATAGATCGAACGTCTTCTTGAGTCCGGTGAAAGCCAGCGCCAACGCCGCGTTTCGCTTCAGGGAAACGTGATGACCCTTAAGGATCAAACCGGCGCCACCAATCCACAAAGCCGCTGGGACAACATAGATGCGAGCAAGATCGATCGAAATACCCGTGTAAACACGAACACGGTCCTGGAAGGCATCTTCCTTAGAATATGACTTAAGGTTAAGCTCTTCCCCAGTCTTAATGGTCTCAAGAGCGTCAGCACGTTCGGCAAGGACTTCTTCGATCTTCAGGGTCTGGCGACAAGCCAAAATGGTACCCACGCCAGCAGTAACAATTCCGCCTGCTACCATAATGGTAGGTCCGTGAGCCTTGAGCACTAGTTTGCTAGCACCTATAATACGAGTGATTCCAGTGAGTTTCATTTTGATTCTCCGTTCGCTTTGTTTGGAATATGATTGCGTTGCTTGATTCTGTAGCCACAAAGAGCTTTGTGTTCGCCAATCAAATAACAAGGTTCTTCACTTCCCTTGTTATGACGAGAACAAGGCTTACCCAGAATCAGTTGGAAAGCCATAGAAGGACGTGTCATGAGTGTCTCCTTATGAGATTAAGCCCGGTCGAGGAAGCTCTAGTAAATATCCGTCACGAACCTTGCTAATACGTGCACCGTCAAGGTTCATCCAACCGTAAGCATTGTCAGAAGGTTGAGGTGTGATCTCAGCAAGTTCATACAAGTCTGCTACGGCAACGACACGGTATTCGTTGAGTAAATCAAACATGTTTGCTAGTAGAATCTCAGCCATGTCTTGTGACGGTAGAACCAAGTCTCGGTAATTACCAGCAGAACGTGTAGTGTTCAATGCGCGCGCTTGTGCCAGTCCCGACGGTTGACTTGAATATGCTGAGTAATTGATCACGCCTCCTCGTTGCATCGCCTTACTAACTAGTGACGACTGAGGACGATTAGTAGAGTTACCCCATAAGATACCAGCTAGAAACGAATTGAGAGCCTCTTCTACGCCAGCCTTGAGCCGAGGTATCACAACGTTCATTAAAACCGTATCTACCAATGACCGTGGTGATTCTGCGATAAAGGAGTCGCGAATCTGTCTCAGAGAAGAATGTTTTACCGGTGTAGCGCCCTTTACAACCGGAGTAATATTCTTATTCTTAGGATCAGCAGGCCCTTTGGATTTATCGGGAAGGTTCATTTAGAGGGTCCTTTCTACGGAACAAATCACTGAACAAAGTATCGTGAACAGAATATACCCGATCCCTAGGTGACATAACGGCCCAATAGGTGGGCTTAATGGTCACATCAGGACTAGCGTTATCCGTTGATTTCCCGTTCAAGTGGGGGGAGCTTGTCCAGATCTGCAGTTCAATCAGATCATCGTTCTCGTCAAATACACGCACTGACTTTGGAGGAGAAAGCCACATTATGATTCGGTCAGCGCTTTCCCGATCTGTTAACTGGATCGCCGGTATAGGAACAGCCGTATCGCGTATTGTACTGACATACAACTCTGGCGGTTCGTAATCTTCAGAGCTCAAACGAATGTAGTTAGTCATCCTTCTTCTCCTTCCGAATAAGCCAACTTAAAAGCTTCGTCGCTGAGTGCGAAATTATTACCCGCGTCCGTCTTGACAACCCACTCGTTAGGACTAACACCAAACGTAGCCGTTAGAGTCTCATTCTCGGGTAATATAATAATCATGTGAAGACCGGACTCTCTCGGTAATCCGGGCACAAACATGGCTTTCGCTCTGGGGTTTATCCATTTAACAATGTCTCGTCCACTATTGAGATCTGTGAATTGCATGGCCGAAATATAAGTACGGTTGCCATCGTCGTTAATTGTGAAAAAACGCTTAGGATTGTTTTGCGACATAACGGGGTTCTCCTTTTTGTTTTAAATATGGTTGGATACGTGGGTTCGACAACTGGACCTCGTTGTGGTGGCTCCTCTGAGGTCCAGTTGTCGAAGACTTAGTAACGAATCACTGGATCGTTCGGCAGTTCCGGAGTGTTGTTCTCGTCGCTGACGTAAACGGTATCGTCCTTACGACCTTGTTGAGCGAACACACGCTCAAGCTGAGACAACATGATACGAAGCTCCTGAACTTCACCGGGCGTGTTTGACGAGTCCGCCTCTGCGAAGTTCACGAAAGCTGCGAATGGTTTGATAATCACCGTTTCGCTGAATGCCCTACGATCTGCATCTGAGGAAGTCAAAGACGTCAAGAACGCCTTGCCAGCGATCGTGTTCTCGAAGTTATCAAACGGAAGCCACGTTTCGCCATCCTGAGAGATAATACCAGCAGATTGGCTAGCCAGATCACGAAGCAGCTTCAATTGATCTTCTTCGCTGATCTCAGTTTCGGCATTACGCTTAGCGGGATTGCCAGACTTAGCGTTCTTCGGCTTGATCTTCGAAATGATCTGCATCAACTGAAGCGGGTCGAGTGAGAAATACAACGTCGTAGAATTCTCTTCGCCGTGATAGTTCTTATATGTCAGCTTCTTAGCGTATACAGCGGCCTGATACGTGATCGGTTGATTCATTTGTGTTACTCCTTTAGGGTTGTTTTTTGTATTTGAGAAAGATTAAACCCTATGTCGTTTTAGTAACATAGGGTTTAATCGGAAGGGGGGGCGAAGGTTTTGTCTAACCTTGCGCGTCACTCTCCATCGTGCTGAGCTTCTTGTCGAGGTCGTCGAGCAGATTGTCGATCTCATAGAGACTCATGTCGTCGGTATCGACCTTGTCCGAGTCCTTGTTTGCGGCCTTACCTGCGAGGTACAAGAACACCGGAGAAACGGCAGCTCCGATCGCGATCCCGGTGATACGGGGGTGATCAGAGAACCAGTTCCGGGCCTTGGTACGCAAGGGGGTCTTGGGCAGGGCTTGGATGGTCGCGACTTCAGGAGTCTGCGTGTCGACCTGAGGGTCGACCTGTGGACCAGCCTGTGATGGGTTGTTGGTACGCTTGTTGTTGGACATTTTATTTTCCTTTCGGTTGGGGTTCTTCCATTACTAGGTGTGTATTTCTTAATACACCTCGGAGGGGGACTTGTCAGGACCTAAGAGAGATCCCACATCCTGACAAGTCCATCCGAACTAATAAGATCGGCCGTTATGCTCCGAGGGACTGGGTCGAAACCGAAAGCCTACGAACGGTCTGCCGTCATCCCGAATGCCCGACTCCCACGGATATGCGAGCTCTATGGGCGACCCAGACCAACCCCAGTCGTCTCCTTCAGGAAGGATCAAGTCGTAGCCAGCAAACGAATAGAAGGTATTCAAGTCGCAATCGCCGGTCTCTTGAAGCAACTTATTAGCTTCTAACACGGCAGCTTCGATTCGCTGTTTATTGGACCAGATATCACGATTGGTTCGCATATCTCGTACCAAATATAGCTCTTCGATGACCCCGTTGCTGTCTTGAACTTGGACTGGTTTGTCACCGTCAACGACACTCGACTGGGTTTGGCCAGGTAGAATTTCCTTCTCCAGACCTTCTTTGGCCTTTTCGACTGCTGAGACAGCTAGAAGAGCCAAATCGCGCTTGTCCTTCATGTGAAAGGCATGCAACGCAGACACAGATCCAAGCGTAGTCAGATTGGTCAAACCAGCAGGGATGTAACAATCCCAAGTCAGCATGGCCTTCTCTTTGAACGTGAGTTCTGCCTCCGGCTCCTTGAAGTCGACTGAGGGATGCTCATATTCAACGACTCGACCGCGAGCTTCATACCCTGCTTTACCAGCCAACACAGTCGACAGAAGTGAAGACGTCAAGGCTGTTCCTAACAGAATTTCCGAACGTCGATTCATGGCGACAGTCTTAACTACAGATAAACCCTTCGACAGAGTGTTGAAATTGATGTTCATAGTGTTTCTCTCCTTGCATCGTTATAGCGTTTGATGGTTACTACGGCTTTAAAAAGACTTACGACTATGCCCCCAATAGCGACAACAACTTCGAACTTGTTGGGGTCCCGATCTGCTGCGAGTAGCTTAAGCAACATTGTCTTCCTCCTTGTCCGTCGAGTTCTTACTCAACGATTCCTTTACGGTATCGTATAGTTCAATGCCCCCGACAAAGAGAACACTCAACCAGAGAAACGATACAACAATACCTCCCGTGATAATCAGCAAATTCGCGAAAAAGGTCAAGATGTCTTGCATGGCGTGGCTCCTTTGTGGTTGTGATTTGACAAAAGTTAAGAACCACTGTAATGTATAAGATACTGGGTATCTTGCCTCTTTTTTGCTTAGGCGACATTACAATGGTTCTCATATTAATACATGTAATTCTTGACACAGCCCTAAGTCCATGTTGGACTTAGAGTTGCTTTTCATCGCCGGTTTACCCACTCGGCAATAGCGTTAAATACAACCCCCACCGCGATCAGCATAGCGCTGGCTGCGAGGGTGTAATATAGCGGATTCATAGTGGGTCCTTTCGGTTGGGGATGGGTTCATTATAGGCTATGTAAAAGTTGACAAAACCCTAAATCCATGTAGGACTTAGGGCCTTGAACTATTTCTCGGAAGTAAACAAAGTGGTGGTCTTCTTGTTGTTCTCGGCCTCGATGGTACGATATGACGACACGATACCAATGATGATACCGACGAATAGCGTAGTCCAAAAGAGGGCTAACAAAATCAGAGTTTCCAACATTTGACTTTCCTTTCGGTTGTGGTTGGGTTCATTATAGGCTATGTAAAAGTTGACAAAACCCTAAATCCGTGTAGGACTTAGGGCCTTGAACTTCACGACAGGTAGCGGCACACAGTCAGAGGCATCGTATCGTCGACAACGATGGTGAAGATATACTCTTCGTCTTCGCACGCGATGTGTAGCACTCCGTCAACCTTGTATACGGCGCGGACTACCACATAGCCGGCGTTGAAGAAGAGTTCCTGCTTCTCTTCGATGTCGCGAGCCGAAACCTTGTGTAGAAACATGGTGGTTCCTTTCTGTTGTGGTTGGGTTCATTATAGGCTATGTAAAAGTTGACAAAACCTAAAAACTTTGTAAGTAAAGTCTTTAGGTTCCTGATTCAGCGTTTCTTGATATTGTGGTTTACCATCTTTCGGTAAGCACTACGCGACCGGAATGCTGAAAACGCGTCCATGACCTTCGCCAAAGCCAGGTCTGTGCCTATTAGTGCGGTCAATGTCATGACGGGATTCTCTTCCAGTTCGGTTTTGATTTGCTTGATGAAACGTGGGATTTCCATTTTTATCTCCTTACGTTGATGTCATTATAAGCTATGTAAAAGTTGACAAAACCCTAAATCCTTGTAGGACTTAGGGCCTGAACTTCCCAAATAAGGGTTATGTTCGCCTTGATACGAAGGTCTCTAATACCTTGGGCACTAGAATTCCTCCAAATTGTTGTACCAAATAGATGCCTACAACGGCAGCTACCGGACCACTCGCAGCTAGAGCAGCTTCAAAACGACCCGAAGGTCTCTTGACGATTTCGTCAAGTTCGTTCAAGCGAGCAAAAGCTTGCCCATACTCTGGCGTGGTCGGATCTGTTGTCGCCAGCTTATTTAGTATTTGATGACGGAGGTCATCGTAAGTTGAGGCGTCGTAAGCCTCTTCGTACAAAGGGTTTTTCATAACGATCCCTTTCTATTAGGGGTTGGGTTCATTATAAGCTTTGTTTTTCTTGGTAGGTCTTACTACTCACCATCAACAAGGAACCCAAGAAGGCATTAACCAGCGTTATAGAGCCAACAATCTCGGTTGTTTTGGGCAAATTCCATAAGTTACCCAGACCAATATATAAAGTAGCAATAGCTGGCAACACAATAGTTACTAGGTATTTACCAATATCATATGTCTTGTTTGAAATTTGAATATTCATTTTACTCCTTTGGTTGAGAAAGCCTATACCCCCTGTAAAAAACAGAAGGTATAGGGTGACGCTTACTTCGGTTCGAAGAAATCGAGAATTTTCATTCCGGCTTCACGTGTCCCGGGATTGCGTGTGTTATCGTTGAAATGCACAAAAGCATATATAGCTCCTGTGCCAACGACTGAACCAAGCAAGTACCAGGTTAGTTTTCGGTTCATGACGATTCCTTTCGGTTAGGGTTAGTGTCATTATAAGACATGTATTTTTTGACAAAGACTATACCCCCTGTAAAACAGAGAGCATAATCTTTTTGTCAACTTACGCCCATTCAGAAACGTGTAGTCTGACTTTCTCACGAATGTCTTCATCACGAAGCACGATGGCCCCAAACATTACTAGGCCAGCTGCCGTGGTGATAAAACCAAGTGTGAAGCTTAAAATTTTTCCAAACATGACGATTCCTTTCGGTTGGGGTTGGGTTCATTATAAGGCATGTAAAAGTTGACAAAACCCTAAATCCGTGTAGGACTTAGGGCCTGAACATCACCGGATGTCTTGAAAAGCTTTGTTGTAAGATGCATCCAAATGATCTTGCTCGGAGAGCTCCCACTGTTCGAGCAACTTGCCCAAGACCCAGCCGTTGGCGAAGCCGCCAGCGAGGCTGAATACGGCAATGCCAAAGAGGGTCTTCTTGGGCAGCTTGAGCTTGATGTTGGAGCGCTCTCCTTGAGCGTCAATCATGATGTATTTCATGGTCTTTCCTTTCCATTGTGGGTGGGTTCATTATAGGACATGTAAAAAACGAACGAAACCCTACACCTTATAACCAATCGGGGATAGTAAATAATGTTGGATATGATTTATTACCAGTAGAATCTTCTGAACGAATATACTCAGTTACGCGGGCCGATTGGCTTAATCCATAATCCCCAACAAGCTTTACAATGTCTCCTAAGTTATAGTCAAGACCATACAGATACGGACTAATATCTGCGTTTATAGAACCATCAAACAATGCTGTTTCTTTAGATTCGTATAGGGCCATTTTTCCTAGCTCTGTCAAAATGGAGGGTGCTGAAACATTAGACGTAGTACTGTCCACAAGCATAACCCTACGATCTATACCAGATGGAGTCGAGCTTGAATTGTACAACGTTTGAGCTGCGTTTACACCTATGTTATAAGCTACATTAGCTGAATTTACTTTACTGAATAAGTAACTACCATCATCAAGCAACTGTCTTGTAGCATCAAAATATAATGTGTCTCGCAGATCTTGACCTGTATAGATTTCGATACCTATCGCCGTGGCTGTGGGATCGGGGCGTACGGACCGGATGCCATGTGGTGCAACTTTAGGTGTTATAGGCACAGTTGATGGATCTGTTCTAAATTCTGCTTGTATGAACTGAAGTACCGCTGAAAGTAAGTTACCTTTAGGTATACTGAACGATCGATTCGGACCAGTTCCTGTTAAATAATCAGGTGGCGTTACGAATTGAACCAGATCACTGGGAAATTTATCGAGAACATCAACAGCACCCATAACACAAATATAATTCATGATGTAATAAGCAATGTCGCTAGGTGTCTTAGCTATGACAGACCATTCTTGGTTACCACTAACAACTTCTTTAATGGCAATACGTCTATCCATAATAGACTCAAAGGAGCGTCCAGTAATAGTCAAAGTAACCGGTTGGTTTTTCTTGCGATCTATCCTGTGTGTTTCGACAATCATAACCTGATTACTTTCCCGCAGAGTTAATAAAGTACCTTCCGGTAATAATTGCATATGATGCGAAGGCAAACCAGACACTAACTGAAAGTCTCCGGTTGTATTATATCGCTCGGTCCATATTAGACTGTCATACTCTTGAACCAATTTAGTAGGTTGTCGAGTATCTTCGTCTAGTATCAGGAGTTCCATTATGCAGTCCGTTTCCACATATAGCAGGTAATATACGGCTGAAGGTTATTATGTCCATTGGCAGGAGCTCTAGTTTCAGCCCAATCCGTATAGTCAAAACGACCTGGCGCAGTAGTTGGCGTTGGCCAACCCGAAGATACAGTTCTCATTGTAGTCTCAACGACGGAATTCGTAGCATGATCATAATGCTTCGCATACATAACGGTATTGTCATTGCCAACTGTTTGTTTATGGTTATGTTTAGGAACTTCATCGGTTCCTAATATATGCTCTTTTTCGCCACCCGTCTTTTCAACAGTATTAAAACTAGAGTCACCGGTATCAACGCCAACGGGTACCTTACCACTACCCCAGCGAACCCACGAACCCCCCCAATATGTTGCTGGGTTTGTATCTAGAGTTGACATGTAAATTGATCCAACCGGGTACATATCAATAGGTGACATGCCTGTTATGCGTACACTTCCGTGATCAGTTTTTTCTATGTATACCATTTTAAATACCCCAATACCGTAATCTGTACGATAACGCTCGAATGTTTACTTTACCATCAAACGCATAGCTACTATATGCAAATAACTTTAACGGATCTTTATATGCCATAATCCATGGTGATTCTGGTTGTAAATAAGCCATTTTGTCTTCGCCATTAACTAGAATTGCTCGTTCTCCAGGCTGCGTCATTATATCTATAATATCATCGGTTGCGAACGATGTCGGATGTACTAAAGTCATCAGTTTACTATCCGAATAGCCAGGGTTGTTGGAACCTAATCTAACAATATTCACAGGAGACATAACCTCTAACTGTACAGAGATTCCCGACGGAGCATTGGCCTCGTATGGCTCTGTTACCGCCGTCTCGGTTGGATCATAATACTTGTTGTGGGGCCAATAAGCCTTAAGGTATGGATATGGTACTAAAACACTAACTTGTGCTGTTAAATCTTTAACCATCATCTCTGTGTTTACACTGTCTACAGTTCCATTTAGTATGATGTTTGGCTGCATAGAATCTTTATAAAAGCCTGGGTAATCGTCATCCCATAAATGTATAAAAATGCCGCCTTGTGTGAAAAGACTGGTATACAGATCGTTTCGTATCTTACCAGCTGAGCGATTCGTAGCATACTGTGGGTTTATACTAAAAGTAAAAACCACGTTTCGTTTAGCAAGTCTTGTACCTTGAATGTACCCACCATCGCCTGTGAAATCTCCAGATTGTATCTCTATGTCAGACGGAGAAAGGCCTGAGATGTTCGTTATAATAAGTTCATCTTCACTACTTACTGCATCCAGATCGAATAACTTACTAGCAATGTTATTACCTATTCTAATTTGTCGTAACATCCCAGGCCTTTCTTTTAAGCCGCTATATTACTAGCCGCATAGTTAAATAGATTGTTAGTCTGCCGATAAATATCAGAAGCCGATAGAGACTCCGGCGATGTGTTGTACTGATTAAACTGTACTGTCTTAGTCGCAGCCGCAGAAGCAACCGCTGACGAATATAGATTGGAGTAATTGTTCATGGCAATAGCTGCAGCATCTGTGGGATCTAGATTAACTACAGTTCCGGCAATTCCGCCTCCGGCGCCACCAACACCAGCATTATTGTTGAGGTTCTCGATCTCCTTCAAATACTCGCGAGCCTGTTGTGCTTGATCTCTCGCTGCTTGTGCTAGCGTGTTAGCACCTTCTATATCAGTATACGCAAGTTGTTTGGCTCGTTCTAGATCTGCATCTGCAGCTGCTTGCAATTGGTTCGCTTGTTCGGTTCTAATGCGTATCTTCTCATCGACACTAGCCTTTTCGTATGCGTCTACTTCTGCAGCAGCCTTAGCGTCTTGATCGAAAGCGTCTTGCATTGCCTTAGCTGCTTCAGCACCAGCCTGTCGCTGATATTCCAACGACTGAGCAGCTAGATTTCTAGCGGCATTTAATTGGTCATTAGCTGCCTGAGCTCCAAGAGCTGCTTGTTGATCCCACATTGCTGCGTCAGCCAAGACTGCTTGTTTAGCTTTACCCTTGGCCATTTTAGCAGCTTTAGCGCGTAGCTGTGCAGCTTTAGCTTGAGACGAAGCAGCATATTGTTCCGAAGCTTTAGCTGCGTCTATCATGTTTTGAGCGTCTTCAGACGTCATTTTAGCTTTACCGAGTAGATCGGCTTTCTCGAAGTCTGCCCTACGAATTTCAGCTTCTTTTTGAGCTTCAGAAGCAGCTCTAAGATTTTCAGCTTCTTTTTCGGCCGCTTCGGCTTGAGCATTCAAAGACTTAGCGCGCGCATTAGCCGCTTTCTTAGCCTTCTTATTCTTAGCCTTCTTGGCTTCTTCCTCTGCCTTCTGAGCCATGGCTCGTAGAGCATCCGCTTTAGCTTGTGCAGCGATGGTGTTCTGATCCATAGATTGCACTAGTTGACTCATGTAATGTTGAGCTACAGCAATCTGTCCTTGCATCATGGACGCCACCGCAACAATAGCCATAGTAGCATTATTACGAATACCTTGGGTTAGACCTTGAACTACAAATGCGCCTATGTCATAGAATACTCGTGACGGTGATTTGACTTTAAATACATTCAGGGCTGCTTGTATGGCTCGATTGCCCAAGCTTATAAGTGTATTTATAACCTGGAAAGCATTGTCAGATATACCACCAGTTAGACCGCTTATGATCGCAGAACCCAAGCCTCTAGCTGCTTCTCTGAGTGCTGCCGAATTTGCGCGTATGGACACTGAAAGATCGTTGACAAACTTAACGATTGTTTTTGCTGCCGTATCTGCTAATTTAGCTGAGCTGTCGCCAACACCTTGGATAAATTTGGTTATGACACGCGTGCCTTCTCTAACTAATAGATCGACACGATCCCCGATACCTCGTATGAACTTAGCTACAACATCAGCGCCCGCTCGGCCTATTTCTCGGGCTCGTTTTGAGATACCCTGAAGGAACTTGACGAGTAGCTCAGCGCCTTTGTCCACAATCATCGGCATTTTGGCTTTTATACCATCGCTCATTGACTGAACCCAGGACTTTGAAGCTTCGCCTGCCTGCTTACCCTTTTCCGGTTTGCTTAATTCTGCTACTACAGCATTCCAGAGATCCCGAATTCCCTTTAAGATCATCGGAACAGCCGTAACGATTGTATCGATTAGCGCCTGTAGCATAGTCAAGATAGATCGCTGAATGATAGGTGCTTGACCCGCTAATGTCTGGAAGAAGACGCCTATCGCTATCGCTATAGCTACCGCGAAACCGGATATTGCTGTAACACCAGCACCAGCAGCAACCACAAATATAAATAGAGCTGCAGCCATCATCATAAGACCAGCACCGACTAAGAACAATCCAGCACCCAATACAACTAAGCCCGGGGCTACATATGATGCCACAGCCAGAATGAGCATAAAGGTCGCAAATATTGGGATGATCATCATAAGTATCACATAGAGTTTAAATAAAGATGTCCACTCGACGTTGTTCAGGAGTAAACCAGCAACTGCTAACATGGTTATACCTGCGGCGAGGGCTAATATAGCAGCGCTTCCACCGGCGTTGCCGATTATGGCTATAGCGAGTAAAGCTAAAGTTAACATTTGCAGGACAAACACCATTTTAATGATGCTAGACACCTTTACTAATGAGAATACAATTAGCGCTGCAGCCATCACTAAAATACCAGCCGAAGCCGTTAACATAGCTAGGCCAACTTTAGCGATACCCTCGTACGGGATTAGGGCTAATAGACCCAAAGCTACAGTCAATATGCCCATAGTAAAAGCAAGTCGCACTATAGACCCCGTGTTCACTTTGTTCATGACTAACAAAGCCACGCTTATGCCAAATATAGCTAACGCCATCAAATTAAGTGCGAAAGATACCTTAATTATATCGCTACCGTCTATCTTGGACAAAGCTTTTGCACCTACGGCAAGAATACCTACTGCCACTCCGGCCTTAAACAATGACGATGTATCCACATAGTTGAATAATATCATGCCTATTGCTAGAGTTGTCACTGCAGCGGCTAATAAGAACATAGAGCCCGACACAGCTAGCATAGTAACACCTAATTTAGCGTCGTTAAGCTTTTCTAGCATTTTGGTCATGACATGCATGGTGCCTATGAGCATGGTAAATACTGCAGCCAACGCTCCAAGTCCACGAGCAAGTTTATCTTGCGGTATAAGTGACAAAATAAGCAACGAGACAGCCAAAACACCAATTGCTATAGCAATATTTATGATGATCTTGGCTTTGGCTTGAGTTTGGAACGACTTTAAAGCGCCGCCAAGGTTATCGAAGAAGCCTGTAACGCCAGCGCCCACATCTGCAAACATAGTACCCATGTTAGCCATGGCGTCAGATATACCCGAAACACCCTTATTGACATTCCGTATCATGGTTATAAATTGTATAGTAAATGTGGTTACTAAAGCCTGGTTACTGGCGGCTACGACATCTGTGTAGGACAGATTCTGAAAAAACTCTTTGATTTTACCAGCGATCTTGGATATGCCAGAGCCAATACTTTCTATGACAGACCATATAGCTTGTCCGGTCAATGTGAAACCGGTAGCAACAGTTTGAAGTCTACTCTTAAGTCGATTCAGTAAACCTTCACTACCCTTTAGTGATGATGTCACTTTAGACATGTTCGGAGCTTTAATGTTCGACGCGGAAGCTAAAGAAGCCTCTACGCCACCTAGTCCCGAAATCTTAGGCATCTTGATGTCTAGGCCGGACATCTTAGACTTTACCGAATCTATCTTACTCCCGACACCATTAAATTTATCAAGAGCATCGCTTACAGATTCAGCTAGATTCTTGAACCAGTTGATTAAACCGTCTGCCGATGGCATCTTAATGTTAAGAGATTTACCGACTTCCTTAGCGAAAGCTACGATTACATCTTTGGCATTAACGATTATAGATAAACCACTCTTCAACAAGGTAAAGAAAGCCTTGAGTGGGAGTTCAACCTTTGAAAAAATCTTGGCCACGTTCTGTAAGGGCTCTGTAAACTTAGCTAGCCCTTTAGCCGCCATAACCAACGATTTACCAGCACTGTTGTTATCACCCTTGGCCGGGAAAACCGCGTTCCAAGCCTTACCGACGGCCTTGAGAACGGCTACAAGCGGTGATGCTATGTTTGTTACGACTTCCATGGCAGCTTTCATGCCGCCTAAACTTCTAAACGTCGTTATTGTTGCCGAAGCAAAATTAAACATTTGAACAATTACATTGCCAATTGTGTTTGCTATCTTGGTCCAAGTTTTGGTAGAAGACTCTAAACCTCCGCCAATCGCATAAAATACAGAAGCCCAACCTGAGCCCAGGGCTTCCCGCATTGTATCCATGAAGCCAGAGAAGGTTCGTACTTCCTGTGCAGATTTGAATGCTCTTTTACCCAAATCAGTAGTGGCATCTGCGTACTTGGAAAGTGTCTTGGTAAGCGTCTCTGAAGTAGCCCAACCCTCTGCTAAACTAGCGTTAAATCCCTTGGTTGAGGTAACGACTTTGCCATTTTGCATTACATATTCGTTACCTCGTTTAGTTAGAGTTCCTAACTCAACAGCAGTGTCCATCAATGCTTTCTTGAAGGTTTGCGTGCCCATGGCTGCGTTTTCAACCTGTCGCCAGTCTTGCAATCCTATCTTACCGGCTTGCATCATCTGGGTAAAAGCATACATGCCCCGACTAGCTTCGCCAGCGCTAGCACCTGCGTGAGCGGCTGCGTTACTAGCACCCTTAATGGCTATTTCGGCATCCTTTAAGGAAACGCCAGCATTTGTAAATTGGGTTAAGGCTGAGGTCATATCAGAAAACTTATAGATAGTCTTATCGGAGTAGCTATTTAAACTATCTAGCGTCTTTTTTACAGCTTCTGCAGAAAGACCCGTAGCATTCATGATTGTGTTCTGTTTTGTAAGAAGTGCTTCGTATTCTGACATACCTTCTTTGATTGGGTTTATTAGCATGCTTTTACCCAACGCGAAACCCATGTTTACGATACGGTTTGTCAGATTAGTAATAACAGTAGTTATGCCGATAACTTTAGTTGAAATAGAAGCGCGTACTTTGCTCACGTTAGTGTCTAGAGCATTTAAACCATTGGATTTGCCAGTAGAATCCAGTGCTTTATTAAGCTTATCCAGCGAATCTTTTGTTTCGGCAGCGCCTCGTTTGAAATTGACATTATCAAATTCCATACGAACGACGCGTGTATCAATTGAACTCATGCCGATGTAACCTCCTCCCATAACACTCTAATGACTTCGTCTATAATTGGCGTTATCGCCTCGTCTATGTACTTTCTACCGGGAACCCAACCGCCAGTGCCGGTGCCATGGCCTCGATCTATGTGATATGCTACGTTGAAGTAACCTCCCTGGATATTTGTGTTACTCCAGGTTATAGATACGCCAAAATCATCGTATCTTTCTATTTCGTATGTCCAAGCGCTAGCGGTAAGACCTGTGTCGACTGGCGTTCTACTTCTTAAAGCTTCGACACCAGCTCTACCTAATGAATCTAATACTCCATACTGTCTAGCCTTCAACATTCTATCTAGAAAAGTATATGTTTGATTGGTGTTTCCCGATACACTTATTTCAAAAGGCATTTAGAATCAACCTTTCTATGTATTAGACCCCCGGGGAAAATTAGCTCAAAACGTTTACTGATTCTTTGGTTTCGTAAACACTCCGTCAGCATACAGATAGCCGATCGTCACGTCAGAGTCCGGGGGAATAGCGACTATTTCAAAATCAGGAATCTTCAAATGCGGAATGCCTTGTTGATCAACGAGATCGATAATCATGTTGACAACGCTTCCATTTTGAATTATTGCAACGATAGAGGTTTTGCTGTCATTGTCTTCTTCAACTTCAGTTTGTGGATCATCCGAAATGTCCATGAGATCATCTTCGGTTTCTAGGTTCATCTTAGTAGCTCCTAAGGTTGTAATAAGTCGTATAGTTCAGTCGGTAGAGGCAAACGTCCTGGTGTACTACCAACGCCATACAGTAAGTTCTCAACTTCTGTACATTTAGCTGGAGGCATACCCCTAGTATCTAGAATGTAGTGCGCTGATGGCCTACGATTAGGTAGTTTAATCGGCTTTGCTATCAATTCAAAAACGAACTTGGCGGGTTCGAAGCTATTACTAAGTGTAGTCCTATTACGGGTGTTTATCTTAACTAGGGCGTTATAGACTAAGTGTATCTGATAGCCAAATAGGTCGTCCTCCCCACCGCTACCTATTAAAGAACGGTAGGATAAACCGAATGGTCTCGGCCGTTGGTTATCCACATACATACCGGGTGCCACTTCTGGTATACCCAAACAGGTACTGAACGCATCTGGCCAGAAGAGCGCCGACAGAGTACCTTTAAACTCTCCAGGCTCTACTGTCGCATAATAAACTTGCCCGTCGACGTAGTATACTTTGGTTACGGCATCATGATCTTCGTCAATACCAAGTAAGCCATTCCATGGAATGGGGTCTTCTTCGCCGATATACAATACACCCCGGTCTACACCATACTGATAGTAACGTTCGCTGGGTGAATCCCATTCAATCATTTAGAATTCCTTTCAGCCATTGGTATTGTATTCTTCTTTACGTTTGGTGTTTTCTTGTCTCCAGCGAGCGAGCATGTCTGCTCTGGAACGCTCTTTCTCAGGCTGATTCTTATAATTAGTTATTTCAATAACCATCATCAACCTACTCAAAGGCCAAGCTTCAGCTCGCCAATCTATTTGTAATGCTGTCATCCAGTAATAGATCAACTCGCTAGTGACTGTTTCTTGCTGCCCTACTGTTTTTTGCTCATTAGGGACACTAGACGCTGTCTGTGATTCGTTAATATACTCACTCAGTTGTTCTAACTGTTCGGGCGTCAACTTCAATACCAGATCTAAATCGCTATCGCCGACGACCATGTCCTTGAAGTAGTCAATACTATCCACAGCCGTCTTCGGTTCTAGAGTTAAGAATGGTTTTTTAGTTCTTGACTCCCATTTTGAAATCGATAAGAGCGAATGCTCGAACTTAATAGTTTCGTAAGATTCGCCATTAAAAACTTTCAGTTCGAGCATTCGCTCCTCCTATCAGGGACCAGCAAGCAGAGTATCTACCTCTGCCGGCAATGGCAAACGTGGTGCCACAGTGTTCGATCCATACAAGGCCAACTCAAGAGCTTCCAAACCATCTGGATCAACATCTGGATCAGTCGAATCAATCTTGACAATGGCACTAGGCTTATAACCGGGGATGGCAACTGGAGTGGACGTGACCTTCCAGCTGAACGTCAACGGCTCCTTTGACTCATTAACTGTCTTGTAAGCTCGCTCGGATGGAGCAGCCTGGAGACCGTAAGCCAAATGCAGGATGTAACCCAGATCCTCGTCGAGATCGGAACCCTTGTTAGTGCGCCAAGAGAACCCGAAAGTCGGACGGCTCTGCATGCCGACCTGTAGACCATTCGCAGTCTTCTTGACACCGTCATAGGTCAGGAACCCATCGGGGGCAGTAAAACACTCGATCGTGGCTTCAAACTTCTCGGCAGAGACCAGGTTCACATACTGAATGTTATCAGCATACTGCGACGAGGCTTCAGCACCTGAAGGTGACTCGCTAACCCCGACAAGGCCATTCCAAGCCTCGCCATCGTTATAGACACCGCTTACTTGATGGTAAAGGACTCCGTGGTCCACACCCGTTTCATAGAATCGACTTCCGATTCCGTCCCACACAAGCGCGCCAATAGGCATAGTTCTTGTCCTTTCTAGACAAACACATTGAATACATAGTGATTTAAACCATCGATAGCATAGGATCTTTCGAACCTAGCACTGGTTAACTTTTCTACTTGGTCTGGAATTATACTATCTGGATTTCTATCAATCACAGTAACCTGATAGCGCTTCCATCGAAGATACATTTTGTTGTTAGCGTATACGCTATATGAGTTATCACGTTGATACACTATAGCTGGGTATTTTAGAACAGTCGATGATTTAGGTTGAAAACACACCGTTTCGACTCCGTTTATAGCTTTCAGAACGTTATGTAGACGTAGCCGTGGGTCCATTGTATACACCTCCTACAAACATAACGAGACGAGGGGGCTGCAGTTGTACTGAAGTTACAGCCCACCTCGTCCCGTTAAAGGTTATATACCGTATATCGAAGTATTCTGGTTTATCTACCCCGTCTGATATTACCGATATACTTGTAGTGGTTTGATACTCAGGATTCACAGTATTATCAGTCGATAATCGCTCCGTACGTTGTACAAGATCGCCTATATAGTCACGTTCTTCGATGATATCATCCCATACCCCAGGTGATACCTCCGTTAGAACCGAGTACCCGATCTGCCCTGAATATCGCATAGCTGGTTACGCAGAGGCAAACGTGTATGCCGAGTGAACCCGAGTAAGAGCGCCTGACAGATAGGTTTCCATCAAGTACTTGTACTGGTTGAAATCGATATCGAAATCATCAAAGAGAGTGATGTTTCCACCAGCGTTAGCACCAAAGTTGTAATCCGACGGATCGAAGATGACAGCCATGAGCTTGGGGTTAGCAGCATTCATGATCGAGGTTGGAACACGAACGATGTTGTTCAAACCCATATCGGAAGCCAGCTCAGCGTCAGACTTGTAGATGCGATGACCAAAATCATCACGAACACGAAGAAGCTTCGAAACCAGGGCATACGGCATATAGGCAGACAGGCTACCCGAACCCTGATAATCCTCGAAAGATCCCGACACATCATCGATAAACTCGTTTGCCGTTTCCATGTTGGTAACGGCTGTCAAATCCGTAACCTTGGTCGTGTAGAGGTTATCGTCTGAAATGATCGGACGAATTCCGTCACCAGAAGGACCGGTCGGCGCCGCAATCTTGTCTTCGTCACCTACGGTACGACCATCACCGAAGATAGCAGCACGAGCAAGCTCCTCATCAAGCTTACCGCGCATTTCGAGCTTGAGCCATGCTACGACGTCAAAGTCTGTGATGTCAATGATGTCTTGGCGATCGAGCTTCTGCTTCTTGTAGACCATGGTCGGCCCAGTACTACGCTTGAACACCGGGAAGACTTCTTCCGTCTTCTCATGCCCCTTGATGTAACCCTTAGCACGAGCTTCATCTGCAGTAACGTCAGCATACAGCGTCTTAATGCGAGAGAAGGGCGACTTGTTAGCTGCCCCCATGAAGGTGCGAACCCACTCTTGACGACGATCCACAAACTGTGGGGTCTTGGACAGGGCGGCTGCGTCCGGGAACAGAACTTCAATGTTGTCAACACCATAGGTGCCTGCGTGCATCAACTCTTGTCCGGTTGAGCTGCGAATAAGGTCCCGGAGTGAATCCGTCTTGCTGGACTTGGCGACCGAGAACAACTTCTCGACGTCCGAGTGCTTAAGTTCCGCGGTCTTGTCTGGTGTTTGAGTAAACACATTTCGGGTCATTTTTTTACCATCCTCAAGGTCATTGTGTTCAATGGATTTGTCATCTTCTGTATCATCAGAATTGCTATCATTTTTTGCTTCTTCTACTGCGTTCCTGATAATGTTATCAATAACGGCATTAACCGCGGTTTCTTGCTCTGGGGTTAAGGTGTCCAACACATCCCCAACCGTTTTATCGTCATCCGTATCGTCGTCGACGTCTACCGAATCAGAGTGTTTGATCTCGAATCCAACAATAGCCAGTTCTTCGTCGAAATCATCGTGACTAAGAACATTAGCAATAGTTGCTCCTGGATTGGCATTAGCCAAAACCAAAGAAACTTCTTGCACATCGCCTTGGTAAACCGCATCGCCACGCTCGATCAGGTTCTTTGCCCAGATAGAGAACTTATCAATATCACCATGGTCGATAAGCTGTTGAGCATGTTTGGCGGAGTCTGTTTCGTTCAAGTATGCGTCGCCCCAGAGATCGCCATCCCGATCGCTAAGCATGACATGCCCCAGCACTTGAACAACATCGCTATGATTGTGCTGGTAGACAAGAGGGACCTTATTGCCATCTTGGTGTTTGAATGCCCCAGGCATAATCGTACGTCCGTCTGCGCACAATAAATTAGCCTTAGAGACATAACCGCTAAAACTCGGTTCCATTTTGAATCCTTTCGGTTTATTAGTCTAAGATTTAGATCGCTTTGCGTTTCGCGCAGCCTTCTGTAAAGCTATTCTTTCTTCGAGCTTTGCGTTTACCGTTTTAGCATGCTCGTGAATTCCCTTAGAAGCTGGCACACCAACATACTGGGTCATAGCTGTCTTGGCGAGAGTAGACATTTGTTGAGACAAAGCATCCTTTGCCGCCTTCTTAGATTGCTCTACCAGCCAGTCTTTAGCAGTCTCTTTCTTACCTGCGTTTATAGCAGTATTAACATTTCTCATAGCTGCTGTACGAGTATTAAAATAAGACAGCTCTTCGTCTGTTAAACTGTTTACACCTTTTGCACGAACTTGGTCTACCAAACCCTGATAATGTTCTCCGGGGTTCTTAGGTTTTGGTTCTGGAGAGGTTTGTTTCGATTGACCGCTAGAAGTACTCGCCTGTTTACCACTCAGCGTTTTATCCTTTAGTTTTTTGGCATACTCTTTAAAACTAGCTTGTCGAGGCGTATCTGGCTTGGACCGTCGTACACCCCACTTCATCCCCTTTATGCCGTGGTGCATTATCTCCGAATCTTTATTTGATGACAGATAATTCGGGCTGCTCATCTACATCCTCCTCGGAAGTATACCCATTGGGTTGCATATCTGTGGGCATATTAAAGTTATGCAACTGATCCGCAGCTGGATCTGGTGAAGGTCTGAGCCCGATCTTTGGACGTAGTTCATTACCAGTCACGACCCGGTTCCGTGTTAACTTATCGGCTATCTCAGCCAAGTCAGAGATCGGAATCAACTTTAACGGATCGCGATAGTATTCTATAGTATGACCCAACGTACGGGCTTTCTTAGATAGAAACTTTCGTTTGAACTCTAATGCTACGGCATTAGCAACCGGTTCAATTGTTCTATCGTAATAGGTGTTGATAACATCCCGACTAGCCGTACCGTTCATTATCTCTGGTGTGAGGCCTAACTGTGTGTAAAGTTCATTGGTCAGATACTCCACCTGAGTGATCAGTTTATTATCAACAGGTCTGTTCAGTTGTATTACGTTCTCGCTGGCGTCGATATACGCAACGCCCAATGGATCATCCTTTAGTTGCGACAATAGCTCATTACGACGATCTTCAGCTTGCTTTTGTCGAGAAGCAGCGCGAGTAGTGTATGGAAGTTGAAAGATGATATCCAACTTGCCGGAGCCTGCGGCTTCGTCTACCGAATCGAGGAGAGACAACTTCCTAAGAAGTCTTTGCAACGTACCATTAGGCTCATTCATGACGCTGTAGAACGGATTTTCGATAATAGCAACATTACTCTTAGGCATAAGAAGCTGCTTAGTGATACCACCATTTACAGGGGCTCCCGATGCGTCAACTTCTCGGTCATCGTATACCTCGACGGTGACATGCCTGGGATGCCAACTAAGAATACGCGCAACACGCATTGATTTTACATCGTATCCATTCGTAGCGTTTATATCATTATCGGTTTCGGTCGGCACTACAGCAACTGAACCTTCTTCAAATAGCGTAAACGCCAAATCTTGGAACAGACTTTGACTTGTTTGGTCTATGTTTGGATCTAAAGTTATACAATCGTTCAAACCATCGTTTACAAACTCTAGAAATTTTCCAGTTTCGTCAACGCGGGAGTGTTCAAACTCTATTTGACTAAAATCTACAGCCAAACGCGTGTATACCGAACTGATAATTGACTTATCGCTACTGAACGAAAATGTTTGGCGTCTTGGTTGATAGCTATGCGAAACCGGTGGTTTTACTAACGTGTCTTGATTGGAAAACGCATTCCAACCATGTTGTAGGCTCCTGCGAATTCGGCCCATATCTACCTCCTTAATCGTATAGTTCTAAATTTTCTTTAAAAGCTACATATGCGTCCATCAACGCGGCTACATTATCAATCTTTTCGTCGCTGCGCCGCTTCATAAGTTTTCGATTGCCGTTAGTATCTTCCCATGTAACGGCATTACCCATCGTATACTGCATTAACTTCTCATGAAACTTAAGCGATCTATCTGCAGCCAAAATCTTTAACTCACCTAAAGGAACCGACTCCGTTCGAGCACCTTGAATTACCTTAGATACTCCATACGATCCCCATTCACGTTCGTAACGCTCCATGAAGGCTTTTGCGTTATAGGGATCATAACCAACACTTCGAACGTCGAAGTCGTGTTGTATCATATGAGCGCTAACACTGTCGTAGACATCCATCATGTCTAGAACTGCACCCTCCATGATTATTAGAGTGCCTTCGGCTAAGAATTCTTCATACTTAGCGCGAGTTGCTCCGGGTAATAATTCTAAAGTGCGGCGAGTTATATAGCTTTGTGTTGTAACTCCAAATTCATAGAAGCCACTTTCATCAGCTCGTAATGGATACAAGAACGAAAAGGCGCAGAAATCATCGCCTCTAGATAAATCGATTCCCAAAGAACAAGGCAATCCATCGTATGATACTGGTGGATGTGGAATAGTCTCTTCATAAGTAAAGAAGTACGTATACCCTTCCATTGGTAACCCAAACCGTTTGGCTAAAATCTCGTTTCGAACGGCGGGGAAGTTTTCGGCCCGTTCGACATCTTGATGATAGGTTTCGTAAGAAATCGTCAATCCTAAATTAGGATTACACTTAAGCCAGGTCTCAGGTTTGCCGACTTCCTCGACATTATCTAATTTATAGTGGAAAATGGACACATGATCTTGAACAGTCTCGCCCTTTAAAATTGAACCTAGTTCCATTTTGATTGTATCACCGACACCGTTTCTAACGGTTCCTTCTGACGAAATAGCGACAACAATCGGATCTTCAAACTTAGCGGCGCCTTGTTTTAGAGCTGTGATTACGTTCTCTCTTGTGTCTCCAGACAACCACTCATCGATAGTGTTGATCTTAGATCTAAGTCCTTGCACCTTGTCTATCGTCATAGGGCGAATCTCTAGAATCGAATCTGTTAAGAAGTTCTCTATACCCTTCTTGGTCGGGGCTAACTTCTGTCTTCCAGATCGAGCTCCAGTTGTGTTCTGCATAGATCCATCGGTTAGGAACTTAAATAAAGGTCCTCTGGCCCTAGTGATTGCTGTACGTATAGGGGATAGAACTTCCTCTGCTTGTTTCATAGTTGGAGCAACGGTAACCTGATGGGTTGTCGATGTGTCCACTGTTAGGAAGTATGCCTGGAGGAAAGCGGCGTACATAGACTTGGCAGACCCGCGGGCGACTATCAAATACTGGGTATCCCTTAACCGCTTCTTGATTCGGGTAACAACAAAGCGCTTCTCATGCGGATTCCATATAGACCGGTCAACGTATACAAACCAACTTAATAGTTGTTCAGCCCATAGTTTAAACGAATCCAACAAATGGATGTCTGACCCATCTGTTTTAGTCATTTCACCTTCAACAAAGGCGACAAAACCGTCGATAGCCCGATCGTCATAGTATACGGTTGGGTTCGCGATCAGTCTATCGATTCGGTTCATCTCCAGCGAGATTTCTTCGCATACTGGTATCTCACCTGCTAAAACTTTATCTCTAAACTCGGCATAATAACGTGGCGTTGCTGTGTTGCTTAACATCTAGTATTAACCGTAATCAGCAACAACGTTGAGCCTATACTCTAATTCTGTAATTTGCTGAGCAAAAGCTGTTGTCGTATAACCAGTCGTTGGAGGATCAAACAATAAACGTACGCGAAGGTAAACATAACTCTTGACAGCGTTTAAACGTTTATCGTCTATGAAATCTTCCCAAACTTCGCTATACCCTGTGATTTCAAATCCTTGTTCGGGACCCACGTTCAGTTGCGTTAAGATACTCAATGCCGAGTTTGTAAATATTATTACGTCTTGGTCAAACGCAGTGTTTTCTGGTAGAATGCCGAGCACGTGTTTTATGTCATCTAATATACTTGTCATCTTTACCTCCTCACCTTCGTTTAGAGTCCTTTATGCATTCGTTAAAGTCTAATAGATCTGGATACGGATATTTTTTCATCTGGGCGAGATTGATTTCGCTAAAATCTAGAAATACAGTTAGGGCTTCTATATAGTCGCGTAGAATTAGTTTTTGTTCCTGTATACTATATTCCTTTGGATCTAAAATCACCGCTCGTAAGTATTCAGACTGAGCCTTTTGTAAAGATATGTTTGCTTGAGCTTGACTTTCTGTAAATACACTACGTCCATTCAAAGCAGCTAGGGTATCTCTAATGTGTATTTCATTACAATGTGTCACAGCTTGTAGTTGATTGGTTGCTCGCTGATTAACAAACGAAGCCCAGACCGATAGTATCAAAACAAACACTAATGCTACGTGGCCCCAAACATTAGCGTTTATGAAGCCTCGATCTGTTTTATTACGAGATTTATGATGATTATGCTCTAAATTAATACCTAGATTAGTCAAACCTCCCCCTATCAATCCGATCACACATCCTAATAACAAATACATAGCTATTTCATCGGCTCTCATGATCTTCGACCTCTTTGTCTTCAGAGTCCGTCTCGTCGTCGGAATCTTTATCTTTTTTAGAAACAATTCGAGGTTTTTGGGTTAGCACATACGTTAGTATTGCGCTAATACCGGTTAGTGCTGTTGCATGCTGTTCTATTTTCACGCCAAACGAGGGCGCTATAAGCATGAACAGAGCACTACCAACACCTACGAAGAACAGAATGTTAAAATGCCATTCTTTCATATTATGGTGTCCCCTTTAACTTAGTCTGTGGTTATTTTTAGAACTGAACCCGGTACTTAGTCACAACTAAGAAATGATCAGTGTTTAGGAAGAACTGTGCGTCATTTTGTACCGTCGCGCCGACACATCTAACTCGCTTATCTGGGAGATATCTAGCAATAGCATCAATATTACCGTGACCGGTATTCGGCCAACGCTTAACATCATCCCAACAAGTGCGGAATGGAGCCGATCTGAATAATTTAAAGTTCTTACTGGAGGCATTAAAATCTCCACCGATAAATACTAGATTATTACCAGCACCATGAATCTTACCCCATTCTCGGAGATTATTCATGTATACCGCATCTAACTTCTTCTTTAGCCTCGGCCCTGCTCCACGACGTGTTACAGGATGCATAGAACCAAGAGTTATACGACCAACGAGGGTATGTTCGTAGCTACCCCATACGATGGCTTTATCCCCCCAGATACCCGGTGGCCTAGGCTTGATTCTCTTCGCGCGCGGGAAAGCGTATCTCGCACCCATTCTCCAGCTGCCTGGCTTAATGTTATCTTTCTTCACAGCGACCCAGGTGTCATACTTTTCAGTAAGAGCCAATGCGTAGCCGTGTTCGGTTGCAGACTTGATGAGGGCTGCATTCAGAACACCCGAACCGCGACCGGCTTCTGTACCTGTGATATGATCGAAGCCCTGACTGAAGATCTTGTCCACGTCTGCAAACTTCTGCTTCGCCGGGTCGTTGAATTGCAATGATGCATGCGCAATCGTGAACTCGATATGATCTGTAGACACTGGAGGCACCTCCTTTGGCGGTTTAGGCTTAGCTACGGGTGAATCGTGGATCTTATGCCCGGTTATTGTCTCCGACCATCCTAGATATTTAATACCCATAGCTTTTTCCAAAGCTTTGATCGAAGATACAGTGCCAACTACGCCGGACTTATAGCGATCGCCATCCATGTCTGTTGAGCGAATCTTACCTCCAGGTAGAGACAAAGCCCTATGGCCATAGCCTTTACTGCCCCCAGAAAAAGCTAGGGGACGGCCTGGAGGAGGATTTCTATCTCCGGGATGACGAGCTGTCTTAGGTTCACTTAACCAACCATCCACAGCATCAGCATCTCCGTCGCCATCTCTATCACCAGCTGATGGAGCGTTGAACCAATTACGGACCGTCATTTGACAAGTGCCTGGTTTGTTTTTTGTATCCTTGAGCGCAGCATCGATTGCTTGATTACTCGTTCTAATAGCCATGTTTATGTCCTTTCCGGCTTACGGGTTTTCGAGTGCGGTGAGACGGTTCTCGATCGTGGTCTGGTTTTGTTCCAACAGATACACCCGTTCACGCAACCCCAGAACCCATGGGTGGCCGTTGGTCGAGTAACCCCAGTATCCGTCGTGGGAGTTGTAGCCG
>RXKB01000064.1 GCA_003963225.1 Candidatus Babelota bacterium
CCATTTGAACTGGCATAATTAAGGAAACCTAAAAAGCCTGTATGGATAAAGCATCATTTCGAAACTTCGATCTAACTTACTTGAAATTGTGCCGACCGCAATATCCTCGCGCTGATTGAAAAGAGTTCCGATCGCTAGCTTGCAAGCTTGAATAATCCCCGGCGGAACGTCCGTTGCGGCGCTTCCGTAGCCGACCACGAACTCGATTTCTACCGAATTTACTCTGTCTGCTTGAGTGCTCGGCCAAGTAGAAACGCCCGGAGCAAGTAAAATCCGGCTCGGCTCTGATGCCAAATCCGCCTGATACAAAGAACCGGATAAGGTTTGAAGAGTTCCGTTTTCGTCGTAATACTTAACCGAAGTGATCGACTGAATCGGCCCTATCGGGATTTCTATGATCGGCTCATAGAAAAAATCCTGATAATGTTTCCAGGTCTGAGTAATGAATCCGCGCTGCGTAAACGCTTCGGCTTCGGCCGTTACCGCCGCAATCAAGCCCGTTAAATACGTGTCGTCGTCCGTCGAAACGCCGCGCAAGTGTTCGCGCGCTTGCGCGGGTGTCATTATTGGGGTTGCGGGTGCGGTCGTTCGCTTGAGCACTATTTCGCCTTTTTGCCTTTCTTCTTTTCTGTCCCGGTCTCTACTTCGATTTTATCTTCTTCCTCTTTTGCTTCGTTTTCGTCGCGCGTCCAGCTATCTGCGATCTTGGATTCTAGCTGATTGATCTTGGCTGAGATTTCTGTGGTAAGTCTTCCCGCTATTTGTGGAAGCTCCTCCGCGAATCCGCCCGCTATCAACTGGCGCGCCTCATCGGCCGCCACTTCATGAATCGAACCGACTAACCTTATGCCGTGCGGCCCTGCTGACATGCAGCGCATTTTTATTCTCATAGAAATTCCTCCTCTACTTCGATTTTATCTTCTTCCTCTTTTGCTTCATTCTCATCGCGTGTCCAGCTATCTGCAATCTTAGATTCTAGCTGATTAATTTTAGCTGAGATTTCCGCTGTAACTCTCCCTGCTATTTGCGGAAGCTCCTCCGCAAATCCGCCCGCTATTAGCTGGCGCGCCTCGTCCGCTGCCACTTCATGAATTGAACCGACCAACCTTACACCGTGCGGTCCCGCTGACATGCAACGCATTTTTATTCTCATAGAAATTCCTCTAATAACAAAACAAAAAAACGGGACACTGAGATAAATCTACCCCAATGTCCCGAAGCTTCATAGCTCTAGTTTTCGCTTACGGTTGCTTTCCAAGCTCAAGGATTGCAAAAGCCGCGACGTCCAAGTTTCCTGAATCGTTGCCGGTCGGTGTAATCGTTAGGCGAATATACCGCTTCGTTCCAACGTAGCTGTCATACTTAAACGTGTCATCGTCTCCAAATGCGAACGCTAGTCGGGTCGCCGGTGCAATTCCGCTCGACATGGATGCCGCTGCAACGGTTGTTGCGCCGGTCATGTCGCTTGCGTCTGCTTCTTCGAGAAGCGCCGCAAAAGTTGCGTTCGCATCTGTAAGCGCACCGGTCTGGATCACAATTCCACAAGCTTTTGCGGCCTGAAGATCGATAATCTGTGAGACTACTGCGCTCGATGAGTTGGTTTGCCGAAACGGCGAAATCATTCGTCTGAAAGCCACTGTGTTAGTTAGATCGTTCATATTTTCCTTTTTTAGAAATTAAAGCCCGGAGGGGTTTCCTCCGGGTAGTTATTAGGCAAGCTTGACTCGGGCAAACGCTTCCGAAAGTGCTGGCATACCGTCAATTTCTTGACGACCAATAAATCCGACTTGGTTGTTTGCTGCGTAAAGCTCGTCGAGGCGCTGTACTCCGAAGCTCATTCCCTCTGCGATGTGGTAGAATGAGAAGTCGCCGAAGAGTCCAACGTAAAGCCCCGTCGTAAACGTATTCGGAGCAAACTCGCTCATGTAAATACGATTTCCGAGAAGCTGATCAGGATCGCCAACCTTAACGGAAGGTTCCCAAATATATTCATTCGATGTTCCTTTTAACTTTGAAAGCATCTTTACTGCATCGCGGTGAAATAGCCATGAGCCGCGCGGATGATACTGACCTTTTACGGAGTATTTCGCGTTTTTCAAGCCGTCCAAAGTGAATGCGCTGGTAGTGTTGTCTGTGCTCACGTCGCGTGAGGTTGGAACGCCCAACGAACTCGCGGTGAAAAGACCAAGCGGCTGACCTGCGCCGGTGCCGGTCAAGAATGCTTTCTCTTCGGTTACTGCGAATTTATACGCTAAACGCTGAAGCACTAACGCATCCGCTGGAACTGCCGCATTTTGCAAAAGCTTCATGGAAATTTTTGCAAGTTTTGCAAGCATGGTCGGAGCAAGTTCGCGCTTGCCGACTTTCATTGCGGTATCCTCGGTGACGCTTCCAACTTCGCTGGTCCAATCTGCGTCGCTCATGTCGGTATCAAGTGACGGGTATCCAAGCGACTGCGCTTTCTCAAGCTTATAAACGGTCGCAAGCTGACGAATAAAAACATTATCGTCTACGAACTTTAACAGAATGTTGATGAATTGTTCGCGAGGAACCAAGAATCCGCCATCTGGGGCGGAACCTTGCGAAAGCGCTCTATGCTCTGCTCCGCCGAGGGAATGACCGCCTCGAACGAAATAGCTCTGAAGAGACTTGCGATATTCTTTTGACTCAATTCCGGAAGTTTCAGGATTGAACGAAGATGCTGCACGGGTTTCGCCGCTTGCTGATTTTTCGTTGCTCGCCAAAACAGACTGAAGTTCTGCTTCGATCTTCTCTTGGTCCTGATATCGCTTGCTCGTATCGGAAAGCGCTGTCGCTTCGTCGATCAATTTGCCGTGACGAGTATTTTCCTCATCGGTCAATCCGCGCTTTTCCTTCTCTGCGTTGTTTAGAATGCTGCGAGCTTCCTCGACTAAGCGATTCCGCTTTTCGAGAATTTCTTTTAATTGGTTAGCCATAAAATAAAAATCCAATAATTCGTTAAAGTTAATGCGAAAAGCCAACGGGCTACACGTCAACCAACGGGCTGACCCTTTAACGGTAAAGGAAATTTATCTTTCTCGAAATGAATAGCTTTTAGCTATCGAATCGCGGCTTCGGTTTTTAGCACTAACTCCAAATGTCGCTGCTTCCGCTCTGCGTCAAAACTTCGCTGCGCGGCCGCTTCTCCGCCCCATTCCGCAAGCTTTTCTTTTATAACCTGCTCTAAGCTTCGCGCCGAAACGGATGTTCCCTCGTAAGCCGGAAACGGAGTCGGGGAAATTTCTAGCAACTCTACGTCCTCTAAAATTCGCATGTGCGGAGTGGTGTCGCTTCCACGAACCCATGATTCTTTGTTTACGAAGAATCCGAAACTTACTCCGGTCACTAGTCCGCTGGCGATTTCTTTATATTTATCCATGCCGAAAGTGGTGTCCGGCATCCGTAATTCAAACGCTAATCCGGTTCCGTCTTCGCGCAAAATAAGACTTCCGTTTGTGGTTCGCCCAAGAATCAAATCCATGTTGTGATTCCATAGTGCGCGAACGTCTCCGCCGATGCTTGAAGCGAAAGCGCCCGGCGCAATCTTTTCGACAACGTTCGGCGCTAGTTGAGTTTCTGAGTTAAAGAGTGCCGCGTATCCGCGAACGACTTTTTGCTCGCCGTCTTCAGCTCTAAACTCAATTTTAGAAATTGATCGTTGTTCTCGTTTTCGTTCATTGCTCATAGTATCGCCTTTTCAAAAGCTTCAATTTCTTGTTGCGTTCTCTCTCTTACTGTCGCTGCGGCTTTAAATCCTTCGTCCATTCGTTTGCTGTAGGTGTCAAAATAACCCCGCGCAAGTTTTACCGCGTCCGATTCCGTTAGCTCTATTCCCATTCGATGCATTGATTCGGTTATCGGCGTTATGATTTCGTGCAAAATCCCTATATTCCGCTGGATAAATTGCGCTTGCTCGGTGTCGCTTAACCCTCGGAACCGTTTCTGGTCATTGGCTTCTTTGTAGCAAAATCGCTGCAAGCTATCGCGAATGAGCGGCATAAGCATCGCGATCGCCGCACTTCTGTTCATATTCGCGTCCGCCGAGGGTGGTTCCTGCTGAACGGCTCCGGGGGTTCGAGGAGGCTGGCCGCCCGGAGCGCTTGCGTCCGGCTGTGGTTTGCTTGCGTCCGTCATGTTCATCGGGATTAGATATTTGTCCCCGGCTTCCGGTGGAAGCGGATTGTATTCCTCAAGCGCGCGCCATTCGTTAGCGGAAATGATTCCCGCGTTGCGCTCGATGTTTAGTTTTTGCGCCCGGCTGAGTCCGTCGCCCCGCAAAAATGCGTTCGAATTAAACTTAACGAAATATTTTTTTTGTTCTGCTTGGCTAAATAAAGAACTCGTGATCGCCGCTTCCCATCGCGTAAGCCAAGGGACCATCGTGTACTGAATAAAATCAATTGATTGCTGTTCAATGTTTGAGAATGTTGCTCGCTCTAGATCGCCGCCCATGTGGGGAGGGACTCGAAACATTCCGAAAATTTCTGAGCGGTTAAACTTCATCCCGTCTAACCATTGCCCCTGTTCGTTTGTCATTGAAACGGGCGTAAATTCCATCCCGTTTTCGAGGATTGCCACTTTGCCCGAGTTCTCGGAACCGCCTTGCGCCTTTTGCCAACCGTTGCGAATTGATTCGATTCCTTTTGCGTCTAGCTTTCCCGGGTATTTCAAAATCCCGCCAAGCCGCGCGCCATTTTTAAACGTAGCGGACCCGTGCTTCTGCATCGACATGGCGTTGCCGATGGTTTCCATCGCCATATCGATCGGCGAAATTCCCTTGAGACCGTCTGCGCTCATGCTTTTAATGTGAAAAACTTCGTCGCGTCTGAGCCATCGCGAACCTTTGTTCGAGATTACTTGATAAACCACATCACCCTCGTACTCGTATGGCTGAATGTAGTCCGGGTGAATTCGGCGGAGCTCTGTAATATCTCCCCGTGCGTTCATTGAAATAAGTGCATAAGCGTTCCCGCGTAAGCACAAATCGAGCTGCAAAAGCTCTTTAAATTCTAAATGGTTTTGAAGTGGATTCGGGCGGTCTACATGCAACATTCGATGGATCGGATGATTCTCCGCAAGCTCTCGCCCGTCTTTTCCGACCCATTGATAGACGTTCAAAGGGATTGAGGCGAGTGATTCGGAAAGTATTTTCACGCAAGTATAAACGGCGCTGACTCGCATTGCGGTCTCTGATGTTACTAGCTCCCCGCTGATGGATTGATTCCCCATCCATCGCCATGCGTTGCTGAGGGTTTCGGGCTGGCCGCGTTTAAAAAACAATTTTTTTGTGAAGCTCACTAGTCCCATGCTTGTCTCTGCGCCCTAATCTAGAACAATCATCTCGCGCTCGCTATAAATTGACTCTGCCGTGTCTCGCCTCATGGCGCGGTCAAGTCCCATAATAGTTGCGACTATCCCGTCAATCTTATCGGTGCTTTTCCCCTTCGACGGCTTTAGGTCGCCCGCCGCGTTCTGTTCTACGGTAACATTGGAAGCGTTCCAGCGTAAGACCCGATTCCCGCCGTGCCTAATTCGCTTCGCTAGCACTAGCGCCATAAGCTCTTTCGTCGGACTGCTCATGCTTCCGAACCCCTGTCCAAACGGGAACATTTCCATCCCTTCGTTGTTTGCTAGATTGATAGAAACCTGCGTTGCATTCCACCTGTCAAATGCGATTTCCTTGATATTTACTATCTCGTTAATCTGTTTGATTTTGTGCTCGATGAATTGATAATCCACAATTGGTCCGGGCGTGATGATTACCTCTTTCCTATCTCGGAAAGTTCTATAAATCGGTTTTCTGTAAATCGCTTCTTCCGGCAAAAAGTAAAACGGCAAAATTGCATACCCTATCTGACTTCCGGTAGGGGAATTAGGATCTTGGATTTTTTCCGGAAATACTAAGGAAAGACACGTCATGTCTTCCTTAGTTGCCAAATCTAACCCGCCGAAGCATTCCCGACCGGCGAACTCCTCGAGCGTTACCGCCGCGCCGCAAGTATCCCAAGATGACATCGGCATCCATCGGATATCTTGCTCCGTCCAAATGTTTAATTCTAACCGCTTAAATGTGTTTTCGTATGCCGGTTCCTTTTTTGCTTTTTCGCATTCTGCCCGCATGTAATCGAGCGATTTGCTGATTCCTAAATTCGGATTCGCCTTAAACCACGTTTCTTCCTTTGTCCAATCGTCTTCGCGATCCGCTGCAAAAATTACGGGATAAAAACGAAAATCCTCTTGAGTCCCGTCTAAAATCTTTCGAGCGTATTCGTGTTTTTCCCAACAAATAGAATTTCGATCATAGCCCGCTGTGGTTAAATAAACAGTGAGGGGCTGCGTTCTGGCTGAAGTCGAAGTCGTAAGAACGTCAACCAACTCACGATTCGGCTGCGCATGAAGTTCATCGAAAATAATTCCGCTAAGGTTTTTGCCGTGCTTGGTAAAAGCGTCGGCCGACAATACCATGTATTTACTGGCTGAGCGATATACAACCATGCTCCGTTTGTAAGTTCGCGCCAATTTATTCAACTGATTGTTATTCAAAACTATCTGCTTTGCGACATCGTAAACTAGTGCGGCCTGTTCCGTATCCGCCGCCGCGCTTACTACTTCCGCGCCTTGCTCTTGATCGGCAAATAAAAGGTAAAGTCCAAAAAATGAGCCAAGAAAACTTTTCCCGTTTTTGCGCGGAATCTCGATATAAACTTCTCGGACAATCCGTGTTAAGTTTTTTCTGTTAAGCCATCCAAAAATTCGCCGAATAATTCGCCGTTCCCATTTCTCAACCTTAAACGGCTTTCCGGCGAGCGCGCCTTTTACGTGCCGAATATGCTGCTCCGCGAACCGGATAGCCCTGTGTGCTTTCCTGTGGCTGAAGATGAATTTATTCTTGCGACAAATCCGGCGAATCTTCCTATAGTTCTTGTGAACGACTTTTCGCCTCGGATTTTTTTTACGCGAAAGGGTCGTCATTTAACGGGTCCTCCCCTCCGAGAATTGACATGATTCGAGTGCGGCTTGCCGGGGTCATTCCGAAATGTTGCTCAAGGCGAAGCATGTTAGCCATCGCCTGATTTCGAATCGTGATTTGAGGCATGACGGTCGCATATTTTGGTTTGCCGTCTTCGTTACGAATCACAAGGACATAATTCTTTCCATCAATTTGCCGCTGCATTTCGTGGTACTCAATCGACAAATCGATATACCGCAAAAACGCGGGAATATCAGTTAGCGACAAAGTTCCAATCCGCATAAGCTCCGGCGCTAAGGAATCCCAAACTAGTTTTTGTGCCGGGTTAAGTGCGACCGGGCAATCTGCGCTCGTGGCAAGTTTCGGCTTCGGCTCATCAACCGGCATTTTGCAGGGTTTCGTAATTCCCTCAAGTTCCCTAAGCTTACTCGGTTTTGGTTGTGGTCCCCTTAAGCCCATAAAACGGTCCCTCTAAACTCGTTATATTGATTATTAGGTCGATTTAAACCGCTTCCTATCTCAATTTTAGGGGGGGTCTCGAAAACTTGTCCC
>RXKB01000008.1 GCA_003963225.1 Candidatus Babelota bacterium
TAGCACCTGTTGGACCAGTGTTACCAGTTACGCCAGTATTTCCTGTTGGACCAGTTGGACCAGTATTACCAGTATTGCCTGTAGATCCGGTAACTCCTGTATTTCCAGTGACTCCCGTATTACCCGTAGCTCCAGTATTTCCAGTGACTCCCGTATTACCCGTTGCCCCAGTTGCACCAGTGGAACCGGTGTTTCCAGTATTGCCGGTGGGCCCGGTAACTCCAGTATTTCCAGTGACTCCCGTATTACCCGTTGCCCCAGTTGCACCAGTGGATCCGGTAGAACCGGTGTTTCCAGTATTTCCAGTGACTCCGGTTGCACCTGTATTGCCAGTTGGACCAGTGTTACCAGTATTTCCTGTAGATCCGGTGTTTCCAGTATTTCCAGTGTTACCTGTGACTCCCGTATTACCCGTAGCTCCAGTTCGACCAGTATTACCTGTATTGCCGGTTGGACCGGTTGATCCAGTATTTCCGGTAGATCCAGTATTTCCAGTGACTCCGGTTGCACCTGTATTGCCAGTTGTACCAGTATTACCAGTGTTACCAGTTACGCCGGTAGCACCTGTGTTACCTGTTGCACCAGTGGATCCAGTGCTTCCGGTAGACCCAGTATTTCCAGTATTTCCAGTGGATCCGGTTGCACCTGTATTGCCAGTTTCACCAGTGACTCCAGTGTTACCAGTTACGCCGGTAGACCCAGTAGCACCTGTTGATCCAGTATTTCCAGTGACTCCGGTTGCACCTGTATTGCCAGTTGGACCAGTATTACCAGTATTTCCTGTAGATCCGGTGTTTCCAGTATTTCCAGTGTTACCTGTGACTCCCGTATTACCCGTAGCTCCAGTTGGACCAGTATTACCAGTTACGCCGGTAGCACCGGTTGCGCCAGTATTGCCGGTGGACCCGGTGTTTCCAGTGACACCGGTGGACCCAGTAACTCCGGTTGCGCCAGTATTTGAAGCTGTTCCTGCCGGTCCAGTAGGTCCGGTATTACCAGTGTTACCGGTTGCACCTTTCGGGCCACTAGCACCAGTGGCTCCGGTTGGTCCAACTGGATTGCCAATCCCAAAAGGTAAAAAAGGCCCTGCGCCATTAGAGATTAATAATCCTGTAATTGGTTGTTGAGCATCATTTCTTCGTTCCCGCGTAATTTTTGTTTTAGGATTTTGATTATACTCTTTAGAATCAATATGTCTGCTAAGCAAAATGCAAGCAGCACACAGTATAAAAGATAGTTTGTTTTTTAGTAGCATAATATAACACCTTTTTAAAAAATAATTTCATGTAAAATACCTACTATATTTTATAAGGCATAGTCAAAAACATTTTTTTATTTAGGAGAGCAAAGAGCTTTTGTTAATAAACATTAGAAGCGATGTATATGTATAAAAAAACCATGAAAGAAAGGATTTTCTATTTCTTTCATGGTTTTTTTATACATTGCCTGTGTTAGTATATAATTAATTTTGTGTACCTATAGCCCAAACATGAACATGCACTGAATCGGTCAGAGCCTCACCGATTGAACTCATCGTACCTACATTGACACGCACAGTAACATGGTCTGTATCAAGCTCTGTAACTACTGCAGTTAGAGTTCCTGAAGAAGAATAAGTTTCTGCAGAAACTGAAACTATTACTGTAGGATTTTGCAGAAAGAGGTCTGCTGGAAAGTTAAAAGTAACGCCTCCATTTATATAAGAAACTGACCCAGAATACCAAAAAGCAGTACCATTTTGTGTATATCCTGGATAGATTTGTTCAACAGTAGTGATAACACCTGCAATTTCTGCATATACATAATTACCAAACAATAAACTAGCAACTATTATTAAACTTTTTTTCATCTTGCCTCTCTTTCTAACTAATTGTTAAATTTATAAACCTGCTTGAACTGCAAAAACATGTACTACAAAAGAATCTGTCGCTGCCTCTCCAATTGTTGAAAGAGTTGAAACGGTAACATAAACTTCACATCCATTTTGCGTATTATTAACAACAGTAGCAACGACTTCACCAGATGAACTATATACGCCATTAGATGAAACGGATACAACAACCATAGGTACATCAGTAAAATATGTTGGCCATGTAAAAGATACACCGCCTTTGGTATACGTCTGCGACTGAGCAAACCAGTAAGATTGGCTATAGTTAAAAAAGCTTGGGGTAACCTCTGTAACTGTATCAATTATACCTTGTATTGGATCACCCGTTATAACAAATGCAGTACTTGCCAAAAAAAACATGCTTCCAAGTAATGCAGTATTATTAAACCTTTGCAATAGTCTCATCTAACAACTCCTTTTATTAAGTTTTTTCATAGTTAAAATTAATAGCCGAAAGATACAGATCTTTATTGTATTCAGTACCACTTGTTGGTGCAATCCGTGTAACGGTAAGTTGACACCAACTACTGGGCGCTAAACTAACGCTATTCAGAGTAATGTTGGCCCTATAAATTACTAAGCCACCAGTAGAAAAAGGTTCTGTGATAGATATGTTGCCCGATGTTTTTATTTCAGACCATGCAGCTCCCATTTCTGTTGCGCTGCTACCGTAAGCCGCATAAACTTGCCAATTTACAATAGATGGAATAGTGGAAGCATTGTTTTTTCTGGAAAAAAAATAAATTTCGACAGTTGGATTTACTGCACCATTAAAATCTTTTGGTAAGCCAAAGTTAATATTTACTGGAGGTATGCTTACAGAGCCGTTGCCACTCCCGGTGCTGGAAAAAATGCGCCACGCTGCAATGGTATTTTTGCTAGTAGTTGTAGCATTTGTTGCCGGAAATACATTAAAAAGACTCGTAGGCAAAGTGTTATTTGAAGCTGTCATAGCGCCAGGCGAAAACGTTATGACACCAGTTCCGCCGTTACCAGTTGCACCAGTGGATCCAGTATTTCCGGTAGATCCAGTAGTACCTGTTGGACCAGTATTACCTGTTGGACCGGTGACTCCAGTGTTACCAGTTACGCCGGTAGCGCCTGTGTTACCTGTTGGACCAGTATTACCAGTATCACCTGTTGGACCAGTATTGCCGGTGGGCCCAGTAACTCCGGTAGACCCAGTATTTCCAGTGACTCCCGTAGCACCTGTATTGCCGGTTGGACCGGTTGATCCAGTATGTCCTGTAGATCCAGTGCTTCCGGTGGACCCAGTAGCACCTGTTGGACCAGTATTACCAGTGTTACCAGTTACGCCGGTAGCGCCTGTGTTACCTGTTGGACCAGTATTTCCGGTGGAGCCAGTAACTCCAGTGTTACCAGTGGATCCGGTAGCACCAGTATTTCCGGTAGACCCAGTAGCATTAGTTAGGCCTTGGATTACACCTAATGCATTAAGTAGATAATTAATCTGAAAATCTTGTCCCTTTTCATGAGGTGAAATATCATCTTCATTAATATTAGCAAGCCCATAGAAGATAGCTTGCTCTTGCGGATTGCGTGGTTGTCGGGAAAACACGTTTTTTTTAATTAAAAAAACGTGTTTTCTTGGATGGCTATATAGTAATATAGTGACATCCAATAACAGCAAAAACATTGGTATTGTGCTCTTCATTTAATTTCACTTTTATTAGTATTGTTTTATAATTCATAACTACTAACCTAAAAATTAATTGTCAAAAGGATATTCCCATGTCGTAGGTCAAAGCTTTTTTGTAATTCATAATAATCGTAATTGCTAAAGTAAAACACTATTGTATACTTAAAAAAAAATCATTTAGGTAATTATCTATGACACATGAAATATTTGTAATTGATCAAAAATCTTTATTGAACATACTTTCTTCAATGCAACCTATTTGCACACGCAGAACTACTGCTGAAACAACCAATTATATTTTATTTCAAATTGGTCCAAAAGAGCTCATTTTAAAAGCAACAGATTTTGAAATAAGCCTACAATCAAGCTGCTTAATAAAAGAATCAAGCTGCATAATTGAGAGTTCATTTTTAGTTTCGGGAAAAAGAATATATGATTTGGTCAAAGAACTTGATGGACTTATTGTATGCACCATACAAAATAATCAACTTTTATTAAAATCTGGTACTGTGAGCCTAAGTCTTCATATAAAAGACGCTCAGGAATTTCCATCCTTCCCTGAGCGAATAGAAAATTTGATGCAATTTGAAACAGACCAGCTTCTTGGTATGGTTGCCAAAGTTGCTTTTTTAATACCACAAAGTAATGTTAACCAGTCATTAAATGGCCTCTTGCTAGAACTAAGTAGTACTGGCTGCACCATGACCGCAACCGACGGTCACTGTTTGGCTCAGCTTTATTGTAACAAATATACGTTAGAAGAAGGGAAAAAATGGCTTATACCCAGAAGAGCTGTGTTTGAGCTTAAAAAAATTGCCGAATCAAGCCAAGAAAAAAACATTTTCCTTGGTGTTTGCAAGAGCCATTTGGTTTTTTCTGGAGAAACATTTAATTTTTTTACCAAGCTACTTGTTGACAATTTCCCACAATATGCTGCCATTTTAGATAAAACCGGTTTTATTCCTGCAAAGATCGATAAAAATCAGTTCATAAAAACTTTGCGTCGTTCATCTTGCTTGCTTTCGGGACAATTCATTGCAACGAAATTTGATATTTCTAATCAAAATATGCAAGTGTCAATGTCGAATAAAGATGTTGGTACACTACAAGAAAATATTGAACTTGAAGATTGCAATACACATGATATGCATATAAGATTTTATGCTCCTTATTTGCTCAATGGCTTGCAAGTGTTTGGTGAAGAAAAAATAACTTTTATGCTAAGCAACAACACAAGGCCGATTATATTTAAAAGTAGTTATCAACACTGTGACTTTACTTACCTTGTTATGCCAGTGGCGCCTTCTCATGGATAATTGCAATTTAAAAGTAGTTGCTTGTAAAATAGAATTGAAAAATTTTAGATGCTTCAAAGATACGCAATTTGATATAGATGCGCCTCTTATAATTATAGAAGGTGGCAACGGTACGGGAAAGACATCCTTGATTGAGGCATTATATTTTGCAAGTCATGTACGCTCTTTTAAAACAGCCCATGTGGAAAATATAATTATGCAAAACGAACAAGCCTTTTTCCTAAAACTTTGTTTTAATGAAAACACTTTTTTATACATTGGCGTTGAAAAAAAAAAGAAAATTATAAAAATAAATCAAAAAACTGTTAAGTCTTTGACAGAAATAAACGAAAATATTAACGCAATTAGTATTGTTGAGACTGATATACAAATAATACAAGGAGGGCCTTCAGATAGGCGCTTTTTTCTTGATCAGACGTTGGTGCTTTTAGATGATCAGTTGGTAAGCGAATTTAAAAAGTTAAAAATTGTTTTGAAAAATAGAAATGATTTTTTATCTCAAAGAATACAAAATAAAACATTGTACGATATCTTAACAGAACAACTTTTTGCATGTTCGTTAAAAATACAATTGAAACGCCATGAATTACTTGAATGTTTAGCCTTCCAAATAAATAAATTGATTTCAGAATTTAACCTTTCAATTAAGACTGTTTCTTTTGCTTATAACCCTAAAATAGATACTACAGACAAAAATAATGCTTTTGAAAAAATTAATAATTATAAAAATAATGAGTACATGCAATGCCGTTCATTGTTTGGGGCTCATTTAGATGATTTTTCAATTCTTTGTGGCAATTTTGATACTCGTAAACAGTGCTCTCGTGGCCAACAAAAATTGTTAACTATTCTTTTAAAAATCAGCGCAGCAAAATTATATAGCAGACGAAACGATAATATTATTTTTTTAATTGATGATTTTATTACTGACTTAGATGAAACAAATATAAGGCTTGTTATGAACATGCTATGTTCGTTAAAATGCCAATTAATATTTACAACCCCATTGGCTTTGTTTCTAGAAAAATACATTATAAAAAATTTTAACGTTTCTATTATTAGGTTATAATAAATATTTCATATAGACTAAAAGCTAGTTTAATATTTTAATCACAAATTTTATATTTATTTAAAAAATACAGATACAAAATAAAATAATGGCTTCGCGGCCCATTCGACGAATTTCCACCGCAGCTTAATCCAAAATAAATAAAATATTTATTATTTGAAAATTAAAAAATATAGCCCTAATTTAATTAAAATATTTTCTTTCAAAATAGTTGACTGTAACAAAAAAAGTGGTATATTTATTAAAGATTTTAAACCTAGGCTTCATTACTACTCTCCTTTTTTCCGTCACATAGACCTTAAGGTCTATGTGACGGTTTTTTAATATAAGTGTTCATTAGAAGTGTTCATTATAAGAAAAAGGCTTAAAAAAGCTCAAATCTCGAAAAGAACATAAGAATCATCACAATTTTTATGAAAAAATACAAATTTACAATTACTGAAAAAACACTCTCCCTCAAAAAAAATTAAAATATAATAAAATTTTCGATATTCCCGCTTTAGGATTAAAAATTCTTAATGCTAAAAAAACTTTTAATTGAGGCTCGCTTTTAATTGAGGTTCGATTGAAACTAAAACACGGACAGAAAAAGCGACTTTCTAAGGGGAGTTAATTAAGCTTGCGAAAACAAACAACATGTAAAAATGAGCAAGCTTAATTAACTCCCCTTAATCTTTTTATTTAAATTTTTAACATAACTTGGATTATCTTTGTAATAATTGTCATTTCAGTGGGTAAGCTAAAAATGCCCTCCCTTTTGTCTTAAAGCCCCACAAAAAGATATCGCTATAGCATCAGTAACATCATCTCTAATTTTTTTTGTCGCTATTTGTGGAAACAAAGCTCTAACAACACGGCCAACTTGGTCTTTTTCTGCACTTCCAGAACCAGTTAAAGCTTTCTTTACTTCTCGAGGCGCGTACTCATGTAAGCCCACAGTATGAATATCAGATAAAAGATAAATTATCGCTCTAACATAACCCAATTTTAAAAAATTGTGCGCATTTTTACCCAAAAAAGGAGTTTCCAAAGCTATTGATTGTATATTCTGTGACTTTAGTAATGTATCAAAGAAATCATATATATTGCGCAAGCGTCTTTGCATAGTATCCTTTTCTGAAAGCAGTAAGCACCCCGCTTCCAAAAGAAGTATACTTCCATTTGCCTGCACTTGCATAATACAAAACCCTGCAACACGCGTTCCAGGGTCAATTCCTAAGATTTTCATTTTCCTACTAAAATTCTTTTGTATAACTAATCTTTTTACCAACAGCCAGTATTTTACCTAATTCCGTCCCATAATATATAAAATAGACGCCCTTGCCCACCAGTCCAAAAACAATAGTTAATGCCAATGTTATTAGCAGATATTCAGTTTTTCTTAGAATTATTGCCTGTACCTTCATAGAAGTCTTTCTTAAATAAATAGAATATTTTTTTACTATAAATTGCATACTATTGAGATTGATCTTGAAAACGTGTTAACTCCTTAACAAATTGCAAGTTAACTGTCCCTGTAGGTCCATTACGTTGCTTGCCAATGATTACTTCAGCTACTGAATCATCTTCACAATCTTGATTGTATACACTATCTCGATACAAAAACATTATCAAATCAGCATCCTGCTCAATAGCGCCGGATTCACGCAAATCAGACAAAAGCGGTCTTTTGTCCATACGTGTATCAACAGCTCGCGATAACTGTGATAAAGCCAATATTGGAATGTTAAGCTCTTTTGCTAAAGCCTTCAAAGAGCGAGAAATAACTGAAACTTCCTGATGCCTATTTTCATATTGACGATCAGTATGAATAAGCTGTAAATAATCAATTATTAACAATTGTAAATTGTGCTCTGATTTCAATTTACGAGCCTTTGCTCTCAGCTCCATAATATTTAAAGCAGCAGTATCATCTATAAATATTTTCGTTTGAGCTAATTGCGCAGCAACATTTGTTAATTGTATCCACTCATCAGAAGTAATTGTTGCATTACGTATATTGTGATGAGCAATTGCAGACTCAGAGGAAAGAATACGCAAAGTCAATTGCTCTGCTGCCATTTCTAAAGAAAAAAAACCAACAACATAATTATTACGTGCAGCGTAAGACGCTATTGATAAGGCAAAAGCTGTTTTGCCCATAGAAGGCCTACCCGCAGCAATAATTAAATCACCATTTTGGAACCCTGAAGTCATTTCATCAAGAACTTTAAATCCTGAGGGAATACCAGTTATTCCCTTACTGTGAGATTTTATGTCAGACAAATGCTGGAATGTTTTTTTCAACCAAATATTAATTTGAACAAATGATTTATCTGTTCTTTTATTTGAAATTTGAAAAATTAACCGTTCTGCTTCGTCAATCACCGCATCCAATGGCTTGTCATACTGATTATAGCAACGACCAATCACTTGAGTACTAACATTAATGAGCTCACGCAAAATTGCTTTTTCCTTGATAATGCGCGCATGCTGCTCAATTAACCCCATTGCAGGCATATCTTCTTGCAAAGAAATTAAATAAACAGTGCCTCCAGCAAGCGTCAATTCATTACGCTTGCCAAGCTCATCTTGCAAAGTAACTAAGTCTATTCTTCTTCGCTGGCGCATTAATTCAATCATTGCCTGAAAAATTACTTTATGCTGTTGCACATAAAAATCATTAGTATGTAAAATCTCTCCTACTTGATATATTGGCTCATCATTCAAAAGTAATGCCCCTAAGACTGCTTTTTCAGCATCCTGCGCAGAAGGCAATGTCCTACCCAACAACTGTTCTGTTTGCTCCTTAGATACATCATTATTATGCCGTTGCCGCTGCATGTATTTGCCTTCTTATGACTTTAGATACATTATTCACTTACCACTTCAATAGCAAGTTCTGTTTTAAGACGAGATGTAAGACTCACAGGTACGATGTAAAACCCCTTGCTTTTTATTGTTTTATCTAATTGCAATTGATTTTTACTTAACAAAATCCCCTTATCTTTTAATAAGTGGATAATTTCATTTTGATTTATTGACCCGTATAATTTACCATCATCATGCATTTTTTTTTTAATAATTAACTTAGTTTCTTTAATTTTTTGAGCTAAGATTGATGTATTGCTCTCAATAATTTCATTACGTTTATCAACAATTTTTGCTCGCAATTTAAACGAATGCTCATTTTGAGCTGTTACCTCTACAGCAAAACCCTTAGGAATTAAATAATTGCGTCCATAACCATCATCTACACTCACCATTTCTCCTGTCAAACCTACATTGACAAGATTTTTTTTCATAAAAACTTTCATAAAAACTCCTAAAAAAACTCTTTTAAGAGTATACTATAAATCATATTTATGTGTACTTTTTATAAAATTCTTTTAGCTTTCTTTTCTTTCCCGTCAAAATAAATAATAATTTCGGCAATATATTGCTTTTGATCAAAAAAAAGATTAATTTTTCCCCTAAAAGCATCTATATCTTGAATAAGTATATCACCATCAAAAATAGTTTCTCCTGAAAAAGTTTTTACTGGATCCACATGCACTAAGTATCTTCTTGTTAGATCTACCAAAAAATTAAACCTGCAATCATCATTACATACTTGTATGTGTTTCTCAGCAATACCCTTTGCAAAGCTAACAACCTGTACTAACAAAACAGTAAGCAAAGCCAAGCAAAAATTAACACAAAGTACTATTATTAAAACATAACCAGCAGTCTTCTGCATACTTATTCTCCTTTTTGTGCAATAGCAAAAATAGTAAGCAAAAAAGAAAAAAAACGTACTTCAAACCCTACAAAAGAAAAAGGCATATTGCACTCACGCAAAAAAGGTTTAAACATGTCTACATTAGTACATAAATAAACCAACACTTTTTTTTTATCTTTACCATACAACTCTTCTCTGACTAAAGAATGCTTTTTCAGCCTCCAAATAATATTATAATTTTTTTTATAAATAATTATCTTGTTATCGTCTAGTGATACATTAATACAAAACAAACAATCCCGGATAAAAATTTGTTGTGTATTATAATATGCAAAAAACACTCTGCTTTGACGCTGAATTTCATGTAATGACTGAAGATAAAAGAAAGAAAAATGGGAAATTAAACCACATAAAAAGATATATAAAGCTAAATATATAGTAAAAGAAAAAAGCAAAAAACCATTTTTTACCATGCTATTTTATTCACTTTGTATCATATAACATAGGTAACTTTGCTTATCGCTACAATATTTCTTAAAAGCTACCACATTAAGAATCAACTCTGCATGGTCAGTCATTATACAAATAACTTGCTTTTTTTGTAATTCATAATTATTTTCAAATACCTTAAATAATACTTCCAAACCAAAAGAATGCCAAGGTATATGAAATGCAGAACATCGAACTAAAGCTAACTGCTTATTATATTCAACACATTTTTTTATTAATGTTTGTAATAAATAATAGGAACGCAAAGAAACCCCAAGAAGGCAATAAGTACCCACAAAGAAAATAGTAAAGCCTATTATAATATCAAATAACAAGAATCCCCTGCCTTTTTTAATATTATTAGTATTAATAAAAAAAAGCCCTTTCAAATTAATATCCTTTAAAAAAAATTATGCTATACTATGTCTATATTGAATATATTATTACCTATAAAATTAAAGTAATTCAAAAGCCTATATTAAAAAATTTAATAAAAACAAGGATGCATCATGCATAGAAAAAAATTAAATAAATATAACCATCTTCCTATTTTTTTATTGTTTTTTATTACAAGTTTAGAGACTTTTGCCGGGCTACCCCCTATGCCAAAAGCTGGGCCAGCAGTCAATCTCAGCCCAGAGCAAGTAGATCGTATGACTAAAGAGCTTGAAAATATAGATAAATTCTTTAACTCTTTACCGCCAGAAGAGCAAATGGAATTCTTAAAACAAGTAGAAGAAGCTCAAAAAATGATTAATAACTTAAGCGAAGATGAGCTTGCTCAATTAGTAAAAGATATGGAACAGATGATGCCAGAGTTGTTTGAAGGCATTCCTATGGATGCATTGACAAAACCAATTGCTCAGCCAGAAAAATTAAATCCAATTGCCGTACCAAGTCCGACAAAACAAGAAAAAGTCAGTTTATCTCCTGAAGAAGAAGTCGCATTACAATGTATTGAATCGCTTGTCAAACTTATTAATGAATTCAGTGTAAAAATTAATAGTACAGCTGAGATTAATTTGAGGATAGAACGATGGATCAGAGAAAAAAAAATACAAGGCTGGACACAAGAAACTACTTGGAACAATGCTACATCAAAAATAGAAGCGTTAACCGAAAAAATTAACACCTTAAAAAGTCAAGACCCTAGTTCATTACAGTATAAACATCTTAAAGATGTTATACAAAATAAACCACTACTCAACGCTCTTAAAAAATTAGAAGAACGCCTACTAGCAACAGTTCCTAATATTGATATGCCAACATTAGGCATAGAAAAAATGAATAAAACAAGCAAAGAACTACTACAAAAAGCACTCTCTTCACTTGGTCAAGCAATTGCAGATGAAAACGTAATAAAACAAATAGAAGACACTGTAGCAAAATTTAATACCGAGGCAACCAAAATAAAAGCTACAGAAAAAAAAGAAACTTTGCGAGCTCAACAACAAACGCAAATAAAGCCTCAACAAGGCAGAACTATTATTGCAGGCAGGGCGGAAGATTTTAATGGCACTGGCTTTGCTTCACCATCACGAGATACAGATTACGCTTTTTACAGCGGATCTAACACATATAATTATGATAGAGGATCATACAACTCGCCAGTTTCCTCTGGATCTACGAGCCAACCTTCTCCGATATCTACTTCACAAAAAAGTGATACACGTACCCAACCAAAAAATAGCTCTTCAATAAGCCCTTCTGGAAAATCTTCTGCAACCAATACCGCAACTGGGCCAAAACAAGCAAAACCAACTTCTTTGGATAACGCAATTGAAGAAATTATAGATATAGTTGTAGATATGGGAGATACGATAAGCAGCGTTAACCCACTAAGCAATATAGAAACGTATCTTAAAAGCAGTAGCTCGATAGACTCCAAAACAATAGATACTTTAAACGATCTTCAAAAAAATGTTGAAGATTTAAATAAAAAAATTAACAGTTTAAACAGAAAGCTTAGCGATGCTGGAGAATTACGGAAAAAATATAAAGCAAAATTAACTAATTCTTTTAATAAATATAAAGAGCCGCTATCAAAAATACGCACAGCTATCAATAATACAAAATCAAGAATAAAATCTCTTCCTACAGAAAAACAATATGCCTTTTTTAAAGAAAACATTACTTTTTCTGAAGATAAAGAAAAACCATTACAATTACAAAGCTCACTGGTTGATCTTGCAGAAATGATTGCAAAAGTAGAGACAAATATTCAAAAATAATTTATTAAAAGCATTTTTTAAAAATTATTATTTTTTAATTCAAAAATCGGGCAATAAATTATTGCCCGATTTTTTTTAGATCTTGTTTTACTGATTAATAATTTTATTTAACTGCGCAAAAGAATTAGTTGCATTTTGTATATGCATATTCAAAGCACTTAATAACTCGTTAAGTTCATCAATACTGAGTTGTTTCTTTTCTACCATGTTCTGATAATTGTCACATACCAACCGTAAGATAGCTAATAAATCAACTGCTTCTTGCTGATTATCTACTACGGCAGTATTATATTGTTCAGTTAATTGTTCAAATGTACTCTTAGCAGCATCATACTCTGTATTAAGTTTATCAAGCTTGCTTTGAATTGAAGACTGTAAAGCAGCTAGTGTAATTTTTAGCTGTTGCAAAGAGGCTGCGTTTTCAACCTGCACAAATTGCTGCTTTTGCAATACATCTTGATATGCTTGAATCAGATTGCTAAACTGTAATTCTAGCTTTTTTACCAAGCCCTGTTCGGCAACATCTTGTTGCTCAACAATAGTTGCCAAATAATCTATCTCTGTACTAACATTATCAAAAGCATCTGCATCTTTTAGTAATGTTGTTGCCAAAGAGCGAAGCAGATCTTGAATAGCTAATGCATTTGACTGCCAATCATCTGCAAAAATAAACGGTACATTAAAAAGCACTAAAACAAAAAAAATCTTACCTGAAATGGTATATTTCATATTATTCCTTTATAATATGTAGTACAAAAGTATTTTTTAGGACTGCAATAGATTATTATCTTGTACAGCAGTTGTACCAATATATGAGCGAATTTGATCTAGCAAACCGTCTAATTGATCTTTAAAACTCAACCTAAGTCCTTCAAAGTCACCATAAGCATTAACCATCTGATTTACCCCATCAACTCGACTTTGTGTTAAATTAGAAATGGTAGAAAGATTTTCTTGTAAAGTTTTTACAGCCTGTTGTAATGCCCCAATAGATACCTGCAAAGCATCTATTGCACTTGTTCCTTCAACATTTAATTGATCAATTTTATTCTGCACATCAGACTGATCTGCTACACCTTTCTCTTGCAATAAAGCTAAATTTTGCTGTTCTTGAGCCAAAAGATTTTGATAATTTTGTAATTGTTTGGTATAACCATTAAAAGTATTTTGTCTTGTTTGAGTAACATCATTTAATGCAGAAGCGACATTTGCAAGACTACCAAGCAAGTCTTGTAACTCTTTCGCATCCTGTTGAAATGCATTTGCCACTTCACCACAACCAGCCAACAAATCATCTGCTATAGAAATATCAGGTTTACTAGCAAATGCCGAGCACCCTGCCAAACCAAGAATGATACCATAATATTTTTGCCTCATCATCAACCACTCCTTTTTTTAATAAAAAAATATTGAAATAAATCTACTTTTTAAACAATACCTTACACAACTTTTGTAAATTACGGGATAACGCTTTATATGACCGCTCTCGTTTTTTTAATAATAAAATAACCTTTACAATTAAAGCTTTAGTTTTTTTGCACTGTGTAATATATTGTTTAATTAATGGCACACGTAATTCATGTGCATACAAGTATGCATTATTATGCTGATAAAAAAAAAGACTTGCACTTAAAATAATGACAAATACACGCTTCATAAAACCTCCTACACAAAAAGTTCATACTTTTTTATGTTATATTGATTGAATCAAAACACAATCGGGAAAAATGGAGGATGTGTTAAAAAAAATTGTTTACAAAACTATCTTTTGACACCTGCTACATAATCCATCATCTTGGTTGGTAATGTGCCACTGCCAACATCGTGGGCACTTTGTACCTTCTGCCCGGCAGACTTCTACCACGTAATCCTCATTAATTGCATTATTGTTATGTTTGTTTATACCAATTACCGCTTGAGAAACAATAGTGAACTCTGCTATAAAAGATTCTATTAATTTATTATCAGTCGCAATATATTGGTTAATAAAAGCAAACAAATCACTGTTTTCGTTAAAAGCTATAGTCACTTTTGCTTCAAGTGAATGCTTCACAACACCTTTTTCACGCAAATTTTCAATTGCTTTTAAAAGCACGGAACGCATTTTTTTTAATTTAATCCACATATATTCATACTGCTCAAAAAACACCTCTTTTGATTGATGATCTGGATGTAAACTTGCAAATAACACTGCATCAAGATTATCTATACAATTACTAAAGGATTGCAAATGGATAGATGCATTTTTAGTAGCCTGATAATGATCTGTCAATTGCTCTGCCAATAATGATAAAATTGGAGCCATATCACGTGCAAGCGTATCTAAAATAATAAAACAAACAGTTTGAGCTGAACGACGCTCACGCCCATCTTTTTGAGCAACATATAATCTATCTTTAACTATATCTAAATAAAAAGCACTTAATCCTGTGGTGCAATAATCAACTAACGCATGAAAAACAGCAGTAAAGTTATAAATGTTATATGTTTGCATAATTAAATTATGCACTTTATATAATTCATATAAAGCATACTTATCAATAGGCAATAACTCATCTAACTGTAATGCATCGGCTTCATAAGAAAAATCATAGATATTCGAAAGCAAGAACCGGCAAGTGTTGCGTATTTTACGATACGACTCTTCAATATTGCTTAATAAAGCATCAGAAACAACGGCTTCGCCAGAAATATCAATACTTGCGGCCCATAAACGCAATCCATCTACACCAACTTTGTCAATTATTTGTTGAGGGCTTACTCCGTTTGAAAGGGATTTAGACATTTTTTTACCCGTCTGATCAACAGTAAAACCATGCGTAATAATCGCCTTCATACATGGCTTGTCATGCAATGCAACACTAGTCAATAATGCACTTTGAAAATATCCCCGATGTTGATCTTTGCCTTCTAAATAAACATCTAATGGAAAATGTACATCCGGATTATTTTTATACACAGCAGTATGAGAAAGGCCTGCATCAAACCATACATCTAAAATATCTTGTTCTTTAATTATGCTTTTATTACCACAAGAAAAACAACAATAATCTTTTGGAACTAATGTTGCTACATCAACAGTTTCCCAAGCTTCTACACCATCTTCTTCAACCATTTTTGCAACTTGTTCTACAAAAGTTGTCTCACAATACACATAATCACATTTTGAACACAACACAGCAGGAATAGGAGTTCCCCAAACACGTTGTCGGGAAAGACACCACTCGTATCTAGCTCCAATAGTCGCTTGCAATCTGTTATTAGAGCCTTCAGGAAGCATCAACATATCATTGACATAATCAATCGCCCTTTCTTTCAACTGGTTATGCGTTAATGAACAAAACCATTGCTTGGTTGCTCTAAAAATCAGCCCTTTTCTGCATCGCCAACAATGAGGATACATATGTTTGATAGAAGTTTTATAAAACAGCTTTTGATTTTCAACTAAAGCTTGCAAAACCCATGACTGTACCTGCTCAATAGACTTGCCAACAAGTTCTCTTGGCTCAATACTATCAGTCATCACTCCATCAGGCCCAACAGGCGAAAATATTTCAAGATTATTTTTAACGCCAACCTCATAATCCTCAGGCCCTGCCCCAGGAGCACTATGCACACAAGCTGTTCCATCTGTAAGCAATACCGAACTATCTTTAATAATAGGAACCCAATAATCTTCAACAATAGGATTTTGTACCCTAGCACCAGCAAAATCTACTTTTTCAACATTAAAAGTCATTAGAATGTCTTTTTTTTCGCCTATAACATTAAAAAACTTTTCAAGAAGATCAGTTCCTAAAATACCGTATCTCGAGTCATCTAATGCGATGATGGTATATGATGCAATAGGATTTAAAAGCACAGCTCTATTCAAAGGCAAAGTCCATGGAGTAGTGGTCCACACAATAAAAAAAACCTTTTTATCTTGTAATGATGGAGCAACTACTGCTTTTGCTCTATGGTCAAGCTCAAATAATACATATATTGAGGGATCTTTTCGTTCTGCATACTCTATTTCAGCCGTTGCAAGGACTGTTTGACATGAGGCACACCAAGAAACTGTTTTATTTTTTCTTTCTATAAAACCTTTTTGCACCAGCTTGCCAAATGAACGTATCACTGAAGCTTCATAAGAAAAATCCATTGTTTTGTATGGGCGATCCCAATCCATAAGAACGCCTATTTTTTTAAAATCTACAATTTGATTTTTAATCCAACCATCTGCATACGCCCTGCACGCCTTTTTTAACTCTAAGCGACTCAACCCCTTATTTTCTTGAGTAACTTTTATTTCAATAGGCAATCCATGACAATCCCATCCAGGTACACATGGCACGTAAAAACCCATCATACGCCGTGATTTTGCAACTATATCTTTTAATATTTTATTATAAGCATGCCCCAAATGAATAGATCCATTTGCATATGGAGGTCCATCAGAAAGTAAAAAAGCTTGCTTGCCTTTATTATGCTCAAACGTTTTACGATAAACATCTTCATTCTCCCACCGCTCTATAATTAAACTATCTTCAATTGTATGATTAGCGCGAATAGGAAAATCTGTGTTAGGCAAATTAAGGGTATGTTTATACGTTTTTTTATCGGAAAATTCTTGCATCAAAGACCTTTAAAGAAAAATTATTTCTTACTAATGTAACACATGATGCTTTTTCATCAAGATTAGACATTTAATTGCATAATCAAAAAGCTATACAAACAATATAAGTGGCCTTTTAAGAACCACTCTTCATTAATGACAAAAAACTTGTAGAGATTAAAAGACAGATTATTTTACAATATAATTTAAAAATGAATTCCTTTTAGTTTAAAAAACAAATAATTCTTTAAAAGCAATATTTACAAATGTGGATGTAAAAATACATATAAAGGCTAGTTTTTGGTATACAATATTTTATTGTACGTATGATTTTTGTTATTTACTATGAATACTTTATACTTTTAAACTAATTAATTTTAAAAGAAAAATACATACTTATGATTAAAAAAAAAATTATTGGCGTTTGGGGGTATGGCAAAGTTGGTAAATCGTTAGTCACATTTTGGACACAGCAAGGGTGGACTATTTATGTAATGGACCAAAATCCATCTGTTGAACGAATAATAAAAATAGATTTTCCAAAAGCTTTGTTTTTTAGGCAGCCAGAAGTCCCAGATCACACCATTTCTTTCTTTGTTGAGCCTCATGCAATATATGTAAGCCCAGGGGTAGATATACGATATTATTACCCTTTTTTAAAAGATAGATTAAAAACAGAGCTAGATCTTTTTTTTACAGAATGGCAAAAGCCTGTTATTGCCATTACAGGATCGGTAGGCAAAACAACTGTTACTTCTTTCTTGTCTTCATTATTACATTCGCATGATATTGAGCATGTGGTTGGCGGCAATATTGGTAATCCAATGCTTGGATTTCTTGAACAAAAAGCAACATATGCTGTTTTAGAACTGTCTAGTTTTCAGTTGGAGTACAGCTCACTTTTTTGTCCAACCATTGCTGTATGGACCAATTTTTACCCAAATCACCTAGATAGGCATGTAACAGAAGAATCGTATTTTAAAGCAAAATATAAAATACTAAGTTGCCAAAGTTTACAAGAAAAAGCTATTGTTCCAACGTCTATTATTCCTTATTTTAATACATATGGTTGGCCAAAAAGCACTTTGTATTTTATTGCAGATGAAGAACAATACAGCAGGTCGTTACCAAACAATTACCCTCTTTTTATGTACAAAGATAATGGTATGTATTTCATGCAACATAACCAAGTAATGTTGCTATGCAAAAAAGATGAGTTGCCTGCCATTACTATTGCCAACAATTGGCTTTTTTTAGCAGCAACATTGTATGCATTAGATTTATTTAATCAACTGTTTGTCCATTACACAAAAGATATAAAAGCAATACCTCATCGGACTGAATTTGTTACAACAATCAATAGCTTAACATTTGTTAATGATTCAAAATCAACAACAGTTGCTTCAACGCTTGCTGCTATTGAACAATACAAAGATAAGCTTATTATTTTACTCGTTGGCGGACTTTCAAAAGGGGTGGATCGATCAATATTATTTAAAAAATTGCCTAGCAATGTTGTGTATGTTGTCACATTTGGTGCAGAAGCTGCTGTATTAAAAGAGTTTTGTAAACAATATAGCACCATTGAAGTATCGCAAGTGGAAACAGTTGAGCAAACAGTTACCAAAGCAATTGCTATAGCCAAACCAAAAAGCATTATACTGTTTTCTCCTGCTGGTTCATCATACGATCTGTATGCAAATTACCAAGAGCGTGGGGACCATTTTAAAGATATTGTCTTGTCTTATAAAAAATAAGCTGGACCTATTTTGCAATTGCAAAAATTTAACTTTATTAAGCTTTTTTTTTAATACAATTGCTTTTAAAAAATATTTTTTTTAGATTGATATAAAAAATATAAGCAAAGTTGCTAATGTATGTTAGTTAAAAATAGCACTTTATTAGGGTACAAAAAAAAACTGCTCCTTATAATATTATTATTAGTAATAATTGGTATTGTTTTTATTTATTCTGCAAGTACTGTTTTAGCAATTGAGCTACACAATAATTCACAATTTTTTATTAAAAAACATATATTTGGATTAATGTTAGGTGTTATTGGCTATTGTATTGGTCGACTAATACCTATATCATTTGTGCAACAGTATGCGTTACTCTGGTGGTTATGTGCAAGTATTGTTACGCTAGCAACGTTATATTCACCTTATGCTGTTTTAATTCATGGTTCTAAACGATGGCTCAAAATTGCGGGTCTTATTTTTCAACCAAGTGAACTGTTAAAAATGAGTTTTATTATATATATTGCATTATTTTTTAGCAAACAGCCTAAAACAAAAACTGTATCCTCCTACATTCCCCTTATTATTATATGTGCTATCACAAGTTTTATATTGCTTATGCAGCCAGATTTTGGATTGACCATTACCTTGCTTATAACAACTATTTTTTTGTTTTTTATAACCTGTTCATCATTAAAATATTTTTTGTTATTAGTTGGCTTTTTTATTGTAGGAACTATTGGCTTAATAATAAGCAAACCGTACAGACTCCAAAGAATTTTAACTTTTTTAGACCCATGGAAAGATCCCAAGGGGAAAGGCTTTCAGATAATTCAATCTTTTATAGCGATTGGTTCTGGTGGCTGGTACGGAACCGGAATTACCCATTCTAAACAAAAATTTTTTTATCTTCCCATGCAACATACCGATTTTATTTTTTCAATTTTTGCAGAAGAAACAGGTTTTATAGGGAGCATAGTATTAATAAGCCTTTTTGCGATGATTATGTATATAGGCTTATTTTTAAGCATGAACATGAAAAATAGATTTGGTGCTTTTTGCGTACTCAGTTTTACTATTCTTATAATTTTACAAAGCATTATTAATATTGCTGTAGCAACAGGCCTTGTGCCAACCAAAGGCATAGGGCTACCTTTTATTAGTTACGGCAATACGCATACTGTGTGCACACTTGCCATAATAGGATTTTTAATTAACGTTATACAAAATGATAGTAAAAATCATTGCTAAAAAATAAGTCCAGAGTAGTTTTTAACTTTTTCTGCATGATTAATATATGGATCTTTTGATTCAGTATATTTTTTATAAAAAGCATTTATAATAGAAGCTAAATTACTTTTTTTGCTTTTGTTTTTTACAAAAAAGGATACTATGAAGAATCAATATGATGCTGAAGTAGAAGATCATTCTTCTATTGCTACTTTGGATCCATTAAATGATGAAATTAGTAGCATTGATTTAATAAGAGTTTCAGGATCTGATATTGATATTGTAAATGCTGCACGAGTTTCTTACGGCAAATTTGTAACTGAGCTTACCGAAAAAGATAGTGGATTAATTAAATTTTTGCTTATGCATGAACACACAAGCCCTTTTGAGCATAATCAACTTTCTTTTCGTATAAAGGCACCTATTTTTGTGGTAAGGCAGTGGATGAGGCATAGAATGAACTCTTACAACGAAATAAGCTATCGCTATGTCAAAGCTCCATTAGAGTTTTACATACCTCCTTATTTTAGATATCAAGATCTTAAAAATAAGCAAGCTTCTGTTGGTGCATTTAAAGACAGTAGCCTTGAAGAACAATACCGTACGCTTATTAAAGAAAGTGTAAAAACATATGAATCATTGTTAGAAAATGGTGTCTGTCGTGAACTTGCTCGTGGCGTGTTGCCATTGTGTACCTACACCCAGTTTATATTTACTACTAATTTACATTCGCTAATGCATTTTATGCGCTTGCGTTTGCATGCAGGAGCACAGCATGAAATACGCCTCTTTGCGCAAGGATTATTGCATTTAGCAAAACCGTATTTTCCTATTGCTTTAAAAGTATGGCAAGAAAAATATAAAGATCTTTTAGCTATTGAAGAAGATCTCTTTACCAAAGAGTTCACCCAAGCAGTCGAACAATAAACATATCTCATAATGTTATTGTTATGGCAGAATCTGGCGGAGCTAGTGCAGCTTGCGTTTACGAGGCAGTATGTTGAACCGGAGACCTGCTTTTGGCTTTGGGATTATTTTTTAGCGACGTTTTGCATAATGCCAACAGGTTGTTGTCATTAATATATGGCAAACCTTTTTCTTGGCGTATTGTATTTTGCACAGCTTTTTGCACATCAGATTCATATAAGTGGCTTTCTGTTTTAGATTTTACAAATACAACGTTTGGAAATACTTTTTCTAATACGTTTTTATCTGAGTCTTTTAACGGTCCAACAAATTCGTCATATTTTTGATGCGTAACAACCAACGTTAGATTTCGGAAATTATGATTTAGATTTAAGTTATCAAATAAATGTACAACATCAGCCTGATAATCAGTACTATGCGTGACTAGGTAAGGCATAGCATAATGGTTTATAATAAATGTTATACATGAAACAATTTGTTCTTTCGCTTTTGTAGAACATTGCATTATGTTCATTAGCAAGGGTATTGCGTATAATAAAGTAATGGTATTTTTATTTATATTATTATGGCGAAAATCCAACCACATAGTTAGCCCGAAAAAAACCATCTGCATCATGAATAAAAAATAGGGAATAGATTGTTTGGTAATACATGCAACAGGGTCGGAAAGTCGCATCATAGGAGCTTGCACAATAATTAATGATATAGGCGCAAGTAATCTGTTTGCTTCACAATCCTTTATATTTAATTTTTCTCTTAACTGTCTAGCATTTGCATCAGGTGAACACAGGGCATGTATGCCACATGCAACACTGTGGAAACCATAGCATATTGTTTGTAAACATTTTATTTGACAATCATTATTGGACTGTTGTTCTTTATTAAAATGGCTAAGTAAATTTATAAATTGCGTTGCTTCTGCTTGGTAATCAAATGCATAAGGCAATGCGCCTAAAACTCTTAAAGCCGGCTTAAACATATTAATAGCGAGAATTAGGCGCACAAACGCATAACGCTCTGCATCTCTATTATTTACAGGGCCATTAGAAATTACATAAGGACCAGCGTATTGATTTTCATATTCTTTTTTAGTGCGCACAGATGGAAATCTTTTTGCGCATTCTGCGCTAACCAATCCATTCCAAAATAATGTTGATTTTAATAAATTATTATTTAGTACAGTATTATTTCGATTATCGCTAGAAAAAGATATTGTTTGGTTTGCTGGATTTACATGGTTGTTCCATTCAGCAACAAAAGCTGGTTGATCTGTTTGATTACATAAAACAGTACATGCTAAAGGTAAAATGATAATCGAAAAAATAGTTTGTGCTAAAAAATGCATCTTGCTTCTTAAAATTTTTGTATATATCTATGTTTGTATACAAATAGTATACACATTTTTATTACCTTTCAAAACGAACAGTATCTTGCATAGCTGAATCTGAGATAGTACGCAAGGGAATAAGCATAGCAAAAAAACCTATAATAAGAATACCCATGTACCAAAAAAAAACAGTTCCCGGATCAAACAACACAGTAAGGCGAGACACAAAATAAGCATCTGGCAAAGGAAATAATTCACAATTATTGATTACATATCCGCATAAGAATGCTAAAAAAACACCAAATAATGCAGCAGAACTTACTAATACAAATGCCATAATCATAAAAATGGCTCGCACATTTGCAACTGAAGATCCTAAAATAAGTAACAATGTAATATCCGCTTTTTTACTTTGTACAAACATAAATAATAATGCTATAATGCTCATCATCGCCATTAAAACAATTAAAAATGTAATTAATTCTGCCATACGTTTTTCTAGTCTTAAAGCATCAAATAATGCTGGATAATTATCTTGCCAAGAAAATGCGATCAAGCCTGTCAACATTTTTATTTTCTGGATAACTTTATTACTATCTACTGATGGATTAATAGTAACATGCAACTGGTCAACAAAAACTTCTCCATATATTTTCTCATAAAGTTCATATGAACAAAATATAGTATGCATATCTATTTCATCTATGCCTGTTTTAATTATGGCTCCTATTTTAACTTGTTCTGTTTCATAAGAAAAAAGCTCGTCCTCTTGAACGTCATTATTTACTAATAAAAGGGTTGCGTCATCTCCAACAGAAAGCTGCATGCATGCAGCTAATGCTTGACCAACAATAACTGTAGTTTTACCAAGTGCATCGTTAAGCATTTTTGCATCAATTAGATATTTTTGTAAAGATCTGACAAGTGGTTCACGCAATGGATCTATAAATAGTATGGAGCCTAGTACTGGTTTTATGGAAGAATTAGGCTTATACAAGCAGCCATACTGTGTTGTTTGAGGTGCCCAGGATTGTATTTCTTGTATATCTGTGTTGAAAAAAGCAGTAAGCGCAGGCACATGTAACTGTTCTTGTTTTGCTTCAATGGTTATAGGGGCATGTAATCCTTGCAAAAAAGAGACAGTTTCATGTTCAAAGCCATTCATAATACCACTAATCAGTATTAAAATAGTGCTACTTATCATAATGCTTAGCCAAGACATAATAATCATAGAAGAAATACCATGTTCATACTTTTTAAAAAAAAGGTATCTATAGGCTATAAATAAACAAAATTTATTCATGTATGCATCTCAATTAAAAATACAGTTTCATTTTTTCTTTTAATTAGTATAGTAAAGCAATGCAGAGTTATCTTATTTTATCACACGAATCTTAAGCATAAAAGGTTTTATATGAACAAAATTTTTAGGATACATGCTTTATTAGTAATTATAGGTATCATTTTCTTACTGCCTGGATGCAGCACTATTATTAATTGGAGTAAAAAAAACCTGTATCAGGGGATTGATTTACACCAAAATTACCATGTACCGCAATCATTTATTAGATCAATTAAAGTGTACGATGAATTTGCAACTCTTCTTAATGTTCATGCATTATGGCTTTCTGAAGAAGTGCGTAATGCGTATGTATCAGTTTTTGTAGATGCGACAGGCAAAAAAGAAGAGCAAAAAAATCAACTCCTACGCTTACAAAAAGACGAACTAAAGCATTTTATCACATTTTATGTAGTTGCTCCGCAAGATACCATATTAAACATCGAGCAATCACCATGGCATATTTTTCTTTCGATTGATACATTGACATTTGACCCAATAGAAATAAAAATCGTTGAACTTAATAAAATATATAAATCTTTTTTTGGTAAATTATACAATCGATTTAAAACTGTTTATCAAGTGAAATTTGAAGCGCAAGACTTATATGGCAATCCTTTAATTATTCCTACTACTCAAGCAATAGAATTGCATTTTAAAAATTTAAATAAAGAAGTATTGTTGCGATGGGATTTAATCAACACAACGGCATCAATACCTACGCAAAACAGCACACAAAAAGTAACAGACACCTTTTCACCTAATGAATACTCACGTTTACATAAAAAAAATAAGAAAGAACATGCTGCATGAAAATCATCATTGGTACTGATCATCGTGGGTATGATCATAAAGAACATATTAAAAAAACAGTACAATCTGTACTATGGCTTGACATAGGTTGTTTTTCACAAAAGCCTGTTGATTATCCTGCTATTGCTAATAAAGCAATTACATTATTACATAAAAAAGAAGCGCAAAAGGCTATTTTACTTTGTGGAAGTGGTATTGGCATGAGTATTGCAGCCAACAGGCATAAAGGCATGTTTGCAGCATTAGTTTGGAATACGCTGGTAGCAAAGCAAGCAAAACAACACGAAAATGCAAATATCTTAATTCTTCCTGCATCTTATATTAGCATGGAACAATCAGTTGAGTGCATTATAACGTGGCTTGATGCACAGTTTTTAAATGGACAGTATGCAATACGTTGCAACATGATTGATGGGATATAAAAAGGTTGATAACAAATAGTTTAATATGGCTATCAACAGAAGCGTATTTTTTCTTGTATCCAATGTAACATGGCACCTAATGCATTAGTCTTTATGATTGTACAGCTTATAATGAATAGGCAAATCAATGTATATTGATTTATGAAGTTTAATTTTTGCTTATTGCTGGATTGATGGTCTGTATTTTTTTTATTATCGCTTGATTCAGATAGATCAATTTTGCCATCATAGATGTACATAATATTATATAACTTAGGGCTATTCGGGCTACCTAAAGAATTATTGTTATTTTTTTGCGATGTGTTTAATGACAAATTATAAAAACACAATGCTTGATCAAGCGAAATGCATAGCTTTTTTTCTTTAGTGGCTAAATTTTTGGCTAAATCTTTTAATGTGTTTATAGAATATATTGCCAAACAATGTCGCGTTGGTAATGGTTCATTCCTATTATGCACAGCGGATGTATGGAGATCTGAATAACTTGATTCGCCAATGAGTTCTACAACGCATGTACTTTTTGTTAGCATGCGAGCTGAAATAATGAGTAGTGGAAGAAACTGTACAACCAATTGTTCAACAACAGGTGGATTATCCACAGTATTTATTACATTTTTTGTGCTTGCCTCCTTTTGAATTGCTATATCTGAAGGAATTATTATATCTAGATATTCTTCATATATTGAATTTTGTACTCTTATTGTTTCTATTTTGCATATACCCTTTGATACCTCAACATTACTAAAAAAATTAAAAACTAATAATTCGCTTTTTGAAAAATCTTTTTCTTTTATGTAGATTTTGCCATCATAGGTGTACATAATATTATATAACTCAGGGCCATACTGGCTACCTAAATTATAATCATTTTTAGCTACCTTTGTTTTTAATGGCAAATTATAAAAACACAATGCTTGATCAAGCGAAATGCATAGCTTTTTTTCTTTAGTGGCTAAATTTTTGGCTAAATCTTTTAATGTGTTTATAGAATATATTGCCAAATAATGTTGCGTTGGTAATGGTTTATTCCTATTATGCACGGCGGATGTATGAAGATCTGAATAACTTGATTCGTCAATGAGTTCTACAACGCATGTACTTTTTGTTAGCATGTGAGCTGAAATAATGAGTAGTGGAAACTGTACAACCAATTGTTCAACAACAGGTGGATTATCCACGGTATTTATTACATTTTTTGTGCTTGCATCCTTTTGAATTGCTATATCTGAAGGAATTATTATATCTAGATATTCTTTATATGGTGCACTTACAATAAGACATGTATCACACAATATTTCGGAGTTAATAAATGGATTGACCATGTAATTGCCAGATGAGTTAAATCTACCACCATTTCTATAAACAGAAATTTTTTTGTCTAGTAAATACGTATTATCTTCATAATACGTATTATGTATATACTCAGGTATGGGGTAATTATTATCTTGGATAATATTGTTAATACATTCTTTTTTATGAACATATTTGCATGTTTGTTGTTGTGGACATTGGTATAAATGATTTTCAACTTTAAAGCTAAATGGAAAAGAAGGATATATTGTGTAATTTTCTTTATAGGAAAATGAAAAAGACTTTGCTTTTTGATCAAATTGTAGAAATTGATCACACAAAAATTTGTATATTTGTGCACGTATTTCGTATGGCATAGTACATAAAAGAAATAAAAAATAACTTTCATCATTTTTAGAAATTACAATTGGTTGTGAATTGTCATTTATAAATCGTTCAATTTCTTCTATTCTTAATATGTTTTTAGGTTTCTGCTTTGTAATATAGTTGATGATTCTTTCATCTTTTTTGGTTAATGGATATTCCACACATGTTATATGCTGAAAACAAAACAGTGTAAAAATAAAATTAAGCATTTGCATGTTTGGGATTTTTATACATTTATTCAAAAGCATTGTTATTTTTCGCATTTTAGTTTTGCTATGTTAAAAATGCATATAATTTTTTTTCAATTAACAAGATTTATTATAGAATACATCCGCAATCAGTAATCCTTCAAAGCACTTTCTTCGCCCATACCACGGCCTTTAGGCCGTGGTCTCGTTATTTTGATCTTTACTAAGCGGCAATACTATTATTTAAAAGCAATGTATTAGCTTGTTCGGGCGCAGCATCAGAATAAGTTTTTTCATCGTTTGATGGGTTGTCTTCTTCGTCATTTAAGAAAGACTTTTCAACTTCTTGATTACTCAAGTTATCGTGCTGATTACTCATTGCTTCCTCAATAATAGACATAACTTGTACATCACTTAAAGTTGATTGTTCTTTAAGAGCTTCAATAACTTTTACAAGAGCAGGCTTATATTGTTCAAGTAACTTTTTGATTTTTTCATGACATTGTTTTTTAAGTATATAACTATCATCAGTAAGTTTAGTAAGCAACTTTTTACCAATCCGAGTGCGATCAAGCCCCTCAAAAGCTATTGCTTCTGCAGCTTTATATGCAGTCATGCTGTCTTCTGGATGACAACTATAAGTTGAAACACCAAACATAATTTCTTCTGCCACATACCCAGCAAGCAAAATCATAATTTCATTAATTGCCTGTTCATAAGTATTAATCTTAGCTGTATCATGAGTATATTTAGTAAATATTTGACCATATTGAATCTTATGATCATCACCTTTAGCCTGTTTTTCTTTATCTGTTAAATGTTCATAGGCCCATGTTTCTTCCAGTTTTACCATAATAGGACGAATAGTAACACGATCAAACTCGCCTCGCGTAGACAATATCGAATGGGCTATTGCTTTGCCTGCAAAATAAGTTGCTAAAATTTCACGCTCTAAATCAGACAACACTTTTCGTTCAACAGGTAAAATATGACGAATTTCTGTATCAAAAGATTCATCTAACAATTCTTGATCTATTAATTTACCATACATCCAAGCTTTTACGGATGCACTTTTAATAAATGCTTTAATCTGCTCAAATTGGCAGCCTTCTGTTTTATATGTTAAAGCTTCAATGTCAAAATAACGGTGATCCAGACCCATAGATTGTAATTGTCTAATAATAAATTTCCTACGATATTCAGCAGATGGATATTCAAAACGTATTTCCTTGCCAAATCGACCATACTGCTTAAGAGCATGATCCATATTTTCTGGTCTATTGGTACAACCAATAATAATAACTAATTTTGTAGGATCATTATCAAATGAATTTCCCATGCCCGTTAAAAATGCCATCAAGGTTTTTTTATCACCAACACGTTGCAAGTCAAGCAAATCAATTTCGTCAATCCATAAAATGACCGGAGCTTCTGTTTTTGCCCAATGCAAAATGCGTTCTATACCAGCATTACTAATTAAAAATGGTGGTATTTTTCTAAATTTAAACTCTTTGCCCCTGCCCAATGCTTGCAAGCGTTTATTAATTTCTCCGCATAATGCTTCAACTATAAACGATTTACCGCTACGCGTAGGACCTGTTAATAAATACCCTCGCTCAGGAATTCTACCTGAACGTATAAACATTTCTGGATTTTCTATAAATGAAAGTAAAAACTTAAGCTCTTCTTTTACTTCATCCATACCTATAACATCTGCAAACGTTAATGTAGGATTAAAATCAAGCGACATGCTTTGTTGTAAATGAGCCCCACCCCGTAAAAAGTTCCAACAATCAAACATCTTTTCGTAAAAATAGGCAGAAAGACTACCTGGCATCCCATCGCCCCACACTTCTTTATATGTTTGCCAAGTAAATGACCCAATAAGGGTAAGCATTGCAAAATGGTTACGAGCGACGTTTTCTGCTAAATAGAGTAATGACGAACCAAAAGTATAGTTTTCTGGTGTTTGAGCTTTAATATTAAAATCAATACCGCCATTAGGACCCACTGGTTCTGCCCAGCCCCAGTTTTTAGGAAGCAAATTTAACAACCAAGTAAGTCTAGATTCAGTCATTAATTTTTTAAAATGTTCCTGAAATGCTGCATTTATAAAATGTATATCTATTTGTTCAAGATATTCAACCGAACTTGGATCTTTATGATCTCCACGATGTATAGGTAATTGTGTTGATAATAAATCTCTACCATCCAAGATATTCAAAAGTGCTCCCTCTGGAAATGAGTAGGTACTGGTATAAGAATAATTACCAATTTTTTTATTTGGATATTGTTGTATTAACTTTTTATATGATAACTCTTGAAGGTATTTTTTACGTTCAAATTGTAGTTTGTTTTGTAAATAACTAGAACCAAGTTGCCAAAACAGTAAAGCTGCCGTCCCAGCGGTAACTAAAGAAACTCTCGCAACAGTACCTAATTTATACTTTTGCCATGGAAAAAGAACATTTTTTTCAAATTTACGAGCAAAAATATTATACCAATGTAAGTTTGAATACTCTTCTTTTTCATGCAGCTCACTGATTTGTGTATGTAAGCGGATGAGTTGTTTTTTTACTTCTCGTATTGAAATCTTTGTATTAATCTTTCTTTTGCTTAACAAATCAAAATTAAAAGCAACAATCTTAGTAAACCCACTATCTACAATAGTATCTAAATGATCATTTAATTTATCAATTAAGACAATTAAATAGGCACAGTAACGCTGCAAATCTTCTACTTTTTTTACTTTTATAAAGCTTGTTTGATCATGCAATATCCCCATGACATTCATACGAATTTCTGTTATCACCCTTTTTGCATTTTCACCATTTTTTAACTTAATAACCCCTTTATTAAACATAATCAATATATCTTGAACAATCGCATCTAATCGCGTTAAGATATTAATACATGTTTTAAGAGCTTCTTGCCATTCAATAACATCGGGTGAATCTTCTGCTTCTACTTCAACCTGCATCGGCTTTGTATAGGAACCCATTGGTGAATTTAGCAAAGAGGACGCTTTCAAGTCGACACTAAAAAAGACTGTTACTACTAATAAGCAATTTAACAAACCATTGTAATTTTTTTTCATTTAAAACCTTTGCAATATAACTTATTTTGTGATTTTGATTGTAAAGAAATATATAAAAATGTCTATCTTTAAGCTTTTTTATATATAAACATAATTGTATCTGATTTAGAATATTAATACAAAAGTTTTTCAATCTTTTTATATAATTCATAATAAAGAATTGCAACTGTTTTATTGCAAACTGAAACAAAAAAGCTTTATGCTAATAAATAGAAGCTAATTGTTTAAAAAAGTACACTTTAAAAGGGTTTATATGCTACTCTTTTTGCGTTTTTATTTTTTAATAATATTAATAACCACCCATAACCTCTTGTTGCCACAATATACTCATCTACAAGAAGCTTTCAGCATTACTATGGACAATACAAACGCTAATACAAAAAACTTATCATCTTTTATTAAAAAAAAGCCCTTGCCAACGATTGAACATGTGACTTTACAGGTTCCTGAGGCAGCAGATAAAAAGCATTACATTGAAAGGAAAGGGATATTAACCCATTACACAACCGCACAAGCAACTGTTATTCTATGTCACGGCTTTATGTGCGACAAATACGATACAGGAATCCTAAGACAGCTGTTTCCCAAAGGTGTGTACAATGTTTTCATATTTGATTTCAGGGCTCATGGAGAAGCAAGCCAAAACCAATGGTGCACTTTTGGAAAAAATGAATCTCAAGAAGTAATAACAGCCGGAATATTTGTTAAAAATCATCCTATGTTAAAAAACAAACCTGTTTTTGCATACGGTTTTTCAATGGGTGCTGTTGCAGCTATAGAAGCTCAGGCGCAATATCCTAACTTATTTAACGCTATGATTTTAGATTGTCCTTTTTCTTCATCTGAAAACATTATTAAAAAAGGGCTTGAAAATGCAAAAATACGTTTTTTAGGTTATGAATTTGGCGTACCAGGCAGGCAGCTACTGCAAAAATACGCTTTTAATCCATACATTCAAAGCCTTGTTAAATATACTTTAAAATGTATTTCAAATTTTGATTCTAAAAATATCAATACCATTATTTATCCTTTATATCCTGTAGAAACAATAAAAAAGGTAACCGTCCCTTGCTTTTTTATTCATTGCAGGCATGATGAAAAAATTTCTACTGACGAAGCTAAAACCGTATATCAAAACGCTAAGGGATTTAAGCGGTTATGGATTACAAATGGAAGAAGACATTACGATTCCCTCTTTTATAACCCCGAAAAATACCGACTTCAAGTTCGCGATTTTTTACAAAAAGTATTAGATGGTTCATATCTCCAACAACCTACAGAATACATATGGGAGGATCCCGTTGAAGAATCTAAACAAATGCTTATTGCAGCACCAGAAAACCTTGCTTAAATATAGCATGTTCATTTTACACATGTGCTCAATAGAAAGTAAAATAGCCACTATATATTCGCTAAAAGATATAGAAGAAAAAGCTCAGAATAACCCTTATCTTGTCTTGTTTGCTTATAAAAAAGAATCTTATAATAATGCCAAAGATCGTCATTTAAAACAAACAATAGATAGAATAGAGAACAGTCTAGAAAAACTAGCTAATCGCAAAGAATATTTAATGACCGGAGTACGATTTGCAAAAACAAAAGCAGATACATCTTTTTGGCAACATTTAATGGAAAAAGTTGGTACAGATCAAACAGAAGAAACTATGTGTTTTATTATTTTTGAAGAAGGCATTATTATCAAAAAAAATAACTTGCCAGCATGCTTGCTGGGTAAGCATGGATTGGTAGACATAAAAGAATTTATAGAAAACTATTTAGGAGATCAAATAGCACAAACCATGAAAAATATGAATGCCGAAAAACAAAAATATCAAGAAAAACAAGAAGAAGACTACGCTGATGATCGCTCAAGTACCAGCATCAATGTATACTATCCTTCTTACTACGATCCGTATTATTATCATTGGGGATATCCTTGGTACTCATATGGTCCTGGATGGGGATATGGACGCTGGAGAGGCTATCGCAGCCATCATCATCATGGTTGGCACGGACGCGGTAGTCGACACCGCAGATAATACAATCGTGTATTTTATACAATACTTTGCAAGCTTAAACAATAGTATTTGCTTATACTATATATCATGATAAATCAAAAGAAACTGCACTAGATATAGCAAAGATAAAAAGTCAAAGTAAAGAAAATCAAAAAATAGACTCGACCCAAAAGGTTCTTCTGAAAACAAATGTACCCAATCCTGAATCAGGCTATAAATGTTTTTTTATTATGTAAATTTAAGCTATATAGTTTTGGCAATAATATAAATTAAAAACTCACTGTATGAAAAGATTTATGCACTGCTATACTTAAGAAAATATATACATTTATCAAAGAAAGGTTGCGCTTATGATTGATATACATCTGCAGTCTAAATCTTCAGCTACCATGCACGCAGGTGCCCATGCACACTTTGTCTATGCAACTGAAGATGGGGCACAGACTGACATTATTAATTCTTTAAACTCGTCTGTTAACCAAATTTTAGTTGCTCGAAAATTTAAAGCAAACCCAGGAGAAATAATATCTGTTCCTTTAGCGACATCCGCAGATTCTTATATAGTGGTAGCCGGTATCGGCAAAAAGAACACAAAACATAGTTTTTGTATTGAATCTTACAGAAGAACTGTAGCAAAAGTCATAAGAACAGCAATCAGTTTACAGGTACCTACAATTACATTGCATCTACCTGACCACGCTTTGTTTCATTGCAATATCGATTACTTAATTGAACAAACTGTTATTATTTCGCAAATAGCCACCTACCATTTTGATCAATATATTACTGATCAAGACCGCAAAGAACATCGAATTCAAAATCTATTCTTAATTACAGATCAATCCGACAACCCATCCATAATTAAAGCGTCAAAGGATGCTGTTATTATTGGCAAAGCCGTTAACCAAGCACGCCATTGGATTGACACTCCTCCGCTAGACGCTACACCATTTTTTTTATCCGAAAAAGCAAAAGAAATTGGCAAAACACATAATTTAACTGTTACTGTGTTTAATGAAAAACAGATTATTGAAATGGGCCTGGGCGGCCTTGCTGGCGTTTCACGCGGTTCTGATGTCGATTGCCAATTGGCAATTATGGAATACAAAACACAAAAGCCAAATGCTCAAACTATTGCTTTGGTTGGTAAAGGAATCACTTTCGATTCTGGCGGGCTTAGTTTAAAACCAGCAGCATCAATGGAAACAATGAAAGACGATATGGCTGGTGCCGCTGCAGTGATTAATACCATGGAAGTAATTGCTCAACTCAAACCAAACGTCAATGTTGTTGCCTTAGCTCCCCTTTCAGAAAATTTACCTAGCGGAAAAGCGCTCAAACCAGGTGACATTATTAAATTTTACAACGGTAAAACAGCAGAAATTAAAAACACTGATGCAGAAGGCAGGCTTATTTTGGCAGATGCATTATCATATGCAGTAAAACATTACAAGCCAGATGCAATTATTGACATTGCAACATTAACAGGCGCTTGTGCCTACGCACTTGGACCTTATTTTACTGGTTTAATGAGTGAACATGATGAACTTGTTGCTAAAATAGAATCTGTCAGTAAACACGTTGGCGACCCAGTGTGGCGATTGCCAATGACGAATGATTATAAAAAAGCTATTATTTCTGAAGTTGCAGATATTTGTAATATTGGTGATAGCAGAATTAAAGCTGGTGCTGTTACTGCAGCACATTTTTTACAACATTTTGTAGGTGACACTGCGTGGGCACATCTTGATATTGCAGGCACTGCTTTTGACGTACCAAATATCCCTTATTTTAGGTCTGGTGCAACCGGTGCAGGAGTACGTCTTTTAATTGGTTTAGTAATGCAATGGCATAAGGAAAATTAAATTTATATTGCTATTTTTAACAAGGCATAGGTTGTGTATAAAAACCTATGCCTTGTTTTGTAAAAAGCGTATCATTATGAAATTACGCAGGTATCATTACTATTTTTTTTAAAAAACCAACCATCAGTTCTATTTTTTTTACAAATTACATAGGTATATTCATTTGTATATTCATCATAACCAACTGCACAAACACTAATATCTAGAATATAATGAATAATAGAAGAAGAATCAGTATTTAACATATAATCAGTCGTAATATATAGACTATTATTTGTACGCTGAAGCGCCGAACGCAGCATGAAAAACAATAACATACAATAATATTCTTCATGAGGAGGCGCTGCGTAGTCCTTTGCAAGGATGGCAGCAATATAATCTGGTATTTTCAATGCTTGATATAAATATTTTGGTAACACAGTTTTCCATACATCTGTAAAACGATCAAGATAATCAAACACCGGTTTATTTTCGGTATATAAACTTAAATAGGTAATATTACGGCTCACTTGACAGCATGGCCTTAAACGTTGTCTTGACAATAGCAAAGCTACTTCCATCTGGCGATCAAGGTCCTGTTTAATCACATCCAAATACTGTTTTATAAAATCAAGTTCAGGTAAACAATGCCTAAATGCGTTATAAAAACCATGATTAACAAGACATAAATCCCTAATGCACTTTAGACAATTCATAACAGTATCACATTCTTTTATAACATCATAAAATGGTTCATTCTCTAAAATGCGTACTACATCATTTGTATAATCTTTTCTTTTCACTTGCCATTTAATGATATTATTATTGAGATAGTCATGGCGCATATCATTGTTTGACCCACAAGGCAGTATCTTTGTTTGACCATCAAAACAAAAATCAACAATTTTTCTATGCAATTCTTTTGGTAATGCCAACATACTGTGCATCACATTATACATACACATACTCAGCCAAAAAAAAATAAACGCTATATGAAATTTAAACATAAAAAATTCTTATTATTTAAAACTAATTATTATCGACAAAATTTTTATTCAATATTATACTCATATAATATTTTAAATACAAACATTTGTTTTCAAATATTATCTAGTTTTTTTGATAAAAAGTAATTTTTTTTAAATAGCAAAAAATAGTATGAATAAATAATGATAATCAAATGTAAGATTGGAACATGTATTAGTAATGTATAAAAGATAATTTAAGCAAAGAACATTATCATTATACTATATTATGCTACAATATGATGATTTATTATTAGAATTAATGAGTTTAACTTCATGATATGCAGTTTCTATTCTAGGCTTAATTTCGTAACAATATTGATTATCAGACTTACCCAAATAAACAAAATCAATTTGGCAATATTGTGGAATACATTCTTCCTTAGGCATAATCACTCCAATTACTAGTTCATGTATTTGCTGTGCAGTTATTACAACAATACTTCGTTTTTTTTTAAAATACTGCTTTAGTAAATCGTTGACCATTCTTAAATAAGCATAATCTATTGGATAATCATTCATATAATCTGGATTAAAAAGCATATATTGATTGTCTGGAATGGTTAATACAGGAGGCAAAAAGTGTTTTATTATTTTTTCAATTTTTTCATTTGGGACCATATGTAACACACCACAATATGTTTCATAAAAAGCAGGAAAAGTTTTTTCTAAATTTAAATCATATGCCTTACATGGACTACTCAAAATAATTTTTTGACCTAAATAAAAAAATGTACACAGCTGCTCTTCTATAAATTGTAAGTATACATTAATTATGTCAGGATACATTTTATTTATTAATGCAAAAAAATAAACATTAATAAGCTTTAGTCTATTGAGAAGGTCAATTGCTTTTTTAATATCTACATTAATTAAAGCATCGTACTTGAAATCACTATTTGAATCAAGGTTTTCATATAGTATTTTTTTTATTATTATACACCATATATCATTATTCAATGTACGATAAGATTTAACTGGCTTTTTAATACTCGTTACCTTGTTAATTGATTTATGACCATTTTCTAAGATAGTACTATTTTCTGCGCAGTGCATAAAAGTATACAACATTAATACAAAAAATATTTTTTTATGCATATCTTTTATCCTTTTTTAGCTATGCAATAATGTGATTTGTTATTATTGGTTCGATATATAATACCAAATCAAGATTATATGAATAAATTTTATAAATTGATAAAAGCATAGCATAAGAATATGTAAAATACGTTACTCACTGTTGTTTGAAAGCTATTAAAAACAGTGCAAGAGAAAAAATTTATATTAAATATGTATATAATCTAGCAATAAACATTATGGCTTTGCCCACACACAGAAATTAGTACAAAGTCTATAAGATATAAATATAGAATTGATTACAAAATGTTACTTAATTATTGATGCAATACTATAATTATACATACTAAAATTAAAAATAAGCCTAGCCTGAGAGCACAAAATACCATTATTTAAAATAAAGGACATAATGACAAAAAACTTAGGCCACTAATAAAATCGTTTTCTTCTATATCTTTATCACTGGCTGTTTCATAAAGCAAAATGCCTTTATTATCATATTTTAAAGGTATTATATGATATTTTGGACATTCTATTCCCAACTGATTACCTAATTGTTGAATCAGCACAGGTTCCTTTTCAGAAAGACACTTATTGCTTTTACATTGCAATTCTTTAACTTTTTTATTAAAAATAAGGTTATTCATATAACTAGAAAAATCATCAGGAACTTGCCAAATGTTATTATGTAAAAAAGGCTGGGTTTTATCTACACCTACAATCCCATGTAAACAATCAAAGTCTTGATTGTCGACTAAATAAGCAGCTTTTTGTAGATTAAAACAATCTTCATGACAAAGCTCATGTAGTACAAATTCAATTAAATTATGATTGTCAGATAACTGAGTAATATTGCGAGCAAGGCTACTCAACTTTTTTAATAACATTATTTTACGCACATCCACAGTATCATGTAACATTATGCTTCCTCACATTTTATTAAAGCTTACCGTTTAACGCCTCTTTTACCGTAACAAAGAATAATTAGCTAAATCAACAGCTTTTTAAACTCTTGTCCAAGCCCTTATTTCAATAGATACTTTTTAAAAAATAATATTCCGATATAATGAATATTATTATGAGTACACTCAAAACCATACTTTAACATATTTGCAATGAATAAATTTTTAATTATACTTTTTTGCACATTAGAATCATTATCTGCCAGAAGTATTTTTCGTACTGATAGTGGTCTACCAACTATTAAAGTAAGCAACTCAAAAAAGCCTTCGCAAAAGTATATACAAAAAGACTCTCATCTTACATATGACGCAATTTTTGCTTTATATGACAGCCAATATTTAATAAAAAATTACCTTCCTAAAAAGCCTATTATTGACTTTGAAAACAAAAGAAAACAATACTCAGGCAAAAAAATAGATAAAGACTTACAAAAGCTTATTCAAGAAGTCCGCAAAGGGAAAAGAAAATTCCGTCAATTTACAGTATTAAAAAACAGTAATTTTAATGAGCATTTAAAATGTGGACTTCTTATTTTAAAACACAAAAAAATGCCTTTTGTAATTAAACTATTTATGGAGCACCCAGAAACATTAGTTCAACCAACATCAAAAGGACTGGAACCTGTATTCTTTTTTTATATGGGAGGAGCAAATAGACATTTTGCCGGTTTTACAAGAATAAAAAATAGAGAATACATAGAAGACTGGGCTCAAAAAAACGATAAATGGCGTGGCAAAATTATACTTCCTCGTAAATGGTTCTGGTTACCAAAAGACCCGGAATGGATACGTATTGAAGGAGAAAATATACGGCATGACGATAAAAAGGAAACTATAAATATTCCTGGAACATATGCAATTGTAGCAGATTTTTTCAACTACCAAGAATGCGAAACATATAAAAAAGACCGAAAAAATATAATTATGGATTTTTGTAATGACATTAATATGTATGTTGATCCTCATGAAAATAACTTTATTATTACCAAGAATACCCGCGATCCAAACAGTTTTGCGCTAGCAATTATTGATACTGAACATTTTCCAACTATGGTTGGTATAGACACTACAGAAAAAATAAGCTATACAAGTCATACGCAATGGATTTTTCAGCTTGCTTTTAAATGCTTACAAGACATTTATTTCAGATTAAAAAGTAAACGCTTACCAAAAAACCGTAAATCATTGACGTAAAAAATAACATTTATTCTTTATATAAGAAACTTTCAATTATTTTAAGTTCATTCTGTAAATTTGTATGGACAAGCAAAAGCTGTTCAATTTTCTCTATGCCATATTTTACCGTAGCATGATCACGATCACCCAAAAATGCCCCTATATCACGCAATGATTTATTGGTCATCTTTTTCATCATATACATAGCAACTTGCCTTGCGTATGCAATGTCTTTATTTCTGCTTTTTGCACATAATTGATCTAAGCCACATTTGTACAATTTATTAATAGCATTAATAATTGTGTGAAATGTAATAGGTTGTTTGACTATTGTAGCATCATGTATTTTTAATACAGACTTAACAAGATCAATCGTAATAGGTTTTTGTACAAAACTTGCGGCTGCAATAACTCTAATTAATGCACCTTCAAGCTCTCTAACATTTAAATTAACCGATAATGCAATACATTCAGCAACATCATCTGCTAAATAAATATTATGTACATTATTAGCTTTATTTTTTAATATAGCAACTTTTGTTTCTAATGTGGGTGCATACATATCAGTTACCAAACCCCAACACATTCTTGACCTCAAGCGCTCAGTAATGCCAGCCAACTTTTGAGGATACGTATCACTTGAAAAAATAATTTGCTTATGAGCATCATACAAAACATTAAAAATATTAAAAAACGCTTCCTGAGTTTGCTCTTTATTTGCAATACATTGAATATCGTCTATTAATAGTACATCAACTAAGTGGTACTTGTGTTGAAATTTATGAATGTTTTCAAAACGAATCGCGTGGATAAACTCCGTCACAAACCTGTCAGCCGATTGATAAATAACAGTTAAATGTGGTTTGCTTTTTTTTAATTCATTTCCTATTGCGTGTAATAAATGTGTTTTACCTACACCTGAATTGCCATAAATAAATAATGGATTATACTTTTTGCCCGGACTTTGAGCTACTGCAAAAGCTGCTGCATACGAAAGAGAATTATTTGGTCCAACTACAAAAGTGTCAAAAGTATATTCACCTTTTAATAAAGTATATGGACCTTTTTGTGCATTTAATATTTTTTTACTAGGAAACTTAATAGCAGGCACTATTGCTTCTTTTGGCAATAAAGGCAATACGCCTTCATTTTCGGTTTGCAATCTAATCACAACTTTAAGATTACCTACATTAAACATCCGGGCCAAATGAAGCTCAATAATGGCAACGTATTTATTTTGCACCCAATCTCTAACAAAAGGATTAGGGGCTTGCAAATAAACTGTTTTTGTGTCGCTCTGCCAATGATACAAAGTAAGAGCCTTAAACCATGTTTCGACAGCTCGACTGCCAACTTCTTGCACTGCAAGCAGTAAAAACTGTTGCCATATAGATTCAAGATTAATCATATAAAATCTTATTGAATAAAATATTAAAATACCTTGTATAAACTATCATCTTTTTACAACAGACACAAACCTGATTTGTTAAATTAAGTTTTTCAATTTGGCTAAGAAAGCGATTTTTAGAGAAAATTTAACTTTAGCATATTTAAAACAAAGTCAAAAAAAAATGAGTAAAAACATTTATGCAAAAGTTATAGTGTTAATATAATCAACAATACCTTTGACAATAGCTTTTGCAATCCTTTGTTGATAGTCATTAGTCGAAAGTAATTTTCCCTCATATGGATGAGTCAAAAAGCCAACTTCTACCAATACCGAAGGCTGTGTACTCCCAATAAGTACTTGAAATGGGGCTTTTTTTACTTTTCTGTCAATTGCATGCCCAATAAAATGCATAGCAGAAAGTTCAGTGCATAAAGAACGCTGTATATTTTCAGCAAGCATCAAAGAATATAATGTTTTTTGGTTTAAATACGATTGCAAGTAGGCTGTTTGCTCGTTGTTTTGCATTGCGCCATAACCATGAGGATAATAAAATGTCTCAATACCAAAAGCATCTTTATTTAATGCTGCATTTGCATGTATTGACACAAATAGATCCGCACATACTTTACTTGCAAACTCGGTTCGTTTTGCAAGTGGTATAAAACAATCTCTCTTGCGAGTCAAAAGAATATCATACCCTTTAGATTGTAAACTTTTTTTTACTAATTTACTGATGTAAAGCACAATCGCTTTTTCTTCAAGATTATCATAGCCAACAGCACCTAAATCATCCCCACCATGGCCAGGATCAATCACAATACAAGGCTTTTTTTTTGCCATGCAGTATGAGTTATTCGCTTTTCTTGGCATTTTTTAACTAAGTCATTGTAACAAACTTGATTGATAAATCTAAAGATATAACCCGGTAATGCAGCTGAAGAAACTGTTGTTTCATAATGATGAAACACTTGCTGTTGGTCATAGGTAATAACAAGTTCTAATCCTGGTACAGGCAACCTGACTTGGGCAAATGAAATAGTATAACCATCAGTTTTTTTATTATTAAGACTTTCTATCATACTTTTAACATGATCATCAGATAATATAACCTGAGGAAACATAATGCGCTGTTCTATACTTTTATTAGAAACATTTTTTTTATGTAACACAATAGGCACAACTGGTTCAGAGAAAAACAGTACCATCGTACCTAATTCCAAATTTGCTGATTCTTGTGTTGCGCCTGCATGATATTGAATAGATTTTAATACTATTTTTTTGCTTCCATTACCAAGTACTGTTTCAGTTAAAAAAATAATCCCAAACAATCTTGCACATAATAAAAAAGAAGGTTTCATTAGGAACTCCCGTTAAATAAGCCATAAAGCCTAGTTAACAAAAGCTTACCTAAATTAAATAAAAAATTTCAATATAAATTTAAACTTACCTAAATTAAATAAAAAATTTCAGACATACCATTAAAAGAAAAAAGGAAGGCGTTATATAACGCCTTCCTTTTTTCTTTTAATGGTAGTGTAAATAATCACCTTGTTATGCTATGTATTAAGAAATTACCTCTAGTTCAATAGATTGCCCACATGTTGGTGTGATTTTGCGTAATCCATTTAAAATAGATCTTTTTGGTCCTTGCATGCTTTCAGTTCTCATTTTCCAAGCAATGTCATGCACATACCATGCAGCAATTACCTGCGCTTTAAGAGCTTCTTTAATATTTTTAATATAAAGAGCACCAATTTCTTTAATTATTTTTCTTGCTTGGTCTGTAAAATTAGCTTCGCTCAAGTACTTTTCAAAAGTGTTATTAAGTTCATCAAGTTCAGTTAAGGCTTCTGTCTTTGATCCATTGGCAGCAGAAACTACTTTAGCAACTATACTATGTACATAATGCTCTAATGAATAACTTATCAAACCGTCAAAATCAAACAGAACGCCTGGTAAGTTTAATACTCTTTTATACATAGAAATTATATGTAAATAAGCCTCGTAAGCATCTTCACCAGCTTTAACTATGGCAGATGCTGCCTGCCAAGGCGTTTTTTGCTCAACATTACATCTTTGTTTTAAAATACTGAACGTATCACCACGATCTTTAAGTAATGTATCTAAATCAATAGCATCTGATGAAAGCTGCAATCCTTTAACCGCATCATTGTTATCAAATACTTTTTGATTTTTTTGTATGACAACATACGCATCATGTATATTTTTATCTTCAGTTAGTAATTGATGAATCTGTTTAACACCAACCGTACCATCAGCCATTTTTTGTAATTTTTTAACTAATTTGTATAAACATCTTACTGCACCATAAGCAACAATAATGTCTTTATACTGCTTTTGTAATGGCTCTGGAGTATTGTTTGCGTATTTTTGTTTAATAATCGCATCTGCAAGTTCTTGGGCAAATACCACATAATCTTTATAGCTACTTGTTTTAAAATGATTCTTTATAGTTTTTGTACCACAAGAAGATATTGTAACTCTTTCGGTATTAATAATTGACAAGATTTCATAATGATTTCTCATGCTTTTAAGCATGGTAACCACAGGGCTACATATGTTTAAAAAAGCACTCCCTACTGCTGGATAACTAGTTTTAAAAATAGTTTGATCTGCATGTGCCGGATCAACTAATATACCATCAATTAACGCTTTTTGAATTTCTTGTGCGACAACTACTGGACGATTTTGAATTAATTTTAGCATTTCTTGCGGATTTTTTTGTACAAAAGCAACTAACTGATTAGCATCAATATTTTTTTGTTTTTTGTTAATTTGTTCACGACCAATAACTAATTTATTATATTCAACTAATATAGGAGTTACAAAAGTTGATGATGCAATAGAAACGTCTACATTAGTTAATAATTGCAACATGGTATTTAATGTAACAAATATATCTAGTGTTTCATCTAATAACGCAGTATTTTTCACTTGCATTATTAACCCTTTAACAACATTTTTATGCTCTTCATCTTTTGCTTGTTTTAACTGCTCTTCAAATGCTGCATACAATCCATCTACTGTTTCTTGATACGTTGCTTGATTTAATAAATTGTTAAGAACAGCTTGATTATTCATACATACTTTTGCCCAAAAATGCGCTTTAAATTCTTGAGCTTTACCGTTAACAAAAGCAACATCATGCTCGCGTCCTTTAATGACATCTGTAAAAATACGTTGATTTTTACGAGCATAACTTTTTTTGAAAATAGAGCTTATATCATTTTGAACTGATTCTACTGATGCAATAGTATCATTAATCATAGCTCTTAAATCAGTATGATCTTGCGCTTGGAACCCAGCTGTATATGAAGCTTTTTTGAAACAATGCAGCTCAGTTTCATCTGCCAAAGCAACTTTTTTCTGCTCTAGCAAATACAACAAATGCTTTACTGTTTGGGTTTTTGCATCATCATTTTTGGTATGAGATGCAAAGTTTTTATCTGTATAATGCATTGCAAGAGATGATGGCGTATTTTTAATTGCATCCAACTTTGCTTTTGCTTGTTCCATAGGTTTATACAAATCTTGTTCAACATTAAACCAGATCTGGTCTACATAAGAAACACCTTTTTCAACTTTACCAGCCATATAATCTACAGCAGTTTTTACCATATTGGTAAATAGGTTTGCTTCAGCCTGTTGCAATAAAAGCACACAGCCAAGGCTTAGTATTATTTTTTTATTTATCTTCATTACACTCTCCATTTTTTATATAGTTTTAGTGTGTGTCTGCTACACAATAGTCAGGCCCACTGAATGTTTTATTTTAAACCTAATTTTTGCAATATATCGTCAGTTACTGCTTTATTCTTTACCGCGCGTTCGCATAAACAAATACGAATATATAAAGAAAGAATTTGATCTTTAACTTCATCTAATCCACAAACCCAAGTTAATTTATTGTTTGCATATAAAGCCCACGATGCATTATTTAATGCTTTTATATATTTTGATTGATCGTATTCATTTTTAAATGAGTGATGATTCATCAACTTCTCAATGTGATCTGCTAAACCTGTATATGCTAATGGCTTAAATATATAATGTTGCTTTATTTTAGCTAACGTTTCTAAAGCGTCACTATTATTAGCATTATTCACAGCTTCACTTGTCCAATAAGCTTGAGTTTTATTACGCAAACCTGTCTCAGGATTCTTCAATCCTTTTTTAAAATCAGCTTCCACCGATTTGACTATTGTTTGATAACGTAATACTTGTTTTATTAATCCAGTGGTACACCACCATATTATTCCTCCAGCCAAAAGCTTTGACCCTGCCGTGTCTTTTCCAAACACTCCGTCTGAAAAGGTAAAGGTTGTATCAGTAACGGTATTTGTTAGCCAAGAAGCAGCTCCAAGACCCATTCCAGTTAATCCACCAACAAGCGAACCTACGCCGCCGCCAATCCATGGAATCCAACCCACTGTTTTAATGGGATTTGGATCTGCCATTAAAGACATTGCACCAATTAAACTTAAACTTAATAATATTGTTTTTATATTCTTCATTGTATAACCTCTTATTTTATAGACACTACTTTTTAATGGTGGGCAGTTAGCCCACCATAATTATTATTCTTAATTAATCTAAAGATCATTCATTTAATTAATCTTTGATTACCGCTATTTCTTCATCTGAATCTGCATCCGATAATGAATCTTCAAAATAGAATGGTTCTTCTAAGGAATAATATTCGTCTTAATCTGATTCATTATCCAAGAATTTGTAACCTTCATTATTTACCTCAAAGAAGTTGTTCTCATCATCATGTTTATCAGATTCAAAACAATTTCTCTTTAATGCATCAATTGCATTATTAAATCCATCAACAATAGCTTGTTTCATTTGAGTTAGCTTTTCCTCTATAGACTCTGCAATTTGTTGACGAGCTTCATATCCATGATCCCAAGCTTCTCCGATTGCGTTTATAGGGGTCAATACAACAGTAGGAATACCATAAACTATACCCAAAACTTGATTTTTAGCTTCAACCAATAATAATGCCCTATGGCTTTCACCCTCGGCCCATTTTTGTTTAAGACCTTGCAATATTTCATCAATCTGTGTATCACAATCTAAAAAAGCCTGTTTAATGCTATTTGACAGATCATCCCGCCCTTGCTTACCGTCTTTCCAGCTGGTTTTGATAGCTTTTAAAGTATCGGTTACCGTATCACTCATAGCATTTTTAGCTTCTGTAAAAATGTTTTCTACATTTGCTAAAAGATCTTTTCGCCCTTGTGCACCGTTATGCCACTCATTTGCAATAAAATCTACTGCATTTGAACCAAGATTTTTTGCCTCTTTGGCTATTTTTTTAGCTTTTTCTGCTATTTTTTTACGCGTTTTTTTGTGATACTCTTTTTCGGCAATCTTTTTGCCTGTACCAATTAAACCTTTGCGTACCGCATTTAACGCTTTACCAAGGCCACGCTTTACTACAGATTTAGCATCAGACCCTTTGGTATTTGCAAGACCTTCAAAAGCCATTTTCGCTTCAACACCAATAACTGTCCAACCGGCAATTATTGCAATTTTAATAAAGTTTTTTGCATCTTTATACGCAGCTTCAATAATTGCTTTTAATGCTATTTGGTGTTTAGTAGTATACTCCAAATTGTTAGCAAAATCACATCTTCTTAAAGTATCGTCACATGATTTATCAAAACAATTTAACTGTTCATCTTTTAAGTCGATGTCAAGATTTAAGGCATCGCGAACTAACTCTTTAATATCAGATTCAATACCAGTTCCTAAAATAGCAAAACGTCGTTTCTGCCGTTTTTCATACTCAACTTGTTTTTCCTCTGCCCAGGTAATCATCTTACGAGCCGAACGATGCTTTGCAAAAAGTTTTTTAATGCCTTCAGATCTATTAATTGTTAAATCTTCTACAGAAATGTCTTCAAGATCATCGTTAGATCCTTGTTCTTTATAAGCGGACAAAAGCTTTTTCATCTTATTGTATTCATTTAAAATAAATTGAACATAATGTTGATTAGTATATTGTGTAGCAAGAAAAAATGCTTGATCTAACACTTTGTATTTCTTACCTAACTCAGTTGCTAGTGTGTTTATTTTATCAGATTGCGCTTTAGTTAAATAAGCAACCTCATCTGTTGTAATAAACATATTGAAATATTTAGTTAATTCTTCAAAACTTTGCATACTTTTTGCTTGTTGATCATTAACTATACTTGGCAAAAATATGTATGCTCTAAAATATTCTTTCAATAGTGAAATATTATGTTCCATTAACTGTACAATATCAGACGCGTTTTTGTTACTTGCCTCATGTAATTTTATAATAAGATCTGCACCAGTATTTTGCTCAGCATGATCTTCAAGTAAACCAACATTATTATTTAAATCAGCAATCAACGCTTTATATTTTGATAACCAATCTTTATAATCAGTATAGATATCAATTGCTATGTTAATATATTTGTTCTCAATACTTAAAAGATCAGTTAATCTCGCATCAATTAAAAATACAGTATTATATAAATCAGCCGCGAAATAAAGAGCTTGTTGTATTTTTTGATATTGTTCAATTTGCGCATGAATGCTAGCTTGTTCTTGTACATCTTTTACATTTATTTGCCTTTTTTCTTCGATGAATTTTGCAAAGTTTGTGTCAACGGCCGTTTTAAACTCGGCAATTTTACTTTTTACAGTGTTTTCTGTTTTTGATAAAAGACTATTTAATGCATCTACTAAAGTATGTTTATGCTTTATTTCTGCATATGATTGGCTTAATATATCTTCTAAATCTTTTTTAATTGGTGCATATATGTTTTTTTGTTCTTGCATATACGTCTTTACTTGCGCGTCATTAATAGTAGATGCAGGTTTCATGTACTCAAGCACAGCACCCATTGCACGAACTTTTTGATAAGAATCAACGTATTTTAATGGAATATCTTGATTATTTATTACAAAAGATCCAAGATTATCTTCTCCAATCTCTTTAAAAGCACTGAGCGCTTGTTCTAATTTACTAAATACATTTTGCTCTACATTAAAACCTACTAAATCAACATTGGTGCGAATAGTATCTTCTGTCTTTTGTGCTAAACCAACAGCTGCATTAAAACCAGCCTTTCCTAATGCCATAATAGTATTCACTAAAGAGTTATTTACGACAGGGGTTTGACTAATGTAAGCAACAGCCTCATAAGCTTTATCTACTGCTTTTCCAGGGATTTGTTTAACATATTCTATATTTTCTTTTTTGCGCTTTTTATTTTTAAATTGCTTAGCTTTCTCTTTCATCTCTTTTTTAAATGCATTGGCATCAAAAGATTTTCTGTTAACAGGTAATATGCTTGATGGCAATTCTTTTTTTTGATCAATTTCAGACCATCGCTTGTTCAATGTGTTTAATGCATTATCGATTAATGATATATATTTATTTAACGAGTCAATGCATGCATTATATGCCCTTATCTTGTTATTATCATCTAGAACATCGATTTTAAGATTGTTAATACTTTGTGCAGTGATGACTCTCATTTTTTCATTTTCTAAAATTTTTTTTTCTAGATCAGCTTTTTTATTTTGTAATTCTTTTTTCTCTAGATACAACTTGTTTGCTTCATCGGGTTCATCATAGCAACCATTTCTTTCAGTTTCGTTGTCTTGTAATTGTTGTATCTCTTGTAATTGTTGTATCTTTTGATCAATATCAAAAAGCTGTTTTTTTTGATCATTTAAGGATGACAATATAAGACGATAACCGACTTGTTCAAGCTTTTTACATCGTTCTTCATCTTTTTTCAATTCTACCAACACCTGATCTTTTTTTTCCTGAAAAAATGAAATCTCTTTGGAATATTCCGTTTTATTTGCAAGAAAGTCCGATTTTAAATCTTTGATCTTTGTTTCTAAACTTCTAATAGAGTCTTCAACAGCATCGCTTTCTTCTTTTATAGAATATTCAGGAATTTCTTTTTTACTTATCTTAAGTTGAATTATATTAAATTTATTAATCAAAGAATCGTAATCATTCAAACCTTGATTTAGTTTGTCGAACAAATTACTGTAAGATTTTTCCAAATTGTTCACATAGTCACTTTGATCCTTAGTTACAAGATTTAGTTTTTCCAACAAATTACTCACAGTATCATTATCCTCAAAAGAATCAATGATATCATCCTCATCTTCACTATCACTTGATGAATCATCATAATAACGAATGAGATTATCCTCACTTACATTAAATTTAGGCTTATTATTTTCAGCAGCTAGATTTCGGCCTTGTTCTTCTGCATCTTGTTCTTCTGCATTATTAATCAAATTTTTCATTCGAATTAATTTACGTCTTTGTTCGCCTTTATCTTTTATTGCATTTAATTTAATAATAGGGTTTTTTGAGTTTTGTACAGAAATCTCGTTTGGATAAATAACTGGAACTAGATTCTGAACCACATCACTGTTATTCTTCATCCCAACAACAGGAAATCCTGCAAGCAACACTATTGCTTGTAGAAATAATATTATTTTACTTATTGTTATCTTCATATGATAACCTCCATTTTAATTAGTCTATTCACCTACCACTTTATGAGCCATGCTTTTGCCAAGGATAACCGGACTTGAAACATAACCTCATATAATATATTTTATTACATTTTGAAATTAAATCAATTTTTATTTTATATTTTTTAATTATTTTTATACTTTTTCTTAAAATTATATTAAAAATATAGATAGTATACGCATTGCATACTTATTTATGATAAGCCTTATTTTAAAGGCTTTTTAACTGAAAAACCGCTTAAAAAGCATATGTATAACGATTTTTCTTATTGACTATTATACAATTAATTATATATTTTATTTTATATTTGTCAATAAACACATTGGCTCTTCCTTTTAACGGGCAAAAAATTACGTAAAAGAGCCATTCAAAGGATCTTTTTGCCCTTTTTAGCCAAAGAAAATCAATTTTTTGAACCAATAATGTTGATTTGAGCTAATTTAAAGCCATTTTAAGGCCTAGAATGCCCCTAAAATGAAGAATTTGGTGCGCCCGGCAGGATTTGAACCTGCGGCCTACAGATTAGGAATCCGTCGCTCTATCCACCTGAGCTACGGGCGCTTTTTGTCAAAAAATATAAATTTAAACTTCAGATATGGTGCGCCCGGCAGGATTTGAACCTGCGGCCTACGGATTCGAAGTCCGTCGCTCTATCCACCTGAGCTACAGGCGCTAATATAATACATTTTGGAACAATGGTACCAAAAAACAAATAAATTACTAGCCAAATTTAATTGACCAGCGTAAAATGCATATGGTACCCTTGCAAAAAATGTAAAAGGCTGTTCTATGAAAAAAAATATGTTGCCAATTGGAGATCTTTTTTTAGTAAGTATTTTGGTATGTTTACTGCTTTATGTGGGAAAACGTACCCACACTTTTGTAACATTACAAAGCAAATCACTAGTGCACGAACTTGAGCATAGCTTTGCAGACCAATTATATAGCGCACAAAAACAAACACGTATATTGCAACAGCTGTACGCATCTCGAGAAGATATGCCCTATGAACAATGGAAACAAAAAATAGATAAGATAAACACAGGCCTTGCAGACATTGAAAAAAAATATGCTCAAAATTCGCCTGGCGTTATGCTTTTAGGACCCATTGGAACCACGTCAATAATTTTAAAAGAAAAAGAGCTTAAACAAAAACTATTAGAATATATAAAAACAATTGGATCTTTGCTGCACGAACTTTTTCCGCAAAATCCTATCACACGCAAGCCATTTGTTCCAGAAACCACCATAGATCTTCAGATAGCTGCTAATCAGCAGTATATTTCTTTTTTATTAAAAAAGGGCTCTTAAAAAACACTTTCAACCAAAGCTTTTTTATTTATTGCTAATAAAATAAGCCAAAAATTCAATATTTCCATCTCCTCCTGGCAAAGGCGACTGCATTAATCCCTGCAGGGTGTAGCCATACAGTTCAACACCAATTACTACTTTTTCTACCGCTTGTTGACGGATGTCGGTATTTTTTACAATACCGCCTCGTGCAATTTGATGACGCTCAACTTCAAATTGAGGTTTTATTAATATAATCAGCTTACCATCAGGTTTAAGCACCTTTTTAACGGCTTGCATAACTTTTAACACTGAAATAAAAGAAAGATCTAATGTTACTATATCAACCAAAGTACAAAAGGTTGTAATTGACTTTATATTAGTATTTTCAAAAAGCAGGACTCGTTCGTCGTGGGCAATCTTTGGGTCAACCTGACCACTGCCAACATCAACGCCATATACAAGCTTAGCGCCATACTGCAATAAACAGTCGGTAAAACCGCCAGTTGAAATACCTGCATCCATACAAACGGCACCTTCAACTTTAATGCACCATTCACACAAAGCTGCTTCTAATTTAAAACCAGCACGGCTAACAAACTTTGGTTTTTGGGCATTCAAAAAAACCAACGCATCTGGACTAACCCCTTGACTTGGCTTGCACACAACAGTACCATTTATACCAGCTTGGCCTTGCACAATAAATTGTTGAATGGTTTTACGACTAAATTCTGGATAACGTGATTGCAATAAACAATCAAATCTTATTTTTTGTTTCATACTATGTAATAATACCCGATTTTTAATTAGATGATAAGTGGCTAGCGATTTGAACGCCGCAAGCGACGCAATCTACTACTGGATGCAGAAGAATAAACAGGGCTTTGAATGAAACCTGCATCTTTGCGAGTTTTGGCAGTCGAATGCTTAACAACTTTTACCAATGCAGATTGCGTTTTAATCAGAGGAGAAAGATTATCAAATTTATACATACCAAACTTATTTAATATATTTTTCAATTCAAGGTCTAAATCACCATGTAGGCCAGTTAATCGTTTGCGTACGGCCCAACTGTCTCCTTTTTGCTCAAAAAGTATTTGCATTTTCACCCAAATTAACTGATGCTGGGCGTACCAAGAATCAATGGCTTCTGCAAGGTTGGGGGCTTTTTGTATCCAATCTGACTGTATATAAGGCACTTCAAAAAAAAGCAATATATCTTTTTCTGTTTTCATAACCAATTCTTTTCCTACTGCTTCTGTTATTTTTTCTTGAAACAATTGCACACTGTCATAATAATCTTTTTTTGAAGGCCTCCGCTTATAATACTGCATATCATCTTTTTGATATTTTCCCCACAACGCTTTAGTCTGCAGTGAACCTATTTTTGCTGCACGTTCTACCATATCGTCACCTTTTTTGATACTGTCTTTTATGGATACTATTTTTTTGTCTGGCCCTTTTAAAAATAAACAGTAGTATTGTCCAGCATAATACGCGTACGGAATTACATGCATTTCTCTTGAAAGCAACACTGAATTAATAAAAAAGCTTATTAGTACTATTATTTTTTTCATATACATGGTATCTTTCATTAAGATATATTAATTAGAAAAAAAACTATTCCATAAATTAACAATCCATTGCCGCAGCAATTCCCACCAAGCTAATGCTACTTCAGTTTGTTCAACCCTATTTTCATTCCCTGTTTGATCATTATTTGTTTGATTTGGTATTGCATTCGCTTCTATATCTTTTGGTTCAGTTTCGACATCTTTTGCAAAATTATTTTGATTACCTTGTGATTCAACGCTTGAGACAGCGTTAACAGAAATTACCGGAGGGATATCTTTAAGCTCTGGTTGAACTATTCGTTCATTTTTTTTAAGTTTTTTTGTTTCTTGGAATTTTATTTTTAGCATTTTATCAAGAAGCTCTTTCATATTTTTTATACTAACAATAGTATAATTAGCGTAACGAACCTTAATTCTACTATTGTTAGTATAATTAGCGTAACGAACGTTAATTCTACTTTTTAATTCAAAAACAACATCAGGAATAGTTTGAATATCTGTGTCGAATGTTTCTTGCTTGTAAGGCAAGAGTGCTTTTTTAGGGCAAGTTATTTTTATATATCCATTTTTTGTTTTTTCAAATGTACATTGTAGATTTTTGTCATAAAAACCAGTTGCAGATAATGTTCCATCAGTACCATATTTTTTTTGTAAAAAAGATTCAATAACATTTTTTGATTCTGTGTTGTTGATAAACAACACTACGTTATTATTATCTTGAATTTTTTGTAATTCAGCATCTATTTCTTTGTTTTCATCTATTTCTTTGTTTTTAAGCTTATTTAATACCACAGTATTGTTAATAGCAGAAGCAAGTGATAATGGAGAAATTTTTTGCCATTCTAATTTTATTAACTCATCATACAAATTATCCAAACTCTTTATTGTATTCTCATTTTTTTTACTTTGTTTTTTGGGCTCGCCATACGCAACCGAAAAATTAAACACTTTTTGTAACATCTGTAATACATGATTTGCAGACATCACTTTAATAGCATTATCACATAAAACAATGTCATCAACTTGATTATCTAGACCTATTACTAATTTTTCATTTGCAAGGGAAATATTGTTTTTAATATGTTTTATTAATTCATTTGATTGCACGTAAAAAAAACAAATGTTTGCATTAAATTCTCCATGCCTTAAAAACATAGTTGCTGTTTGTGATGTAACAACTGTTGGTGTACGACTATTTTCTAAATCACCTTTTTGTGCTGGTTGGGATTCAAAAGAGGACAAAACTGTTGGGGTACGACCATTTTCTAAATCATCTTTTTGTGATGAATGTAAAACATTTTTTATTTTTTCATACAGAATAGCGATCCATACATAAGGCGCATTTGTTAATTCATTTTTAAGCTTTTGATCGCATATATTTTTATTGGCATCAATAGCTTGACCTAACGTAACGTGTGTATTATAAAAAGAAGTTACAAAAGTAAATATCTGATTCATAAAATCTAACTTTTGTGGATATATCTTTTCTTTAGATGGATTTTGTTTAACGATAATACTATCAGCAGTAGTTGTTGATTTTTCTTGTGTAACATCATTTTGCTTTTGAATCGCTTCTTCAAACTGAAGCTTTTTACGTCCACGCTCTTTTTGGTTTTCTGCAATCACTTGCGAAGGCACAACATTTTTGTCTGCGTCTTGTTTAACTAAGGCGATTGGTGTAACCATTGTGGACTGTTGCTCAGGATTGCCTTGCTGTGCAATAAGATCTTTTTTTGGCTGTTTTTTTTCTGTAACCCTTTGCCTTTTTGCCACTTTTTCTTTTTGTTTTTTTTGCTGTTCTTTTAACAATTCATTAGTCTTATTTTTATATTCTTGATACTTTGTGTTAAATATATTTTTAAATTGCTCATCAATTTTTAGTTGCTGATCAGCTTTTGATTTTTCATATATTTTTTTTATATATGTTTTAATTAAGGGATAATCAGGTTTTTGTAGCACATCTTCTAGCGATACCTTACTGTATTGTTTTTCTGCATTTATAGCAGTGGAAATCTGTATTAATTGTATTAATGCAACATTATTACCTTGCTCTGGAATATAAAAAGGATTAAAAACAAACGGTATATCTTTATCATGAAAATTGTTTTCTATAATTTCAGCCATTTTGGCTTCAATATCTTTTTGTAAACCTTTAAAAAATCCTGCCTTAGCATTTGCTATAGCGTCTTTTTGCTCTGGAATATCTTTAGGGAAATTTTTGTCTACATAAAAAAACAGCTCTTCTTGTTCAATTGTGTAAAAAATAGGAATAAAATAAACGGTCTTTTTAATAAGATTTATCTCTTTTTTTACTTTTTCCTCAATATTTGTATCGCTTGTAACTATATCAACAGCCACAAAAGAATAGCCTGCAACCTGAGCAACATTTACTTCGTTATTTTTTTTTACCAAAAAAGATGCTTCATCAACAAATGTAAATGAATCGGCAATAGCTTTTTGAAACCGGTCTTTTTCTTCAGCTTCAATAAGTGCAATAGCATCTTGATTATTTTTTTTTACAAAAACGTATTGATTAGTACCGTCAAAAAAATAAGGAATTAAAAATGAAGACTGTCTTGTTCTTGGGGTCAAAAAACCTATTTTCTCCTGATTCAACTTTCGAGGGGTATTAGCAGGACTGATTGGATTGTTTTCAGGCTTGTCACCGGACGAATTAGTACGTTTTAATTGTAATTTTTGCTTAATCGTTTTCACGTTGGAAGAAGATGACGCACTTTTTCCCCGCCCTGAACTACCTTCAGAAGTCTCAGACGCAAAAGCAGTATACGAAAAACTTACTAAAACATAGCAAACATATATTATTTTCATTCATTTAACATTTCAATAATACTATTTTTATCTATGTTCCCTTTTTTAGATTGGCTTTTGCAACAGTTTGCTTTTATTAATACACAAATATAGTTACTTTAAAGCATACGCACCAAAAGTTATATCAACTGCACTTTTAGCAATAACTTGTTCAAGATGCAAAGTAGTAGTTATCGTTAAAAAATCAACCTTTTTTTTGAGTGCTTTTTTTAGATCTTGCATAGTATGCACAGGCATATCATTTATCGCATCAATTAAATCACCTGGTGAAAAAATACGTAATTGATACGCATACGAATTGGGAACAATCGTAGTAATAACCAACGCAGGCTTCAATCTGTTTTGCAATTGCCAAAAAAAGCCAAATTCTGGTCGTTGTTGCACAAAAAGATCTAAATGATTTTCTGTCAACGACATAACAACCAATCCAGAAATTATTACATACTCAATAGTATCATAACCAGGAAAAGATGAGACAATAGCAAAGGGGTTTAGGACCTTCATTTTAATTTTTTTAACTATTTTTTCACCTTTTCGATACAAAAGTATAGCAACTTGCTGCCCTATTTTTAATCGACCAATTAGCTCATAAAAAGAAACTCGTTCATCTGACCAAGAAACACGCGCATCGCCATACGCATCTATAACGCACCCATCGATTTCATAAATCATATCTCCTTTTTGTATGCCAGCATCTGCAAATAAACCATGCTCAAACACATCACTCACATATAAACCAGCCGGTAAGGGATTGTTTAATAACTCAGCTTTACTATCATTTGACGTTACAAACTGTACGCCAAACATAGGTTTTTTAACAAAACGTTCACGCATAAGATCAGCTTGAATAGTAAGAAAGTCCTGCGAAGGAACACAAAACCCAATATTTTGAGCATCAGGCACCAAACAAGAAGTAATGCCTATCACCTGACCATACCTGTCAAATACAGGACCCCCAGAAACGCCAGGGTTAATAGGCGCTGTGATTTGTATTAATGACTGACCGTCAATCATCTCTTTACCACTAACAATGCCTGTGGTGCTTTTAATGTGGTACTGCATCAATGGATACCCTAAAATCATTACATTATCAGCCCTGGCAACAGTATCTGAATCGCCAAATGATAAAAAAGAAACTTCTCCTAGCACCTTTTTTATTATTACTATAGATTCTTTATGTAATTGCAATAAAGCAATATCTTTTTCTGGACAAACGCTTTTAATTAACACTTTGAGCGGCGCACGACCAGTACAAGGCAACTGTACCCACAACGACGTTGCTTGATCAATAACATGCCAACTGGTAACCAAATGACCCAAATTATCTATAATAAAGCAGCTACCAACATTTTCAAACGATGGCCCCTGACGGTACGGCTCAAGCCAATTGAACTGTCCCCCTTGCACAAATAATTGGCCAACTGCTTGAAAAGCTATGGAATCAATTTGATGCCATAGTAACTGTTGATCAATAACAGTATAATCAGCTACCTTAAGAGCGTTTTGCTTCATACCACTCTCCTAGATATTTATTCCAATTAATAAATACAGTAGGCTTTTATTACTCTTGTTAATTATATCATTGGAATGCAGCATTTAATTTTTTTCTTTTTTCCACTATCTCAATCAACTCTTTTACCGTATCAGTTAAAGGATATTTGTAATCAGCTGCAAAATGAGCCTCTTGAGCAAGTACTTTTTCATAATCAAGCACCACTAAAACAGGATCTGACATACGCGATGCATTATCTTTTGATGCTATGGTTAAAAATTTATTATTAATACAGCTTTTTAGGGCAAAACGTAAATCATCAAGGTTCTTAACTGACTTACCGTTTACTTCGCACAAAGTACTACCAACCAAAATAGTACGTGCACGATACACAGGAGAATTAGGAAACACATGCGTCACCACCAATATTGGCTCAGACTGCTGTTTAAAATCAGCAAAATCAGCAAGCCCTGGAGCAGACTCAATTAAAAGTTGAACATGATTCAATGTAAGAGGCGTCACCACCATACCACCAAATATTTCATATTCAACAGGCTCATATCCTGGATATATTTTGCGTACTGCAGGCAAAGTCCCCATATTAAACTGTACATTGAGTACAATCCGTTTACTCTTGCGATACAATACTAATGAAAGATCCTGACCAAGCGGTAGTCTACCAACAAAATCTATGATAGATACTTTATCTTCGCTCCACGGCACTTTCATTTCACCAAAAACGTCAATTTTATAATTATTAATTTCATAAATCATATCACCCTTTTGCACCCCAGCTCTATCCAGGGTACTACCAGGAAGGACACTCACAACATAACAGCCGCCAGGCAACGGATTGCCAAGATATTCAGTAAGCTCTGGAGAACCATTATTAAAAAAAACTCCTAAAAATGGTTTTTTAAGTAATTTTGTAGTATATAGATCTGGTAAAATAAGCTTTAAATCATTTATGGGAATTGCATAGCCTACATTTTGGGCTTCCAATATGGCTGCAGAATTAATACCAATCACCTCACCTTTAGTATTTAACAAAGGGCCACCTGAAGAACCTGGATTAACCGGAGCACTCATTTGAATGTAGTGACGTTCATGGCCACTAATCACTCCTGTAGTACTTTTTAAAGACTGTTGCCCTAATGGATACCCAAGTGCTAAAACATCATCAGAACGGTACACAGTATCAGAATTGCCAAGAGGTAAAAAGGGAATGGCACCTAACTCATCTTTTACCACTTTTTTACTTTCTTCAGTTAACCTCAACAACGCAATATCTCGATCTGGGCTCACACCAACTATTTCTACGTCAATAATCCGTTTTCCTAGTGATGGAATTTGTATCCAAACAGCTTTTGCCTGATTAACAACATGAGCATTGCTAACAATATCTCCCTGATCATTGATAAAAAAACCACTGCCATATGAAGCGCCTTGAGCTGGCGTTTTATATGGTTGCAACAAATCGACAGCCCCTATTTGAGAAAAAATCTGTACCACTGTATCTTTTACCATTTCTTGCACAGGTCGCCACAATTGAGCTGAACTAATGACTGGTAATGGCGCAGGCAAAGCTGTATTTTTTGTTTTTGCTACCTGCAGCTGATCTATCTTTGCTTCAGCTAATACAGTATTTTTTTGAGCATCAGCTAACACTGGTTGATATTTAAAAAATAAAAATAGGCCTAAAGCACAACCACCTACCAACAGACTAATTGCTGTACATTTTAATAGTATGTTGTTATTTATTGTATGTTTCATAGTCACATTCCTTTTTCTAAAAATCATTAATGCTCATCAGTGTACCATGACTATCAATAAAAAATAGTTACAAAATAGCGCGCAATAGCAAAATCAACACTATCAAACAACAAGGCTTATTAATGACCCAATGATTAACAATGACATAAAAAAAGAAGCTGCTATACTTATTGACCAATACCTTTTTTATTTGTATTAAGGAATAAAATGTCTGTAACATTAGAAAATATAGTTTCATTGTGCAAAAGACGTGGTTTTATTTATCCATCAGCTGAAATATATGGTGGATTAAATGGTGTATACGACACAGGCCATTTTGGCGTATTAATGAAAGAAAATATTCGTGCCATTTGGAAAAAATCAGTTGCTCTTGCTGGTTATCAAACAATATATATGGAAGGTTCCTTGCTTGGGCCAGAGACTCTTTGGCAAGCTTCAGGGCATGTATCTAACTTTCACGATCCTATGATTGATTGTTTACATTGTAAAAAAAGATATCGTGCTGATGATATTAATATTGAAAAACCATGCATACATTGCGGTAATAAACATTGGACCGATGTTCGACAGTTCAATCTAATGTTTAAAACAGAACTAGGAGCAGCTCAAGGTAACACATCTCTTGCTTATCTCCGACCAGAAACCGCTCAAGCTATTTTTGTAAATTTTAAAAATGTGTACAGCTCGAATCGAGTAAAAATACCGTTTGGTATAGCTCAGGTTGGCAAAGCTTTTCGCAATGAAATAACACCAAAACAGTTTTTGTTTCGCATGCGAGAGTTTGAACAAATGGAAGTTGAATGGTTTTGTCATCCAAATGAATCCATAGATTTTTTTGAACAATGGTGTCAAAAGCGAAAACTTTTTTATGAATATATTGGTTTAAATTTAAATAAAATACGATTTAGACCTCATGCAAAAGATGAACTTTCTCACTACTCAAAACAGACAACCGATATTGAATACGAATTTCCGTTTGGGTGGAAAGAGCTAGAAGGCATAGCTCATCGAGGTGATTTTGATTTAACTCAGCACAGCAAAAACGCAGGCAAGGATTTGTCTATTTTTGATGAAGAAACAAAGAGTGCGTTTATGCCTCATGTTGTTGAATGTTCTGTTGGTTTGGATAGGCTTTTTTTAACATTATTGTTTGATGCATATCATACCGAGACAGTTGAAGGCGAAGACAGAATTGTGCTAAAATTGCACCCTCGTATTGCGCCCGTCAAAGCCGTGGTACTGCCTTTAGTAAAAAAATTAACTGATAATGCAATGCCTGTATTTAATCAACTCGAACAAAAAGGCTTTCACGTACTTTTTGATGATTCTGGTTCTATAGGCAAAAGGTACCGAAGATATGATGAAATTGGCGTTCCTGTGTGTTTCACTTTTGATTTTAATAGCATAGATGACCACTGTGTTACTGCACGAAATAGAGACACTTTGCAGCAAGAGAGAATTTCTATTAATTCTGTAGGTGAGTACATGCTCAAATTACTTTTGTAATAGCACCATGCATAATTTTGTACTGCAAATATCTCTATCCCTGTTATATATGCTTAAAATTAATTTAAAGCTACATGTATTGGTAAAGATTATTTCCAAATTTTTTCATTTTGGTACACTTCTTGATTATAGCCTTTACCATGTTATGATTGCTACTAAGCGTTATTTACTTATTGAGATATATGAATTATGAGTTGTACAAAATTAGCAAACTTTTCTCCTGGAAGAGTTATTATTGCATCTTTATTTTTTACTATATTAATTGGCGCGCTGTTGCTTTCCTTACCTTTTGCATCTGAGCATTATATTTCTTTTATAGATCTTTGCTTTACAGCAACTTCTCTTACATGTGTAACCGGGTTATTCACCATTCCACTAACCCATTTTTCTTTTTCTGGACAGCTTATTCTGTTGTTTTTAATGCAGATTGGTGGTCTTGGCATTATTACTATGACCCTTTTATTCATGTATTTAATTGCCGATTTAGGTCTGGGGACACAACTAATGGCCAGCCAACTATTAGAAATTGATTCATGGCCACATATTAAACGATTACTCATTTTTATTGTTGGGCTAACGTTTGCTGTTGAATTAGCAGGAGCATTATTGCTGTTTCCTGTTTTTTTTAGTGACCATACGTTTGGGAAAGCATTACTGCTTGCTATTTTTCATGCAGTCAGTGTATTTTGCAATGCTGGCGTTTGGCTTTTGAATCAAAACGCTATCAGTAATTATAGTAATTTTGCCCTGATGCCATTAATTATGATTGCGCTTATTTTTATTAGCGATATTGGTTTTATGACGTGGTATGAAATAAGCACATATTTGTGGCCAGTTGATTCTAAAAAAAAGATCCATCATCTTTCTTTGCAAAGCAAAATTGTATTTCATGGAACCTTTTTAATTGTAGGTATCAGTTCTATATGTTTTTTAGTACTTGAATGGAATAATGCTTTAAAAGATTTTTCATGGATACAAAAATATATTCTTGCCGTTTTTCATGGCAACTCTATGCGAAGCACAGGACTATTATTGGCACATCCTGATCAACTACACCCTGCAACCGGCTTAATTGCCATGATTACTGGTTTTATAGGCGCTGCCCCTCTTTCAACTGGCAGCGGTGTAAAAATTACCACTGTAGCAGTATTTTTAGCCATGATACGATCGGTAATAAATGGTAGGTTTGCAGTAGAAATAAAAAATAGAACTATCCCCATAGAACAAGCACAAAAGGCTGTTGCAATTATTTTTTTATCTCTCTTTTGGATTATGCTAAGCACTTTTTTATTACTTTTATCAGAAGACCAATGGCCTCTTGGCGCACTGTTGTATGAAACAACTATGGCATTCACTAATGTCGGCATCAATACAGGCGTTACTGCAAATTTATCTACTATTGGTAAACTCATTATTATGAGTGATATGATGATTGGGCGCATTGGATCTGTTACTTTATTACTTGCCATTCTTAAAAGTAAAAATAGAAAAGTGGTAGATTTTTCTTATCCAGAAGAACGGGTAACTCTTGGTTAATTAAAGGAAAAAAATGAAATGTTGTGTTATTGGATTAGGTCGATTTGGTTATCAAGTAGCTATCACGCTTGCAGAAAATGGTGTAGAAGTTATGGCTGTTGATAGTAATGAATCAATCATAGCATCCATCCGTGATCACGTAACACAGGCAATCTGCATGCATGTAACCGATGAAGCTTCATTGCGAAGCATTGGCGTTCACGAAATGGATGTTGCCGTTGTTGCCATTGGTGAAAACCTTGCGCAATCAATTACTATAGCCGTTTTTTTGAAAAAAGGGTTGCAAGTACCACGTGTTATTGCTCGTGCAGTTACTGAAATTCATAGAGATATTTTAAAGCTAGTTGGTGCTGATGGCGTAGTATTACCAGAAAAAGATACGGCCGTACGTGTTGCTGATGGCATTAGCGCTTCTTTTATTGATTTATTGCGTGTAAGCAGGAAGTTTTCCATTATACAGCTTATGGCACCAAAATCATATGTAGGCAAAACAGTGAAAGAAATTGGTTTTTATGATAATTATGACGTTCATTGTGTAGGAGTAAAAGACAGTAAAGATATGGTTGCAACCATTGGTCCAACGTATGTTATTAAAGCAAATGACAGACTCTTTTTTGCTGGCATGATTGATGACCTTGAAAAACTGACCAAATAAAAGAATTTAAAGCTTTTCATTGCTTTTTGTATATTTTTTTTACTACTCTTTAAAGTAAATAGTCTAGTATACTTTTACTTTGAGATAGGAAAAAGCAATGAAAAGATCATATATGTATTGTTTTTATATTTTCTTCCTTTCTTTAATACTCGTACCCTTGCTTAATTGCTCCGAGGAGAAAAAATCGCCCGATACTCAAACCGGTATTGCTTACCAAGTACTATTTGAGCAGCGCCTGCCTTTGCTAGACAAAGCTGTGGATGCAAATAATATTGCAGAAACCATTGCAACAATACTTATGCTTAATAGATTTGAAAAAAATACCAAAGAAAATAATCCCACTATGTTAAAAGAAATTTTTGATATAACAACAGTGGAAACAAAGTTAGAAGAAACAAAAAAAAACGCTCTAAAAAAAATAAAAGAACAAATACATAAAATTATAGATAAAGATATTATAGAAATTATTGAAAAACAAAGTAAGGTTTTTGCATCGCATGGCAAAAAAGGTTTTGTTGGCGCAACGATCGATCGAGCACGTGGATGGTTTGCAAAAAAATTAAGTAAAGATAAAAAAGCGCTCAATGAATACAAAGATTTTGAATTTAGACATGTAAGCCCAGCATACACTGACGCTGCACCAGGATTATTAAAAAACAATTTAGAATTTTTGTATGAAGAAATATGTAATATTGTTTTTTTGTCAAGAAAAGTGGGCGACCTTTTTGCTTTATACAGTTTTTTTAGCAATGACCCTATTGATTTTCTTGATGCAAAAATCAAACACATTCAAGCAGCAACTGAAAAATTAAACAGTAATGTAAAAACGTATATTGAAGAGTTAAAATCACAAATATTTGATACAAAAGATAGATTATTATTTTTTGCACAACAGTATAAAAATGATGTTATGACTATTTTGCCAACTATTTGTACCTACTTAAGCACAGTAAAAATAAATGTAAAAAATAAAGCACCAAAAGATACTGCTACTATTTTAACTAAAGAAAACATAGAAAATTTTTTAACATTTTTTATATTGCCATCTAGTTTTTTAGATACTGATGCTGTTTTATATACAATTGATATGATGACCACTGCGCAAGAGTCGACTAAAAAACAAAATCAAGCACAACAAGATTTAGCATTATCTGTAAAAGACAAAATAGCTGCTCAACAAAAAAGTGAACTTTTGAAAAACGAGAATACTGAATTAAAAAAAGAAATTGAGATATTAAAAAAAAAAATAGCTGATTTTCAACAAGTAAAAATAGTTGATAAAGAAACAGAGCAAGTCGAAAATGAAGATGATAAATCCAAAGAAAGCGTTGAGAACTTAAACCCAACTATAACAGTAGATAAATCTGATCAATCCTTGCAGAAAGTAGAACCTGCCACTATAACTTCTCAAAGTCAGTATAGTCCGTCAGAAACAAGAAAAAAATTACTAGCTGTACAAAAAAATTTAGAAGATGTCAAAGATATTAAAAAACTAGAAAAAATACAGATAAACTTTAATACAATAGAAAAACCTACTGACGAAGATAATGATTCTAATTTACAATTCTACGATAACATAAAGGAAAACATCACTAAGAAAAAAAATCAATATATTGAATCTAATAAAGAACAACTTGATCAAGCTATTAACCAAATTACAAATACCAAGACATTAGATCAGTTAACTAAATTAGAAAAAAAAATAAATACTATAACTACTTCTTCTGACAAAGAAAATGAAGATTCCATAAAAAAACAAGAGGCCTTAAATAAGCTAACTATCAAAAAATCAGATCTTGAATCAAAAAAGTAGCAATAGAAAAGGAGATTGCGCATGAAGCACCATTATCATTAACACAAAAACCCGCCAAATTGGTGACAGAAAACACAGCTGAGGTTTCACTTGTGCCTGCAGCCGGAAATATACAACAAAAAAAAGCATCTGACAACGAAAGCACTCCGCCATTAAAACCAGCTGCAAATAAACCAATAGATATAACTATTATAAATAAAGAGACTAAAAAGCAGGCAAGAACTTTTAGCAATCCTGCTCAAAAACAAAAAGCTACCGATATAAATCAAGACTCCCAACCAAACCAAACATGGCCAAAAACAGTACCGGCAAACAAAAATTTTAGCCTGCCTAAGCAAATAAATAAACCAAAAGTCCAACAAAACTCTATAACAATAACTGAATCTCAGACAAAAAAAAGCCCTTATTTTGAAGCACTTGCTGCTGAAAAAAGAGAATTTTTTGAAAATACGTTGACTGTGGAGCCGACAAAACCAACCATTTCAGAAGCAAGCATGCTGTATGAAACGTTACAACATAAAGCACAACAGAATCCTCCACTTGTTTATAGTATAATAAAAAAACCATCTGTTATTAATCAAGCTGCACTTTCAAACGAGTTAGCAACTATCGCCAACGCAAAGCAAACGGTATTATATCTTTCACCAGCATTGGTAGAACAAGTAATGCAAAAATTAGGATTTGCACAAAAGATTAACATAAATGAAAAATGGAACCTTACACTGCCCGCAGGCAACATACAGTTAGAGTTTATAAATAATACAGTTGCGCGTATTTCTGTTGATACACAAACATTAATACAAAACAGTTCTTTTGAAAAACAACCTAAAGCCTTGACCCTTTCAACTCCTCCAACAGTAGTATTTAGCTTGCCTGTAGCCAAAACAAACACACTTACTTTAGAAAACAACAGTATTTTAGCAGTAAAACCAAAAGAAGTAGAAATATTATTAATTGATTTCTTTTTTACTCTGCTAAAAAAAGGTCAAAAGATGGAGCAAAAAACAAAAGTAGTTACAACAAAAGAACAAACGTTTAATAAACCTCTTAACCAACAACCGTCACAACAAAAAATACCACCAACCATGAGAAAAATACTTAATTTGCCTGAAAATAAACCATTTTCTCCAATAGAAAATTACGCAATACCTCAACCAGAAATCAAATCTTCAACCCATTTGCCAGGATGGATACAAGAAAACCAACGTAAAACAATGTTTGATGCAAAAACAAAAAGGAATTATTTTAAATCACCGGTAATAAAAATACCCATTATTCCAAAAAAAATAAGTAACCCTCTGCCTAATAGCCCTTTATTTAGGATACCTAAAAAATAATGCTAAAAAAAAAGAGACCTTTTTACATTAAGGTCTCTTTTTTATGTTGAATGTCTTTAAAAATAAAGCTAATTAAATTAAATAGCTGTAATTCTAACCACGGTGCCTTGTTGCCTGTGCCCACGTTTAACACGTACTTTTTTACGACGTTTAAATCTAAAGACAATAAGTTTTTTTTCTTTAATATGCTTTACAATAGTACCAGTCACTACCGAAGAAAGCTTTGGTTGACCAATTTCAAAAACACCTTCTGCGGTTTTACGAAACAGTACTTGATCAAACGTAACAGTGTCTCCAGGGTTGCCTGTTATAAGTTCCAAAGCAACTGTTTTACCTTCCACTACCTGATACTGCTTACCGCCATTTGCAATGATCGCATAACGACCATAATTTTTTGCATTCTCCATTAAATTCCTACGAATACTTTAAAAAGAATAGATTAACAATTGATTAGTATACTAATTTTTCTTTTTTTTACTATCTTTTTTATATAATATTACGCTCAACTATTTTCACGTAAAAAATATATCACAACTGAATATTTAAATAGAGTTCTATTATTTTTTGACTAAATATGGAATTTCTGTACAATTATTTCTATATTATTAATAAAAAGTATATCAGAGTATAAAAATATGAAAAAACAGTTATATATTATCGCTTCTTGTTTACATTTATTAGCTTATGGATACATTTTAGACCCTAAAAATCACATACTTGATACTTTGTATAGTGAACTGAAGATTGAACAACCTGTTACTTTTATCCCTGTCAAAATGCCTAATATTTATGAAATTGTCATAAATGGAACGTCTTACATTGTCCGATTAAATGAAGAATACAATAGATTTGCGCGAGTTATAGAATGCAATTTACACACGTACGCTGCAGAAAAGGGTTTTGGACCTCAAATTTTTTATCATAACCCAGATAAACACATTATTATTATGGAAAAATTGCAAGCTAAAGAATTAGTTCCTGCCGATATTGAGGCTTGCCTACCAAAACTCGTTGAAGCGTTGCATGCTATGCACAATTCCCCTATTGAAAGCCGCCACATACATACGTTTACTACTAATACTATTAAAAAGATATATAACTTAGATCAACACGCTAATCCACGTCAATTAAATACTTTTGCTATTTATGGCCATCTTTTGCGGCTGGAAAAACTATTTGAAGATGATTACAAAGTGATGATTCATCAAGATTTACATCCGTTTAATATATTTTTTGACGGAGTCAACTTTAAGTTTATTGATTTTGAAACGCCACATCTGGATACACCGTTTGTGGATTTAGCCCATGTTGCTCTTTTTTATTGTATGAACGAAGAGCAAGAAAAAAAACTGCTTTCATTGTATTTTAACAGAGAAATAACAGTGCTTGACTATATAAAACTAAAGGCTATGAAATGCTTTGTCTGTACAAAGTTTATTTGTTGGATGCTTAACTCTTTGCCTACCAGTACTAAAGATTCTCATCATAGCATTGATCTATCAGTATTAGAATATACGCCGCCGCTCAATATTTTTTTAAAGTGTGCAGTGACCAACATAAAAAACGCAAAGTGGCGATATAGGCTTGCTATTAGCGCAATTAAAACATTTGAAGAACTTATTGAGCAGATTGATACCTACTTGTTAAAAAACATTGTTAATACTAACTTTTAATTAGCTTGGCTATTACCATATGTGTTTGATAAGGTTGAAACCCAATCAACAAATGCGCTGCTTTTTGCTTTATCATTAAACCACCACAACGCTGGACCATGTTGTAACTTGAATGTTCTTGTAAAAGTACCGTCTGCATTCTGCATAACATCCATTTGCCCATTAACAAAAACCATTGGATATTCTTTTTCAAGGTTGGTTGGACCTACCACATGTGTTTCAAGTGCCATAATAAAATGTTGATTAGGCATTATCGTTTTACAAAATTCAATAATCTTTCTATCAGTTTGCACATCTGGCGTACCACGGTACGGCTCACTGCATAAAATAAGACCTTTTTTGTTTTGGCTTAGCTTAGCCATGTGAGCCATCAGCTCTTGCCCTTGTTTAGCTGCGCTCATATAAGTAGAAAGTCCTTTGTGCGCGCTATCACCATTTGGCACGCTCATGCAAATTTTATGAAATAATGAAACTGATGCTTTTTCTGCTGGTATTATACCAAAAGATTGCGCAACCCATGCAGCAACACCCATAGAACGCAATATAGTTGATTTTCCACACCCATTAGGCCCTGTTAAAATTAAAGCACGCGCTTTATCATTGCCCAAACACAGATCGTTACACACATATTGATTATCATTGTTGAGCACTGGGCACCACAACTGTGTAGCCTGAAAAGCAACTGGCTGATCTTCTGTTGCAAACTCTACAAAAGTAACTGGCAAATTTTTTGTTTGCGCCTTTTGTATAAACCGGGCAACTGACATATAACTATCCACAAGGCCAATGTTACGCAACCTTGTTTGGAGCTCTTGTTTAACTTGACCCATTAATTTGTGAGCTAATAATACGTTGCCTCGACGATACCAAACCGTGCCTGCTTTATCAAAAGTGGACGCTTTTAAAAGTGCGATTAACAGATTGTATTTTTTAGAATATTTTGCTTTCTTTTCAAGGCATTGCATGTTAAAATCTGTACCAAATGATTGATCAACGACTTTTTCTATATGTTCTATGGCTTTAAAAATAGTACTTATTTTTACCATTTGCTCATGCAAACTATTCATTTTTTTATAAGCAACAACAATATTATTATTATAAATAGATTTATAATAACTGTATAACATCTGAGACTGCCATAAAGTAAAGCCAATGCTTAACAAATAAGCTACATAGATATTTTTAGATAATAACGTAACCGATTGTTGATTATGGTTAATATTGGTAGTAAAACCATTACTTAAAAATCCTAGTTTATCACCAAATGTATAAGATGGATCAGCAAATATTTTTGCTGAAATACAAGGTGTAATACCATCTATGTATTGATCTATTTCATCTTGCTTAGTAACTCTTGGATCAACTAAATTAAAAGGTTCTTTGACAATATTAGTTAATATCTCTCCAATAGCACTTTTTAACACATTAATGGTTGGCAAAACTACACCTAGATTGCCCATATAATTTAAATACGTGGTAAATAGACTGGAAATCATACCTTTTTTAAAGATATGCATAAAACTAGTCCCAAAATTTTGTAAAATTGAGCCTTCAAGAACATATGCATTATTATTTAACTTTTTTGCTACATCTGGCAACGGTACATAATCAAATAGTTTTTTAGGTTGAGTGAAATACAACTGATCGTACGATGCATACTCATCTTTTTCCCAATACCCAAGCAAAAGATCTTGATTTTGCGCAATAATATCCAATTGCTGTTCAATATCTTTATACACAGCCTGATTAGTGACTAGTGTTTTGATAGCAGCTTGACGAGCCAAGATGCTGTGTATATCTGTTAGCGGCCTACACACCTTTTTAATCGCTACGTTACCAAAAACTGTTTGAAGCTTTAACCATGCATTAGCATTGTTTGCATTATATAGCGACTCAATTTCTAACTTAGTAAAATCTTCCGAGGTATATAATTGATCAGCTGCATCTAACAACCAGTTATCAGCATTCAATACCTGATTGACTAATTGATCAGTAGTTGGGTTATTGCATACAGGAGTTGCGCAATACGTACCCATTAAAAAACATACTATAAAAGCAGCAAAAGCCTTTCTAATCTTCTTTTTTTCCATATTCAACTCATTAACAATAGATTATTATGTGTTTTTTATTTAATCTTCCAATATATTTAGTATACATATATATTTACAAATTGCAATTTTTACAGCCGCGCAACATGAAAAGATCTGCTTTTTATCTATAAATAGTATAAAAGCAGCTTTTAGAGATATAGATTTTTAAGCCGTTGAATGACGCAAGGATCAATTTTTTATTTCAGAAATGTTATTTTTTAACTCAACTAAGAGATTGAAAGCCTGTAATGGGGTCATATTATTAACGTCAGCAGCAACTATTTTTTTTAGCAACTGCTCATCAAAAAAAGATGCAAAATCAATTTTAGAATCATTATTTTGCAAGGCACTATTAATAGAAGGCTTAATCAAACTGGATTCATCGTGCAAAGCTTGAGCACAAAGCTCTTGTGATCGATTAATGATAGAGGCTGGTAGATGCGCTAACTTAGCTATTTCAATGCCAAAAGAACCATCAGCAACTCCTTTAGTGAGCTGATACAAAAACAAAATACCCGCAGATGTTTTTTTGCTTGCCATATAATGAGCTTCTATATTTGCATGTGCATCTTGTAAGCGGGTTAATTCATGATAATGCGTTGCAAATAAGCATAATGGTCCTTCTTCTTGTGCTAAATACTCAATGACTGCTTGCGCAATAGATCTACCATCAACAGTACTTGTACCTCGCCCAACTTCATCTAAAATTACCAAGCTTGTACTTGTTGCAAATCTACAAATAGCACCTGTCTCTTCCATTTCAACTAAAAAAGTACTTTTCCCACCAGCAACAAAATCACCAGAACCCACTCGTGTAAAAATACGATCGAGCAAAGGAATGTTAGCTTTTTTTGCAGGAACATATGAGCCAATATGAGCTAATAACGCAATTAAAGCTGTTTGTCTTAAATAGGTAGACTTACCTCCCATATTTGGTCCGGTAATAATCCATATACTTTTATCTGTATCAAGACCTATGTCATTAGCTATAAAAGCACTCGTCATATATTGTTCAACCACTGGATGCCTACCTCCAACAACAAAGTATTTTTTATCATTATTTAAAATTGGTTTATGATAATCATAATCAAGAGCAACTGTTGCAAGCGAGGCTAACGCATCCAAATTAGCTAATGCATAACACATTTTACGCAAAGCAACACCATGCATTAATACCTGTTTTTTTATTTCATCAAAAAGCTGTTTTTGCTTAAATTCATATTCTTTTTTTGCTTGCTGAATACGGTGTGCCAATAGCTCTAACTCTTCTATAGTGTACCGTTCTTTACCTACTAATGATTGGATAGGCTTGTAATAAGCAGGCACTTTTTCTGCCCCAATTTTGGTCATTTCAATATAGTAACCATATAGATTATTAAACCGAATTTTAAGCGTAGTAATACCCGTTTTTTGTTGCTCTTCTTTTTCAAGTTTTACTATTTTGCAAGCACCGTTGAGATATAAATCTTGCAAATCATCTAGCTCTTGATTAAATCCTTTTTTAATAATAGCATCTGCAAGAGGATCGTCTACTAATGATTGATGCAATAAAACAGTTAAGTCTTGCAAATCTGGTAGCTGCAAGGCCATAAGCTGAGCAAGTGCTATTTGCTGTGCATCATGAAATAATATTTTTTGTATATTTTTAACAACATTCAATGTAGATCGCAAAAGTAAAAAGTCGACAAGCTGTCCTTTTTGCATAAGCATTCTTCCCACAGCACGCTCAATATCAGCACACATAGATAAATTTTGTTTAATATGCATATGCAATGAAGGGTGCTCCACAAACCATTCAACTAATTGTTGACGATTGAGAATGGTATCGTGTACCACCAATGGACGTAAAATCCATTTTTTAAGCATACGCGAACCCATTGGGGTTACTGCTTTGTCTATGACATCAAATAACGTATGTTTTCTTGTTCCATCGTATGTATTAACTACTAATTCAAGATTTTTTTGCGTTGTACAATCCAGCTGTAAAAAATCTTGCGGCTTGTATATATTAATTGTCTTAAAAAGACCTAAAGCTTGTTTATTTGTTTTTGTTAAATAAGCATAAAAATAATAAAGCGCTTGTTTAAAAATTTTATTTTCATGGATTACTTTATTAATATATGTAAAAAAATGCTCTTGAACCCAACTATGAAACGATTCTTCAGAACAAATACTGGTAGCATCCACTACAGAAAGCACATAACCAAACTTTTTACATATACCTACTATTTTTTTATCTATGCCTGCAGGAACTACAACTTCATCTGGAAAAAAACGAGCTAATTCATTTTCTAATAGCTGTTCATCATTAAGCGAAAGACGCGTAACAAATAACTGCGCTGTTAGAAGCTCACTACACAGCAATCCAACTTCGTCACCTTCCACAAAAAATAAACATAAATATGAAGGTGATTTTTCATCTAACAGCTGACTTTCAACAAGGGTACCTGGCGTAAATACACGGGTAACACCTCGCTTTACTACAGTGCCCGGCTTTGCCTCTTCAAGCTGCTGACATAGCGCAACTGTATAGCCCCCCTTTACAAGTTTTTTAATGTAGTGGTCAATAGTATGTACCGGCACACCGCACAAAGGAATATCTTTACCAGCTACTTTACCTCGTTTGGTAAGTGTAATGCCTAAAAATTGAGCCGTTTTTTGCGCATCATCAAAAAAAAGCTCATAAAAATCTCCCACCTGAAAAAAAAGTAACTGTTCAGGGTACTCATTCTTAATAATGCTATATTGCTGCATTAAAGGAGTTGTCGCTGTTACATGTTGCATAAAAATCTACTTATTTTTTATTGCATGATTTTAACGAAGCAATCTTCTTATAAGGGAACGATGTTATAAATGCTTTTCATATAAAGCAAACATTTTATACATACGATCAACTTCATTATAACACTGATTTAATAAAAGTTTTAATTTTTCATTGTGATTCGAATCCAAAAAGACCTCTGTTATTTGCAATCGCCAATCTAGTACATAATTCAAAAAGAGATTTTTAACAGCAATAGCATCTGGTTGGTGTTTTTTTTGTATGGTAGAGATTCTATAAGTCATGTAAGCAATAACACGTTCTAAATGTTGTAATAACAAATTAGTCATACCAACCATAACTTCATACTCAAAATGAGCCTTAGAATCTTTTTTCAATATCCTCTCTTGATAAGTGCCAACTTGCTGTATTAATAAAGAAATTGTTTGTTGGTATGGAGCATGTGTTTGCACATACCAACCAATAGTATGACGATGACATACCTTATTTAAAGATGATTCTATAGCAAAATTTACAATTGACACAAGCAAATAATTAGCAATCATGCTGCCCAAAGATTTAAACAAATCACCATTTTTAATCACAACAATGAGATCATAAGGAATAGCAATCATCGCATTTACCACTTTGGATGGAATACTAGCAACATAATTATTTAACGATCCTTGGACGTTTGCTTGCCCATGACCATAACTGTATAATGAATTTTCTAATTTAGGTTGGTTGTCTTCGGTCACAAAAGAAGGCACCATCTTCCAAAAGCAATATAGTAAAGCAACAGTTGAAGTACACTGTAACATTTTTTCAAGACGTGAATGGAATAAGAGAGTACGTCCAATTTCCCCTGCTTCTTTTTCAATTGCTTGCTCATTGACAAGATAAAAATCATAACTTGAGACACGCAAAAAAATAAAAGCATTCAAAAAACAAAATAATATAGTCAAAAAAGTTCGCCGAAAAAACATATTTTTATTCTCTCTTTAAAAGTCGCACATTTTCAAATATATTCCAGTAACACTTTTTTTATTGCTAGCAACCTGCGCAGGAGTTCCCTGCGCAACAATAGAACCTCCTAAAACCCCTCCCTGTGGCCCTAGATCTATTAAATAATCCGCTGTTTTGAGGACATCTATATTGTGCTCAATAACAATCATGGAATTACCTTTGTCAATAAGTTTATTAAGCACTTTCAAAAGACGATCAATATCACTATTATGCAAGCCAGTGGTAGGTTCGTCAAGAACATACAGCGTGTTATGACCTCTTTTGCTTAGTTCATCAACTAATTTAATACGCTGTGCTTCACCGCCTGAAAGGGTAGTTGATGGTTGACCTAGTTTAATATATTCAAGACCAACATCACACAATAATTGTAACCGTTTATGAATTATTTTATGTTGTGCAAAAAAAGAAAGCCCTTCATAGGCTGTCATATCCAAAACATCAGCAATATGCTTGCTTTTATACATAATGTCAAGCGTCGCTTGACTATACCGTTGACCTTTGCATACTCTGCATGCAATAATTACTTCAGGCAAAAAATGCATAGTATATCGTACTACCCCTTCACCCGAACACTCAAAACATCGCCCTTCACTTGTATTAAAGCTAAATCTACCAGCTGTATAACCACGCATTTGGCTCTCTGGTAATTGTGCATATAATTTTCTTATGTCATCGAAAATACCCAAATACGTTGCAGGATTAGATCGAGGAGTTCTACCAATAGGCGATTGATCTATTACAACCAGAGATTCTATCTGTTCTGCACCAAGAATATCCTCATACTGATCATTCAAAACAATTTTTTTGCCAGCAAAAGCAGCTTTTTTAGCTAATGACCTTGTATCTAAATTTCTTTTTAACAATGGCACAAGCTCATCCAAAACAAGGGTGCTTTTTCCTGAACCTGATACACCAGAAACAGCGCATAAAACACCCAATGGAAAATTAACAGTAAGATTTTTTAAATTATGCTTGGCAGCATTCTTTAGTGTTACATATCCTTTAGGATTTCTCAGCAAGCCCTCTTTTTTAATAGAAAGACGACCAGAAAGATAGCCACCTGTCAACGATAAAAGATTATTTTTTATTTCTTCTGGCGTACCACAAGCTACTACTTTACCTCCATTTACACCAGCTGCAGGGCCCATTTCTATAATATAATCAGCTCGCTGAATCGTATCAAGATCATGCTCAACCACGACCACCGTATTACCTATATCACGTAATTGTTCTAATGTGGCAATTAATTTATCATTATCATATTGATGCAAGCCAATACTTGGCTCATCAAGCACATAAAGCACGCCAGTCAACATAGATCCAATTTGAGTCGCTAAACGAATCCGTTGGCCTTCACCTCCAGAAAGCGTCTGAGCAGCCCGATTTAGATTCAAATAAGGCAATCCAACATTATGAAGGTAAGATAACCGTTCTTTAATTTCTTTAATAACGGTTGCTGCAATTTGCAGGGAAAGTTCATCAAGCTGCACTGTATCAAAAAAATGATGCAATTCTTGGGCAGACATTGCACACAGCTCTGTAATTGAAGAGTTTCCTATTAACACCGCACGAGCATACTTATTAAGTCGCTGTCCGTTACAATCCGTACAAATCAAAAGACTCCGAAACAATTGTATATCTATACCGTATTCATCGTAACTATCTCCCCTTTCTTTCCAAGACTCGATAACACCAAGCCCCTCACAAGATGAACAAGCACCAATTGGCGAATTAAAAGAAAAATTACGGGGCTCAAGCTCAGGCACTGACTCACCACACTGTGCGCAGATATTTTCAGAAGAATATACATATTCTTTATCATCTATAACAATTGCACAAAAGCTTTTTGTTAATTTAAAAGCATGTTCCACAGCACTTTGCAGACGTGATTGTTCTTGATGGGAAATAGTAATTACATCAACAAGCACATCAATACTATGCTTAAGCGTTTTTTGTAATTTTATTTTTTTTAGTTCATTTAGATTACTAAATTTATGCATCACCTGATTAATGCGCATTTTATAAAAACCCGCATTAAAAAGACGTTCAAGTTCATGTGCAAACTCACCTTTTTTTTCGCGTGCAATAGGTGCATAGACTACAACCGTTTTTTCAGCAAAACGTGTTGATATTATGGATGCAATTTCTTGAGGCGATTGGGCTTTCACTAGTTGCTTACATGTTGGGCAATGTACCCTGCCTATACGAGCATATAAAAGCCTTAAATAATCGTAAATTTCAGTAATGGTACCTACTGTTGACCTTGGATTACTGCCTACTGTTTTTTGTTCAATTGCAATAGCCGGACAAAGCCCCTCAATCGAATCTACATTTGGCTTACCAACAATACCTAAAAATTGCCGTGCATAGGCAGACAAAGATTCAGTATATCTTCTTTTTCCTTCTGTATATAAAATATCAAGGGCAACAGAACTCTTTCCAGACCCTGAAGGCCCAGTAATCACTACTAATGCATTTTTAGGCAAACTAACGCTTATATCTTTTAAATTGTGCTCACGAGCACCTTTTATTTCTATCCAACCATGATGCAACTTTTTATTATTACCCATCTACATCACACTTTATAAATTTAGAAAAAATTTTAAAAAACATTGACATTTAAATATAATATTGTCATTATACCAAACAATTGTTATTGATCAAACAAACAAAATCAAAAATATAATACAGTACTATATTTAGTTTTTTTACAATTTGTTTATATCAATGCTTTATGGTGAGTGTAGCTCAGTTGGCAGAGCATCAGATTGTGGCTCTGAGGGCCGTGGGTTCAAGTCCCACCACTCACCCCACTTATAAAGCAACTTAAAATTATAATCTCATTTGCTTTTTTTTGAAATTTTTGATTATTAATACAGAGTTTAAAAGTATACTATATTAAATTTCTTAAAAAAGTTGCAATAATATAAAAAATCTATATTATTCATTATGAATTTTTAAAAATTAGCCTAACAAAATTAGTACGGGGCGTAGCGCAATTGGTAGCGCACTCGCTTTGGGAGCGAGGGGTTGCCAGTTCGAGTCTGGCCGCCCCGACCAACTATTTTGTAAAACCCAAGGATTGACTATTATGAATTTTACTAATAAATTTTTCACTAGTTTTTTTTGTGGAATTTTATCTTTATCTTTTTTCCCCACCATCTTTTGTTTGGACACAGTAACTTATTGTGAAAAGCAAATTGAAGACAGTGTCGTTTATTGGTCTAACGTGACTCTATCAGAGTTACATGTTGAAGATAAAAAAGACTTACTTTTATTATTTAATTCCTGTATAAAATCATACAAATGTTACATTATGCTACTTAAGCTAAGTTCTCTAATTTCTGTACAAGCAGCAATAATTAATGGCTTAGTTACAGGAAGTTTTTCAAAAGATGAGCTCTCAATACAAGATAACGTTAATGTACTTTTGAAATTAATTGCTGATTTTCAAAAAAAAGAAGCGGAGTATACGGTTTTGTCGAATGAAGTTGCATATCTGAATAACGTACTTAGTCATACTGTTGTAAGTATTGTGGCTGATATAGAAAAATTTATTTTAAATACTATTATTCCAATAATGGTAAATGTATTATCTTTTGAAGATAATATGTATGCTTCATACCAAGAAAATATACATCATTCCTTACAAGCGTCTTATAAAGGAATCACTACATTAGAGTTATTAAATAACCAAAAAAATGCTTTTTCAACTGTTCTTTGCCAATCTACAATATTAGCTGACCAAGGTACTGACCTGTATTTAAATATAGCTATGTTTTATAATAAGTTATTGAATAAATATAAACTAGCTGTAGAATGTAATCTGTTAGAATGTAATTTTATTGATTGATAAAATATTATAAATTTAAAGGAAAAATATGATTTCAAGAAACAGTCTTTTTTTAAATACGCTGTTAATAACAACTGCATTGGCAAACTTTACCATATTTGCTAACCAACAAATCAAATCCAGTAACATTACACAGCTAGCTGTATACACTACCAATGAGCAATTAGACTCGTTTACAGATTTTATCAACACTCTTCCTTCTTTACTATCTGAACTTTCAAATAATGAAATTGCATCTTTACTTAATATTTTGGCAGCTCAATTTTTTTTGTTTGAATTAATGGAAAAAGAATTCAATAACAATAAAGTTGATCAAGAAAAATTAGAAGGAATGATGCAAGGTTTTCAAAATGCTTTAAAGACCCTTGAAACGCAATGTAATGAAAAAACAAAAGCATTATATGAAAAAATTCAATTAGCGATTGCTTCAATAGTTCCGCAAGAAGTAGCTAAACGAATTCAAGATTTACAAGAAAAAATGCAAGCTGCCTATACAAAAGCAAAAGACAAAAATAATGCTCAACTAAAAAATGAAATGCTTGATTTCCAAAACAAATTAATGGAAGATTTTTTAATTTTGCAAACAATTACCTCTTTGGCGACTTTGGAAATATATAAAAAAGTATACGAAACTGCAGCAAAAAAGAATAAAAATCTTTTACTGCGTCGTTTCAATGAAAATGGTATCATTCCTCTTACAAAAAGAAAAGATGAAGTTACTCATCCTGATAAAGCTTCTATGCTAATTAAATCTTTTTTAAAACAAACTGAAGCTCTTGCTGCACAAAATGCACAATAAACTTTATTCAAAATAAATCGGAAAAGAGCCAACAACGAATAGTTTTTGGCTCTTTTTTATAGGTAGTATATGTTTTTTTTTATACATAGTAATACAAAAAACGTACATACTTTTATTACCATAACGCTTATAAATATGTTGGCTTGCACAGGTTTATTATTTGTATGGAGCGCAACATATACGGCAGAACAACCAATTTCTTTGTTTTTCAAAAAACAAGCTTTTGGTGTGGCTACAGGAACTATTATTTTTTTTATTTTTTCCTTTATTGATTATAGGCAATGGATGAAATGCGGTTATGTTTTATACCCATTCACCATTTTTTTACTTGTTTTTACTCTTATTAAGGGCTCAATTGGGTTAGGTGGACAACGATGGATTGACTTAGGGTTTACCAAATTTCAACCTTCAGAAATAACCAAGTTACTATTACCAGCTTTTGCTACTTATCATTTATTTCAAGAAAATAGTAATAAAAAAAACTCTTTTTATTTTATTTTATTTACTATCATATGCAGCTTTCTTTTAATCAGAAAGCAACCAGACTTAGGAACTGCTTTAATTGTAACATTTGTAGGTCTTATGTATTGTTGGCTCGCTGGTATTGGCACACGTTTTTTTATTATAATGGGATTTTTTTGTATCATTAGCTCACCTGTTTTATGGTATTTTTTAAAGCCTTATCAAAAACAAAGAATCGCCGTATTCTTAGGAGATGGCAATAATAAAAAAGAAGGTTACCAAAAAGAACAAGCTCTTATTGCTATAGGTTCTGGGGGGTTAACAGGCAAAGGCTTACTCCAGGGGACACAAAACAAGCTTCATTTTTTACCTGAAGGACGCACTGATTTTATTTTTGCTGTTTTATGTGAAGAATGGGGCCTATGCGGAGCTTTTGTTGTACTTATACTATATTTATTATTATTTTGTTATATTACTGTTAAAATATGTTATCTAGAAAATATGTATATGCAATTACTGGCACTGGGAAGCGTATTACATATTTTTTTATGCACTATTATTAACATTAGCATGGTGCTTGGTATGTTGCCTATTGTAGGCATTCCATTGCCTCTTTTTTCTTATGGCATAAGTCATTTATGGGTTACATACGCAAGCCTTGGCGTATGTAACCAAGTTTGTACTGTAAAACCATACTACCAACTGTAATATAATGGACGCGCTAGTTAACCTTACAAGCTTTTATTTTGTATATCAATTTATCAATTATTTGATTACTTATTTAAAAACAATTATCTTATACCGTATATAATAATAAGATAGTGTATTATGAAAACAAATGAATTAAATGTTGATATTATAAGCCTACAAAATATACCTGAAGAGGTTGATTTAGATTTTACACCAAAAACTTTTGATGATTATATTGGCCAAACAGAACTAAAAGAAAAATTAGCTTTATATACCAAAGCAGCTAAAATGCGCAATGAACCGTTAGACCATTTGTTACTTTTTGGCCCTCCTGGTCTTGGTAAAACAACTCTTTCGACCATCATGGCTCATGTTATGGAAACATCAATTCGTATTTGTAGCGGTCCAATGATGGAACGAACTGGTGACCTTGTTGCTATTCTTTCAAGTATTGAAAAAAAAGGCATCTTGTTTATTGACGAAATTCATCGTATGCCAACTAATGTGGAAGAAGTATTGTATACAGCGATGGAACAATTCAAGGTTGATATGATTATTGGCCAAGGCGCAGGGGCAAAATCTATTAGCCTGCCCATTAATCCATTCACTTTGATTGGTGCAACAACCAAAAGTGGTATGATTTCTGCACCACTGCGTAGTAGATTTGGCATAAGCGAACGGCTTGATTTTTATACCGATATTGAACTGCAAGATATTGTCTTGCAAGCAGCCCGTTTTTTACAATGCAATATTGAACAAAACGGTGCATTGTTAATTGCAAAATCGGCACGCGGTACTCCACGAATTGCAAAAAAATTAGTTCGTCGAGTGCGTGATTTTATACAAGTGCACAAAAAAGATCCTACAAAGGACTCTGTAAGCGAAGCGCTATCTTTTTTAGGCATTGATCAAGAAGGACTTTCAAAAGTCGACCTATTGATTTTAAAAACACTTACGGTGCAGTGCAATGGAGGCCCCATTGGACTTGAAACACTTGCTTCATTAATTGGCGAAGATCCAGAAACTATTGAACAAGTCTACGAGCCATTTTTAATGCGTAAAGGATTTTTAGAAAAAACGCCACGAGGGCGACAAATTTTGCCTATAAAATTACCTTTTTTGAAAGCAAAATTTTTAGGCCAACAGTGCATACAATAATAGCAAAAAAGATGTGTTTAAAAAAGATGTAATTACAACGATCTTTAATCCTTGATGCTGGTTACTGTTATTTTTTTTGAGCAGCTTAAAAGTTTTTATAACACCTTCTGTCTCTGTATTTTTTTTATCGATTTTATTTTTAAAATACTCTAAACAAGGACTAAAATTAATATTTGGATATTTTTTAAATAGGTTTGAAGAGTTGTTTAAAAGATTATGCCAAATATATTGTATATCATCGACATTTATTGTTTCAATAGTTATCTTTTGAATTCTATTAAACTCGCTAGTCACATCTTCTAATTTTTGCAGTGGTGATGTTTGCCATGCATTATCAACACATTTTTTTGCACAATAACTAATAACATACTCAATTTTTATAATATGAAATGCAGTTTTTATATCATTGTTCATAGAATAAGATCTTGCATGTATAAAAGCACATATTACAAAAAGTTTGATACATTGCATTTTAAAAATTATACCTTCCTGTATTCTTATCAACAAATTAGATACAAAAATATAATTTTTATTATTATATTTTTGTACAGCAATTATATTTTTTATTATATTAATTTTAACTTTTTATTTATCTAATATTTAAATGTATTAATTGCTCACCATTTTGTAAAGAATATGTTTTTGTATTTTCATAAGGACTTGGTATTATTTCTTTGCACGGAAAATATGCATCAAACTCTTCAAAAGGCACACTCACAGCGTAGCTAGGTAACATATCAGATAAAGCAGATACTTTTTCTTGATTTTTTACGCTTTCATTAGAGATGTTTTCAGTAACTCCGGGAAATGCTGGAAAATCTATTATCTTTTTTAATTTGGATATATTTTCAGTTGCCATATTGCCAATAACTTTTAATGCATTATATTCCTTATGCAAGCCAATATGAAAAATAACATTTTTCTCATTTTGTATGACAAAAGGAATATGATATATATATTTTCCTATTACTGTTTTTACGGCAGCTACTGCAAAATAGATGGTAGCTTTTGTATCTTTTGGTGAAGGTACCGAAAAACCTGTATTAATAATTTCTGCAATCATTTTTGCTGGAAGGCCATGATAATGATCATGTAATTCTTTATGTGCTGGGTCAGTAAGCCTTTGAAAATATTTTTTATTAAAAAGTAATGATGAACAGCATTCTTGCTTTATAGTACAATCAAGAATGCTTGGTAAAATAATAGCATCTTCAATCAGATTGCTAACAGGACGTAATTCACCAGTATTAGGAGTAACCTTTTCTTTAATAAAAGCATTTGAAATTTTAGTTTCTGTATTTTTTAATTTAGTTTTTTTGCCATTAGTAACATTATTCAAACCAGCAGTTGTTTTTTGAGAAACAGATTGCTTTGGCACTCTAGCTTGAGCTGAACCTTTGTGGTTCTGATTCTTTGGTTGAATATGAGTCTTGTTATTTTTAGAATGCTTATGCTTTGCATTTTGATATTCTGCAAGCAGCTCTTTTGCAGCATTTTTTGCGCGTATTGCATTTTTTTTTGCATTATCTTGCTCTTCAAGTTCAATTTTTTTAGTTGCAGATGAAACATGAGAATCAAAAATTTTTGGTTGCAAATTAAGTGTAGATTGTAAAATTAATGGTCCCCAAAAACGGTAATATTTTTGAGCCTGTCCTTCTTTATTTAACTTTTTATATAAATCATATAGACAATCAATATCTTTAGATTTTTCTTTTAGAGCTAAATTAAATTGGATTTCTATCTTATCTACAACTGCAGAAAGTTTTGTAGGCACAGCTCTAGTTTGATACATAATCAAACATAATTTAAATAGCATATTGTGCAAAGCATCAAACCTATCTATTGTCTCAGGAAATACATTACCTAATAATCGTATTGCATCATCAACTTTTTTATATGGAATACATTTTTCCGCATCTAACGTTTTCAATGTATTCAATATAAAATAATCATCTGTTTGAGAGTGATAACTTCCTAAAAGAGGAATAAATTGATCAAAAAAATTTTTATTAATGCAATTGTCTTTTAACAAAATTTCCATTTCGTTTAGGACATTTCTTTGCTGAGCATCTGTATAATGATCTAGCGCTGCAAGATTATACAAAGGTATTTGATCCTTAAAATTCAACAATTGATTAAAAGAGTTTAATAAAGAAAAATATGAAAAAATAATATTTTCTATAACACTACCCGCCTCTTTTTGTACTGGGTTAATACCTTTTTCAACATCTTTTTTATTTTTAGCAAAATACATTAAAGTATCTGGAGATAAATTTTGCTGATTAAAAACCTTAATGTAGTTTGGATCACGAAAAAAATGTAACACATCTTTACCAAATAATTGTAATCCAATTATTGTTTTAGGAAACAATACGCCCCCCTTAATCTTTTGTAAGGAGAAATGGCTACTCCTTTCCAAAATACAAGAGGATAACCGTTTATGTGTATTTTTGCTTTTTTCTTTTTCTTCATTACTTACATAATAAAAATCTGTTGTAGGATCTTCATTACTCAGTTTCCATTTTAAAGCAACATCTGCAAAATCTATAGATTCTTTTTTTTCCCCTGGCAATACAAAAGATATGTCAGGATATTTTTTTTGCGGAGCTTCAGGAACGATTGCAGAATGAGTATGTTTATCTATTTCCTTTAAATAATGTAGCATATGTTTAGTACGTTCCACAAATGCATCGGTTAATGCAAGAATATTTAGAATTACTGTCTTAAAATCCTTATCTTTTTCCGCTTGTTCGTATAGTCTCTGAGCTAGATGATTGGCATTACAGTTTTCAGAATTTTGTAATTCCATTGCAAACAATTGATTATGATTACTGGACAAAATACACTTCATCACCACAACAGCATGCAAAAAAGAAAATATTTTTTTAATAAACTTTTTATTTAATATAATCATCATAGCCTTTTGTCTTTCAATTATATAATTTTTTTATCAGTTTACAAAACAATGATATACAGATTTTTTTTCTTTGTAAACATTTAAGTTTATTTTTTTATTTTAAATTAAAAGAAAAAAAGATGTTTTATTCAATTTGAACTCTGCAAATAGCTTAGGTTCAATTCAACAAACCACAGCTTGTACATTTACGCGTTGCAACTATGCAATCAATGGAAATGATTTTTGGTTTTTGTAACACAATTTAATATAATTTTGCACCGTTTGGCACCTGTTTTTGCGGTACACACAAAACAACTGCACTATTGTTGTCTGGAAAACCGGTGATCAACACTTGCGAAACAAAGGGGCCAATTTTTTTTGGGGTAAAGTTAATAACACAAACCACCTGGGTATGCAAAAGTGCTTCTTTTGTATAATGTACCGTTATCTGTGCACTTGATTCTCTAATGCCAATATCTGGCCCAAAATCAATTTTTAATTTAAAAGCTGGTTTTTTTGCTTCCGGAAAATCTACAACTTCTATAACAGTACCAACGCGTATTTCTACTTTTTCAAAATATTGCCAAGAAATGTAATCCATTGGTAGTACCTTTTTACATTAAAAATTAAAATCGACATGATTATCACTCTATTATATACTATTGCCCAAACAATATACATGAAGCATAAAAAGGAGCTTGCCTTGCAAAACAATACAATACTTTATATCACTCTATTATTGATGACATCATTAAATATAAACGCAATGCTTCAACTAATGCGAATAGAAAAGTCATTACAATTATGCGTTCAACATAGCTCAAAAAAAAATGTTTCCAACAGTATGCCTAACAAAAACCCTTTACATAGTATTGTGTGCAAACACTACTGTGACGTGCCAAAAAAAGATTTCAATGCACTTTGCAAAGCATTAGAAAAACCAGCAACCCCTGAAATACTTTCAGCCATGCTTAGTGAAAACGAATACGTTGTTCCTGACGTTGAAAAACTGTACAATCATAGTAGCCAACAAATAGTATCTTGCATTAAAGATTTAACAGTATTTAGCAGATATATTACTTGGTTTAAAATAGTAGCAGCAATACATATTGCCAATATTCCGATATATCAATTAAGTGGCTCTATAGAAAATGTCCAGTATATTGAACCGTTAGGATACATAATGCAAGCATCAAACTCTTTTATATTAATGACGACTGGTTTAGTTTTGTGTTATCAACTTCCTTTTGTGCCCTTTTGGTTTTTTGCTAAAAAAATTACTGAAAATCAACTACCCCTGGTTTTACAAAATCATAAGCTATTGAGAACAGTAATATTAGATTTAGAAAAAAAGGAAGCAGAAAAAGCTAAATTCCAGGTCGCAAATCATCGGCAAGCCAATATCAATGAATAAAAAAAATTTTTTTACTCAAAACTAAAATCGACACAAATTGGTTTTTATTTTATACTATGTTCGTAAAAATGTTACTTACGGAGCATATACATGTCAGGTCATAATAAATGGTCACAAATAAAACATAAAAAAGCAAAAGAAGACGGTAAAAAAGCAAAAGCATTTACTAGGTTAATTAAAGAAATTACTGTATGCGCTCGCAACGGTGGTGGAGACCCAGCTTTTAACCCAGCATTGCGTTTTTTGCTTGAACAAGCGCGTACTATTAACATGCCTTTAGACAATGCAACACGTGCAATTAAACGAGGGACTGGTGAGCTTCCTGGCGTACACTATGAGCCATTTACCTATGAAGGATATGCAAAACACGGTATTGCCGTTATGATAGACACACTTTCTGATAATAAAAATAGAACTGTGGCAGAACTGCGACATATTTTTTCAAGTCATGGGTGCCATTTGGGTGAAGCAGGAGCTGTTAGTTGGCTTTTTGATCATTGCGGAGCAATTCATATTGTGGGCTCAATATCTGAAGACGCATTACTAGAAACGCTTATAGATTTTGATATTATTGATATTAAAATGCACGAATACGAAACTATTGTGTTATGTTGCCCAAAATCACTCGATGCAATATGTTCAGCACTTAAAGAAAAAAAATATGAAATAACTGCAGCCCAGTTTGAATGGATTGCTAAAAATAGTATTGCTCTTGAACAAAAAGAGTTAGATGAGGTAGTTGAGTTTCTTACGGAGTTGGAAGAACATGATGATGTACAAAATGTATATACCACTCTTGGATAAAAGGACCCAATTATGATTCAAAGCATGACTGGCTTTGCGGTAAAAAATGCCACGCTACAATCATCTACAGGAAAAAAAAGCGCACTTTTTTTAAGTTTAAAAAGTTTAAACGGTAAATTTTTTGAACTTAATTGTAAACTACCACTCGCTTTTTCTCACCTTGAAACAATTATTCTTAAAAGATTAAAAAATAAATTAAAACGCGGACATCTTTATTTAACATGTTTTTTAAACAACACAGATATTGTACAAGGTACCGTTGAACCATCTCTACAAGTGGTACAAAATTATATCAACGCACTTAATGCGATTAAAGAACAGCATAACATTACACAGCCAATAATGCTTGATCATATCATACGTCTTCCTAATGTATTTAATGTACAAGAACATTTGACGGATGAGCAAATGGAGCGAGATTTTTTAACCTTTGTTGATGAATTAGCAGAACAAGTAATAATTACACGCATTAAAGAAGGCGAAGAAATTACGCAAGACATTACCTTACGTTTACAAAACATAGAAAAATACCTTGATTTAGTAAGCCAAGGCGCAAACGAATTTGTAGAACGAACAAAAGAAAAAATCCAACAAATGTTACAAATTGAAACAGAACAAACAGAAGGCGCAGATGCACAAAAAAATACCTTGTACGCCTTGCTTGACAAAATAGACATTCACGAAGAAATTAGCAGGTTTCAAAGCCACTTACATAATATGCAAACTCAACTAAAAACAGCTACGGTAGAAAAAGGCAAAGTGTTAGATTTTATTTTACAAGAGCTCATGCGTGAAACCAATACTATTAACGCAAAATGCTCTGATGCTTTAATAGCTAAATATGCTATTGATTTAAAAGTTGAAATTGAAAAAATTAGAGAGCAAATACAAAACATTGTATAATAAAAAGCATTATCAAAAAGCTCTCATCATTGATAGTCAATCATGGTCAGCTAAAAATTTTTTTGATTTAAAATTAACATCATTATAAAAAACTCATTATCAAGGAAGAAAATGAATTTAACAAGCAAAACTTTTTTATTTTTATTGACAAACGGTGCTTTAATTTATAGTTGTTATAATATAAAAAATGCCGTAAACACAGCTGATCAACTTAACTACTCACCGTTATTTTATGCTGTGCAAAATAAAGATATAACAATAGCAACGCTTCTTTTAGAGGTAAATGCCAATCCAAACAGACATGCCCAAGAAGAAACTCCTTTAAATGCAGCAATAAGATTACAAGAGGAAGAACTGGTTAAATTACTTCTTGAACACAAAGCAGATGTTAACGTTGCAAATAAAAAAGATGGCAAGACAGCTTTGCACCAGGCTGTTGAAATACACATGAACGATAATACAAGAAAGAAAGCAATTTTAGACTTAATTTTGGAAAAAAACCCGAACCTGGCTCTCACTAATAATGATGGCGATACAGCCTTAATAATAGCCATCAAAAATAAACGTTCTGATTTAGTGGAATTGTTATTAGCTGACAAAGAAAACATTCGAACATCAGACGACGACTCAGAATAATAATTTTAGAAGGGAGACTCATATGAAAAAATTAATACCCCACCTTGTACTTTTTTAACTATATTGGCATCTTTTAATCAGTCGGCTTTAGGCATGCAACATGGACAAAAAGAAAATATAGAAAACAATAAAGAACAAGAAAAAAGGCCTCGAGAAAAAAATACACCACAACATGCTTCACCCAAAGAATATAGCAATAATCGGCAACCCGGTACCGACATCTTTAAAAATAATATTTGGGGCGGCCATTAAAAAAAATAAATTTTAGATTATAATATAATTATATTATCATTATTACATTCAACATATAGGTTCATCATGAAAAACATATATCTATTATTAGTATTTTTATCTTTTTTTGCAACTCAACAAGCTATGATCCAATTACCTAGTCCGCAAGATACCATTCCCCAAGAAATTAATATGGTCGATCACCTCAACTCTTCACCGCTTTATTATGCAGCGAAAAAGGGTAAAGAAGACATTGCACGTTGTTTATTAGAAAACAAAGCAAATCCCAACTTACCTACTGACAGCATTTCACCTTTATGCGCAGCAATTCAGGGTTATCATGTGAATATAGTACGTTTATTATTAGATTTTAAAGCTGATCCAAATAGTACTAAAAATGAGCGGCGTGAAGCCCCTTTGTTGCTTGCCATAAAAAAATATGAAGACGCGTATTATCCAGAAAAAAAATTAAATGCAAAAGAAAATATACAATCTTTGCTATTTTGCCCAAACATAAACAAAAAAATAGTCAATCTCAGAGGTCAAACTCCCTTGCATTACGCAGTTGAAAACAGTGATGTAGAGATCGTAAGACTTTTATTGGCAGATGATAATACACTTAAAAAAAGTGAAAATAATAATTAATTTTTTATTCACTTAAAAAAATGTATTAATTCTTTGACTTTTTATTAAAACTGATTTACAATTCTTTCCATCAATTAATTTAGTTAATTGACAGTAAGGGGCGATTAGCTCAGTGGTAGAGCATCAGTCTTACAAACTGGGGGTCGTAGGTTCGAATCCTACATCGCCCACCATTACTTGACATTTTATTCCTCGGTAGCTCAGAGGCAGAGCAAACGACTGTTAATCGTTGGGTCGCAGGTTCGAATCCTGCCCGGGGAGCCATCCTTTAGGGGGCTGTAGCTCAGTTGGTTAGAGCGTCCGCCTGTCACGCGGAAGGCCGCGAGTTCGAGTCTCGTCAGCCCCGCCATTTTATACATTCAATATTAAAAATGGCTTCAATAATTTAATTTTTTATTTTTTTTGTTTTTTATGCAACATATTTATATAATTGCAACAGACTTTGTTACAGTCATGCGCCTATAATTTAATTCTTGCACTTACAAAATATATTATCTGAAAACATTTTCTTGACTAATCAAAAAAATAAATTCCATAATAAAATATAATTTCTATTGCTATGACAACTGGATTACAATAAGACTCATGCAAAAAGTATTTTATTTAAAAAGGAGTATTACATGAAACATATTTTTTTACCTTTCATAGTGTGCTTGGTTCTTACAAAAATACATGTTCAATCATTGTTAGGTATGGAAAATCAATTGAGTCGATCCGAAAGTATACGATTAACTCAAATGGAAAATACGTTAAATGATAATACACGGATTGGACCACTTACAACACTCATTATTGCAAAACATATCAAAGAATCGTATTTTTCTACACTAATAAAAGCAGTAAAAACACATCCTTACATTAAGACCGAGGAAAAAATAACTGAAAAATCGTACACTTGTAAATATAGCTATAACCCTCTGACTTTTCAAGGATTATGTCCAAACGATACTACTCAAATCGCGTTAGCTTTTGCAAAGATACTTCAAATCCGATTTATCCCTGAAACAGAACGAAATAACCTGAACGATTATTTTTTTGATACATACGACAAGCCTAATGACTTTCAACAAGTTGACTTTTGTGTATCTGCAAAATATGTTTTAACAGGAGACTATTACGAGTATATAGCACGTTTTTTTAATAAAGAAGCGTTATTGAACACAATACAACTTTTTGATCCAGCCAAAGAAAAAAATTCTTAAAATATAAGAAAATGAAAGAGGTCATTACCAGCCCTCTTTCATTTTCTTATACCTATATTTTTAATTTTTCTCATGTTTTTATAAAAAATGTAGTAAGCTGTTTCTTAGATTGATTGGTATTAATTTAGGAACAGAGTATGAGCTTTATACAAATCTTATCATTAATAGTTGTTATTTCTTTTGCTATTTTTTTTCTTTGGCGCCCCGACCAACAAAAAACCTACCTTAAAAAAAAAATTGTCTGCACTACTGGTATGATTAGTTCTGTCGCATATGAAATAGCTGGTGGTTATATAGATATTATCTGTTTAATGGGTCCAGGTGTTGATCCACATATTTATAAAGCCAAACCAACTGATGTCATGCATATACAAGAAGCAGATCTGTTATTATACAACGGGCTTCATTTAGAAGGAAAAATGGTTGAGCTTTTTGAAGAACTACATACAACAAAAAAAGTGTATGCTGTCAGCAGCTGGATTAACCAGTCTCAACTTATTAAAGTTGATGAGCAAGCTTACGACCCACACGTATGGCATGATGTATCTTTGTGGCAACAGATTGTACTGCCATTACAAGAACAGTTATGCTTGCTTGATCCAGCACATGCATCAATTTTTAGCGCCAATGCACATACGTATATAGAAAAGCTAAACGATCTTGATAAAAACATAAAAAAAATATTTGCCTCCATTACGCAGCATAAAAAAATACTGGTTACAGCGCACGACGCCTTTAGTTATTTTGGGCGAGCATACGGATTTCAAGTAGTTGCCTTACAAGGCGTAAGCACCGACGTGCAGCCAGGGCTTGCAGACATCACTCATCTTGTTAATTTTATTATAGAAAAACAGATTCCTGTTATATTTTTAGAATCATGCATGCCTAAAAAAAGTATAGAGTCTGTAGTTGAAATGGTAAAGCGCTCTGGCAATACCATTTCAATAGGAAAGGAGTTACTTGCTGATGCACTGGGAGAACCTGAAAAAAATGCTGACTCTTATATTGGTATGATGTATTATAATATAGAAGCTATAGTGAATGGATTTTCTTACCATATAAACTAATAATATATTATTTAGCAAGGCTAATCATGTCTAGAACAGATACAAAGACAGCTCAAAATAATAGCTCGCAAAAGCCAGCTATACAAGTAAGCAACCTAACCGTATACAGAAAAAATGATTGCGTGCTACACGATATACATTTTACTATCAATCAAGGCTCAATAGTTGGTATTATTGGCCCAAACGGCGCAGGGAAATCTACCTTACTCAATACTTTAATTAGCTTACATCCTCATCAAACAGGAGCCATTGTTATTAACAAATCTAGCCCATATTGCATTGCGTATGTTCCCCAAAGAGCCTCTATTGATTGGGACTTTCCGGTAACAGTGTATGAAGTAGTTATGATGGGCAGATACCCATATATTCCCTTTTATAAACGTCCTTCAAAAAAAGATCATGCCCTTGTTGCCTACGCTTTAGAACAGGTTAACATGACCCACGTTCAACACAAGCCAATAGGTGAACTTTCTGGCGGACAACAACAGCGTGTTTTTTTTGCTCGTGCTCTTGCTCAACAAGCTTCTATTTACTTTCTTGATGAGCCATTTACCGGCATAGATGCTCCAACAGAAAATGATTTAATACATATTTTACGTAATGAAAAAAAAGAAGGCAAAACAGTGGTAATGGTCCATCATGATCTCACAACCGCACAAGCATATTTTGATACTATTCTAGTATTAAATAAAAAGCTATTATATTACGGAACCCCAAAAAATATAGAAAACAATTATGCCATTACCAAAGCCTATGGTCGACAAGTTTTAACATGTCAGTACAATATTTAGGTATATAGAAATGATTTACTCAAAAAGAGCCCGATGTTTGTATTTAAAAATGTTATATGTATAATATTTTTAAATACAATGTTTTTGTTCGAAAAAATAAATGGAATGGAAAATAGAGCAACAATAAAAGATGAATTAGCTGATAAAATCCGTCCTCGTACAGCAAAAAATCAACAAGAACAAGATGGAAAAATTTTAAATGTCTACTCTCACGGATTGGGAGAATCAGGCAATCAATCAAAAGGCCGCGTATATGATTATAGTGGCCAAAAAATAAGAACCCGTTCATTTTACACAATAGAAAATATTAATCGATTAATAACTTATATAAAAGATAGAAATCATTATAAAATTAAAAAAATAAACCTTAATGGAATGTCCATGGGCGCCAGAGTAATTTTAACTGCACTTGAAAATCTTTTTTATGCAGCTGACAACACATCACATCGAATTAGAGATATTACACAAAAGAAGCACTCATGATTATAAGCAAAATTAATAAAGGAAGTATTATATTAAACGTGCCTGTTTTTAGTATGCAAGACATTCAAATTATGGTTTTTTGTTCCCATGCATCTAGCTTTTTAACCATAAGTTTGTTCTTTTTTTGTATGATGAATCTAAACCCAATACCAAATAATACTATTGGATATTTTTTCACTATTGCTGCATATTTTTTTATTTTAAGATTGTTCAATAATACGCTAGCAGAAGAATATGCTTGTTTTTATGATAAAAGGTATATACCTTGGTTTATTTCCCAATGGTATAATCCATATTTTATAACCCCTGCAGAAACGGCCAGTATCATACGTAGACATTTGCAATGTCCAGTATTAGTACATATTTCAAAAAATGATGAACTTTTGTCTTATACAAAATATAAAATCAAACATTTTTTCAATCATTTTTTAGGGAATCTGGCAAACCCATATCCTACTGTTTTATTACTCAGTGAAGATCACACCCATGATCAAAATAATACTGATTTTCAAAAAATAAAAAATGAATTTTTACAAAATCCAAAAGATTATTTTCCAACAAAAAATATAGCACAGATTAATACATCTCCAAAATTTGTTTTTTATGACAGCACACTTGAGGATATTTTGAATATAACATATAAGGACAGTTGTTTTCCTTTAATAAGCTAAAGAATGAACGTTTTAAAAGCAGTTAAAAGACTTTTTTAATGCAAAAGGATTTTATGATACACACGTGGCCCATTTATATAGGTGCTTTTTTATTTGGCATTACTGCAAGTGTTATTGGGGTTTTTATAATTTTGCGTAGATTAAGTCTTATGACAGATGCTCTTTCTCATGCTACATTACCTGGCATTGTAATTGCCCTGTGGGTATGCAAAAACAATCCTTTTTTTCTTATTGCAGGCGGAATGCTTTCTGGCTCCCTTGGCGGCATACTATTTTTATATGTGCAACAAAAAACTAAACTAAAAGTGGATACCTTGCTTGGCGTTATACTATCTGTTTTTTTTGGCGCAGGACTAGTTCTTACCTCGTTGGCGCAAAAATACAGTTTATCTGACCATGGCATACTTATGCGATTGCTTCTTGGTAACCCTGTTCTTATTACAATGTACGATGTCTACAGCCTATGCTTTGTAGGCGTTGTTGTTTTAGGAACACTTTGGATTATTAAACGTCAACTTTTTGTACTGCTTTTTGACAAACAGTACGCACATATCACTGTGCCCTATTACACCATGTATGATACTATGTTGCTTTGCTTACTGCTTATGACTATTGCAATTGGATTGCCATTGGTTGGGGTGATACTTATGAGCACGCTAGTTATTGCACCAGGGATTGCAGCACGACAATGGAGTAGCAATATTTCAACTATTATTGCCCTTGCAGCTGTTATTGGCGGAACAAGCTGTGTAGCAGGTACTAATGTTAGCGCCCATTATACCCACATGCCTGCAGGCCCTGTTATTTCTATTATTGCTATTAGTATTGCCCTATGTTCAATAATAGGAGCTCCTCATCGCGGCATATGGTGGCAAAAAAGGAAAAACCATGTTACTTCTTGATATTATGCTTGTTGCGACTACCACCGCCATAGCATGCTCTTCATTAGGGCTTTTTTTAGTATTAAAAGGTGTTGCTTTAATGAGCGATGCCATAAGCCACACGGTTATTTTTGGTATTGTAAGCGCTTATTTACTGTTCAAAACATTTAATAGCACAATCCTTGCTTTAGGCGCGATGTGTACGGGGATTATTACTGTTTGGCTTACTGAAATTTTAATTTCAACTGAAAAAATATACAAAGAAGTTGCCGTTGGCCTTGTTTTCCCTTTATTGTTTTCACTTGGAACACTTTTGATATGTCAATACACGGCTAGTTTACATCTTGATGTAGATATGGTTTTATTAGGAGAAATAACTCTTGCATCTCTTAAAAGAATAATTATAAGTGGCGTTGATTACGGACCATCATCGTTTTGGTTTATGACCGCCATTATGTTATTAAATGTTTCATTTATAGCCTGTTTTTATCGCTCATTACAACTTTGTATTTTTGATCCCAACACAGCGAACTTATATAATATGCATCCAAAAATAATCTATTATGGTCTTATTGTTTTGGTAAGTTTAACCATTGTAAGCGCTTTAGAAGTAGTAGGGTCATTAGTAGCAGTTGCTCTTATGATTATTCCAGCAGCAACAGCTCTTCTTTCAACAGATGTAACCATCAAAAACATACTCATGATTACCGTGCAATACGCAGCTTTTGCCACTATTGTAGGCTGTGTAATAGGATTTTATTTTGATGTATCAATAGGTGGCTGCATAGCAATTGTGCTAGGAATTTGCTTTTTTGGGACTTTTTTACGTACAAAAACAGAGGCACATTTTTTTCGTAAGCCCTCTTCTTTTTTGCCTTTTTCAAAAAAATAGTTATCCTAAAGCGATGAATAGCTATATACTATTATAAAAATACGTGCATTTAATACATAAAATTTTAAGGAATTACTATGCCAGTACCAAAACGTAAACGTTCTCGCGTGCGTCGTGATAAACGTTTTGCTAATAAAGGAATAACTCCAAAAATATTATCTACTTGCAAAACATGCAATTCGCCAATCGCACCTCATACTATTTGTCAAGAATGTGGCCATTACAAAGGCACCAAGATTTTGAACACCAAAAAAGAGCGTACAGAGAAGCGATCACTTTTGTTACAAGCAAAAAATGCTTCAAAAAACAAAAAAAATGGCACACCTACGCACAATAATAACAATCAAATAGTAGACAGCGCGGAGTAACAATCGCTATGCCAAGAATTGCAGTAGATGCAATGGGTGGAGATAATGCGCCCATTGCAATTGTTTCTGGCAGCATGGAAGCAGCAAAAAAAGGTATACCAATTGTTCTTTTTGGAAAAAAGGAACAACTGCTTACCATTTGCAGCATGATAAATCCAAGCTGGCAAACTACTTTGCCCATTTCTATTGTTGACTGTCCTGATATTATAAGCATGGACGCTATTTCTATGCGGCAAATAATCAATCAAAAAACTTCTTCTATGTATTTGGCTGTCGATGCTCTAAAAAAAAATACTGTTGTTGCTTGTGTTTCTGCTGGCAACTCTGCTGCAATGCATACATTGGCAAACGTTATAATTGGCAGAATACCGGGAGTACTACGGGCTGCCTTGGCAAGTGTATTACCTTCAGTAACAGAATGTCCAATTTATTGCGTAGATCTTGGGGCAAATACAGATTGCAAAGCAGTGTTCTTAGAACAGTTTGCGCACATGGCAGCTATTTATGTTAAAGAAATGTTTGATATAGAAAAACCGCGAGTTGGTCTTTTGTCAAATGGACACGAACCGTATAAAGGCTCATCTTTAGTCAAGGAAACGTACCAAAAACTTGCAGAATCTAATTTGCATTTTATAGGTAACATTGAAGCGAGAGATATTTTTGATGGGCATGCAGATATTTTAGTCTGTGATGGATTTGCGGGCAATGTTATGTTAAAAACAGCACAAGGAACTTTAAAAGCTATATTGCATATGCTTGCACATGAAGCAAATAAATCTTTATTTGCAAAAATAGCATTAAAAATCAGCAGCCCTATTTTTAGCAAAGTAAAATCTAAACTTGATTATGCAAAAAGTGGAGGCGCTTTGCTGCTTGGTATTCGCAAGCCGGTTTTTATAGCGCATGGCAGTTCTAATAGTAAAGCTATAGAAAATGCAATTTTATTTGCCCATAATTTAGCCAATAACTACCGTTTAGAAAAAATTAACAATTCTATAGAAAAACTTTTTAAAAAAGAAACGTCTTGTATGTCAACAAGCAATCAGTTAGCACAAGAAAATGTTTACTGAAACGTTTTGCTTTATCTTTTTTAATAGCTGTGCTACTTTGCTTCCATAATCGATCTTATTATTTTATAAATCTATAGGATATACGTATGAATTTTTATACTTTTAAAGAAGAGTTTTTTAACTATCTACAAGAATTATATGCTCTTTATATCAACAATAAATACTTTAAACATTTTAGTTTAATCGTATTGTTAGCTGCTTGTTTGGGACTACTTTTTACAGGATATACTTTATTCAAAAAAAGAAAGTTAGAACTTGCATCTGCGTCATTAATGGAATGCATAATAACATTTAACCAAAAAGCAGAAGAAACAGCTCCCAATTGGGACGAACTTATTGCTAAATGCAAAGAGCTAAAAAATGATCACCATGCATCAGATTTGGCACCATATTTTGATCTTTTATGTAGCAATGCGTTACTAAAAAAAGGATTGCCTGATGAAGCATTAACAGCCATGGAACAAGCTGCAAACAATGCTCCATACAATGATCTTGGTATTTTAGTAAAAACAAAATATGCATTAATGCTTTTAGAAAGCAATGACCAATCTATTAGTGCTAAAGGGCTTGAAAAATTAACTGCCTTATCTGCAGATACTAAAAATAAAATGCGTGATCTAGCGCTATATCAACTGGGCAGATATTTCTTTGCTGTTGATGATTTTCAAAAAGCAAAAGATACATGGTCACAACTTGTATCAATGAATACTATAGTAAATGGGGCACCTTCACCGTGGGTTGCGCTTGGTCAACAAAAACTCAATCAACTTTTATAAGATAGCGATACTGTTTTATGTATACATCAAGACCAATACGCGTTCGCTTTGCTCCATCACCAACAGGGCATTTACATGTAGGTGGCTTGCGGACCGCTCTTTTTAATTATTTATTTGCAAAACACAACAATGGAACATACCTTTTGCGTTGTGAAGATACAGATATTGAACGCTCAAGCAAAACATTTTTTGATTCTCAAATGAACTCATTTGCATGGGTTGGTCTTATGCCTGACGAGCCAGTAGTAATTCAATCTTCCAGATTTGAAGAACATAAAAAAATAATCAATAAACTTTTGGCTGAAAAAAAAGCTTACAAGTGTTTTTGCTCCGAACAAGAATTAGAACAGCGGCTTGGCAAAAGCGAAAGCGAGCAACATTTTGTTAAATATGACAAGCATTGCTTGACAAAACAAAAAGAGAATAATGGTGCATATGTGATTAGATTTTGCATGCCAGAAACAGCAGATGCATATGAATTTGATGATCTAATTCGTGGTCGCGTATGTTTTACGCCAAATCAGTTTGATGACTTTATTATTGTACGTTCAGACGGAATACCTGTATATAATTTGGTAGTGGTGATAGACGATGCTTTTATGAACATTTCACACGTCATTCGAGGCGAAGAACATATCAGCAACACACCAAAACAGATAGCTTTGTATCATGCTTGTGATTACCAAGTGCCGCAATTTGCTCATTTACCAATGATTTTATCTGCAAACGGACAAAAATTAAGCAAGCGAGATGGAGCTCTTTCTGTTAATGAATATAAAGATATGGGCTATTTGCCGCACGCGCTTTTAAACTATTTAGCAAGGCTTGGCTGGGCCCATAAAGATCAAGAGATTTTTTCTTTAGAAGAATTAATAACATATTTTTCTCTTGAAGCAGTTGGCAAAAAAGGTGCGATTTTTGATCCTCTAAAATTAGATTGGATTAATAGTACGTATATGAAAGCAACAGAAGCATCAGTATTATATACGTATATGCAAGAATCTTTACAGTATAATTTTACAACAATATGTCCCAACTGGGATATGAAAACCATAGAGCGTGCATTACACATTTTTAAAGAACGAGTAAATACTTTAAAAGAGCTGCTTAATGAAATTGAAAGTTTTTATAAAGACCCTATATTAGACAAACGATACGTGACTGAACAGATGAAGCATCATAGTATGCTAATACGAAATACATTTTTAAAAGAGGGGGTCTCTATACTAAATATAAAAAATAAAGCAAAAGACCTTGGAGTTCCCATGATTACCCTTGCACAGACACTGCGTTTTGCATTGCTAGGTAAAATGGACGGGCCTGGCGTAAGCGAGTTATTAGCAATTCTTTCTGACCAACAAGTCTTACACAGACTCGAAAGGATTCAATCTATCTAAGTTTGATAAAAAGGAGAGAGAGCGTAATGAAAGTAGCAATGCTTTTCCCAGGTTATTCTGGGCAATATGTCGGTATGGGTAAAGACTTTTATGATAATCATCGTTTTGTACAAGAATACTTTGAAGAAGCTTCTAGTTGTTTAAGCCTTAATTTTGTAAAGCTGTGTTTTGCATCTTCTGATGCTGAATTAAGTAAAATTCACAATGCATATCCTTCACTTTTTTTAGTCAGTACTGCTATTGCAATATTATTAACCAAAGAAGGAATTGTCCCTTCTTTGGTGGCTGGTTATTGTGATGGTGAATTTGCCGCATTATGTGCAGCTAATTCAATAAATTTAGCTGATGGCCTATATTTTTTATCAAAATACAGCATATTTTATGAAGAGTTAATTAAAAAAAGCAAACTGTCAGCATTGCGTATTATTGGGATACCCGCAACACTTTTAGAAGAAGGATGTTTAAGTGCCAGTATAAAAAATGAGCTTGTATTTATTGGCATATGCTTTTCTGACACAGATCACATTGTTTCTGGACACCGAGATGCCATAGAACGACTAATAGATTTTTTACAATTAACAGCAACGGTGAAATTTGAACACGTTGGTATTGGTGTAGGCATGCATTCTCCTATTATGATTGACACCGTAAAACTATTAAAAATGTACTTAGAAAAGTTAGATTTTAAATCATTAAAAATTCCTTTTATAAGCGCACTTGACGGAGCATTAATTACTGAAGGACCAATTGTTAAAAATTTAATCTTGCGTCATATAAATGGATCTTTATACTATTCAAAGGTAGTGGATTATTTAGCTGATTACGATCTTATTATTGAAGTAGGAAATCGGGTCATGCTCCATCCATTACTTAAAAAAAAATACCCTCAAAAAAATATTTTTGAGGTAAAAAAAAGTACAGATTTAAAAATATTAACACAACTTATGCGTGACAGATAATGGGGACAGCATGGCAGAAAAAAATCGCCTAGACACTTTTAATAAAGTAGCAGATATCGTTGCAGAAAATCTTAATATAGATCGTTCTACTGTTGTTGGCCATGCAACGCTTGAAAGCTTAGGCGCAGATTCATTAAACGTGATTGAAATTATCATGAAAATAGAAGAAGAGTTTAATATAACTATTAATGATGAGGAAGCCGAATCACTCAAAACACTTGATTCAGTAGTAGACTACGTACATAACTTACGGTAAATTATGTCATAAAATAATGGATAAAATACAAAAATCGAGATTTCTTGCATCTGTTTCCATTTTTATGATATGATTTTTAAAGATAACCTCCATTTCCCCTATCTAAGGCTTTGGTCTGGATGGGGGTTTTTATTTTTGGCTAGCAACAGTGCATCTCTATATTTCAATAGTATTGTTATCAATTCTTTGCTTCAATTCCCATATTTTAATAATTAAATTTGTGGTAATGGTTTGTTTCGCTGCTTTATTAAAATGATTTTTAATACCAAATAAAAACAGCGCAAGAGCCGTTTTATTGGTATACGGCTTAAGCTCATCTGGAAAAGCTTGCTGAGTATCACTTATATATCTGCTTAATTTTTCAAGCATGTGCCGGGTATATTTTTCTGTATAAAATATTTTTTTATCCCATACAACACGCGAAGGAAAAAATGTTGCAAGCAAGAGTGCAAAATACTTATCTGTATCAAAATAAAGAGGTTGGCAACCATGTTTACCGTACGAAACATAACACTTGTTATGATATTGTTTGCCAGCCTCATCGGTATAATGATACATAATATGATTATACAAAGGATTTTCAATGTGATTAAAAAACCCTATTTTGTCAATATTTGTAGATGTTAAACATCCAACCGCATTACGCTTTTCAAAAAAAGGCCCCCAAAAAAAGAACTGCTTGCGATTGTTCCAATAGATGAGCGAATACCAAGAACTTTCATTTTCAAAGGGTAGCGTATTACTGGGTCGCAGAATTTGTGGATTTAAGTCATGACAATTAAGATAAGTAATAGCCATAAACTTATTATTCTCTTGTGTTTTTAACACAATGCGCAAATCATGATTAATGTATACCATATCATCATTTATTTTCATACCTGCAAAACCAAAAGGCATCTTTTTGTCTTCATTAAGCTCAAGCTGGGTCAATATAGTAATTGAATTAAACAAATCGCCTTCAGAACTGTGTATGATATACGGATAACATAGAAGATAAATGGAAAGTAAGTATGGTATTTTTTTCATTATCTTGATCCTTTTTTAACAATGCAACAGTGTTTATAATATACTGATTTCTATATATTTAATACATGTAATTTAGCCAAAGAAAATAGATATATTTTTTAAAAATAAATTGCTGATTTAATGTGGCTACTACTTATTTTATATACTGTTGAACATTCAATAGCGCATCAGCTTTTTTTGTATGTACAGTAAGCGTATTAACTGCCTTTTTACATTCATTAAATTGATCCAGATTATGCTCTCTATGTTTCATACATTCATAAAACATCGTAAACTGTTTATTGGTATAGGTATTTGGATATTCTTTAACAGCCTTTCTAAAAACATTAAAATCGTCTGCAGTATTTGAAGTATTATGGGTACATTCTGTATGCAGTTTAGCATAAGCTCCAGCAACATATTTTCCTCGAGCAACATTACAAAACTTAAATATGCCAGCCAAGCCAAACAAGCATCCAAGATTTTTAGTATGTTTAAATTGCAAATCGGGAACTTGTTTAATAAAATGAAAAAATCTTATAGCATGATTCATGCTTTTTACGCTGTTTGCAATAAAAAATATTCCTAATAAAAAATATTTAAATTTTATTTTCATTGTAGTTATTTTCTTAATTTTTGTTTTTATAGCTTTTCATTGTAATAAAGCTTGTTAAACTGTCAACTTTCTTACTTAACAAACATACAAAGCTGCGTATACCCAATCACTCTATAATTTTTTGTCTTATTACTTTATTTTTTATATACTTAATTATTGTTTCAATCATTTTTATTAGTTTGTATAGATCTATGTCAAAACATTTTACCCACCTCCATTTACATACCGAATACTCACTGCTTGATGGGGCTATTGGACTTGACACGTTAATCAACTATGGAAAAAAATTTAATTTTAAAGCGCTTGCAATTACCGATCATGGTAATGTATTTGGAGGCGTAAAATTTTTCCAAAAGTGTAAAAAAGCTGGTATTAAACCCATTCTTGGGATGGAAGCATACTTTACAGAAGATGCAAAAATAAAAAATGCTGAAAATAAGTATTATCATTTAATTTTACTTGTTGAAAATCAGCAAGGATATAAAAATTTATGTGCGTTAAATGCGTATGCATATCAAGAAGGTTTTTACTTTAAACCTCGCATTGATTACGAAATATTAAAAAAACATAGTGAAGGGCTTATTGTTACTTCTGCCTGCTTGGGAGGACATATTCCCAAACTGATTCAACAAAATAATATGGAAGAGGTTGATCAAAGAATCAACTGGTTTCTTAATGTTTTTGGTAGAGAACACTTTTATTTAGAAGTACAACCAGACGAACAAGAAGAACAAAAAATAGTAAATAAACATCTTTTTAATTTAGCAAAAAAACATCAGGTTGATTTAGTCGCTGCAGGAGACTGTCATTACCCGTCTATGGATGATCATGAAGCACATGAGGTAATGCTTGCCATTCAAACGCATGATCAGATGGATAACCCAAATAGATACACTTTTGGCCAATGCCGTGTTCCCATTCGTTCAACTGACGAAATGCTTTCTTTATTTAAAGGTCATGAAGATGCTGTGTGGAATGCGGGAAAAATTGCTGATCGTTGCTCATTTGATTTTGAAACAAACAAGCTTTTTTTCCCAAAATTTGCCATTCCTGAAGGTGAAACGACAGAATCTTATTTTACAAAAGCATGCAAAGAAGGGTTAGCCCGCCTTAAAAAAGAAGATTTGATAAATCCTCAAGATGAAATGTACGACAAAAGATTAGATTTAGAAATACATATGATTATTAATATGGGCTTTGTTGGTTATTTTTTAGTAGTAAGCGATTTTATACAATGGGCATACAAAAATGGAATTCCTGTAGGGCCTGGCAGAGGATCTGCTGCAGGATCATTGGTTGCATGGGCATTACAGATTACCAATATTGATCCACTTAAATACAATCTTCTTTTTGAGCGATTTTTAAACCCTGAACGCGTTTCATGGCCAGATATTGATATTGATTTTTGCATTGAAAGACGGGAAGAAGTTATTCAGTATATTTGCCAAAAGTATGGACATGAAAACGTGTGTCACATTATCACATTTGGTACTATGATGGCAAAAGGTGCCGTTAAAGATGTTGCACGCGCGCTTGGTTTTTCTTTTGAAGATTCAAATGCTATTACTTCACTTATTCCAGATCAACTTAAAATTACGTTAAGTGAAGCACTTGAACAAGAACCTCGATTAAAAGAGCTTATTGCGCAAAATTCCAAAGCAAAAAAAATGTTTGATATTGCATTCAAACTTGAAGGATTAACGCGCCACGCTTCAAAACATGCAGCTGGCATTGTTATTTCACCTGAACCTGTAGCTCAAGTATTGCCGCTGTATGTACCTCCAAAAACAACAGAACTTGTTGCCCAGTATGGCATGTCTGAACTTGAATATATTGGTTTTCTAAAAATAGATTTGCTTGGGCTTAAAAACTTAACATTGATTGATCATGTTATTAAAATGATTAATTCATTATATGGCGTGCGGATAGATATCAACAAATTGCCACTTGATGACCCCAAGACATTTGCTCTACTTTGCCAAGGTAAAACATCAGGCGTTTTCCAGCTAGAAAGTGATGGACTGAAAGATGTTTTGCGCAAATTACAACCAGATAAGTTTGAAGATATTATTGCTGTTAATGCATTATATAGACCAGGGCCGCTAGGCTCTGGGATGGTTGATGATTTTGTTGCTCGAAGACATGGCAGACAAAAAATTGTATACCTATTTGATGAACTAGCTCCTATTTTACAAGAAACATATGGCGTTATTGTATATCAAGAACAGGTTATGAAAATTGCTTCGACAATTGGTGGTTATTCATTGGGCGAAGCAGATATTTTACGCCGTGCAATGGGTAAAAAAAAGCCAGAAGAAATGCAAAAACAAGAGTCTATTTTTGTTGAACGTGCAGCTGCAAAAGGCTTTGATAGTAAAAAAGCAAAAGAACTTTTTGATTTAATGGCTTATTTTGCTGGTTACGGATTTAATAAATCTCATTCTGCAGCCTATGCATTGATTGCGTATCAAACTGCATATTTAAAAGCAAACTATCCTGCTACGTTTATGGCATGTTTAATTTCATTAGAAGCAGATAATGCTGAAAAAATGGCTTTTTATATTGATGAAGCAAAAAATATGCATATTGAAATTCTTCCTCCTGATATTAATACTTCTCATATTGCATTTACCGTAGTACAAGAAAAAATTCTTTTTGGTTTGCAGGGTATTAAAAGTGTGGGTTTAGTGAGTTTACAAAATATTATTGAAGAGCGCCAAAAAAATGGATTATTTACGGATCTTTTAGATTTTTGTAAACGCATAGACTTGCGAGCTGCAAATAAACGGGTGCTAGAAAATCTTATTTTTGCTGGTGCATGCGATGGATTACCGGGCAACAGAGCCCAAAAACATGAAGAGCTTGGCCTTATTATTGAAAAAGCAATTACGTATAAAAAAGATTGCGCAACTGGTCAAATGGGTCTTTTTCAATCACCCGCTGCCTTACAAAAAGATCACAAAGAAGCACACGTGTTTGAAAGTCGTGCAGACTGGCCAAACAAAGAACGGCTTGCAAAAGAAAAAGAAACGATAGGTTTTTACTTAAGCGCTCATCCATTAGATACGTACCAGCAATATACATCTTTGTTTTCTTTACAAACTTTTGAAGAATGCACTAAAAACAATATTAATAGCACGGCATCTGGCATAGTTACTACTTTAGGATCATTAAAAGCAAAGCGTATTATAACAACAAAAAAAGGCGATCGCATGTGTTTTGTCCAGTGCGAAGATAAAACAGTATCTGCAGAAATTATTATTTTCCCAAAACTGTTTGCCAAGATTGAGCCTTTGCTTGACGCCTACCAAGTTTTTATTATAAAAGGCGAAATTGATTCAGCGGCACTTCCACAATGTAAAATAAAAGCTAACGCCTTTGTACCAGTTGAACTGGTTTGGACAGACTGGCCCAAGATTGAAAAAATCACCGCTTACATGCAGGACAATGATACAGAAGAATCTATCGCCTGGCTTAAACAAAACATACCAAGCGGAACTATACCGTTGGAATTTATTATTCAAGAAAATAATAAAACAATTAAAATTATCTGCTCAAAAAAAATAACTTTTACTTTTGATTTATTCAATAAAATACAAGAAAGGCAATTTTGCACATTAGCATGTGTTTTATAAAAAACACTTACAAATATAGGTTGCCAATAATATTTTTGTTGATTGATCAACATGCCTGATTATTTTTACAAAACCATGCTGCTAACATTCCTAGAAGAAATGTCAAAAAAGAAGTCTCATGAGCATATTTAGCAGTGTTTGAAACAATCCCACTAGCTTGAATAGCCAAAATTGTTAAAAGAGTACACAGTACAATGCCTTCACTCAAACTATTTTTATTATAATGATTGGATGACTTTTGTTCTTTTGTTTTACAAAAATTAAAAATTTTTTCTATATTGTCGATAGATGATCCTATCTCATGCACAGCATTTGGTAATGTCGCTTCAAATCTACTATCTAGAATTAGCCTTTTATACACACTTCTAAGAAGGTTGCAAGCACCTTGACTGATTTCAGATACGCTAGAAACTAATTTTAGCACAGGAGATACACAATACACATAAGATCCATAATTGTTGGCGAAAAAAACCGTCTCAAAAAGCTGTGTTGACTCATTGAAGTTTACTCGATATTTAAATATAGATAGATTATTACTTTCAATCAGATCAACCTTTAGGCTACATTTTTCACTTAATTGTTTTATTACGTCATCATTTAAAGGTTCAGATAAAGAAATTATTTGGGATGTTGTTTTTAAAACAACTGTTAAGTCTGGTTTCATACCAAACACAACCGAACCACGCATACAAACAGTCATCATCACTAAGCTTAACCATTTTGTATTAAAGAAAGATATTTTGTTATAACGTATTATCATACGATGCCTTTGCAAATTGTACTGTCAAAATGTGCTATTATTTTTTCATATTGCATGCTGAAAGTCAATATTTACAATACCTTTGCTATAATACCTTTGCTATAAGGTATTATTTGCCTGTCACAATTATGAAAAACTACTATGCAATTAAACTATTCTTTTTAAATCAACTAAAAACAGCTCACTTCCTAGAATCATTTTTCAATTTTTTGGCAAAATCAACTAAATAAGGTTTTTGCGCAATTAAATATTGTATGAAATCATCTATTTTTTCCCATTGCTTTTGCGCTGCGTATTCATTAATCATTATTTTTAACATATGTTGTTCAATGGCAGTTCTTTCCTGATCTACCACAAAAGGTATTTTAAAAAAATCGCTGGCAAACGATACTTGATCTTTTTTTGACAACACAGCCAACACTTCTTCAGTAATATTTTTAATTTTAGGTATATTATTATTTTCATTTAAAAGAATAATGTACGATATTGCCATACGTATTATATGTTGATTAATAGAAGCTGCAATATATACCTTTAATAAAGCATTATACAAAAGATCATCTGTTGGCTTTAAAAAAAGCATATGTTCATAAATACCTGCTGCCTGTTCATACTTTTTTAAAGAAATATAGCAAAGCGCTGCATCATTATATACTTGCAATGCGCGATCAATATCGCCACACGCTAACATAATGTCTCCCTCAAGCTGCATAGCAAGCGCTTGATCGTCTAATGAGTGCGAAAGTAACCTGTGAACGCCTAACGCTCGCTCTTTTTCACCTCGTAATACACATTCTGCTATTTTAAACCATGCAATTGAGTACGCACCATTTTTTTGATTTTGCTTCATGAAAACGCCCTTTTTAAATATACACAATAGACCTATTGTACCAGATCATTGCAAACAAGCGTAATATAATTAAAAATCAGTTCAAGACTCTAAAAAAATGGTGCCGGGGGTCGGAATCGAACCAACGACGCAAAGCTCTTCAGGCTTACGCTCTACCACTGAGCTACCCCGGCAAATAAAAGAAGATGTTGCACTTTAGATATCATGTATGGTACCTATTTGGTTAAATTTGTCAAATAAATTATACAATAATTGATTGCAGCAAGGTGAGATATTTGGTATCATCGTTGAAAACATTAAAATAAACCTGAACCTGTATGCACGATTTAAAAAAATATATAGCAGACCTTACTAATTCTATTCAAAAAAGTCTTGATAGTATTGATTCATTAACAGCCTGCCATACGTTTCATACTCAATTTCTTGGTAAAAAAGGCTCAATACCCGCTTTAAATGACATGCTTAAAGAATGTACTATTGAAATTAAGCGAAAACTTGGCCCAATAATTCAGAAGTTGCGCGCAGAAACAGAAATAGCGCTTAACAATAAAATACATTTTTGGACAATCAAAGAACAAGACGCAGCTGTTGAAAAAAACAGCTTTTTTGACGTGACACTTGAAAAAAATATAGTAGCAAAAGGAAGTATGCATCTGCTTAGCTTGGTCACACACGAGTTAGAAGAAATTTTCATTTCTATGGGTTTTGCAGTATGTAAAGGACCTGAAGTAGAAAAAAGTTTTTATAATTTTGAAGCATTAAATATTCCTAAAGACCACCCAGCCCGAGACGCACATGACACTTTTTGGTTGGACGGTTATCCAGATCTGCTTTTACGCACACATACATCTAATGCTCAAATTCATACTATGCAAGCACAACAACCACCTTTGGCCATTGTGTCAACTGGCCGGGTATTTAGAAATGAAGCAACAGACGCTAGCCATGATTTTATGTTTATGCAAATAGAGGCACTTTTGGTAGACAAACAAGTTTCGCTTGCTCATCTTTCCTACACCATTCAAACAATGTTAAGAAATTTTTTTGGCAACGAAACACTTACTATTAGAATGCGACCAGGATATTTCCCTTTTGTAGAACCGGGATTAGAAGTTGATGCTTCATGCCCATTTTGCACAACAGGATGCAGTATGTGCAAGGGTACGTGTTGGATAGAGCTTGGAGGAGCAGGTTTAGTGCACCCCAAAGTATTGCAAGCTTGTTCAATAGCTGATACCATCTATAATGGATTTGCCTTGGGTTTTGGTATTTCACGCCTTGCACTTTTAAAGTATAATATTCCCGATGTGCGTCTTTTATATACACCAAAAATACCATTTTTATCTCAATTTAATACATTAAACAGGTAAAATATAAAGGATATTAATGATTGCAATCATACCTTCAGCAGGTTTGGGCACCCGCTTTTTACCTTTTACCAAAAGTGTACCAAAAGAACTTGTTCCCATTATGGGCGTTCCCTCAATACAGTATATTATAAAAGAAGCTTGCAGTAACGATATTACTTCATTTTGCATAGTAATAAACAAACAAAAAACTGCTTTAAAACAGTATTTAACGATAGACAACGCATTAAATACTGAACTTAAAAAAAAGAATAAACTTTTTTTAGTTGAAGAAATAAATAATATTATAGAGAAATGCACTATCCAGTTTATTGATCAATATGCACCTTTGGGCCTTGGACATGCAGTGTTATGCGCAAGAGAACTATCCAAGTATAATGAACCATTTGTTTGTATTATGCTGCCAGATGAACTTTTATTTGATGATCAACATGAACCTACGTTATTAAAAGAAATGCATGAGCTAGCTCAACAACATACCGCGTCTGTCATAGCGGTAAAAGAAGTACCACTTTCGCAAACAGCATCATACGGCATTATTAAAGCAAATTCTCTGCCAAACACTAAAAACTGTTTTCTGGTGAATCAAGTGATAGAAAAACCAAATCCGTTACAAGCACCATCGCGCCTAGCAATTATTGGTCGATACGTACTTGAAAAAGACATTTTTGACGTATTACCAACAGTATCTGCTGGATCAGGTGGCGAAATTCAACTTACTGATGGCATAGCCGCTCTTATTGACAAAGGCAAAAAAGTAATAGCTTATCAATACGCTGGCAATAGATTTGACGTAGGAAGTCCACAAGGCTGGCTTGATGCAAATATTTTTATAAATAATAAGCAAAAAAAATCTTAGATCTTTTTATAAAAACTCAAAATTTAAATTGCAATTATAAAATATTTAATGGTATAATATCATTAAATAACAGATAAAAACAAAAGATTTTATGATTAAAATAAAATATATTTTTATTTTATGCGGCCAAATAGGCCAATTTTACGGATGTCCCTTATGCTTAAGCATGCCCAAAAATACAGAAAAACCATTTTTTTTAGACGAAAAAGACGAACATAATGATAACTTTGAGCAGCTTCACTCGGTATTTTCTATTAGTGAAAATACTGATTAGTAGGATAGTTATGCTCAATCATATACTAAAGCCTTTTGCTAATCTTTAATTTATCAATAAATGGATATACCGCTATCTAATATAAAACAGGATTTAACGATCCAATAGCTCTATTCATGGGGTAAGAAAATATGTTCCCCCGTTAAATCAAATGCAGTTTTAATATTATTTTTATAAGATTATATTTAAAATTGACTATTTAGAAAAATAGTGTATATTAATCTATAAGTCAAAGATTTTTATGTAGTCTATAAGAACCATTAAAAGTCTTAGGATAATTAAATAAAAATGGAGTTTATTATGAAAAAATTATTATTAAGTACCTTTTTAGCGTTGCTTGCCATAAGTAATTTTATTGTGGTTAATGCACAATATCACTTTATTCCTTCACTCAACCAAAGTGCTGCAGGCTGCGGCTATTTTGCTTTAGCAAACGCGCATGCCGTTCAACAACTTTTTAATGAAGGTAAAGCAATAAATGAAGAAAATATTAAAGCATTAGCATATGAATCGCTTGTAAATCATTATAAGCCATTTTACGAAGATCTATATAATAGCCTTTCTACTGAAGAAAAAAAACAATTTGATAATGATTTTTTGAAATACGCTGAATCTCAACCGGACTTATTAACAACTGAAGATGCTTATTCATTACAGAATGGTGAATCTACGTTTTTTACTATGCTCAGCAATGAACATAATCAATTAAAAAATGCATATGCAATTGAATGTATTGCAGATCAAAAACAACCTAATATAATTCGCATTACAGAATGCTTACAAAATGACACCTATGGAGATTTTATAGGTACTATAAAAAACCAGGAAAGAGCAATAATCCATTTTTTATATAATTTGGGATCATATAATAGTGGCCATTGGGTATATGTAGGCGTTATTAAAGAACAAGGGAGCATGCCATATATTATTCATTTAAACTCAACCAATAATAATTCATTTTACACCTCTGAGGATTTTAAACTGGTAATAAAACATATAGTTAATTGTATAGGTAATCAGAAGCCTCTTTTAATTCCTACCGACAATCAACCCGATGCAATACAAACACAAGAACAAATAGATATTGAAAAAGCTATAAAAGCGTCTTTAGAAGAGTCTGATGCACAACAAATGCAAAATGAAGAAGATGTTATATACAAAAAACAAATGGCAGAGCAAGAAGCAGCTGATCTTCAGCTTGCACAAAAATTGCAAGAACAAGACGACTTTGCTTATAGCACAATAATCGCACAACGAGAAGAAAATGATTGTACTAGCGACGCTACCATTGCATTAGCATTAGAACAAGAAGAAAACACTCAACAAATAGTAGAAGAAGACGCAGACTTTGCTTATGCATTATCACTTGCTGATGAATATGATTTTTAAATAAAAATCACACTATAAGAATCAAAAACTAATAAATTTTTAATTAAAAAGGAGTTAGGGTAAAACTAACTCCTTTTTTTACTATAAAAGTACTTTTGTATACTTGCTCTTATCATAAAAAAATCTATACTTTTGTACATATGATTATACAATGCAAATGTACTATGTTTTATATACATTATTTTATTTTTGCCTTTTCTATATCGAATCTTTATACTCAAGACAAGCAAGAGCCTGTCATCCCTCTTCTTACCCAATATAATGCGTTTTTTATTGACACTACCAATAGCGTAGACCCAGCATTTATTACCTACATCAATCAAGAAGCCAAAAAATTTGAAACTATTGGCTTTCAATTAGCTGGATTTATTACCAATACAACAAATAGAAATACGGTAGAAGTTGCAACTGAGTTTGGTAATAAAAATGGCATTGGTTATAAAGATAAAAATAATGGTATTGCATTAGCTATTTTTCTTAACAAACCAAATGCATTTGGCCAAACACCGACCATTGGTGTTGCAATAGGCAAAGGACTTGAAAGTCTTTTGAATGATGCTAAAATAGGGCGTTTCCTTGATGAAACATTTGTAAAAAGTCGTAAAGAAGGAAAATGGCAAGAAGGTCTTATTGCGTTTATACAAAAAACACACCGCTATTTAGAAAATCCTAATGCCAAAGAATTTGCGCATAAACGAGACAAAAAAGAGTTGCCAGGAAATATTAAAGGCTTATTTATAATACTTTTGATTATAATTTTCCTTTTATGGATTATTAAAAAACAAGGGCCTCGCAAAAAAGGTCCCAATCGCACGTTTTATCTGAACACATTTTATAGATCTGGCAGTGGGTTTGGTGGCGGTAGCCATGGCGGTGGGGGTGGCTTTGGCGGTGGTGGAGCAGGCAGATAATTAGTAATGTCATAAATCAAAACTATATTAAGTAGGAATATATAAAATGAATAAAACAATAATGTTTTTAAGTATTTTTTTGGGTTTTATTGGGTATGGAGTCATGGGTATATACACTCTTTCAACAGCATTAGAAAACATCCAGGGTGCAAAAGGAACAATTTGGACGCAAATGCAGGCAGGCTTTGACAAATTAGATACTATTGAATCACAACTTATTGGTGCATATAAAGATAGAAAAGATATTATACAAACTATTACAACAGCACGCACGGGATACAGCGCTGCAAAAGAAATTGGCAATCTTGACCAAGCAGCACGTGCAGCAACAGCTACTGCCAACAGTTTAAAAATATTAATTGAAAACTACCCTGCAACAGATATTTCAACCTTACAGACGAGCGTTTTAGATGAAACTGCAGGTATTTTTAATCGCATTGCATATGCACGCCAACAACTAATTAATGAACAAGTTAGTTACAATAAAAACCGGATCTTTTTCTTTATTGTTGCTCCGTGGTTTGAACGCGAAGGCGTGATAGGAGAAAAAGAAAATCCAATGAAAGCGTCTGTTAAAAGTAAATTCGCTTAAAGATGTATCAAAAAAGGATGAATAATGATTGTTTATTTATTATTAACAATGATCTATTGTATAGAAGCAATGGAAATACAAGAAGATTTTACAGTAAATCCTGAAAAAGTAACTGTGCTTTATAACTATCCTACAGCACAAAATAAATATCGCACAGAAGATTTATTTTATACATATCTTAAAGCTTGCCCCGCTTACATATGGCCTGTTATATATTTTTGTCAATCTAATCGGTCAGATAAGAATAACAATCCATACTTAAGCTTGCTTCCTTTAGATGTACAACTTAAAATATTACAGATGCATTATCAAGCAAATAATGTTTTTATATGGCACGGCCATTTGTCTAAAGAAATGGCACAAAAAATTGCCACTCCAATATTTGATTTTCCCCAATTTACAATAGAAAAAAACTTAAATCCAGATTCACTTGAGTATAAAGTGTATTTTAAGCAACCAAACGTATCTTTTACAAATGATCTCCATGTTAAGGCAAAAACTGTACTAAGTACATTAATATCACATAATGCAATTCATCCCAATACCTCCTACTGGGAACATTTTATTGAACATCAAAATGTACCAAATAAAAATCCCCAAACTATGCTTTTAACATTAAAATCAAATATAAAAGCAGTAACATTCTCTTTTAAATATGCTTCTCTCATACCACAACAACCATTTTGCCACGATCTAACCTACACTAAAAGTTTGACTATTAATAATAAAGAAATTATTTTTGATGATTATGTTCTTTCTTGTTATTGTATAAACAGTAAGTTATTAATTGCAGAGTTTATAGACAAAGAAGCCCTAGAAAATCTTGGTAAAAGAAAACCCCCTGAAAATCATCGCATTGAAATTTTTACCTATGCAGATTCTGGAGCAATCGAAAAAATACACACCATTGATTTGCCATTATTACCATTTGCACCAACAAAACTATTTTTGACACTAGACGAATGTAACTATATTGATATTCAACCTTTTTTTTGCAACAGAAGATTTGAGGTCATTAGCGTTTATAAAGGATGTATTATAATCTACGATAAAAAGAGGGATGAGCACTCCTGTTTTACCAGGCCGAACAATAAGTATATAGAGTATCAAGAAATAACCAATAATAAAAATGATCTGCTTTATTAATATATAAAAAGCGTATGCATTAAAAAACCATATGTTTATATATGCTTAGCAAACCACTTATAGCAATAGTAACCTTTTAAAAAGTTGCTTATTTTATTGCTTTATTTTTAAAATATGTTACTATCCCGAAAGTGTTTATAATCGATTTAATCAGTAATGTTCTCTATTTGCGTAAACACAGTTATGGTTATACTATACATTTTTGGGAGCTATTTTTTATGAGCAAACATTTATTGACTGCTGGTCTTGCTATTTTTTCCATGTTTTTTGGTGCTGGAAATCTTATTTATCCACTGATTACTGGTATGACAGCAGGCCAATATACATGGCTTGGCATGATTGGTTTTTTATTAACCGCAGCTCTTTTGCCCTTACTGGGCCTCACTGCAATGATTTTTTTTGATGGTGATTACGATAGTTTTTTTGGAAGGCTAGGATATATTCCTGGAAAAATAATTATTTTTATCTGCATGATGATTATAGGCCCAATCATTGCAATACCTCGCATTATTAGCCTTTCAGAAATAATGATTCAACCTTTTATCCCTTGGCTTGGTAGCCATAACTACTTACAATCATTTATCTTTGCAGTAATTTTTTTAATAATTACTTTTTTGGCAACCTATCGTGAAAATAAAATTATCTCAGTTTTGGGCAACGTTATTTCTCCTATTTTACTTTGTTGTTTAGGGGTTATTGTAACCAAAGGCTTGTATGAAGGTATCCTGTATAATCAAATTATCCCTGCAACCACGAACAATAAGCTTGTCATTTTTAGGGAAAATTTTATTCGCGGATATGAAACGCTCGATTTATTAGGAGCAATATTTTTTGCATCAATTGTAATATCGTTACTTAAAATACAAGCAGAACGACCCGCTAATGCTTTAACTTTATCTAAAATGGGTTTGCAAGCTGGCTTAATAGGTATCTCTTTGTTATGCATAGTATATATTGGAATGAGCACTTTAAGCGTCTATCATGGACATGACTTAGAAATGCTTGATGCCGGTCAATTATTCAGAGAAATTTCACTACGCATTCTTGGAACTCATGGCACGTTAATAATTGCATTAGCTGTTCTTTTGGCTTGCTTGTCAACAGCAATTGCATTAGCTGCAGTTGTGGCTGCCTATATTGAACATGAAATTATGTGCAATACCGTAACCTACGTACAATCCCTCATAATGACACTGGTGGCATGCCTTCCTTTATCTGTTTTTGGATTAGAAAAAGTTTTGTCACTTACAGGCGGGCCTATTGTTTATATAGGATATCCTATTATTATTAGTCTAACTATATGCAATTTAGCCTATAAAACAGTGGGATTTTCTTATGTAAAAATACCTGTAACATTCACTGGTATAATTGCTACCATTATGTATATATCATAAAAAAGTACTTAGATCGCCATTTAATAATTCTAATATGAATTATTAAATGGCGATTTTTTAATTAATTATTATTATGTATGAGATTTTTTGACAGAAAAGTTTATTGTATTTATGCTTTCTTAATGAAAAGGTTTTTTATTATGTTTATACACGAAAGAAATAATATGAGCGTCACTTTAAAAAAAATTTATATCACAGTAATTTTGGCATCTATTTTTGCCGTAGAAAGAAGTCTGGGGAATGAAAACACTATCAAATCAACTGTGAAATTTCCATTGTTGAGCATGGTTCATCAATTGATAAGCCATGGAAATAACGCTAAAATTGGAGCCTCTTTTTTTTTAGTTCTTTATTTATGTAATCAATATTATAATCACAAAACAAGACCTAAAGACGAGGACATCTCTGAAGAAGGATATAATAGGCGCTGGTTTGAAATCATACACGGCAACTATTCGACAATCAAAAAGATACAGCTTTTAATTTCTTTTATAGATGACTTTTATATTTTTGGAAGAAGAGCCAAATCTGTAGAAATTACTACTAAAACTAAAAATTGCGATGGAGCTGAAGTAGTTACAAAAGAAAAAAAAGCCGTTATAAAAGGTACTGGTCCTATAGCATTTTTATATGACAAAGTATTTGATGGATTAGAAAACACATTAAAATCTATTGGTCAAATAGCAACTTTTGTTCTTATTGTTGATAGATTATTAAGTTCTGAAATCGACTTTTTACTTAAACCTACAAAGGCAGAATTTAGTATCTAACCAAACCTAAGCATAATTTTTATATAATTAGACTTTATAATGCGTTGACATCTTGGTATGTTGACGCATTATTATTTGAAAGAATATACCATGACCAACCGCATAATAATACACATTAACCGTAGCACACACGTATGCTCTTTGTTGCTACTGTTATTACCATTTTCATATACATTAGAAACACCAATATATAGCAACAAAATAATTGAACAACAGTACTCACCAAAACTAATGCAAGCTTATGCCTTTTACATTGCTATTGTCATACAACATGCAAATGATTTTAAACAAATACATTCCTCTAGGCACAAAAACGATAAAGACCAACAGGCATTAATACATCAAATAGTTATCAACAATTATAATAATAAAGAAAAATTATTAGTTTATAAAGAAAATACAGCTTATCAAGAACTTCCATACCTCTATTGTAAAAAAAACTTGAGCGCAATCAAGAAAAAAATAAATAACATACTCAATTCTTTAAAAACAAAGCATATACTTGAACAATCAAGCATCAAACACTGCTTTGAACACCTATTAATACAAATCGATTTGCTAGAAAAAGCGATTATTAGCACGCCTGAATATTACCAAGAACAAGTTAAAATTGCTGTAAAAAAAGAATCTTTTTTTACACAAATAGTGCAATCTGGCCTAGGATTTATTGCTAAAAAAATTATACCGTTTTTTTAACTTTGCTTTTTTATTGCCTGTACAAATCCATAAAACAATGGATTAGAATCACCAAACCTACTGGTAAATTCTGGATGAGCTTGTGTGGCAACAAAAAATGGATGCTCTTTTAACTCTATGTTTTCAACTAATAATGTACCATTATTGTCAAAACTGTACCCAGAAACTACAAGCCCCTTATTTTTTAACTGCTTTACATATGCAGGATTAACTTCATATCTATGGCGATGCCTTTCAATAATAATGGGCTTATTATCTTTAAACAAAACTCTATCAGCATTTGTATATAAAAAATATGTTAACGATTCTGGCTCAACATAGGCTGCATAATCACCCAAACGCATCGAAGCACCGTATCGTCCTTGTTCCATATCTATTTTTTGTGAATCAAGTAAAGTGACCACTGGATAAGAAGTATGCTGATTTACCTCTGTCGTATGTGCTTGCGGCATACCACATTGATATCTTGCAAAAGCAACCACAGCCAATTGTAAACCGTAACATAATCCCAAAAAAGGAATGTTATGCTGACGCACATACTCAATTGCTGCAATTTTTCCCTCAACACCATTTGCGCCAAAACCGCCTGGTACAATAATGCCATCTACATCATCAAGCAAATGCCAAGATGGATTCTCAGATTCAAAATCTTGCGCATTTAGCCAAACAATATCAACAGCAACTTCACTTTCTGCAGCAGCATGAAGCAAAGCATGATGAATAGAAAGATAACTATCAGTTAAACTAAAATCTCCTGCGCCCAAATACTTACCAACAATACCAACTTTAACTGTGTTTTTTTTCTGTTTTAATATATCCACTCGCTTTTGCCACAAAGACCAATCTGGCTTTTTTTTAACAGGCAATCCGAATGCTTTTAAAAAAAGAGGTCCAACATGTTGATTTTCAAAAATAAGAGGTATTTCATATACTGATGTAACATTAGGAGACGCTATTAAATGATCTAATGGAACGTGAGCACATTCCTCTATTTTTTTTCTACGCAGCTCATCAATAGGAAATTCTGCACGACAAATAATAAAATCTGGAAAAATACCTTGCTCTGCAAGCATACGAATAGCTTGTTGTGTAGGCTTTGTTTTCATTTCATGAATATGTCCAGGCACGGGCAAATACGTAACCAATGTATATACGACAGATCCAACACCATAAGTCCGCTCTAACCATTTAAGCGCAAATAAAAAAGGGACATTCTCATAATCACCAACCGTACCACCAATTTCTATCAATGCAATGTCAAATCCTTGAGCGGCTTTGCCAATACGATCAACTATTGCTTGAATAATATGAGGTATAAACTGAACGGTTTGTCCAAGATATTTGCCTTGGCGTTCATCATCAATAACAGTTTTATATACTTGCCCAGACGTTATATTATTGTGCTTAGGAATAGATATATTTAAAAATCGTTCGTAAGTGCCTAAATCTTGATCAATTTCACCACCATCATAAGTAACCCACACTTCACCATGTTCTGTAGGCCGCAAGGTTCCGGCATCATAATTTAAATATGGATCTATCTTAATAATGGTTACTTTGTAACCATATTCTTGTAATATTTTACCAATGGATGCTGTTGCAACGCCTTTACCAACACCTGAAATAACTCCACCCGCTACCATTAAAAACTTTGGTTGTTGTTGCGTGTTCATACTCATCCTCAATCCTGCACATTACATTTTTATTTTAAATATCAAGCACAGCGTATTTTTTACGACGTTCTAAATCTGCTTTTCTTAAAGCATCAATAATATCTTCCATATCACCTGCCATTACATAATCAAGTTTTTTAAGTGTCAAATCTATTTGATGATCAGTAATCCTGTTTTGAGGAAAATTATAAGTACGAATTTTTTCTGCTCGTTGACCACTGCCTACCATTTCTTTACGTTGCATATCAATTTCTTGTGTATGCTTTTCTTTTTCGAAAGCTAAAATCCTTGATTGCAACATTTTTAAAGCTTTTGCTTTATTTTTATGCTGCGAACGCTCATCTTGACAAGCAACGACCACTCCAGAAGGAATATGAGTAATGCGAACCGCAGAATCTGTAGTATTTACATGCTGGCCACCAGCACCACTTGCTCTATACACATCAATGCGTAAATCTGCCGGATTAATGGTCACATCAACTTCTTCTGCCTCTGGCAAAACAGCAACTGTCGCAGTTGAAGTATGCACACGCCCAGCTGTTTCTGTTTTTGGTACCCTTTGCACACGATGTACCCCGGCTTCAAATTTTAAATGGCCAAATACATTATTTCCTTCAATGTGAAGTACAGCTGCACGAATACCACCCAAATCAGTGGGACTTTCATCAACCAGAGATACTTTCCAGCCTTTTTGTAAAGCATAGCTTGTATACATTTTTATAAGATCAGATGCAAAAAGTGCAGCTTCTTGCCCTCCAGCGCTAGCACGCACTTCTAAAAAAACAGACCTATTATCATGTTCATCAGCAGGGATCAACGATTCTTCTATTTGTTCTTGTTTTAAACATATACTTTTTTCAAGCGCATGCAGCTCTTCTAAAAAAAGCTCTTGCATCTGTACATCATCTATACTAGCTAAATCTTTTTTAACAGCATCTAACGATGCATTAAGAGAATCTAATTCTTCTTTTAAAGCAAGAAGCTTGCTGATTTTAGCAAGCTTCTTTTGTAATCCAATACGCTCAGCACTTGATATATTATGTTTAACAATCTGATTTTCCAACTCATTTTTTTTGGCTAAAAACAAGCTCCATTCAACGTGCATTTGATGCCCCATCAAAAATTAACGATTGTTTTTACCCTTTTGATATTTCTTTTCAAATTTTTCAATACGACCCGCAGTATCAACAAATTTTTGTGCCCCAGTATAAAACGGATGGCAATTAGAACACAAAGTCACTTTAATTTCTTTACGTGTTGAACGTGTAACAAATTCATTGCCACAGGTGCAATGAACGTTTACTTCATACAGTTGCGGCTGAATATCTTTGTTCATGCTAAAACCTTTTACTTAAAAATCATTATATTGAAAGTGTATTTTTATATTATAAACGTAAAAATATCATTAATACTAAGCGTTGTAAAGTTTATCGGCGACATTAATTGAGGTGTCAGTCGCTGAAGAACTATCTATAAAACTCTTTTTTTTATCTTTATACTGCTTAATCATAGCATTAATAATATCTTGTACTATAACATCGGTATACACCTCTTCATCTATATCTTGCAATTCTGTTTTAATACTTTCAAAAAGAGAAGCAATATCAGCATGGCTAAATTCATCTGTTTGTTGAGCAATATATTGAATAGCACTGTTATCTAATGTCTTTTCTATGTCATTTTTGACAATGTCAAGCTCATATCCCACCTCTAAAAGCTCATTTTTTTTAAGTTTAATTAAAGCTTTGCGAGTCTTTTGATCTGGCAACGGCATATATACAAGCTCTTGAATACGCCTTGCCATAGCTTTATCAAGCACAACTTTATGATTCGTTGCTGCAATTAATAAAAACTTAGTGCTTGCTTGGCCTAATCTATTCAAAAAGTGATTAACAATGCGATGCTCTTGGGTACCCGGTTTTAATAAAGCTCTATCTACAAATAACGAATCGGCCTCATCAATAAAAATAACTAATCCTCTATTAGAACGCTCAGCATAATCAAAAAGCTCATCAATAGATGATATACCTGCCCCTTCTTGAAAAAAAGCTCCTCCTGTCGTTTCTGCAAAATCCATACCCGATTCGTCTGCCAGATAACGAGCAAACATAGTTTTACCAGTACCTGGAGGCCCCCAAAGTAAAATATTTCTATATGAACTAGAAGCTTTTCTTGTTTTACGCATACGCACATTAGTTTTTTTAGTAATACGAACTAACTTAAGCAACCGTGCTTCAACTTGCTCGTCAAGTATCATAGGAAGCTTTTTTGATGGACAAAACCAGCTTTTTATACGATCCCAAAGGCCCATTTTTTTGCGTGTTAGCACACGAGGCTTTTGTATTTTTTTAAGAACAAAATACTCAATCATTTGCCATAACACTTTGCCTGCATAATACAAACTAAATGAAATCAAAAAACCCATACCAATAGTAGCTGCATAGGAACTGATATCTGCAGGATGTAAAATTGAACCGACATAACTTTGCTGGATAGTTCGCAAATGAGAAGCAGACTCCTTTGAACCTGCAGCAATTTCTCCAAAAAAATTTTTATTGGCCTCCGCAACATTTCCACCCACTACTTTTGCATCGCTTCCCCATGACTTGGTGCCTTGAACAATTCCTTCCCCCATGCTAGAAAGACCTGCCTGCAGTGCTTGCCCAATACCCTCACCAAAAGCAGCGTAATCTACACCAGAGGCGTCAAGCTTTACATTAACAGGAAGCCCTTCTTTGCCAAATTTAGAAACCAACTGATTAAAAACTTCTTTTTCTGGGTAAGCTTTTAATGTTGAATCGTTACCATGCATAGCCAAAACCTGCGTCGCAACATAGCTTAATGCTGTAAAAAAACAAGCGAAATGTATACGCATAGTGTATTTTCCTTTATACTTGGTAAAAATAAATATAAAAATTATTTATAATAATAATGTTTTCGAAAACAAACACAATTAAAAATGTTATTTTTCTTTATATTAAATTAAAAAAATTAATAAATTTAAAATATACATAAAAAAACATGGTAGCTTTAGAAAAAGTTAGTTTATTTATTATTGGACAAAAACTTATACAACCAAATCAAAAAGTTGTATTGGGCTTTTCAGGTGGGCCAGACTCAGTTTTTTTAGCCCATGTACTGATTCATCTACAGCAAAACATACCATTTTCGCTAAATCTTGCCCATCTGGACCACGGCTGGCGGGCAACATCCTCAAATGACGCTCAATTTTGCCTTCAGTTTGCCAAAAAAAATAATTTCCATGCATCATTAGGCTTGGCCCACGACTTTGCGTCTGCGTTTAAATTTAACGGCTCTAAAGAAGAGTTTGCTCGTAACATTCGCAAGGCTTTCTTTAAAAAAGTTATGTTAGACACCCAAAGCGATCTTTTAGCGCTCGCTCACCATGCTGATGATCAACTGGAAACCTTTTTTATACGCATTATGCGGGGCACAACCATAAGCGGACTTAAAAGTATGCTTCCTAAAGAAGGTCATATCATTCGCCCATTGTTAAACGTATCTAAAAAAGAAATTCTACATTTTCTCGATGAACACAATATACCCTATTGCATTGATGAAACAAACAAATCAGAGCTTTTTTTACGCAATCGCATTCGTAATAAAGCAATTCCTGCATGCCAAGAAGCAGATGAACGATTCACGCAAAATAGCTTACGAACCATTAATCATTTGGCAGAAGTTGAAACATATCTTGCAAAGAACACACAAGAAATATTTAACAATATATCTTTACTTTTTGATAATCAATTAACCATAGACATACAAAAACTGATGAGCATAGACCTTTTCATGCAACGGCGCCTTGTCATATATTGGCTATGCACAGAAAAAGTTCCTTTTAACCCTTCAGAAAAACTTATTCATGAAATTCTCAGATTTTTACAAAACAAAAAAGCAATGGCTCACACCGTACATAATTGGACGATACATAAAAAAAATCTTTTTGCCTGGATTAATCATTTAAATTAGTTTTTTTACTTTATGTATTTTGAGTATACTACCATTATAAAAAAGGAGTTCAATGCATTCAGCTAAAATAAGTAAAAACAAAAAAGTAATATATGCAATTATTATTGCTTGTTTGTTCAATACTAGCTTTCTTGTGGTACTATTTTTTTTTGAATTACATTATTCAACAACCATGCTTGAGCCAACGTTTCTAGAACATAACCTATTGCTTGAACTTTTGGCAGAAGAAACCCCCATAAAACAAGACGATAATGCTCAAGATCAAGCTGGCCTGATGATGCGTGGTGCTGAAGATGGCACACTTGCTCCATCACCCTTTTCTGATTATGTGCAAACAGTAAATTCTTTTCCATCAGTCCAACCAACAGTTTCAAAGCAAATCAATAATACTCAAGATAATCTGCAAAGTAAAAACGAAATTTTACAGCAAGAGCCCTTAGAAAATAAAGAAGATGCAATAGCAAACGCATCAACCCCAAGCCAAAAAGAAATCACCCAGTCAAAAGATAGCGCAGCAACTTTTATCCAAACCGAAACTGTTGATGTAGATTACCAGTCGAACAAAAAAGCCATTCAGCCTGCCAAAAAACCTAGTGTAAAAAAACAATCTACGCAGTCAAAAAGATCATTAGCTCAAATGACGAAAAATGCAATACAAAACACCTGCTCAAAAGGAAACGGTGCTATTTTTAGCGCTGGTGATAAACACAGGCTGCCATCAGAGCTGCAACTGGCAGAAGAACAGTACTGGATTAAGCTTGAACAAGCATTTCATAACGCATCAGTAACTTATACAAACGTATTCCCAGTAAACGCTACTGGCCAAAGAAAACCATTGGCTTCAGTTATTATTAGCTATTTTTCTGATGGAATTATTAAAAAAATTATTATTCAACAATCATCAGGCAATAAGACTATTGATCAAGCTATTTTGAGCATTTTTAACCAAATACAACTACTGGTTCCTGCCTTACCCAAGCGATTACTTGAAATATACGGACAACAAAAGATTTGTAGTATATATTATTGAAATTTAACAAATTTTTAAAAGATGGAAATGTAATTATTACAATTATAAAAACAATAATTTAGTTTCAATGTTAAATGGAAAAGACTATGAATAAAGTAATCGCACTATTGGCATTTCTTATAACAACTCACACAATGCCTATGAATTGGCTTATGTCAAAAGCAAGCCCAATTACTCATTGACATTATTTAATAAAATAACTTTTGTAAAACCGCATGCCGTTCAAGCAAGACCATATTTTTCAAAAAGCATTATTATATCAAGGGTATTTAACAAAAACTTGAAGAAGATCGAAAAAAAACTATGCCACATTAACACAAGGCGCTCAAAACGCACAATTAAACCATGAAAAACAAAGAAAAACAATATTAGAAGTAATTGCAAATATAAAAAAGCTCGAAAACGTCCAAAAAAATTTTGCAAAAGACCGGTCAGAACTAGAGACCTTAAACAGTATGTTTAATAAAAAAGCAGAAGAATTAAAAAAGACTGTCTCAACAATTGATAGCTTAAGCGGAAATAAAAAAACTATTTTTGATTTAATTATCCAAAAAAATGATTTGTACAATCAAATAATTGGAAAAAAGAAATTAATAGATCAAAATTTTTAATCAATGTCACTAAACGGCAAGCAGATTAAATTACCTGAAGAGTAATACATAAATAGATAAACAAATTAACAAAAGAGGGGCTTCTTAAAGCCCCTCTTTCTTTGTATACATATTTTATTTTCTAATCTTTTAACCTATCTTAAATTTTAAAAATCAAATCTTTTCCTTTTTTAACTACCTGTTATACTAAAAATGTACTGTATCTGTTCACTTTTTAACGTAGTAACAACATGCAAAAAAAAGATTTTTATACTATTTTAGGCGTTGAAAAAACGGCATCTGAGCAAGAAATAAAAGCAGCATACCGGAAATTAGCTCTTAAATATCACCCTGATCGTAATCCTAATAATAAAGAAGCTGAAGAAAAGTTTAAAGAAGCTGCCGAAGCTTACGAAGTTCTTTCTGATAAAGAAAAAAGAGCTCGCTACGACCAGTTTGGGCATGCAGACATGGGCAGCGGAGCAGGCGGATTTCACAGCCATGGCATGAACATGGATGATATTTTTGAAAACTTTGGGGATATTTTTGGGTCAATGTTTGGTGGTGGACAAAGCCGGAAAAGCAGGGCAAAAAGCGGCCCAAAGCCTTTACGTGGTCATGATTTAAGCAAAGAAATTGAAATAACGCTCTTAGAAGCTTTTCAAGGGTGCAAACACGAACTTGGCTATTACCATTTTATGTCATGCGAACAATGTAGCGGCAAAGGTATGGCTGCAGGCACCTCAGCACATGCTTGTGAACAATGCCATGGAAGCGGACAAATTCAGTTTCAACAAGGCTTTTTTATGTATGCGCAGGCATGCAACGGATGTAACGGCGAAGGGTTTACTATATCGTCCCCTTGCACCAAATGTAATGGCCAAAGCAGAATCCAGCAGTTTGATAAATTTTCTATTACTATTCCAGAAGGTATTTTTGACGGCGCTGAGCTACGCATAACAAGCAAAGGAGATGCTGGCGTATTTGGTGGCAAATCTGGCGATTTATTTGTTAAAGTACATATTAAAACCAGCCCCACTTTTAAACGAGAAGGCGATGACCTTGTTTGCACCGTTACTTTGACTTATCCGCAGCTTGTTTTGGGCTGCCAACTTGAAATAGAAAGCCTTGACAAATCAAGACATTTAGTAAAAATTCCAAAAGGTTGTGCCGTTGGCGATCGGATTGCAATTGTAGGAAAAGGCTTTAAGAAAATAAAATCTAATACCGTAGGAAACTTAATAATTGTAACCCAATGCCATATTCCTACTAAATTAACTTCAGAAGAAAAGCGTATACTTTCTGAATATTCAGAATTAATTGGCACCAACGTGCAAGCAGAAAACGGTGGTATTGGTTGGTTTTTTAAAAAATTTTTAGGTTGATTTCTTTTAAAATTTTTTAAAAAGTTTATTAAGACAAGCATTTTGAGTGCAAAGGGAGGGCGTTATAATCCTCCCTTTTTTTGTAACAAATCCGATAATTTTTTAGACCCTCATTACTTTTTTATGCATAAGTTTCTGCGAATAAGGTGAACTTTTATATTGCCCATAATTTTTTTGCGTAAACCGTTCAAGATAAGTATAAAAAAAATCCCTATCTACAGCTTTAATCACTGCTTGCTCATGGGCTTCGGCCAAAACCACTGGATACCCATCACCCTTTTGCGCTTGATCTTTAATATAGCTGGCTACTTTATTGATAAGCCCAATGTCCTCTGCCATCCACGCAGGAAACTCGACTCGAGCAACTTCTTTACCTACATTAATATAAAAAAAATGGGGCTTTAAATGGTCTGGATAAGCACAAGAGATTGGACTTGTATTTTTAAAAATAGTGGTGCGATAACCAATAGGAAGATATAAACAGACTAATAAAGAATCTACCATGCCATCTATTGACTCGTATAATGAAGTATTTTGAACATCAAAATTACATAAAAAAAGCCTCAAAATTGAAATTAGTTCTTTACTTTTTGGACTACTAATATACGCTGCTGATGGTATTTTGTGTACATAACTCATGTTTAAACAACCAAGATATTCATCTAAAAATCTTTCTCGCAACCCTTTTTGTAAATCTAAATGCCAAAAAATAAAAGAACCATCAAACAATAGCAACCCATTAGAACTTGAGCGCAATACATCTTTTGCTTTTTCAAAACCATAAGTCAGCTCATGACCATGCCGTATACCATTAATTATCTCAACAGAATACAGTTGCTCATCTTTATATGGATACACAAATGGAACGCTTTCAAATGCAACCGAGCTTACCGTGTCTTGATAACAAAAGTTTACTAGTCCTATATTTATCAAAAAACAGCGCCCTTTAATATGCCTGTCTGGATAAATTTGAGACCCATCTACAGAAATAATATGATATATATTACAAGCATCAGGCACGGCGATGACTTTATCAAGCTCATCTTGCCACAAAGGAATAGGCCATATAGACCCTTTAAAGTTGCGTACTTTTTCTAAAAACATCATTTCTTTATTTAATAAAAGCCACTGCTCATAAACCATAGGACAGAAATGTTCTTGGGTATAAAAAAGATCTAAAGCTTTTTTTTCTATCTCTGTTACCAGTTTGATTTTATTAAGCATAAAACCTATTTTTGTTATAGAATACTCACTGCAACTATAATAAAAACTCCTTAATCTAGCAAACGGCCTGTATAATTAGTTTATCATACATTTTTATATATTATTTGTAATATATAAATTAAAAAAATAACCATATTGTTATATTTATTTAGCTTTTTATCTAAAAATTAGATATACTATCCTATATAATATATGTATATTTGTAAAAAATAAAAATGAAATATATTTTATTAAAACGTATTAAAATTATTATACTTATTTTGCTTTTTTCCTGTAAACTAACCCTCATCCTACAGGCAAAAAATGTCGTTTTTGATTTAGGCGGTGTTTTATTTCATACAAAAACCCCTATTTCAATGCTTTGCAAACAATTATCAATAACAACATTAGTTGCATACATGCTCCATCCGCATACTACAAAATACAATATAAAAGGCAAAATGCTTGCTTTTTTAGATAAAATTAAAGAACGGACACAAGAACATAATTGCATTGATCTACCTGTAGATGATCAAGGAAATCTATTGCCATTAATTATGCATGAATGGCTTGCAGGCTCTGTAACATCGCACGAAGCAATAACTCATATTAGGAAATTTGCTAAACAAAACCCTACCCTTTTTAACTGTGCTATTGAACGTAAATTAATGTTAGCAATTATGCATTTTATTTTTAATCCTAACACGTTCGCTCAAACTCAACAAATACATCCAGACGCATTAAAAATAGTTCAAAAATTAAAAAAAGATGGCTATAAAATTTATATTTTATCTAATTGGGATAAAGAATCTTTTGTATTGATACAAGAAAAACATAAAGAACTATTTACCCTGTTTGATGGCATTATGATTTCTGGGGAAGAAGGCATGGTAAAACCTTCTTCCTGTTTTTACAAAGCTTTTTTGAATAAATATAATCTTGATCCAAAATCATGTATTTTTATTGATGACCAAAAAACAAATATTATAGCGGCTCAAACTATTGGTATGAATGGCTTTGTATGCCCTTACTTTAAAAAAAAGTTATTTTTAAAGCGAACTGCAAACTTATTAGCTGCCTATAAAAAAATTATCGCTTTTAATAATGACCATACCTTATGACTCAATAAGCATAGCTCCTGTGATAGACTTTTCTGTTGTAATAAAAAAGTGATTGTTTGAACATGGAAACACCATCATAGCATCGCTGTTGTTTTCAATTTTTTTCACATAATGCTTATTATACGGTCTTACCATGCAACTTAAAGGTATATCGTGGCAAACAGCATTATAATCAACTAGCATAGATTGACGTCTTGGAGTATGTTGCGCCAACACGTCATTCCATACTAATACCTTTTCTCTGTCATTCATATAAGCAGTAGTATCAAGCCGTTCAATAAATTTAATCAATTGATTAAATTTATCTTTGCTCCATTCATACTGTTCTTCTTTTAATTTTTCAAAACCGATATGAAAAATAATATCATCTCTTTTATTATTGGATTGTGTCAGTACAGTAGCCTTTCTAGGGAAACAAGTACTTGTTATGCCAGCATTATGTATACCATTCGCACAATGCAAGAGCCCATAACAATAATATTTATTAAAAACCCCATACTTACCATTTTGTACTCCTTGAACTCCTTTGGATATCAATGTATAAATTAAAGGCGCAGAAAGACAATGGTAATGATCTTCACAATGCCTGAATTGTTGCAGTACAGATGTTTTAAAATTTAAAGACACATTAGGATATTTTTTCTGTTTGATCAAAAAAATTTTTTTTGTATTTTTTTGATCAATGTTTTTAACAGTTTTTCTTTTTAGTAGCTCATCAAAAGGCAAATTAGACGGTTCATCATTAATCAACATTTGAAGATTAAAATCATCTTGAGAAAGAACTTTTACTTTTTGACCCCCGTTATGTGCTTGATTTTTATAATATTGGCCAAGATTTTTGGCAAATTGTTGTATCGCTCTGCTTAAAGAATCTATTGGATTAGTATAACTTGGTTTTATTTATGAGCAGGCTAGAATAGCACAGCAAATAAACATATGTTTGCATTTTAATAAATAATTAGACCTTAACATACTTTTTCCTTATAAGTAAAAATTTAAATATAATAAAAATAATTATATAAAGAAAAAATAAAAATTAGCAAATAAATACCTTTAAAAAAATGTGTCAAAAAGATAATTTTTTTGTATTTAAAAAATGGTAATAATAAAAATAAGAACGGATATAAAAATGTGATCAGATATGATGTACAAATAAAAAATACATAAAAAACGTAAGCAATGTTACTTATACTATTTATACTTATAAAAAATGGATGGTAATAACAAAAAACAAAGTAATAACATGCATGCAATTAAAAATGTAGGGGAAAAAATGTCGCTAACGGAATTTAATGTAGTAAATTGAGAGCCAGCAAACGCATACACTACCATTACAGGTGCAGAACCAAATAATGATGTTGCAATAAATAAAGGTACAGAAACACCCAAAAGTGCTGCAATCGTATTAATAATAACGTATGGGACAACGGTTAAAAAATGTAATATAATAAGAGCTGTAAACACCCCCCGCTGCCCTATCCAAAAACTCATTTCTTGCGTAACATGTTGATATTTCATACTCATAAAAGATAAAAGAAATTTTTTAATCAGTAAAAATGAAATCAACGCACCTACAGTGGAAGAAACAATTGCAGCAACACTACCAATCATGGTACCAAACAACATCCCCCCAAACAACGTAAGCGGCATAAGTACGGGGACTGCAAAAATAGCACACAAAACATATATAGAACTATATATGGCTATTGCTTTTGCTGGGCAACATTTGACAGTGCTTTGTAAATATATTTTTACCAATTCTACATAATAATATAGCTCAATCAGATGATTTTTGATATACCATATACTCAAAAAAACTAGTATAGCTATGCTCAATATTAACAATATTTTGATTACTTTTTTCATAGATAAACTCACAAAAGTACTACATTTTTCACTTTATGAAAAAAACAAACTTATTATCAAGTGTTTTGGCAAATACACAATTTTTGTGTGTCTTGGTCTTTTTAATTTTAAATCATAAGAAATGCAATTCAAGAAGAAGATTTGTTCTGTTGCACACCATTCATCGTTATATGAGCTAATGCATTTGCAATACCTATAATAGAAGTGATATATTTATAAGTTTTAACATCTCTCATATTTGAAATAAGCCATTCAATTTTGCCATTTTTAAACCAATTTGGTATGTAATAATAAAAGAAATTAATTGCTGGCTGAAATACAGATAAACGTAAACAATCAGCATTATTTTTACCAAAATATTTACAATATGATGTGCATAAAAACGCTTCCATTGTTTTCCATATAATTTCTTGTTGCGGCATGCCTCGTATTGCTCCATAGTATGCAATAGCAAAAGTTGCCTGAGCACACATATTGCTCCAGGTATTTTCTTGCGGAAAATAGGTATGCAAAGCAGTTATAAGCAGTTTATCTAATACTTCTCCTGGAGTACTCAGGCCTACCATTTTTACTAATTCATTAACAAACACATACAAACCTTCAGCCCCATAATCAGTCAATTCTTTTACCGTAGATGGAGAAGCTATGCCACATTTTTGTAAAAACGCTCCACCAGTATAATCCCACGCTGTACGCGCCCAAGAACAACCTGTTTTTAACCATTGATAGTTTAAAATATCCGATCTAAAATATTCCAGCCACCCTTTACTTTCCATGACCTTATCTGAAAGGTTATTCAGGTCTTTTTGATTATCAACAAAACCCTTTAATGCTTCAGGTAACTTTGCTAATGCCAATTTAATCTGTTGTTTGTGTTCATCATTTAAATTAAGTTGGCTAAGTTCTTGATCAAGTTGATCTGGAGAAAGAGCTGCCAATCTTTGTAAAAAAGCGCTTTCAAAGTCTTCATTATGATTAAGTTCACCTTCCAAAGGATCATTATTACCATTATGTTCTTTAGAAATAACTGATGTTTGCGATAGATCTTTTTGTGCATTATCATCTTTTTTGTCAACATTTTCAACTATGTGAGATTGTGAAAGATCTTGGCTCTTTTTTGCTTCATGTAAACAATTAGTATCTACTTGATCTGTAGATTCACCGACGGTAACCGTTCTGCTTTCTTGCATGTCAGATGATACTTGTTCGCTTGGTATCTCACTATTTTTTACCACTTTATTTTGCTCTCGATTAATTAACATGTGCATACCAGCCTTATGGCTTAATTTGACATTTTTTCGAGCAAATCCATTAGCACCCAGAACCACTGGCCGAGCTGATTTTTTTGGATGTACAAAAGCGACTTGCTTTATGTAATTGTTTTGACGACCAACGCGATGTAATAATTGACGATACTTTTTTGCATTTTGTATAGACCGTTTTGTAATAGATGGATTAGCATCAATAGATATAGAAGCTACTACAACTACAAACAAAGCTGTCAAAAAACACATATATTTTTTTAAAGTTATCATAGCAACCTCCATTGCTTTTTCCTTTTTTAGAATAGTATTAATTATTAACTTTTTATAATCTCTCTATTTATTTTTTATGATATAAGAACCCAGCCAGTAGGGAGATTGACTGACTAGCTGAGTTGCTTATATTTATTTTTTATAATTTTCTTTTTTAGTTATTATTCCAATGTAAGTAATAATTTAAACCAATCGTCATCTGCCTGTGGATTTTCTTTTAACATTTGTAATGCTTGTTCAATCTCTTTTTCAGGTATCTGGTTGATATTTGCTTGTTGTATGTTTTGTGAATTTTGGTTAATTGGTGCTTCATTAGGCAACACCGTGTCTTGCTTTTGATTTGCTTGCATTACATTTTCTGCAGTTTCTTTACGAAATTTATAGTTCCAGATTTGATTTAAAAATGCTGTTTTGCCAATACTTGCTGCCCATCCGTTAGCCCACTGCCACCAAGTGCTTTTTGGCGTAACAGAGGTTATATTTGCCTCAACAGCAGGCGCCTTACCAAAACTCATAGCAGGCAATCCTTTTAAAACACCACCTGTAACCATGGCAACTACAGAAGCCAACGACCCTCCAGTAACCAACTGCATTAATCCGCTAGCTATTTTTACAGATAGTTGAGCTGTACCATTTTCTGTAATTAATGATGGCTTACAAAATAACGCCATTCCTAAAATAACCATTCCTGTACGCAATAAATAATATATTGCATCAGTTGATTGTTTATTTCCAAACTTTTTAATTAATAATGCATGTAGATTTCCTTTTACAACTTCAACATCTTTAGCAGTTGTAGGGTCTTTTTGTAAAACCTTTGTACTAAAAAGTTCGTAAGGCTTTAACCAAAAATCATTCGACGTACAATTGTTCCACGCATTTTTGACAGTATCTTTACCATATTGCCATACGGCATTTAACCCATTATGTATCCTATTAGTACCATTTACAAGCATTTCTGAACATTGCAATTGATTAGGTTGCGATGCTACTTTTAAAGCATCAACAACATTTTGTGGTTCAGGTGCTTTTGTATTTGCAACATTATTTTTTTTATGGCTATCGTTAGCACCACTAAAATAATCAACTACGTTAGTATAAAGCTGCCCAACCTGAAAAGGTTCTTCCCTTTTAATTGCTTCAACTTTATCTTCATTTACCATCTGTTCAGTTTTATTTTCAACTAAAGAACGAGCCTTTTTATGGTTTTTTTCTTGCAGCATATAATTGTTATTGATTTCTTTTTTTGGTTTATTATTTGCTGAATTATTCTGTTTGACATATAATTGTTTTGATTTATTAAATTCTTTTAGTCTTTTTGTATAAAGATCAGTTATTTCTTCCCGTACATTAGATGTGTCTTTTGTATTGGTTTTTGGATACTCAGACTTTGCTACTTTACGCTCAATATTATCTTTTTTAAATGATGCCTTTGGTTTTACATGTTCATATGGATTATAGTGACTGCTTTTCTTTTTAAGAAAAGAGTCATCTTTCTGCTCTAAAAAACTTTTATTATCTTTTTGTTCGTTATTTTTATTCGACTTAATGAAAGATTCAATGCGTCCATCATGTTGCTTTTCTTCTTTTACAATAGAACGTTTTACTGGCATCTGTTGTATTTGCTCAACAACTTTCGCTTCATTCTTTATATCAATAGCTTTTTCTGTTAGTTTATTATCCGATACTGCTTGGTCCATTGTTTTTTTCTGTTCAACAATAGCTTTTGACTTATGTTGGCTAGGCATTTGCAATGAAACTTTGCTAATCATAGGACGTTGATTACGTTTATTTTGAGCAAACGGCATTAAACTTTTTGAACCAACTTTTTTAATTGATACATTATTAGATCGTCTTACCGCAGCAACATTTGCCAGTCTCATCGCTTGCAAAGAATGCTGGAATAAAAATATACTTGCTATAATTCTTATAATATAGATATTTTTTGTAACCATAAAAACCTCCATTTTTGGTTAAAAAAGGCTTAATCATATGAATAACTTACGCTACCTACTATAAACCTTATATCTATAATTATATTTCAAATAGAAAATATGTCAATAAATTAATTTCTATTACGAAACAAAAAGTTTAATGATATAAAAGTATTGACTCAGAAGGCCTTTTGTATATAGCCTCAAAAGAGCACTCCAATATAGCCCTAGGCGAAATAATTTAAATTGGAATTAAAAAAAAAGTAGGCGCTATTTTACTAAGCCATAAAGGCAAATTTGAGCTAATTTGAGCCAAAAAGGCCCTTTTTAACAATAATGTCGCCTGATTAGGCATTATTCCTCGAGCCTGCAAAAAAAGCATTTGCTTTTTATCTAAAGGCCCAATTGCTACTCCATGTTTAACAAAAACGCTTTTAGGGGCTATTTCTAACATAGGCTTGGCGCTCACTTTAACTTTTGGGCCCAAAGAAAGCCCTTTTGTTATAAACTGAGCAGATGATTGGCTTGCAATAGGCTCTATGATAATAAGCCCATTATGTTCCAACGATCCTTCCATTTCTACAATTCCATAAAGCCTGCTTTCAGATACCGTATCTTGACATACATGCTTTTGAACCATGTGCTGCCTATAATTACCCTGTTGCAAAATTAGAACAGCAGAACCAGCAAAAAATTGCGCTTTTATTCCTTGTAATGTAACTGCGCAATCAAAAGAAAAAAAACCTGCGCAAGTCAATGAACTTATTATTCCTAAAGATGAATTAGTTTCAATCACAGCGTCCAAATTTTTTACACAAACGGTGTTATTATTTACCTGACCATCCATATAATAAAACAGAGCGGCTTCAGATAATACCTTTATAGTTATACGCTGATCAGAACAATACACCCTATCTATAATATGCGCACAAGCACCTTGCTCAATAACAACATGCAAAGACATATACGGCTTTGTAATAATAATAGGATCAACTAATACCTTACGTTCAAAAACACGTATATTCAGAGTGTTATCTTGCTCATTTATTGCATAAAAATTCATTTAGCCAACACTTTCTTCAATTTCTAAACTAATCAGTCTATTGATTTCTACTGCATATTCCATTGGCAACATATCAATAAATACTGAAATAAAGCTTCCAAGAATTAAAGCTTGGGCTTGCTGCTTAGAAAGACCTCGTGACTGTAAATATAAAAGTTGCCGCGCATCGATAGATTTTACAGTTGCTTCATGGCTTACACAAGCTGTATCATTATGCACTGAAATAGTTGGATAAGTATCTGCCTGTGAAATAGAGTCAAGAAGTAATGCATCACACTGGACTGAAGCAACAGTATCTGCAGCATCTTTAGTCACCTTTAATAAACCACGATATGCAGACCGCCCTCCATCACTAGAAATAGACTTTGCAATCACTTGTGAGGTTGTAAAAGGAGCTGCATGTATTATTTTTGCTCCAGAATCATGTTGCTGAGAGTGTTTTGCAACTGCAATAGAAATTACTTTGCCGTGTGCACGCGCACCCTGTAAAATAACTGCCGGATATTTCATAGTTTTATAAGAACCAAAATTACCATCAACCCATTCAACCGTTGCAGCTTCATGCGCAATTGCCCTTTTGGTAACCAAATTATATACATTATTCGACCAATTTTGAATAGTAGTATAACGAATATGCGATCCAGGTAATGCTATCAATTCAACTACTGCACTATGCAATGAAGACGAACGGTACACGGGTGCGCTACACCCTTCCACATAATGAACAAAGCTTCCAGGTTCAGCAATAATTAATGTACGCTCAAACTGCCCCATTGCAGGAGCATCAATTCTAAAATACGCCTGTAAAGGCATTGAAATATGAACCCCTGTTGGCACAAACACAAAACTACCTCCACTCCAAACAGCAGAATTAAGCGCTGCAAACTTATTGTCGTTTGCAGAAATTACTGTGGAAAAATACTTTTTAAAAAGAGTTTCATGCTCTTTAAGGGCTGTTTCTGTATCGTTAAAAATAACGCCTTGCTCAAGCCACTCTTTTTTTAAAGCTTTGTATATTACTTCAGATTCAAACTGTGCGCCAAGCCCAGCAAGAACAGAACGCTCAGCTTCTACAATACCCAAAGCATCAAATGTTTTTTTAATGTTTGCTGGAACATCATCCCATGACCGCGCTTTTTGATCGATTGGATTTAAATAATAACAAATGTCATCAAAAGAAAGCTGAGATAAGTCCACACCCCATGTTGGCATAGGCATGCTGGTAAACAAATTATATGCATTCAAACGAAAATCTGTCATCCATCCAGGTTCACCCTTTTTTTCAGAAAGCTCTGCTACCATTTTTTTTGCAAGACTTTTATTTTCCAAAAAAATAGCTTTGTTGTTTTTCATAAAATTAATCTTGAGGAATAACTGGCCGTAAAAGTTGATGTACTATAATATCTTTAAAAATAGTGTATAAATCAAGATTGTGTGAAATAAAAAGAGCTGCAAACTGAGTATTTTTTGAACGCATTTTTTGTATTACTGCAATCAATAACTGTTGCCCTTCTTGGTCAAGACCAGCATCAATTTCATCAAAAATAACACACTGCGGTTGAAATAACATAACCTGAGCTAATTCAAATCGTTTTTTTTGCCCACCAGAAAAACCTTCATACACCGACCGTTCTATAAAAGAATGGTCTAAACCAACATCAGTAAAAACCACTTTGACTTGTTCCAAGAAATCTTGGATGTTTAACATTTCTTTGCAAAGCGCTTCATGCACAGCTTTTAAATAGGCCGCAACCGAAAATCCTGGAAAACTCACTACTTCTTGTTGCACCACAAATAATCCTTTGCGAACTCGTTCATGCGATGCAAGAGATAATACATCTTGATTTTGAAAAGTTACATAACCACCAGAAGTTACATATGCCGGGTTACCCAACAAAGCTTGTACTATTGAACTTTTACCAACGCCATTGGGACCGGTTAACAAATGTAATGAACCAGGCAGAACCTCTAAAGAAAAATTGGTAACCACTTCTTTTTTTTCAACAAAAATAGAAAGATTTCTGATAATTAACATAGATTACACAAAAGTTATGTATATTAAACGTTTTTATTCTATCAAATATGTATAAATAGTCCATTTTTCATCGTGGACCTATACCATTAAATAATATGAATAAATTAAGAGAGTTACGCAGTGATTCTGCATACTTTGAAACAATATTACATCAAGCATTACCAGATGAACATGTATTTGTTCAAAAAAAGTTTAATAATAATCTTTTAGAAAACACTGAAGAATGGCACCTTGATAACAATAATGACGTTATTATTAATAATCTATTTAAAGGTATATTCGGCTGCAAAATAACAGAAGTAAACAAACGCTACATTACTATTACCTCTTTGAACAATCAAAAAACAATTATTTTTCCGTTACTTATGTAAACAAAAAGAGGGAATATTCGTATTCCCTCTTTTTGTGAGTATTAACTTATTTTTAAGTGTGGAAATATATCTTTATTCAGCTTTATATAATATGACCCTACATACCCACATAGTATACCAAATGTATATGTTAACAAAGTAGCGTGCCTTGAAAACCACCCTTTTTGCGCATAACCCGCTGCAATTTGCAACACCAACCATGCGTCTTCATCTTTATTTTCGCGTGCAATAGAAGCAGCTATGGCATAAATTTCTGCTTTTGAGCACATTAAACTGGTCATTTGATGAACTTCTTTCATTAAATCAGAATCAAAGATCCATCCCACCAAATCATATAAAGGAATATTCAATGGTTTTTCTATTTTTGACAAAGCATCCTGTACTAATAAATATGCTAATCGCGCACAATCCCATTTAATTTGTTCTTTTGCACCACTAATCATTTGATAAAAATCAACTTGATATGCTTGCGGCCATACCCGGTTAGATATGGTTAAACAGAAACCTAATAATATTGTATATATTATTTTCATAATATCTCCTACAATTAAACCATGAAACATTATTTTATTATGTTAGTATAAATGTTTTTATAAGATAAAAAATAGAAGAAGGCAAATTTCAATAAAAAATAGAGTATACAAAAAATTCTGTTTACCAGGTATTAATCATCAATTAAAGGCACCACTCGCAAACACTCTTCAACAGATGTTGTACCTTGCTGTATCACCTTACAGGCAACGTCTGCAAACAACGAAATCTGTTTATTTTTAACCAGCGTTCTCAATTCTTTTATACCCGAACTACGTAAAATACGTTCTTTTATTTCTTGGGTAATAGCAACATATTCAAACAAACCAACTCTACCGTTATACCCTGTGTCAAGACATAACGCACATCCTTTGGCTTGCCAAACAAAGTCACACAATGTTCCAATTTTTTGTAAAAATGCTTTTTGACCTTCGGTGACTGGCGCTTTTATTTTACATGCATTACACAATTTGCGAGCCAAACGTTGCGCAATCACCCCATTTAAAGATGCCTCTATTAAATATGGCTCAATTCCCATTTCGATTAATCGGACAATAGCCGAAAGCGAATCAACTGTGTGCATGGTAGTAAAAACCAAATGGCCAGTCATTGCAGCTTCTATGGCCGTCTTGGCAGTCTGACTATCACGCACTTCTCCAATAAGAATAATATCTGGATCTTGACGTAACATTGCACGCATACCAACATCAAATGTAAAGCCGATATCATTATTAATTTGTGTCTGCGTTACACCAGGCAACGTGTACTCCACCGGATCTTCTAAAGTCATAATATTAACAGAGTCATTATTAAGAGCTTGTAACAATGCATATAAAGTAGTAGTTTTACCCGAACCTGTTGGACCGGTAACTATAAAAAACCCTCCAGACATACTTAATACGTGCTTAATGTCAGCATACATTGCATTTTCAAAACCTATTGAATCTATAGTAATTAAAGCAATTGACGCATCTAAAATACGTAATACAATTTTTTCACCAAACACGCATGGAAATGATGACAACCTTATATCAACAGATTTATTATTACTCGTATAAATAAATTTCCCATCTTGCGCTAACCGTTTTTGAGTTACATTTATGCCAGCAAGCACTTTAAGCCGCGCAATTACTTGGTCTAACAAAGCTTCTTCTATAGTATCTATGGTTACTAATATGCCATCGACTCGCATACGTATCCGTGCATTATGTTTAAAAGGCTCTATATGAATATCTGAAGCTTTTTTTTCAAAAGCCAACGCCAACAGCTGTTCAACACGCTGTATACCATAATACTCCACTGACTCCCACCTTTTTTTTAAGCAAAATCAATAGTATCTTCGTCTTCATCAAAAAAACTATCTTCTGTCTCTTCAAAAACTGCTTCATTATTTTTATGTTGACTCTCAGAATCATACATGTCATCTTCATCACGCTGTTCTGTTAGTGCACTATCATAAAACTCTTTTACTGCATCTAAAATATCATGATGCAGACCAACACGAAACTGAATATCATAAGAAACATACTTTCCTATTTCAACTAATAATTGACTATTGGCAGGATCACTGGCAATAACAACCATGGTATTTTCATTATCTTCTAAAGGAATAAAACCATATTGCAGCATTACATATTTAGGAAATTTATGCAGCAACTGCTTATCAAAAAAATATCCCACCACATCAAAATAGGGAACTTTGTAATATTCTTCTAACGCACTAAGCATACTAGCAACATTTATTAGCCCTTCGTCCACCAAAAAAGCGTCAAATTCATAAGCATCCGCATCGTAAAAAGACTGGATGATAACTTTGGCTTCACTGTGACTACACTTACCTTGCTTGACTAAAATATGCATAAGCCCTTCAACAAAAGATTCACGTCTTTTACTATGCGTTTTTTTTGTAAGCATATTTATCCTAGTTTAATACCAACTAACAACCCTACCATCCAGCTTATGACCAAAAAAACATTGGCTTTTGCCCATTCAAAAATAAATAAATGCACACTTTCACCAATTAAATGCATTAATTGCGTTATGCCCAGGATTTCATAAATGATTTCCCAATGAATAGTAATAGTAATTAAACTAAATTGCTGTAATACAAAAAGCATAGTACTCATCATAATCATTGTAATAACAGCATTAATATATCTTTTTAACAAATACCCAATTAAAAATCCTATGCCACCATAAATAGCGATATCAAGAATAAGTGCTCGTGAGTCTTGTACTTTTTCAAAAAAATTTTGTAGACTAACTTTTTCTTTTACACTATCTAATATGCTTTGTTGCTCAATTGCCTCTACATTATTAATTTGCATACTGTTCCTTTTGAAATTAAAAAAATGATTGCATGTTTATAGTATACTAACAATAAAGTATTCTAAGCAAACAAAAAGGGTGTCAATTATCTTGACACCCTTGTTAATGTATAGCCGAACTATAGATTTTATTAGTCAACCATATCTTTAAAAGCTTTACCTGGTTTGAATTTAGGAACCTTTCTTGCAGGAATATCCATAGGCTTACCTGTTGCTGGATTAATTCCTTTACGCTTTTTACGTTGCATGACTGAAAACGTACCAAATCCAGTCAAGACAACATTTTTATTTCCTTTAAGCGTCGTACAAACTATATTTATAAATGCCTCCAAGCAATCTTTACAAGTTGCTTTTTGCATTTTGGTTACTTTTGCCATTTGTTCAATAAGTTTTGCCTTGTTCATACAATTCCTCTGGTTGATCAGCTCCTTTTGGTAAAGCATACATATAGTACTCAAATGTACACTAACCTTAGGTTAACTTTTGTCAAGCGTTAATTAAAATGGTGCCGAGAGCCGGACTCGAACCGGCACAGACAAAAGTCCGAAGGATTTTAAGTCCTTTGCGTCTACCTATTCCGCCATCCCGGCACAACTACTGTTTGCAACATAATATATGGAGGCGGCACCCGGATTTGAACCGGGGATCAGGATTTTGCAGACCCTTGCCTTACCGCTTGGCTATGCCGCCAACAGTGTGTTATGTTTTGCTATTTTTGTTTTGCAGCACAAAAAGCATTTTTAATGTATCATAAAATAGCTATTCTGCAACTATATTTTGTATAAATAACAAAAAATCATAAAGAATTTATAAAATACTATTATTTGTTAAGCTATAAAATGCTTTTATTGATTCAAAAACGAAAGTTTGTATACTTTTATTTATATAGAACAATAACCCAAAACCCACTGTGCCTTATAGTACCTTTATGAGCAAGCCACTCCTGATTAAGCTAATAGATATAATGCCAACACAACATCTTGCAATAGCAATAGCTACTACGTGTTCTATTTTTAATCAAGTATTTGACTTGCTGCCAGAAATTTTACTTGGTATTGCAGTTGATATTGTGGTCAACAAACAAGACTCTTTTATAGCTGGCTGGGGCTTTAATACTCTTTTTTCTCAACTTCTTTTTTTAGGAGCGCTTTGTCTTATTACCTGGACATTTGAATCCATTTTTCAATACTTATATATTATTTTATGGCGAAACATAGGTCAGTACATGCAACATACGTTGCGCATAGAAACATACACACACGTGCAAAGATTAGAGATGTCTTTTTTTGAAGAAAAACACACAGGCGAATTAATAGCTATTCTTAACGACGATATTAATCAGCTTGAACGTTTTTTAGACAACGGAGTCAATGCGATTATTCAGATTATTACTAGTACGCTCATGACTTTTGCAGTGTTTATATATACCTCCCCTCTTCTTACTTTATGTACCTTAATGTCAACCCCATTTATTTGCGCACTAAGTTGGATTTTTCAACATCGATTATCATTTTTACATGCAGCAGTAAGAAAAAAAGCTGCATTACTGAACAGCAAACTTGCTCATAATATTGCAGGTATTAGCACGATAAAAAGTTATACTACAGAAGAGTTTGAAATAAAAAAAATCAGTGAACATAGCAAAAATTATATGCGCGCCAATGCTCAACTTATTGGCACTTTTGCAGCATTTAGACCTTTAATACGTATGTCTATTGTGCTTGGCTTTGTTGCAACTGTTGTAGTTGGTGGCTGGCTTGCTTCTAATAATCTTTTAAATGTAGGTGCTTACAGCACGCTTGTTTTTTTAACACAACGATTATTGTGGCCGTTTACTGAGCTTGCAGATATTGCAAATGATTATAAGCGAGCCATGGCTTGTGCCAAACGAGTGTTGAATTTATTAGAAACACCTGTACCTGCACATACAGAATGCATGAATACTTTTTATCCAATTCAAGGGGCCATTACTTTTGAAAATGTATCTTTTTCTTATCCAGACAACACAAAAGTGTTTGAAAATCTTTCGTTTATTATACCAAAACATACAACAGTCGCTTTTGTAGGCGCAACAGGATCTGGTAAAAGTAGTATTGTCAAACTACTTTTACGTTTTTATAATCCTCAACATGGCTCTATTTATATAGATAATTATAATATTCAAGCTTTATCCCTGCAAAAAGTAAGATCATGTATCAGCTTGGTAAATCAAGAACCATTTTTGTTTGCTGGTACCATTTATGAAAACATTGCGTATGGGTCACCACACGCATTAGCTGAAGAAGTAGAACAAGCAGCAATGATAGCTCAAGCTCACAGCTTTATTATGCGCTTACCTGAGCAGTATCAAACAGTTATTGGAGAGCGAGGCCAAAAACTTTCTGGCGGTCAAAAACAACGTATTTCTATTGCGCGGGCTGTGCTTAAAAATAATGCTTTATTTATTTTTGACGAAGCTACATCTGCAATGGATAACGAAACAGAAGCAGCAATACAACAATCACTTGCAAAAATAGCCCAAAACCATACAACTATTATTATTGCTCATCGACTTTCTACGGTGCGTTATGCAGACCTTATTTATGTATTAGACAAAGGCAACATCATTGAACAAGGTAGCCATCAAGCTCTACTTGCACACCAAGGGACTTATGCTCAACTTTGGCGCATCCAAGAAAGCACAATGTAACTATTTTCCTGTAAAAAAATTGTATATTGCTTTAAACGGCCAAGCAATTGCACTACCTATTGCGCTTAATATTTCAAATAATCCACTAAAAAAAGAAGCTCCCCCACTGCTTGATCCACCACCAGCTGGAGGTTCATTATTTTTGGTGCCTTCAGGTTTTACTGGTACAACAGGAACTATTTGTTGATCAGTTTTTGTTGTAACAGCACTTTGATCGGTTTCACCTGAGTTAAACTTGTTTGCATAAAAATCTTTTTCATTAGACGCATTTGTTGGAATGCTTACTTTTTTGTTATCCATATTTTCTTTTTTTGGTAAATTGTTTTCTACCTTTGCATTGTTTTTAGACACATCGGTTTCAATTAGATCTTTGTCAAATATTTTATAATGTGTTTCGGTTTTAGTAATTTTTAGTGTGTAACGATTTATATCTTGTTGATGAACCCGAAAAGTATTGAAAATAGCACTAGCAACATTTTTATCTTTTTTGCAAACCTCTTTTAAAAATAAGTTGATATTTTTTATTTTCCATTTTAAAAATTCACATAGTTTTACAATTAAATTATTCTCATTGTCACTTTCAGTCTTAAATGTTAACCGATTACCAAAGGTATTTTTGTTATACTGAACATATGCATTTAATCCTTTTATAAATAGATTTTTTAAAAGAGTGTTTGTTTGATTGTTTAATTCAATAGTGGCTAAAAATTTATCGATGCTTGTTCCGCTTGATACAAAATCTAATTCCATAGTAGTATTATTGATATTTATTTTAAAATTATCAAGAACAATATCTGAAGAGCTAATCTTACTCATAAAATCATAGATTCCAAAGACAAACATATTTGTGCAATACTTTTGTAATTTGTCTTTTAAAAAAATTGTTAAAAACTCCTGACACACTGTTGGAGTAAAATTATTTTGTTGCACAACAAACTTACTTGAACGATCGACAATCGGCCCCTGTAATTCTCCTAACGTTTTGACAAAACTGTCAACATTTTTTATTGTCGTATATATAAGATAATATTGTTCATATTCAGTATTTTGTTTACGTGAAGGATCAAAACAGTTAATCTGTTTTAATTTTGATTTTTGATTTTCTGTAAGATTTCTATAAATTGGGGCAAAATCATTTTCAAAAAATGTAAATTCGTTAATATCTTCATCAAAAACCAGCTCTTTTGATTTATTTTTGTCTAACTTAAAAAATCCATCTGCTAAACGCTCAGGCCCAGTATTCAATAACTCATCACCATTATATAATTGTAGAAAGGAAGCGTCGTCCAATCTATTAATCTCTTCATTAATAAATTGTTTTTGTTTAGCATTTAATATTGGTTGACTTAATATTTTTTTTAACTCGTTATATTGTTCTTTTGATTTTTCATAAGTTAAAACAGGCTGTGCTGGCCCATTTAATTCTTTAATTTCAAAAGATTGTCCAGATTTAACAACCTCAATAGATAATTTTTGTTCTGTTATCAAAGCGTTCACACAATGTATAAAATTTTGTTGGCTCAAACCACATGACAACAACGCATTCAAAACTTTTACAATAGATGTAACTTCATTATCTTTACTTGCAATAGTTATTGACTGACTTTGTGAGATGCTTTTTTTGACTGCAGTTATTAATTGTGTTAATATTTTTTTTTGTAAATCTATTTGTTTATCATCACTGAATAATGTTTTCCATGCTTTTTTATATGGCATGACCTTACTCTCTTTGCATACAACACAAAAGTAATCTACATTAAATTGATTATCAAGCGAATAAAAATCTAATGGATCATGCAAAACATTGTTTTTCGTTTCTTTACGCCTACCAACTATATTCAACTTAGATAACCAATTTATATCACCCTGAAATAATGTATTAAAAAATGATGTATACCCAAAAACAAAGGTGTTCTCTTGATATTTATTAAAAAAATCAATCATTTCTTTAATAACGTTTTGCTTTTCTTGAGCAGATAATGCAGACAAAGTAGTCTGTATGTTGAATAAAGAGTCAGGATCTGTAATTGCCTTAAGCAAAACAGTATATGGTGTCAAAGGAATACCAAAACAAGCAAACAAAGAGTTCTGTTGTTCTTCTGTCATATTATTATAAATACCCTTATTAAAAGGGCTTAAAAAAAGTAGACAGTTTTTTATTTGATTTTGTTTATACCAAAAACTACATGCGTTAAGTATTTGTTCTTTGACAAACTCTACAACAAGCTTTTTTATTGCTTCGGGATATATCGGTTGAATTAAAAATGCTTCATTTATTTTTTTAATTTTGTTGATATTAGTAATTTTTTTATTATTCAAAAGTATTTTTATAAGTGCATATACTGCTTGTTGTTTTTTTTCATCCTTCAAATTATTTAAATTGAAATTATTAACTGCTTGATCATAAGTCAGGTATGCTTGATCAATACCCTTAAGTGCTTTTTGATAGGTTGCTTGAGTTTCTAAATCATAGCCTTTGTTGGTGAATAAACTTTTAATAATTATATCTGTGTATATATTTCCTATAATTAATTGTTTATTTTTTTTATCAAGATTAGAAATTAGGTTTTTGCAATCTTTTTTTGGTAGCAAATTACTTATCTTTTGAACAACGCTATTCTGTATGTCAAATGGCTTAATACCAGATAAAATTGCTATTATCAGCTCTTTTTGATCTGTATTTTCTAATAAATTTTCTATAGCATTTGATACTTGTTTCTCAGAGCTAGCAGAAAGCACTAAAGAGATCTTGTCATTATCATCTTGTAATGTATTATTGACAATGTTATAAGGCGTCTCTTGATTACTATTGTTAATTATTGATTGAATCGATGTATTTTTATCAAAAACTTGACTAGTCAGGGTATTAACAAAATAACAGTATCCCTGAATCGACGTTGCAATTCGCATAAGATGATTAAGATACATTGTTAAAAAAATTTTTTTTATTTCTATATTATTGTTTGTAATGAGAAGGACTACATCTGTTAAAAATTTTTCTGGTTGTATAAACCAACTTGTCCATTCATTATCATTCAACCATTCAACAGCATGCAAATCATTTTTTCCAATTAAAAAAAGTTTTTTATATTTTTTAATATAATCTGTTCTTTGTTGTATATCATTTATATTCATAAAAAATTGAGCATATTCATGAAAATAAATATCATAATTAAATTTGTCTTTATCGTTTAACACATAATAATAATCGGTATGTTTACATAGATCATTGAAAAATTGGATTTTAACTTCTTTTGTATCGTTCAAGCATAAAAGATTGATCAAAGAAGGGTCCTTATTAAACAGCTTTATTCGTTCGAAATTTTTAAAATAATATGTCAATTTTAAAAGTAATGTTTTTTTTTGATCAATAGCGTTTGATTCAGTGAATGCTTTTGAGTGGTAATTATAGTAACCATACATATTATTCAATGTAAAGCTTTCAATATCATCGTTAATCACATTACCTTTGATCTTCCTGAGCTCATTATCAAAAATTTTTTGCCCCAATTTATTAATAATGATTTTTGAATCTTGCTCCATTGAACACACAGACAACACACACAACAGTTGGATAAAAACTATTACTTTTTTCATTAGCTAATCCCTTGCACAAAGTATAAAGATTATTTTTTAAATATTTTCTTTTTTTATAACAAGTACAGTTAATATAGCTAATATAGAAGTGAATTGAAAATAATAACTCAAAAAATCATGCCAATTGTTTAAAAGTTAGCTTTTTACTTTTGCTTTTTTATTAGATTAAAAGCAAAAGAGAGAAAGCAATATGTATTACTTTCTCTCTTGTACTAGTTATTTAAAAATACTTATTAATAAACTAATTGTAAAAAACGGCTCCAGCGAACGCGAGTCCAAAAATCAATAGGATGTTTTAGTATATCTATAATTGCCCATGATTCATCACTATCAACAGACCATATTCTAAATAAAATGCGACCATGAATTTGGTCAACTTTTATGGGCCCCAAAAATCTACTATCTTTACTGCCCAAACGATTATCTCCCATGCACCAATATTCATCCATACCAAGTTCTACATAAAACACATCTGTTTTGTTCCAATAACGTTTTGTTTGTTTACGCACAGCATCATTATACTGACTGATAGGAGTTGCTGGCCATAAAAGATCTGGTGAGCCATCTTGAGCTTTTATAACTCGTTTTTCATCTATACGATAAAAAGGCTGGTCAAGATAAGACTTATCTGGATCATACGTTCTAAAAGTTGTACGCTGAGCCCATTTTTGCATAAGTAACTGCTCGATATTAACACCGGCAATTCTGCCACCACGCATAATTGCTGCAAGCTCTTTTTCTATTGTTTCACGCAGAACTTCTGGATCATCAGTCCACAAATGCATAATAGGCAACTGATTAACATAAGACTCATCTAATTTAACACCGTTAATATATATAACTGGTTTGCCTTCTTCAAGTTTTCCCTCAACAACGTCACCAGGCACGCCAATAACACGCTTAGTCCAATTAGAAGGTCCCCACACATATTTTTCAAACAACTGAACAAATTTGTTTTTTGAATAAATATATTCAGGATCATTAAATGCAATAATTTCTCCCTTTTTTGGCTTTCTAAACCAATAAGTCAACTTATCTGCAGCAAAACGTTCACCTACCAACATGGTTGATTCCATAGATGGTGTTGGTACTTGATAAAGCCCAAAGAAAAAAGTTCTAATAAAAAACACAAGCATAAGTAGCAACACAAATTCGACTACGTGCTCTATAAATGTTTTTTGATTTTTTTGTTGATACATATTGTCTATATCCTTTCATTAGTTCTATGTTTATAAAATATTATCTCCATAGAACCGCAATTTTTTATTTTTTTATCTAATATTTTACTTAATTACAGCAATATAGCATATTCAAAAATATTGTCATTATCATCTTAGCCTTATGCTACAACATTTTTGGTAAAAGGGTTAATGGATTAATGCGTGTATTATATTTGTAAAGCTCAAAATGTAAATGGGATCCATCATTAGTTTTTTTACGAATATATCCTGTTTCACCAACTTTACCAATAATCATTCCTGCAAAAACTTTTTGTCCAGGTCGAACCAAAACTTCATGCAAATGAGCATATCGTGTAGTTAGATGATTAAGATGTTTAATAACAACTGAATTTCCCCATCCTCCGGCATATTGCGCTTGTACAACTGTACCACTGGCAGCGGCCATTACAGGAGTACCTTTTATCGCTGCCATGTCAATACCATAATGAAAACCAAAGCTGCCATCGCGTTTACGCCGAGGTCCATATAATGAACTAAGCCAAAATTTATCTACTTGTATAGGCCACTGCAAAGGCGCTTTTTCATTAGGTGTTTGCAGTACGCGATCAACTGTCTTTACGCGAGAGCCTTTTTTTATTCTCCTGACAACTCTATTTTTTTTAAAAGAATTATCAACTCCGGAATACCGCTCCCAAAGAGAATGATCAATATGCGCAAGCAAAGTATCTAATGCTTGGGCCTTAAAAAATCTATGGGTACATCGTTTTAAATATGCCAAATTTCTATTCAATAAAGTAAAAGTTGAACCAGAATCACAATCATTTAGCATTGTTCCATCTTCAAAATTAGAGTCAAGCTGAACAAAATCATGATGCACTATACTATTTTGTTGAGTATTAATAATGTTGTCCAAGATACTTATACGCAAGCGATATGCTGCAACAATAGTTTGCAGTTCAGCAATTTCTTGATTAATACCATAATACACATAAAAAAACATAAGCACACTTAATGGTATCGCACAGCAGATAAAAATAATGAGCCAAGAAATAAAAAAGCAGATTTTTTTTTTAATGATCAATGCTCCAGTTTATAAGAGGCATCCCACAGATTTGCTTATGATCGACCCAATATATTGTATCCTCTGGCAACCATCCGACAACTTCTTGATACTGAATTTTATACCAAGAAGAATACTTTTCTTTTATTAAAACTTCAGTCAATACACTTATTTGCTCAGCATCCTCAAAAAATTCATCAGGTCCCTTTTTTAATGCTACTTTTTGCTGAACAACGCCATATGATGCTGTTCTTACTTTAATATCATATAACATAATACATAACACTATGATTCCCAACCCGATGCTAACTATTATTTTGCCGCTTTTTATATTTTTTTTAAATGTTTGCAATAAAGCGATCACTATAATTGTACTACATAAAATAAATAGCAACTGGATAATCCATAAAGGTATTACTTGCAAATGCCAAACCAATAAAAAAAGAAGATGCCAAGTAATTTGTGTACTGTCCATTGGATGGCCTATCCATTCAACAGGAACTTGTTGCTCTTTTTTGACTTGATCAATTGCTTCAAGCGCACGTTTTATGATAGTAAAACTATTTCCTATTGTTGTATATACACAAGCAAGTCGCCACAATCCTATTGCCTTGGCATATGACTGTTGATGGTACGCCAACAACCCCATATTAAATATGACACTGCTTGTTTTTATGGGCAATGCACAATATAGTTGCTCTGCATCTGAAAAATTATTATTTTTATGGTTTTCTACAGCAATGTCAAATTGAGTAGAACATATACACTTTGTAACAAAAACACAAAAAAAGAAAGCTCCCAAGCGCCATGTGCTCATACTAAAGCCCTTTCTTTTTTAAAAGACGCAACCAATAATACGACCGCGGCCACAACATATCTTGCACATCTACTTCAGACAAAGTTCCATAAGCAGCTTCCATTAAATCTGCATAAAACAGAGTCCAATCAGCTATCAATTTTTTATCTTTTATTATATCTGTAACAAAACTTGCAAATTCTTTGTCATCATACGCATAGGTATTACAACATCTTGCTAAAACATAATTTTTAAATACACTTATGATTCGTTCTCTATCATTATTTTTTTCTAACCTTTTCAATCGAATCAATGCATTAATATATGCAAATCTGTATTTTAGCTGGGAATATAAAAAAAAGCTTGTTATCGTCATAATATAATAAGCAAATAGGATAATCAACAAAAATAAAAACCAACACCGGGCCTGTTTATACGCAAAATTAAGTAGCCAAGGACTATCGCCTTCATATTCAATAACATCCATAACAGTTTCCAATACTGGAACGTTTATTAGATCTACAGTGTTCATTGTTTGATTTCCTGTTGGTAACTCCTGTATTATACTATTTTGATGGATAGAAACACTGTGATTATCTGGTTTAACAACAAGCGAAAGATCATTGGTTTGGATAAAAATATGTTTTTCTTTTTTTGGATCAAAAAACACTAATTCTTGTGATGGTATTTTAAACTCACCAGGTTGACTAGCTTGCAAAATATATTCGAATAATTTTGTTTTTTCTACATCGTACACAGACGAATCCATTTTACTTTGTGATTCATAAACTTTAATGGAAGGATCAATATTCTGAAGTGGTATGTGATTAATCATTGAAAAGTTACCCAAGCCTGTTAATTGCAAAGTAAAAACAGCTGCATCATTAATTTTAACAGCTGTCGGATTAATTGTAGATGCAAAATCACTAAACTGGCCAACAATAGTAACAGCTTTTCCATTATACATTGGTACAGACTTTACGTTAAATTCAACTGGATCTGTTTGTACATGATGTATTTTACTTTGTTGAAAAAACATTGAAAAACCACCAAATAATAAATGATCTTCGTCGTTGTCAACCGTATATTCACTGACAAATGGTGGAACTATTATAGTCTCTTCTTTTAAAAACTGTACATCAAATTCCCACTCTATATATTTAAATGGTTTTTTTTGTATAAGCTCAATTCCCTCTTTTGATTTACCTTTTTGAGTAAATAAACAATAGGGCAACTGTGGTGCTTGAATTTTTTTTAATTCGATGTGCTGTATATTTGATGGACAATAAAAACGTAATCTGCAAGTTATTACCTCACCAACAAAAACAGTAGTCTTTTCAAATACACACTCTATAAATGGTTGCTCTGAGCGTTTATCAACAGGTTGTGGAGATTGATTATTTTGAGTAGGTGCTAAAGCATTAAATTGTAAAGCATCTGATGAAAAAATAGCCCCATTAACAGTAATTGTAGCAGGACCAAGAGTATACTGTTTAGCAACTAACGCTGTTGCTCTATATGCATATATAGTAGTTGATGCACCATTAACAGAATGCATTTGTATACCAGATCGCTGACATATAAAATCTTCTGGATAATTAACAGAAGGAGTAACTCCAGTAGTATTATGCCCCTTAACAATAACCTTTAATTGAAACGGAATACCTACAAATACGTGATCGATTTTTTTTCCATAATTATCTGCTAACTCAATCACCACAGATGTAGCATGTATCGTATAAAAAAAGATTTGCAAAAAACAGATTACTACTTTACCAATTGTATGTTTCATTGGCACCTCCACCCCGTGATCCTACTAATGATTTAATCATATGGGCATTAACTTCTTTATCTTTTTCTTCTTGTTCTTTTAAAAACTGTGTTGTAATGGCATCATACTGTTTTGCTTGTGTATTACCTGCACCTGAAACCTCAGTAGTAGTTCCTGCAGCTGATCCTTTTTGAATATCTGAAAAGGTGCTATCTTTTTGTTTGTGTATATCTTCTATTTTTTTTGACTCATTTTCTTTTGCCTGTTGATTATCTTGTGCTTTTTTATCAGCTGCATTTTCTTTGTGATCATTTTCATGCTTTTTTGCTTCATTATGTTGTTTTTTTTGATCGTTGTCATTATGGTTTGTATCATTATGATCTACATTTTTTTTAGACTTTTGTTGATTACTTAAATCATCAGCATTAGCATTTTTTTCATCTTCTTCTTGATGTTGGTTTTCAACATTTTTTTGATCTTTATTTTCTTTTTGGTTATGGTTTTTTTTCTCATTCTGCTTATCTTGCTGTTGTGGATTCTCAGAAGATTTATTATCACTATTGTTTACTTGTTTATTATTGTCTTTTGTATTGTTTGCATCATGTTTTTGATTTTGTGCTTGTTCATTTTTCTTACTATTTTCATCTTTGTCTTTTTTGTTATTATTATTTTCTTTGTTATTTTGCTTTTGTTTACTATTTTTATCTTTGTTTTGTTTTGAAGAATCTTCGTTCTTTTTTTGTTTATCATTATTATCTTGCTTATTCTGTTCATTTTCTTCTTGTTGTTTTTGTAGTTCTTTTATTTTTTCTATATTATGTTTTGCAAACTCATTATGCTCATTGATTTCTAAAGCTTTTTTATAATAAGAAATAGCTGCATCATACGACTTTTTTTTATACGCAGCTCCACCAGCATTATACCAAGCCTGCTCTTGCAACACATTGGATGCATGCAAAGAGCTTGCTGCATGTGTAAAATACTGCTCAGCTTTTTCAAATATATTCATTTTATATGCAATAATTCCTGCATCGTAAAGCATTCTTGGATTCGTTGGATCTTCAATCAACGCTTTATTAATAAGATCCCATGCTTTTTCATATTGACTTTTGTTTGCAGAATCTACAGCATTATCATAATCAAAAAACGCATAGCTTATAGCAACATAAAAAAATAGATTCAATATATAAAATATCTGCATGTTATTCATAATGCCCACTCCAATAAAAATAAGCAAAAAGCAAATGCTATAAATATACCATATCTATCTATATGTCTATCTTGATCCATATGATCAAACTGTTCTTTTTCAAATGAGTACAAATTTTGCACAATAGAATTTATATCTTCATCATCGTACGTCATACGAATATACTTGCCGCCAACTACTTGCACAAGCTTTTTCAATTCAGCTTCTTGCATTTTTGAAACAACTATATTTCCTTGTTTATCTTTTTGATGACCGACTAAAATCCCTTGCTCATTAAATAATGGAATGGGGGCTCCTTGCAATGTTCCAATTCCGCAGGCAAAAATAGATAGCCCTTCCTCATGCGCTTGCTTTTGTACTTCTGCCAAGTGAGAAGAAAAGTCTTCGCCATCGGTAAAAAGTACTAACAGTTTATTCTTTTTTGTTGGCATAGTCCGATATACATCAAGCACCACGGTAATTGCTTTTTCCATTGCTGTGGCACCAGAAGCAATAGTCTCTACATCAACACTATCTAAAAACAAAAAGAAAGCACTAAGATCTGTAGTTAATGGACATTGCACAAATGCTGATCCAGAAAAAAGCACCAACCCAACACGCTCAGAACCAAGTTTATTCACTAATTCTTTAATTTTTTTCTTTGCAAAAGCAATTCTTGAGCCATTACAATCTTGTGCAAGCATACTTCTTGATATATCCAGTGCAATAAACAAATCTCTACCTTGTTGTTTAATCTGCTCTTTTTTCACACCCCATTGCGGTCTAAGCAATGCAACATATAAAACACAAGTTGCCATAATTAGCAACAAAATTTTACTTATCATTTTTTTATAAGAAAAATGCATAAGTAGTTGCAATTTTTTATTATAAGGAGCCAGTATCTGTACAGCCCTACTTGTTTTAATACCTTTATACCAAAACAGGGCTGTTATGATAATGACCAATATAAACAACCAGGCATAACCACTATTGGCAAAAAAAACTGTTTTTTGAAAAATATCTATCATAATACAAACCATATTAACGTAGAAAAAATACCATATAAAAAAACCATACCAAACGCTACCCCGCCCAAAGGTAAAAGTAAATCATAATAGATGCCAAATACAGGAACTTGATGGGCGGTCGTTTCCAACTTATCTATAGTGTCATATACTTTTCTCATATCGGTGGCATTGCGAGCCATGAAAAATTGCCCACCGGTTTCATGTGCAATGTGACCAAGTAATGAAGCATTTACCTTGGGCTTTTGGACAACTCCATAAAAAGGATGCATAAAAAACTCTTCTTTTTCTGAACCTATACCAACAGTATAGATTTTTATTCCTATATCTTTAGCAACTTTAATTGCAATATTTATGTCAAGATCCTGGACACTCGGCTCACCATCGGTTAACACAATCATTACTTTATTAGTTGATGGCGCATCTTTTAATCTATTTGCAGCTGTAATAATAGCACGCGCAAGCACTGTGCCTTCAGAATCCACTACACCGATATACAAATCATTAATCATTTTTTTTAAAATACGCTTATCAATAGTAATGGGACATCGGGATACCGCATCATTGCCAAAAATAACTAACCCTACTGCATCATTATTACGAGCAGAAATAAACCGAATAGCTTCTTCTTTTGCAACCTCGATACGAGATTTTTTTTGATCATCGTAATCCATAAATTGCATGCTACCAGAAACATCTAATACCAATACAATGTCAATACCATCTAAAGGTAACTGAGAGCGTTTATCAATAATTTTGGGCTCAAAAAGCAAAAGTGCCAAAAGTGTTACAACAGCCAACCGTAAAAAATCAAATAATACCAACGGTAAGGGTTTTTTATACTGACTTTTTGCGTGCAACACGTGACCTAATGAATATTTATATATAATTGGCTTATGCCATAATTTTCTTATGATGAATGCAATCAAAACAGCAGGGATAATCATCTGCCAAGCCTGAGGATAACCAAACTGTATAAAAAAATCGTTAAATATCATACAAACCTTTATGTACCAACATACTATTAGTTTTAAGTATAGCAAAAAAAATAATTATGCCAGATCTTTACTTATATTGTCATTCATAGAACACTTATGTTTCTTTTACTAAGTCATTCTCAAAAAAACTATTAAATAATTTGTAAAATTTTAGTTTTAATGAAAGACTATTAAGAAAAAAACAAAATACATCTATGAAAAAATCTTTAATTAGCTTATTATTTGCGAGCCTACCTATATTTGCGGCAGAAAAAAATTTAAATCTAATCGAGCAAAAAGATGTAGATTCTAAAAATATCAGATCCTACAAAGCAAACACGGGCTTTTTTGCATCTTTAGATACCCCTGTAATAGAAAAAATTTTATTATATTCCTTTGAAGATCTTCCTTGGTTACAACGTAAAACGGTAAAATTAGATGACAAATTAGTTGACGCTTGGAAAATAACTCCAACAACGCCGGTAGAAACATTAATGTTGTTTTTCAACGTAAATGTATTATCACATTATTTTTATATAGTAACAGATTCATATAAACCAACACCATATGTATGTTTTGACCGTACTGTTTTTGATTATGATTGCGAATACAAGCCACAATTGGAAGGCATAGTCAACCAAAGAGAAACTAAACGCGATAATAAATGTATGTTTAAATACATTAATGAACCAAAAAAGCGCCTTGCAGTAATAACAATTACTGGACAGAATGAATATGATATAACATTTTTTATGGACTATAAAATAATACCAAAATATGTTGATGAAAAAGCTTTTGATTGCTTGATCACAAGGTTTCGAACAGTTATAAATTTTAATCAAAAAGGCTACATTTACCATTTGCTCTCTACACATTTAGGCTTTGTAGAAAGCTCATACGAATGTGAAGCAGTACATGGCTCTGGAAGTTTCCGCAAATGGTTTTTTACACAAATACAAGAACTAATTGACTGCATGAAAGAAGAAAACGACCCAAAAAAACATTGGGAACTATTAAGCTGTTGCGAATTAATACTAGTAAAAGAGTCTCATATATTGCTTAAGTATTTATTTAATTTTTTATTTACAACCAAAAATACAGGCGATGATCAAAATTATGTATATCATACAGTATTTTCATCTTTCTTATTTATAAAAAAAAGAAAAATATCCATACTGGTTCCTAAGCCACTCGAACAGCTATCTTTAAACGCTATACTTCCTAAAATGCAGCACCTGAAAAACCTAAAGGCAGACTCTTGGATCTGGCTTATTGTAGAGAATAAAATAAACTCTCTATCTCAAACAATATCCTTATTACAAAAAAATGAAAATTTGAAACAAGTATTAACAATTATTAAACTTTGTATTTACGAAATTAAAATTTTAAAAATTTTTTTCAAGCGAATTATCACCGAAAATAAGGAACTATCATCAAAGAATGCAAAAGGTACAGGTGCATTAAAAAAATTACGAAAACAACTTAACCACAAAAAAAATCTTTTTAAGCACACATTAATCAAAATTTTTTTCTTGGCTTATATACAAAAAAGCCTTGCCATACAAGAGATTTCAAATGCAACATTAAACACGTTAAACTGGTTATTTAAAGAAACTATTTTCAAAAATAAAAGTTTTGAAAATAGTTTGTCAAACAAAATATTTTCTATGCTTAAAGTTATGCAAGTAATAATTGATGATTTAGATACTATATACAAAAAAAATAACGCAAATCCAATAGCTTTAATCAATGAAGGGTTAATTATTCTAGATAAAGACGCGAAAAACGATAACATTGTAGACAGAGAAAATATTTTACCTTTATACCAAATTGCAATATACATACAATCAAAAATATGGCGCGATATAAAAAAAGATGTCTTTGAAAAAGAGCAATATAAGAACCTAAAAGAAATATGGATGTTGTCACATATTTTTAGTCAATATAAAAATAATGGATATGAAGAATTTATATTTAAATTAAAACAACAATTTATCATTAAAATAGACGACAGTTTTATATTTAAATTAAAACAACAATGTGACATTAAAATAGACAACAGTAAGGAAACAGAAAAAACAATTACAGCTAGGTTAAATAAAAATAAATTTTTTGTCTTTATATTTCTTATTTCGTTGGGTCTTTTTACACTTGGACCCTTTTTAAAAAATATATTTTTTGGCCAAAAGTAGAAACTATTAAAACCAACGCCGTCCAAAAAAAGCAGTATATATAACTTTTTTCATCGAATTACCTGTTTTTAATTGAAATCCATAAGCAATAAACCATATACCTAAAGCGGCAAACAGTAATCGCACAATTAACTGTCCAATGGCAAAAATGATAATTGTAAAACCTAATACCATTGATAATGTACTTAAAAACCATTTTATTGTTTGCTCAGAAGAATGTACTTTCATCAAATTCCTTTTCAATAGCAATCATAAGAAGGAAGCGCACCTTTAATACCAGTGCCCTTCCTTCTTTTATATTACAATCTAATTACGACAACAGGTTTCATCGTCTTCACATTCTTCTTCATCACAAAAAGCCAGCTCTTCATCATCAGAAGCGTTATCATTTTCCTCATCGAATTCTTCTTCATCGATAAAAAACATGCTTAGCTCACGCTCTGCAGAAGCCACTGAATCAGAACCATGAACAGCATTTTCGCCAACATTAGTACCAAATAATGCTCTTACCGTTCCTGCTGCTGCTTTTTTAGGATCGGTTGCACCAATTAAATCACGCCACGCTTGAACAGCATTTTCTTTAGCTAATGCAAGAATAATTACTGGTCCAGAACAAATAAAGTTAACCATTTCTCTAAAAAATGGCTTGTCTTTATGCTCTGCATAAAATTCTTCGGCTGCTTCTTCTGTAAGATGAATCTTATGCATACGTAAAATTTCAAATCCGCTATTTTCTATCATAGCTACAATATTACCGCTTTTTTTACCACCTACAGCATCTGGCTTAATCATAGCAAAAGTATATTCAATCATTTTTATTTTCCTTCTGAATTGTTATTATCTTTACGCTCTGCCATTGCAGATTCAAGAGCAATTTGAAACGCGGTTTTTATTTTTGAAGGTTGCTGCGTATTAAGAACGTGCATTTCATCATGCTTAGACGTTTGTCGTTGATCTTTTTCACGTCGTTGATGCTGACGAGATGCTTTTTCTTCACGTAGAGCCACATCTTCTTTACGGTTTTCTACAACATTTTGTGCAGGACGCCCTTCTAAATTAGTACTTAGGCCAAGTTTATGTTCTTCTTTGTTGATATTTATAATACGAAACTGTCTTGAGTCACCTATTTTAAAAAACTGTTCTGCTTTTTTACCCTCATCTTGCACAAGGGTAGTATTATGAATAAGCCCTTCAATACCGGTTGGCAAACGAATAAATGCACCAAAGTTAGCAATCTTAGATACTTTACCCTCTACTATAGTACCAATAGCATATTGCTGCTCAACCATTGACCATGGATCTTCAATTAACTGTTTAATACCCAATGAAACCTTTTTATTATCAATATCAATAGCTAATATAGAAGCTTCTACTTCTTGTCCAATAGCATAACGATCACTTGGATGTTGTACATGCTCTGTCCAAGAAAGATCTGATATATGAACCAGCCCATCAATACCTGGTAATATTTCTACAAAAATACCAAAGTCAGTGATATTCGTTATTTTGCCTTTAATTCTTTGACCAACAGTACACTGTTCACCAACAACTTTCCATGGATTCTTTTCTAAGCGTTTGATACTTAATGACATTCTGCGATTTTCTATATCAAGGGAAACCACCAGCGCCTCAATATCATCACCAATATGATAACGATCTTTCAAATCGGCAATTCGGTCAGTCCATGATATCTCAGAAATATGTACTAATCCTTCTATATCTTTGGCAACTTCAACAAAAAGACCATAATCTGTAATACTTGAAATACGACCTTTAACTTTTTCGCCAATTTTAAGAGAATGCGCAATCTGCTCCCATGGATTAGAAGCCAACTGCTTAAGCCCTAAAGATATTTTCTGATTTGTTTCGTCAAATGAAAGGACTTTTACTGAAATAACATCACCAATTTTGACCAACTCAGTTGGATGAGCAATACGACCCCAAGTCATATCAGTAATATGAAGTAATCCGTCAACACCACCAATATCAACAAATACACCATAATTGGTTATATTTTTGACGACACCTTGAATAATTTGGCCTTGTTTTAACATGTCTAAAATCTGTTTCCGTACTTCAGACCGTTGATCATTTAAGTATTTACGACGGGAAATAATAATATTGCCACGTTTTCTATTAATTTTTAAAATAGAAGCAGTAATTTTTTGTCCTACAAACTGATCAAAGTCAGTAATACGTTGCAAGTCAATTTGAGACCCTGGTAAAAATGCCGGTACTCCAACATCAACAGATAATCCACCTTTAACTTTATTAATGACTACGCCTTCAACAGGTTTATTGTCTTGAAATAGCTCTATAATTGTATTCCAAGAACGCATTGCTTTTGCTTTTTCATAAGACAAAAGAACGGTTCCTTCAGGACCTTCCAAGCTATCCAGAATCACTTCAAGCTGCTGTCCTATCTTAAATTCCTTAAGTTCAAATTCACTAAATTCAAACTTAGGAATCATGCCGCGTGATTTATAACCAATATCAACAAGCACACCATCAGAATCAACTGAAATGATGGTACCAGCTACCAGCTTTCCTGTTTGAAAAGAAGTAAACGCATCAGAATAAAGAGCTATTAACTCAGCTTCTTGTTCTGAGCTTAGCGTCAAGTCAAGCTCTTCAAAAAATGCCTTGTTTTTTATTGCACAAAAATCTTGAGGACGAACCATCTCTTTTGACATGTATAATAATCCTTTTAGCATATAATGCTATAATTATCCAATTGATTGACTGGATAAGGTTTTGGGGTTAAACAATATTACATATATACCTTTATATATGCATAGATAAACGTTTTTAGTGTACCAAGCCACTGGATTTTAGCAAATTTTATCCGATAACAAGGTATACTTCCTTATAAATCTCTTTGTATAGATCCCAAAAGCCTTTTTTACGTCTATTTTTAAAAAGACCGCTCCAGTTCACATTCTTGCCCTGAAAAGCCCAGTTCTTGTCTTAAAATCGCATTTTTCATGAATATTTAATTGACAAATTGAAAAATAAGTGTAAAATAATATTATAGTAAAATAATAAGTTTTTATTGCGCTGTTGAGTATAGGTACAAACATACATAATAGACATGTATTTTCTATACAAAAAGCTTATTTTAAAAAACAAAAATAGGCCCTAATTTAAATATATTTCAATTAGAATATTTAAATAGTAAAAAAGGCAATTCTTAGAGAAAACAGTCCACTTTTTTGACTAATCTTCAAATTGAATTATAATTTAAAGTATATAAATAGTTTAATTTCTATTTTATATATATTTAAAGGTTCGCCCTTTAATAAACAGTAGAATTTTATTAATAACCATACAAAAATGGAGGTACTCTTATGAAGAGTAATCAATTAAACATAATAGCTGGATTGCTATTAATAACCGCTGGTCTTTCAGCTGTTAACAACGAAAATCTTAAAAAGGTTTACGCAGTTGTTCGTGAACAAGAAACAATGACCGTTGATCAAGCTAAAGAGATAGGATTAAAAGAGCTTTCAAACCTAATTGCCGCTATGAATACTGCAACAAATAAATCAAACTACCGCAACGCTATAATAGCTTTGGCAAACAAAGAAGCTGGTTTTGTTTTAAGAAATACGGAACGCGTTAAAAGAAACATAATTGATCCTATTGTAAAAAACAGAAGCACAATTGTAAAAGCAACAGCGGCTATTGCTGCAACTGCTGCTACAGTTTACGCAGTTGATCGTTACGGTTTTGAAGGTAAAGGTCTTGCATATACAAAAAAAGCTGGTTCAAAAGCTATAGATAAAACAAAAGCATATGGATCATCAGCTTATGCAAAAGGTCAAGAATTTGGATCATGGATATACAGCAAATTACCTGCTAAACCTACCTGGCTAGTTAAACCAGCTTGGTTTGGTATGCCAACTTTTGTAAGCAACTTGTTTGGTAAAAAAGAAGAAGTAAAAACTGAAGCTAAACAAGCTCCTGCAGAAGTAAAAACTAAATCACAACAAGACATTGAACGCATCAAGGGTTATCAGGAAATAATTGCTGCAGGTTTTTAATTTAGTATTATAAATTTAATATCAAATTAAACAATTACATAAAAAGGCCACTCCATTTAAATGGAGTGGCCTTTTTATTTTTATCTGGAAAATTGCTCAATCAACACATCAAGATTAATATGCTTCTGCAAGCCTGTTACCATATCTTTTAACATAACCATATTTTTTTCTGCTTCTTCTTGCCCTAGCAACACCACATGAGTTGCCATCATTTTTGCAGCCTTTTTCATGCCATTTTTTAAGGAGCTGTCTAATAAAAGTTCAACTTGCACATTGCAAGCAATCAGCTTTTGATTTACTAACAATATGTTAGGTATATAACAAGCTTTTAACGGAATGCAGACTATTAATGGTTTTTGTAAAGAGCTATATGCCTTATTTTTTTCTACATCGAGCAATAATAAAACACGTTCAATACCAATGCCAGCGCCAACAGCAGGCTGACTGTGCTTTGGGCTTAATTGTTCAATTAAGCTATCATACCTACCCCCCCCACAAAAAGCAGATTGGGCGCCAAGATTGGCAGAAACAAATTCAAAAGCAGTTTTATTATAATAATCAAGCCCTCTGACAAGTGTGGGCACTTTGGTAAAGCCGACTTGTAACATATGCAAATAATCTTGCAAAAAAACCCATTCTAACGCGCAAGGGTCACATAAATTATCAGTAAGGATAGGCGCTTTTTTATAAAGTTCTTGACAAGTACTAGATTTACAATCAAAAACACGCAACGTATTTGCATCTTTACGCAACACACACGTTTGGCATATTACTTGTTGATGTTCTTGTAAAAAATCTTGCAACCTTTTTTTATACAAGGCTCTATCTTCCAAACAACCTAAAAAATTAAGTTGTAGCTCATAACAAGACAAACCCAATACCGTACCAAATATATAATTAAGCAGATGAATTAACTGTGCATCATACCCAATAGATTTGCCACCAATAAGCTCTATAGTTGCTTGGTGAAATTGACGATAACGCCCTTTTTGCGGTCGTTCATGTCTAAAGACTGGCCCCACGCTAAATACACGCCAAGGTAACAAGTCAATCCCATTTTCTATAAATGCTCTAACTACTGAAGCTGTCATTTCTGGGCGTAAACACAATGGTACTTGTTCAGCATCAGTCCCATGAGACTGAATAATAAACATTTCTTTGCCAACAACATCAGTATGCAAACCTAACGAGCGTTTAAAAAGATCAACCGATTCTATGATTGGCGTTTGTATATGCCTAAACCCAGACCGCTGTAAAAACAGATGCATGGTATGCACTACATAATCAAACAACTCCATGTTTATAAAATCTTGAGTCCCGCGAGGACGATTAATCATATGTTTTATCCTTTTGTAAAATATATATTGTGTTTTTTAGACTAACAGCCTTTTGTTTTTTGTACATGTATACAAAGCATTTTTACAAAACAGTTGACGAACTCTTTAAAATCATGGTAATGACTAACAGTAGGAATTAAAATTGTTACACACTTACCCTTAAGATTAAGGAGGAGGGATTTGAAAATGAAGCAATATATACCGTGTCTTTTACTTATTGGAATGGCATTACCAATAGGCGCAGTTACCAATGAAAGTTCAGATACTGATGTTTCTGGGCGATCATACCTTGCAATTCAACCACACTTTCATTCCTCATCTCCTGAATTAGTATCAGGATTTAGAGGCGATCGCAGCTTGGCTCGTCAAGACGGTTGGCATGGCGCAATGCAGTTTGTGTTGTTTGGTAGCCGCTCTACTCATCATGATAATTTAGCCCGTTACTTCTTTCCATTTGGTAAAACTTCATTAATTGCATCAGAAGATTTTAAATCTTTTAAAAATTCAACAAACCAGGTTGAATCTTCTAACGATCTTTTAGTTGGCAATTTTAACATTATTACCGTAGGCGGACAAAATCCTCCAGGCTTTAAATCACGCATATCTATTCAACCTAAACAAACGATTGTTGGCTTTGGTATCCATTACAGACAAAGCTTATGGCAAAATGAAGAAAAAGGTAGAGGAATATGGCTTGACGTTACCTTACCTATTACCCATGTCAAAAACGAACTTAATTTAGAAGAAGTAATTGTAAACACAGACAACGACAATACCCCTGCAACTGTTACTACAGGCGTAGGTGATGGCCCAGTTGGCAATATGATTGATGCATTTAACCAAAAAGGCTTTTTATATGGAAAAATAAGTGACTGCGCAGATGACATGAAACGCACAGGCGTAGCAGACATGGAAATAAAAGTAGGCTACGAATGGTTACAAAATGAACCTTGCCATTTAGAATCTTACATTGGTCTTATTGTACCAACAGGCAATGCTCCAAAAGGCGAATATCTTTTTGAAGCGGTTGTAGGAAGTGGCAAACACGTTGGCTTAAGCTTTGGCAGCAACTTTGGCACCCAAGTTTGGTGTAATGAAAGCAAAGAACGTTGTTTGCGTATAGAACATGCATCCCATTCACAATATTTATTTAAAAAAGACCATGTGCGCTCATTTGATTTAAAAAATCGCCCATGGAGCCGTTATCTTTCAATGTATGCATCAGCTGACGATGCAGCTGCTGCAGCTACTGCAGGCAATGCAAATAGCTTTACCCCTGGTATTAATATTATGACACGTGAAGTTAAAGTTACTCCCGGCTTTTCACACAATATGAACTCTGCAGTAATATATCAATCAAAAGGGCTAGCACTTGAAGGTGGGTATAACTTTTTTGCTCGCAGAGCAGAACATGTAGAATTTGACTGCTCATTCCCAACAACAGCAGCCCTAAAACATGTTAGTGGTCAAGGCCAAACCAACCCATTACGCGATATTAGTGGTACTTCTCAAATAGAACAATTAACCATAACTACTATTGACGGTAATGTGCCAGTTGCGCTAGATGATTATAACCAAAGCGTTATTACTACAGACGATATTGATCTTGCTTCAGCTTCTACCCCTTGCAATATTGCTCATACTATTTATGCAAATCTTGGTTATAATTGGGATGAACGCGAATACCCAATGGGTCTTCATGTTGGTGGTAGCTATACCTTTTCAAACAGCAACAACTCTGTGGTTGACCGCTGGACATTGTGGAGCAAATTTACCATCTCTATATAGTGTAGCAAGTTAGATCTATTCAACTAAAAGCCCTCGGATTTATGCCGGGGGCTTTTAAATTGTTGCATTTAAAAAACAATTTCTGTTAGCATTATAAGTAGAAAATAATGTGTAACGTAGTTCTTTCTACAAGAAAGGGATATAACAATGTATATCAAACAAAAATTAATAACAGCGCTAGGCCTTATATGTATAAGCCATGCCACGTACAGCATAACGCCACAGGCATATAATAAAATAAAACAGTACGAAGCCGAACTAGAAAAAAAATATAAGATAATTGACGAGTTAAATAATGCGACAAAAAAGCAATCTGCAGATAGAATAAGATTTACAAAAGATGGATATAACCTTGGCATTGAATCAATACACAAATTAAAAGATGAAATATCCAATGCCATAAAAGAAATTCAAAAACTGGACAAGGCCTTAGCCGACAGCAAAATTCCAGAACAAGAAAAGCAGTTTAAAATTATTAATAATTGGGTTTTAGAAGGCAAAGTGGGAACAGAAAAATCTATAACCTTGGGTGATTCTAAAAAAGAGTTTATTGGTATAAGCGAATTGCAAAATCCAATATCAAAAGCTATTGATAAATTAAAAACATTAACAACTTCTGATATTGGTTATAAATCAGAAGTTGATCTGCTTTCTTCAGCACTTAACCGTTATATGAAAGAGCTTGCCACCTATGATGATGCTATTAATGCGCAATATCCAAAATTAGGTTTTGAGACTAAAGGTATTTTTTTAGGAAAACATCCATCTGAAGGTTTAGTTTTTTCTAAGCTTAACAAACAGATTTTTGAAGTAGCAGAAAAACTAGCAAATGCTACAGATGGTAGCAAGAACAAACTTATTGACCAAACCAGTAAATGGTATGAATCAAAAACAGTTGGTGAATATATTCAAGAACAAATTACTACACTAAAAACAGATCGCACAAAAGAAATGCACGGCGCAATTGCAAAAATTGCAAAAGAATCTGCAGAAAGCAGAACACTTACGCCTGATTCACCATGGGTATATGCTGAAAAAAAATTCTTTGTACCATTTTTAAAAGAAATTAAAGACGATGTTAACAAAGAGTTAGATGAGAAAGTTGGCGGTAGTTTTGCATATATAAGTAAAAATAAAGATGAAGTAGCTTCATTAAAAGATATGGTACTTATTCTTGATGCTGATGAATCAATTACAGCATACGTAAAAACTGATGCAAGATTCCTCAATACCGAAGCTAACAAAAAAACTTTACAAGACTTTGCAAGCACCTATGCAAGAATTACGGTAGAAGCACTTTTGTATGCTACAAAGCTAGCTGTTGGCGACAAGGCAAAAGACACTGATACAAACAAAGATTTTTACAACAACACAATACTTGCAAATGCCAACAAGCTTAAAGAAGCATTTGTTACATTTTATAATGCACACAAAAATGCATTGGACCTTGAAAAGGTAACAATAGCATTTGATAACAATATTCCTTCTTTAAAAGATTTAAAAAATCTCAAAGATACTTTTGATATGATACAAAAATCTACCCCTAGTCAATTAGAGTAAACAAAAATATTCTAACCAAAAAAGAAAGGCAATAATTAATTATTGCCTTTCTTTTTTGGTTTTTATTATGCTATTAGTAAATACAATTTAAAAGTTAGGCCTGCATGCTAAAAATCATATGTATTGTATCTTTATTATTCCATATGATTTGCATTTTCAGCGAAACACCAACACATAAAATTGAAACAGACAATGTTATTGCTGCCATAAAAGAAAAAGCACAAGATCCAACAAAACCTGGAGCTGTTGATGATATTGTAGCCTTGTATGACAAACTAAAAAATCTAGCCCCTGATGTTGCTTCAACACTTTCTTCTTACATTGATCGATTAAAAAATATATTTAAAAGTGATACAGGACCAAATAAAACCATTCCAAAAGGGGTCGATCCGCAAAACAATACTCCTCCATTAAATCCACAACCTCTGCCAGCTACCAACGAACCTACTATTAAAGAAAAAGTTATTGAAAAATTAGACCAAACAGCAGAGGCAATTAAACAAGCAGCAACAACCAGCTCAACTGTTATTCAACAAAAAGGAAAAGAGCTTTGCGCGCAACTGCCAACTATTGATTTAAAATCAGCAAAAGAAGCTGTAATAAACAAAGCTATTGAAATACAACAAGCATGTTCAATCTTAGCTACCAAATTCACAGAAAAAGACCTTGTTGAAACACAAACAAAAGCTATGGTAACAGAAATTGAACAATCAGAAAAAAAAGGAGCAATAAAAAACAACCCTGTCGTGCAAGAACTTTGTGAATCGGTCAAACAAGCAGCCGAAACTTTTAAACAAGAAACTGCTGACCAATGGCAAAAAGTTAAAAATACGTGCATGTCATTAATCGAAAATCCAGCACAAAAAGAAGAAAAGCCAATAACCGTAAAGCAGAAGCCTTCTACAGCCATTGAACCACCCGTTATCAACCCCGTTTCAACTAAACCATCATCAATCCAAACTACTGGCACAAATCCTTTTGGAACAATTAATTCTCAACAAAATCCACTTTTACAAGACATTAAAAACCCCTTTTTATCTCAACCAGCTTCTACACTTAATCAAAAGCTAACAAGTGTAGAAAAGGTTAGCGGCATAGCACCAGTAGCTATTCCAAGCCAACCTATTACTACTATTAAAATACCTGAAAAAGCTATAGAAAAAAAAGGCCCTGAAGTTAAAAAAGCAACAGAAAAAATTAATGACGCACCTTATTTATTAGTCAACACACAATTAGCAAACTTGATTAACACAGTCAATCAACTTAGTGCAAAACAAATGAGCTTTACTGGGTCCAAACCAACTTATATTATCAACACAGAGCTAATTAAAAATATTGAATCGGTATATGATTTATACAAAAAGCTTTCTCCTGAGGATACAAAAATAGTATTGTCCCAATTTACCTTTTTGATGAATGAATACACAACATTATTGCTTAAACAAATTAATGGCATTGTGCCATTTGTAAAAGACACTTTAGAAAAACGTATTAATTACTTGGTGCTATGGCTTGATATTAATGCAAATCTTGCTTGCCAACAAGAAGCTCCGCCCAAAAAACAAGAAAAACTATCTTTCAATACTTTTAGTGGATGGCTTGCATCAAAAACAGAAGAAGCATCTGCAACTATTAAAAAACAGGCAGAAGCTTTTAAAAAAGAAGCAGAAACCATTATTTGCAGTGATGACGAACTACTATTCACCCAAAAAGATAAAGAATGGCAAGCAGTTACTACCAAAGCACAGGTTGAAAAAATGATCGAAGAATACCAAAGCTCTATTGCTATTATACAAAAAGGCATTGCTGATCCTATTGAAAAACTTATGAAAATGGATAAAAAAAA
>RXKB01000024.1 GCA_003963225.1 Candidatus Babelota bacterium
CTATATGTATCAGAGAGCCTTGTGCTCCAGTATATTGAACTAACAGAATAGGGGCGTAAGCCCCTTTCTTTATTTCACACTCTTATACTTCTCTTCGGCTTCTTTAAGTTTATCTGGGTAAGGCTTCCAACCATTTTTCAAGGCTAATGCCCTGTGCCCCGAACCGTTGTAGGTAGAAGCGATTGCCTCATAGTCTCCAGCCAATACAGCCTTATACAGCTTTGAGCTATTCTGTATAAACTTAATCAGGCTAACAACCTGCTGAAGTTCACCCCTCTTATAGTCATCTAGCATCTCACCAACAGAGTTATACCCTGCTTGCTTATAGTTGAAGCCCATAATCTGAGGTAATCCCCATGATGTACTTTCCATGGCTTTAACCTTATCCACTTTGGTGAATGCCTCGTTAAAGGCTTCCCACTCTTTAGATTGTACATCCACCACATTCTCATCCCAGGCCCAGTTATTGTCTTTGGAGCGAGCTATGCCTGTAGCTTTGGAGAATGTACCCGCCTCGAACTGAATGATCAGTTTAGTAGTCTTAGTCCCATCCTTGTTTATATACTCTGCAAATCCCCTGCCACCACTCTCCACTTCAATGAAAGCCAGTAATCTGGCTAACGGAATATCTGTCTTGGATAGCTTTACAGCTTGTTTAATTGTGTCTATTAGTTCTTGTCTCATTCCACCATACCTAGTTGCTTAGAGTAAGCATAATATTTTTCAATCTTAGCTTTCTTCTCGGCTATATTCCACCCGCTGCGGATGTACCCGAACTTGTACTCTTCGTTCAATAATTCAACGATAGCTGCCAAGTCATCTAGTTCTTTGTGGGTTCTTTCAGCATTTGTTTCAGATAAGCCTGGACATAATTCATCTAACCCGAACTGTTGTGTCTTGAGAGCTATCTGGGCTATCTCGCTCGCTTCTTCAGCTAACTTTGTTAATAGAAATTGTAGTCTGTTCATTTTATCATCTCCATACACTTGGCACTAAAGACCTAGCTCGCTTATGTTGTGTTTTAGTTTTTAATCTTCCAAACTTCTTGGTGGCGACTAATTCATACCAAGGGTGGCCGTATACCTTGCGAAGTATGAAACCACTGCGTAATGCAAAATATCTGTTTTGTTCTCTTTTTCGTTTCATGTCTCACCTCATATTATAAAACCCCCAAAAGGGTACGTTAAGTGCCCAGATAGGGGATAATGTGCTTAATGTTGTACCTTAACGGTAAGGCTCTGTGATTTTTCCATCTTTATTGAGAATACCAGCCCCCTTCAATAACTCTATAGCTGTCTCTTTAGGAAACATATCGGTTTGTGGGGATTCCCATGAACGTATAGCAGCCTCTATGGTGGGTGGCATGCAATTTATACTTCTGCATTGTGGAGTCCTGATATTAGGGTTGCACCAACACATTAGTCATTCCTCGAAATATAATCCACCACCATAACCTCCTCTGTAACTCCAGGCATTCTTCCTCGTTGCATTGTCATTGCAAGAGGTTGTGCCCATATAACCCATTCAGACAGGCTACGGTAGGTTAGAAATGTGGCTTGCTTTTGTTGTGGTGACTGGTGTTCGCCTGTTAGAGTTGGTTCGTCAGAGGCATCATTCATAAAACTCCTCCTGCGGGTACACATAGTTACTCTCCAATTCCATAGCAGCCCTACGAAACAGAGTTAAGAACTTATAAGGGTTCTCTGCTGTTTGTTGGCAAGTACCATAGAAGATAGGTGCTCCTGCTAAGTCTCTCGAATCCTTGTGGTGCATAAACACTACAGCATCATGTGCAAATCCATCCACAATCCCTTTCATGGCTATTACAGAGGCTTCTAGGGCTGTCTCAGACACTTCGTAAGTGGTTCCATTCTCAAGGATAGCTAGAGCATCTTTAATTTCATCTATAAGCTGCTGCCTAACCTTGTACTTCTTCTCTTCTGGAGGAGCCTCTTTAGGGATAGCTTTCAGGGGGACTATTTTAGGTTTGTCTGTCATAGAGACCCCAGTTCTTGCTCAATATGCCATTGATCACCATAGATGATTGGTAAGTTTGCAAAAGCAGAAGTCTTACTACCACTTTCCCGTTCCATCGCCTTAACGAAGGATTTACACATACCACCACGAACAATATCGTCACTTGTTGCTGTGATAACTTCAATGTGCTCTTGTAGGTTGTGCTTAGCAACAAAATCCATAAGCCAAACTAAACCAGACTCTTGTTTCAAATCGTTTTGAGTAGGGTCTCCTATAATAAACAAACGCCCTTTCTCAGTTACACGGGTGATGATAGAGAACATCTCTTCTTTAGTGCTATTCTGTGCCTCGTCCATAATACAAACGTCGTTAATATTACGCCCACGAATATACTCTAAAGGAATCATCTCAAGATCACCAGAGTTCAATGCTGTATCATACTTACCGCGACCGTGGCGATCAATGAACACCTCAATCAGTGGCATCAAGTAAGGTGTGAACTTGCTGGCCAAATCGCCTTTAAGAAGGCCAAGGGTCTTACCCATCCCAACAGCAGGTCGGGTGATTAGAATCTTATTTACGAAGCCTTTCACATACCAATCTGAAGCTGTTCCCATAGTTAATAGAGACTTGCCGACGCCAGCAGGCGCCAATAGCACAACAATCTGGGCATTATTCAGAGCTTTTAGTACCTTCCGTTGAAAGTCATTCTTTGCTTGAATTGGGGCTATGCTTTTCCGCTCTTCTTCAAACTTAGGTTTGATCTTTCTCACATCGCCAGCCACTTGCTTTTTAGCTCTGGTTACTTTACGTTCACTAGCCATTATTCTTCACCTCCAAAATACAAATCAGGTAACTCTTTCCCACGAGCAATCCATTTACGATTAATCTCATCCAATTGCTCCTTAGTAGTTAGACTAAGGACATGAATGGCTAATGTATGGAG
>RXKB01000029.1 GCA_003963225.1 Candidatus Babelota bacterium
CGTAAGCTGAGACTCAGATGCAACAGTTTTAGAAATAAACTCTGATCTTGCTTGAGCTAGCTCTTTATTTTTCTTTATTTGATCATCGGTTAATTGAACATTTTTCTTAGAAAATTCTTCTATGACACCACTTGCTTGAGCCTGCTTCATCGCAAGAACATCTTCTTGCTCTTGCTGTTCACGAAGCTTTGCAACTAATTTTTCTTGTGCAGCAACCCTAGAGTTAATACCAGAAATAGATGATCCACGACTTTCTTCTTGAATCTTCCTAAGCTTTTCAAGAGTAGCAACTTCATCTTCTAATTTTGAATTAAATATCTCTTGCTTCGCAGCTGCTTGCTCAGTCTCACTTCCTACTTGAGCCATGATTTGATTAGCCAAATAAGCTAACCCTTCAGTGAATTTACCTAAAAGTGCTTGAACCGATGGTCCAAACATTTTATTTAAACCAATCGCTACAGCCTCACCCACATCATCGATTGCTGTTCCGAAGGCCTTAAAAGTTTCAGATGTAGTCTTTGTTTTAATGTCTACATCACCAAAGCTTTGATTTACTTTTTCTTGAATCGCTTCAAAAAGAGCAGTTTGTTTTTGAGCATCAGTTAAAAACTTAGATGCAAGACCTAAGCTCTGAGCATATTTTTCAACTGCATCGCCAGCATCTAAAAAAATCCCAACTTGTTTTAAAGCTCGAGTGTTCCCTGATGCAATAGCAGTATTAATTGCATCAAAAGCCTCTGTTGAATCAGCGCCAAGGCCAACGGCAAGCTTACGTGCAGCTTCAAAATTCTTTCCAACATTCTCAGCTGGTATCTGAAGGTTAACTAAAGCAACACTTGCTTTCTTTAATATCTCTTCTGTGTCTTCAATCCCTTGGTTGGCCTCAGCAAACGCCTCTCTTAAGCCCTTACTTGATGCGCCTACGTTAGCTGCTAAGAAATCAAACTGCTTATTAACTTTATTTGTTTCATCAGCTAACTGCGCAATTTCTTTTGCAGCATCAAAGGCTTTTACAATTGCAACACCAACAGCTGCGGCAGCAACAGCCACCGCGCCATAGCTACTAACAATACCTTTAATTGAAGTGTTGATGTCTTTAGTAAAATCAAGAATGCCGGCTGATGCATCTTTCTTATCAAGCTTAATCTTTAAATTAACTTCAGAAGTTGCCCCAGCCATTACCGTTTCCTTTTACTGGCTTTCTTAGCCGCACGTCCTTGCTCTTTTTTAACCTTTGCAATTTCATCTAAGATGATGTCAAAGGCTTCCCCGTCTAAGCAATTAAGGTCTTTAATATCAAATCTAAACCCAAGTTCGGCGTACTCCTTTTGCATCACATATCTATTTATGTATGCAGCAGCCTCTCTTGAGGGTGAGGTATCAAACCCCTTCAATGCAAGAGACATTGCCCTCCGAATCTCTTGCGCTACTTCTTTCCCAATCTAACGCCTGACAAAAGATGTTGACCTACAGCGCCTAAAATTTCTGCAGCATCCTTATCGTATAAAAGCCATTCCTTTTCAGGAATTGCAAACCCATCTTCAGTGCGAATAAGGTGAACGCTTTCAATGTGCTTCATTGCGTTTTCAACAATCTTCTTACTGTTTTCTGCTAAAATATTTGCGTCTGATAAACCAGAAGATTCATCAAGAAGTGATCTTGAAAAATCAAGTCGCTCCATATGAGAAGGCACCTTTAATACAAGATGCCCGCTAAACTTTTTTGCTAATTCTTTTTCTGGCTTCCATTCAAACGTGTACATAACTTAAACCCTCCAATTGATTATAGGAAGTTTAAGTAAATCTCACCGTTACCGCTTGAGTCAACAAATCCAGTTAGTGTCATTTCTAAAGCTACTAGACCATCTTGGTCAGAAACTTTGAAAGAACTAATTGTACAGCTTGGCATATAGATGTTTCCACACTTGCCAGGAATCCAGTTGCCGCCTGATTTCTCACCAAAGTTATAGGCAAAAGCTGTTGTTTGGTTTGTATGAAATCTATGAAACTTATCAGCTTCGTATTGCTCTAACACTGCTGTTAATTCAATTGTAACTTCACGGCTTGTGATAACTGATTCTTGCTTTCCGCTCTCAGCGCACACACAAAGAACATCTGTTTTTTCAGATGCAATGTTAAGTGCTAATGTGCTGGCACAGAAACAGCTGCTGTCTGCGAACCCACCAATAAAAACTTCGTTATTTTTAGCAACTAATGGATCAGCTGAATCTAAAGAAGGTTGCTGAGGAGAGCTTAGAACTAAAGCATTGTCAGATGTGTAGCTAAGTGAGCCAGTGTCATCTGCAGCTACTAAGAATCCAAGCTTAGTTCCAATTGTTTGAGCTGTGTTAGTTCCTGTGTTCCATAAAAGATCTAAAGAAGAACCGTCTGAAGTGATTGTGAATTTACCTGTAGAATCATTGTACACACAAGTAATTGTATCGGAAGATGCTGCATCCATTGCTGTTTGAACAGCTGATGCTAAATCATGAGGATCTTTATAAAACCCCGCAGCAATCGTTACGTTCTTTTCACTTCCATCGTCAAAATCAAGTTTGTTGTTTGAAGATGTTAATTCAATCGGGTTGAAATAATAACTTAAACCTTCAAGCGTGAATGAACCATTAATATATTCACCAGCTGAAGCTTCAATTGACATTTCTGTAACACGGCTTCCAGCAACCATTTGAACAGCGCCGCCGTTACCGCGATAATCCCACGCCGTAAATGTTGGATAGCTTGTCCCAGGCTTATAAAGAACAGCTTTACCTAAACCAACTCCAGAGCCCGGAGCTGCACTTAAGTTAAAGTTAAGCGTTGATGTATCTGTAGCTACAGACAAAACGTTTCTGATTTTATATCCATTAGTTCCGTCTTTAATTAAAAGACCTTCGCCACGCTCAAAGTTTGTACCTGTTCCAACAGCATGGGCAATTGTTGCTGCAGCTGTAGCGGAACCAGCAGTAGACCCCGTTGTTGTGTTATATTGAGTACCGTTTACTGACTTACCACCTAAGATACCCTCAATCATTTTACCAAAGTTTGGTTCTTGCCCCTCAACTCCTGAGTGACGAATGTAGTGACTTAAAGAAACTGTTGGGTTTTCTAATCCTAAAACAGGCTTTGCTTTACCAATACTGCCTGTTAATTCTGCGTTTTCTAGAGTGTCAAATGCTGGCTCTAGATCGTAACCATCTTGAAGAGCGATGTATTGACCGCCTGATGAAGGGGAAACTGGAGTGCCTTCAGTTACCTCTGGTACTAACGCGAAACGCGAACCTTTTGTTTGAAATGATGCCATTGCTTATTCCCCTTTAAGTATATAATTGTTCAAAATATTCTAATTCAAAATCACTTACTATTTTAATGAAAGCGTCGTTTCCTGCAATAACGTTTTCAATACCGCTATCACTTGCATACCTAAATCTTGTAATGCCACTACTAGAGTTATTAAGTTGAGGCTCTTTTTCAAGGGCCTGAATTAATAAAAACTGCGCTTCTAGCAATTCCTTTTCGGCTACTTCTTTGTTTTCTGTATGAAGTTCATTGGCATATCTACGACCAGTTAGAGTAATTGATATTGTGCGCTGCACCGATAATCGACACTCTAACTGACGATTTGTATTTACACCTGGACCTAGAGCTACACCCCACCCCTTGTTGTGCATACTTAAAGAGTTGCCCTCAATGTTGTAAGGATCAGTGAGCTGAATCCATCCGTCTGCTTGTGGATACAAAGTCGCAAGCAAGGTTTTAATAGCATCAAAGGCTGTTGAGATATTTGTCATCTATAAAGCTTTCCTTGTGTCACTACACGCTCTTTAACATCAAGCCTTGCGTTCTGGTTTTGGTCAACATGATAGATAGCTTTATCTAATTCAATCTTATAGATTGCTCGAGACGCATCTCTATTCTCGTAAAAGTCTTTACCAAAGGCGTGAAACGCAATCTCAGCAACCTTATGAACAGCAGCGTCTCTGAATAGCTCCCAGTTAAGAAGCTGATTTTCAGACTTTATAATTCTATTCTTCTTAAGGTCTTTAATGATTTCTTCAGCAGCTTGAATGTGCTGTAAATTCCAGTCAGCTTTGTTTTCTTTAAACTGATGTTTAACAGCCGTGCGATTAAGGTCTGGGTAAAAAACTTCCAAGTCATCATCGTTACTAAACTTATGACCTATAAATTTAAGAGCAAATGTTGAAGTCAAATCAGCTGACCACTTCATTCTCACCCAAAACATGTCTCTAATTTTTAAGCCTGTAAGTCCTGTAATCTGATCACCGTCATCATTGGTGTGTTCCCTCTGCCACATTTCATCATCGTTTGGAGTCCAAGAAATAATTCCACTTTGAGCAAAAGGAACACCCGAAACACTTGTTTGATCAATCACGTCTTCAGCTAATATCCACTCATCCCCATCCCATAGCTCTACTGTCAAATTAGCAGGGACAGCGTTAACAACAGAAACATCAATGTATCTATGATTGAATGCGAAGTCTGACCCTAGATAAATATAATCTTCTGCTGAAACATAAGGTATAACTTGAGTGCCAGATTTAAAGTTACCAAGCGTAACTGATAAATCTTTTAAAGTTCCATTGTCAGACCAGATAGTTCTAGATGTCATTAACATATAATTCCCCTTGATCAAAATTAGAACACTGACTAAAAGCTACTGCAACCCAGCTCTTCTGAGAAATGTTTATTGCGCTCGCCTTGCCACTAACTAGACTAATTTGTTTCAACACAATGATAGTCCCATTCATATGCGGTGCTTACTGAATCTGCGTTCACAAAATTAATTACTAAATCTGTTGTTGTTTTTGAGATATAAACGTTAGCTACAGCAACGGCACTGCTTGAATTAATAGGAGTAATCACACATCTAGGCGCTACTCCATAGCTAGAATTAAATGCAATAGAGCACTGACTTCCAGAAGAGTATGAGCCACTCCCCGTTGTTAGTGCAATAGTACCCGCCATATCTGTTGCATTTGACAATGTGCATGTAGCTGAAGTTCCAGCATTTGAATCAACAGTTGCTACGGGTGCGGTACTTTGTGAATGCTTAACGTGACCGTTGTGAATTTCAAGCTTTACGTTAGTCGATGTTTTTTTACTAGATGTTCCTAGGGCAAGCTTTCCTAAAAAGTTATCAGCCGTCTCGTCATAGTTTTTAATAAACCAGCAATCGGTTGCACCTAAGCAAAAGTTTTGACCAAGTAAAAAACCATCCTCAATACCGACCCTAGTAGGATTAGAAACAGATCCACCAAAACTAGGAAGACCAAGAATTGTGAGAACAGAGTGCTCTGTGATCGTGCCTCCACTACCAGAAGGCACACTCGTACCAAGAAGCATTGAGCGAAGCTTTGGAACCGTGTAAGCACCACTTACCCCCACTTGAGAAACAAGCCCTAGCATATTCGTATCTATTCCAATTGGCCCTGTTGTAATATCGGCATTTACTAAAAGATTAGATTGCATCAATTGAATAATTGAATCTGTACCTGTAAGAGTTGAGCCCACTGTGGCAGTCATCGTAAAGTTATTTCCAACATCTACTGTGGCGTTATTAAAAGGTGTGTATGTGCTTTGAATCCCTACAGCACCGCCACTTACTTCCATTGAATAAACACGCTGGGTGCTTGAATTCATTCCATTCATATTTAATCTTAAGCCACGAACATCATCAGTCGCAGTGCCACTTAAATTAATATCTATCCCAGTAATTGTTCGAGCGTTAGAGTTGCTATTAAGCTGAATCATTTTAATTTCTTCAGTGTGAGGCGATTCATTTTGAAGAAATAAGCCTGTAAATCTATAGGCTGGCATTTGGTTAACAATGTTCATTGCTTGAATATTTGTGTCAGCCGTATTGCTTGTTCCGTTAAGGTAAGCATTAAAGCCAATCACCCCTCCATCAATATGAACGTTATTCATGTTCCCATCAAACATCCGATAAAGAGATCCAGAATTAGAAATAGTATTGTTGCTAGAATAAATACCATAACCTGTAAAGTTCTGTGTGATTTCACCATTGTAAAACCCCATCACATGACCGGCGCTAGAATTAAGCTTTCCGTCCATCGCAACATTTAAAGCTCTAAATTCACCGTCCACAGTTGTTGAGCTATTAGAAAAGAATGTGTAAGCATTTAGGTTTTGCCCTATGTGAGCATTGCCAATACCTGTATTAACTATATTAAAACTTTGACTAAAATTTCCCTCAGCCCCAAACGTAGCAACGTTACCAGAAGTAACCGTTGACGCTGAAGCATTAATAAAAGAATTTATGCCGCCAATATAAGTAAGCGTAGATCCAGCGCCTATTGCACCGTAAGTATTAAGCACTTGCATGTTAGCTGAGCTTGCTCCACTTCCATTGCCAATTTCACTCACAACATTTAGACCAGTACTACTACCCGCAAACCCTGTTCCCTCAAGCCTATGACCAATGTTAAGGCCTATGTAATTACCGATTGAAAACCCTTGGTTGTTTCGATCATTGTGAGAGTCAATGTTAAATGAAGTAACATTGCTTGTATTATTAACCGAAGGCTCAGAACGCAATTCGTAGTTTAAGAAATTAAATGACCCATCTACTCCAGCGTCTCCTGTAAGATCTATGCCTTGCCTTCCATGTACTTCATTAAACGTATAGCCCGGCACATAAGAAAGTGATCCATCAGGCGCGTATCCAGTGACATGATTGGCAGGGCCCGAGATAGCTGAAGATAAAGCATTGTATTGGGATGAAGTTAAATACCCATCATTTGTAGATGACACCGCAGGCATGCTAACAATAGGCCTTGCTCGCGTGCCTGATGTTACAATCGGCGCAACAGTTGTTAGCTTTTCAACACTGTTATAAGAGCTTGAGACTTGCCCTAAAGCTACAGATGAAAGAAGTAGAATAAAGAATATAGTTCTCATGGTTCAGTAATCTCATATCCTGTAACTGTAAAAACAACATCTGTTGTTGAGCCCCACACAGCAATGGTCGCAGTCTCAACGGTTAATGGAATAAAGTAATCAATGTATTTAGTTTCATTTGCATCAAGTGGCGCATGCCACGCGAGCACATTATAATTCCCAAGTGAAGTACCGCTCGGGTTAAAATATATTCTGTACACTTGCTGGTCAGAAGATGTGTTAACCACAACGATCTTTCTTAAGATAGCTTCTGTATCTGCAGGCAGTTCATATGCTACCGTTGCAGATGTTCCAGGATTTCCTTGGTAAAAAGTACGGGGAGAGATTAGCTCGCTTGCGCCGCCGCTTAAAGCATCGGCAAGTTGTGCTTGAGCCTCAGTAGAAAATTGCTTAACAACGACTCTTCTATCCGTACCTAAGTCGTTAGGATTTTCTTCAAATGAATCAAACTCACGGTTGTTCTTGTTTGATGAAATACCCATCTCAGTTTCCCTTCTAAAAACTATGGGTAGGGAGCACTCCTACCCATAGAAACCACAAACACGTTTGGAGGGTGTATCTATGGTTTAAAACTGAGCTAATTTAAGAACAACAACAAACTTACCAGCTGTTAAAGCTGCTGTGCCAATTGTCATGCCGATAACTGCATCAGCTGCCAATTTAAGATGCACAGATGCCGTCTCACCTGGAAGAACTGCGCCGGCAGTTAGGTTTGCAACCGCGCCACTTGTAGCATCAAGGATTGCGTCTGTGTCGCCACCGTTAACACCGATGATAACTGTTGCAGAGCCGCCTGATGTGCAAGTAGTTTTTACTTTTACATAAGCTTGCTCAAGAACCATTGCTTCTTTAACTTTAATCAAATCAAGAACGCCTGTTGCACCACCGTCTTTTGCGAAATCGTATTCGATTTCTACGTGTGACGTGCCGTTTGAAAAGACGTACTCATTACCTTTGTAATCTTCAACTGTTGCCATTTTTCTTATCCTTTTTAATTTTGTTTATTTTATCTTGGGTTAGAATCCAGCAAATATGTCTAGATCCTACTGCGTACATTGAAATAATATTGATCGGAGTTTTTATTTGTAACAGCTGAGTTTTTAACTCCTCCGCACCTTGTGCTTCAAGATAATCAAGCTTTTGATACGGATTTAAATTTTCAAACTCAGCCATTACTTATTCTCCTATTAAGATGCTGTGACCTTAATGTGTTTTAGTGCGCCTTGGATACCAAGCTTTGCACCAAAGATTTGGTCAACAGAGATTACGTAACCAAACTTCTTATGCGAGTGAAGGTCAGATACTTTGAAAGTAGGCTGAGTCTTCATAACCAAGTGCATAAAGTCTGGGTGGAACGCGATAGCATAATCCTCTGGACGAGAATCATCTTCAAGGATGTTGAATCCAAAACGCTTGTTAACAACTTGACCGCCTACGATTGGTAGGTCACCACCAACATAGTCTTGAGAAGTTAGAGTTTGAGCGTTCAAGATATCTGAGTAGTAGCTTGGATCACAAAGCAACCACCAGCCTTTTGACTTATCCCACTTAGCTTGAGCTGCAAGCTTACGAATCGCTGCGATTTGAGCTGCGTTCATATCAGAAGAAATAAGAACATGGTCTGGAGCTGAAGCACTCGGAGCAACTAGAGTGTACAGGTAATCATTGATTTGCTTAGATACAGCAAACAATAAAGCTGCACGAATCTCAGAGTCTTTGTTTCCAAGTTGAGTCATCAACTGAACAGTGTCTTCAAATTCATAAGAAGCTACTGCACGCTTATCAGCTTTTACTTCTACTTGCGTAGAGCTTAAAGCTTCTGAATCAAAAGAATCTGCATCAACGCCAACTGTTAAAAGCTGACCTGTTGGAGCATTGATTTGTGATACTTTTACAGAATCACCAAGGTTGCTAATTTGGCCGCTATAGTCCTTGTTAACTAGAGCGCCTAGCATTAACTTCTCGCGAAGTTCCTGCATAAAAATATCTGACCAAGCCTCTACAACTAGAGCTTGAATCTCTGCTGCTGAATACTGAGTAACTGCCATTGTCTATCCCCTTTTTATTTTTTGCGCCATGTAAGAAGAAAGGTTTTTCTTCTTTTCTTCTGGCGTCATGGTTTTCCAAACTTCACTAGTTATGACCGCGTTGCCGCCGCTTGCTGCATCGCCAGGAAGTTTTGCTTTATTGGGATTTTTGATTAGTTCCCCGTACTCGGCTTGAAATGATTCTGCGACCTTTTTAATCGACACAGGATCAGGATCACCAGTTGATGGATCAATAACAATTTCTTTAGTATTTACCATTCCCCAGTATTTGCGTGGAAGTTCTCCGGGCAAGGCTTCAAGAAAGGCGTTAAACTTTAGTGATTCTTGAATCTCTTTATTGAGACTATCATATTTAATTTTAGTCTCATTGAGTTCCTTCTCTCTAAGCTCAGCGATTTTCTTGTAGTCTTCTTTTGCCTTAAGTTCAGCTTCCTCGCGTTCCTTATCAAGCTTGTTACGCTTAGCAAGTTCTTCGCGGACGCTAGCTAGCTCTTCATCTTTCTTCTTTTTCTCTGCTAGAACTTTACGGTAAGTATCGTACGCAACAGTGTCTTTAGAAGATGATGAATCGGCATTCAAATCCCCATCAGACCCACTGGGCTTTTGGTCGGCACCACTGGTGCCATTAGCTACATCGGCCATTTTAATTCCCCCTTTAATATTTTCTCAACTTATTTCTTAAATACCTTGTTTAGAATATTAGTGAACTCGTCTTGAAGCACAGCTGTCAATTGCTTTATGTCTTCCATTGCTAGGTTTAAGAATGGACGTTTAGGCATGAAAGTCGGGCTAGACCTTCCAAGCGTATGAAACGCTGCAAGCTTTTTATTTCTATCGCCTTTTACAGAAACTTCGATAAGCTTATTTATTGCTCTACCTTCTAGACTCTCAAGCATTTCACCAGTTTCAGTTAAGTTAGATCTATTCGGAGTTGTAAGGTCCGATAGCTCTCCTCGCTTTTGTTTTTTCTTTCGACTTAATTTTGTCGAATCAGCTAAAGGCGCTAAAGCTTTCTTTTTCTCACCGCTCGCCGCAACACCTTGCCCGAGCCTAGTTCTTCGCTTAATTATCTCGGCTGCTTTTTGAGCAATGGGAGTTAGTGTCTTAGATGATATTAATTCATCAATTGCTTTCTCAGCCTGCCTTGCAAATTTCTGAAGGTCTTTTTCATAAGACACTATTTACCGACCTTAAGTTTTAATAGCCTAGCAAGTCTTGTTGGATCTTCGTCTTCTACGCCTTGCTGTTTAATCTCATTTACATAATCATCAACACGCTCTTTAGCCTCAAGAACAGCATCGGCTCGAGCCTCTCTTCTTGCATCATCATTTAATGGATACTTAGATAGAATCTTTGATAGGTCTTCTTGAGTAATGCCTAAAAATTTACGAGCCTTCTTAGCATTTCCAGTGGGCTTTCCGTAACTTCCAATCTGATTGCCCTCAGCTTTGCCAGCCTCTTTACTTCCCTCTTCGTAACCAATGATAAGCTCATCCTCATTATCTTCTTGAAGATCTAGATAAGCTAGCATGTCACCTGACAGGGTGAGGTTGATTGAGCTCTTATCCTTGCCTGCAGCTCTAAAGTTTACAGACTTAGTGTAGCTATCAGAATACTTAGGAAACTTTGAGCCTTCAAAATCAACGCCCTTTAAAGTTCTTTGACGAACAAAAGAAACAATCTCAGCTGCGATTGCTTGGCGCTCATCTCTTGAGTAACCCTCTGGCAGGTTAACTTTAAACTGAAACGGCTTCTTGCTCATTGTCTAATTGTTCCTCATCCGTGGGCTCAATTGGTATTTCAATATTAGTCTGAGACTCTTGCTCAATTTCAAGCATTAACTGATCAATTTCCTCTTCGCTCATCTCTGGGTTTAGAGTCTTTATCGCACGCTTACGAGTTGTTAAGCGTTTTTCTAATTCTCTAATTACATCATTAAGCAATTCTGTTCTTCGAACTAAAGGCAGCTGCTCTTGAAACTCTACCTTGATTTCACAGTTTGGACTAAACTCAAGATTTGTATTAAGAAGCCCTCTCTCCATCCAATAGCTATGATATCTCTTAGTGATAAGGTTCCACATCTCGCCCTCAGCTTTAACAAAGTAGTGCACTTGCTTTTGCCGATCTTCAGCTGTGTCCATCTCATCGATGATCTTAGAAATACCTGAAGATAAATTCTGTGATGTTAAGCCCCCAACAGTTCCGGGCCGAATGCTTTTGCTATTTAACCAAAATACTAACTGCGCTTCAATAAAGCCAATCACTTGATCAATATCAACATTTGCCTTAATCACACCCACGCTTGGTGTTTTGTCTGAAGTAGCATCAGATTTGAAATTCCAGAAAGCATTTGGTGCCATACGAAGGTTTTGTGTATCGACATCAATGCCATACATGATACTAAAGCTTTGAAACATGACTGCGTAGTTAAGATCAGAAAGCAGAATTGGAATAATCTTAGTCATTCTTAAGATATCTGTATCAATTGGCGGGACAACAGAGTGGAAACTTTTATTAACCCATACTGCAGGAAGCTCTCCTAGTGGGTTTTCTCCATTAGGGTTTTCGGGTGGGGATTGCAATATTTCGCCCTCAAGAGTCGCAACGGTAAAACTATCTGCAGTGTAAATATAAAGAATTTCTTTTTGCTCAACACCTACAGTTTGCTTTCCCATGAGCTTTACCCAAATAGTTGGGCGAGTCGGATCAATCTTATCTGTTGAAATCATAACTGATCTATCAGAAGGAACAGCTCTAAGCTTAGGGAATCCTTGGTAAGCATATGGCTCAAGAGTTGATGTCTTATGAAGATTGAAAAGCTCGTTTGCAATATTCATATTAGCATTAATTTCCATGTGTTGCTCATACCAAGAAAGCAACTCTTTATCTTGCTCTGTTCCTTTTACGACTGTGCGCTTAGGAGGCTTTGCATAGATAGTTGAAAGCTTATCAACAATACGCTTAAGAACATTGATTGGGGCAATGCGAGTGCAGATGACTTCATAAGATTCAGGCGAAAGCTGCTGCTTTAAATCCTCTTCGATATATTGGAGAAGTAATCCTTCATAGATATTAAAAAGCTTTTGGTTGTGCTCAAGAGTTGGAGCAAGGTCTTTAACTTTCTTCGTGATGAAATCAACTTCTGCCTGCGATAACGCCATTTAAATTCCCCTTTAAAGTAGTATGCTTGATGACTTAATTTCTCTTGTCTTCATCCAATCCCAATACACACCATAGCCTACGGCATCTGCTTTATGCCCTAAATTATTTTTATCCACTGGGAACCGTCCGTCCGTCTCTTGACTACTTAAGTCTTTAATCGTGTCGGCCATTGATGGATCAAACTCAATTTTGTGCTGACCATTGCAATTCTTCAAATAACTATTTACGTGACGCACGCGGTCTACGATAGGAGGATTCGCTGCTGGCACTTCGTGCTGGTACTTAAATCCATATTTGTTGAGTGCTTGATGGATGTAATGATAATCGGCATACCCAGTGGTTGACGAGCGCGACCTTCCTGACGAGTCGCCTCTTATTTTAAGAAGCCAACGTCCAGCCTTATCTTTATGGTCTTCGCAGAAAGCTTCGATAGTTCGCTCAGTTGATGAGTTTTTAAGAGAGTATTCTTTCTTCATTGAATAAAGAGATTGATATCTTTGACCTACTAATAAAGTAGTAGGGTTTACGTTAAAGTCAAAATGAAGAATGACAGGTAAGTTATCGTTAAAGTCTTCTTGCTTTTTAATATGAACTTTCTCATCAAAGTTATAATAAGCTAGACCTTCGTAAGACTCCCATGAAGCTTCATACTCTTGTCTAAAAGATCTTGGATCAGAGTTAGCTTTTGCGCGTTCAATAAATTCTTTTGAGATTGCTGGGTTATCAATACTTGCCCATGAATGAAAATTCCAATCAGGCTTTGAGAGATGATCTAAATACCAATCATATGCATCTGTTGCTTTGCCGGGTGGGGTTGTTGCCATTGTAAGGCCACCGTTAACTGTTGCAAGAGCACCTTCACATGCTTCCCAAACATACTTAAGAGGAGTAGAGTAAAAACCTACCTCATCACAAAATATGTGAAACGCTCTATGACCTCTCACGCGTCTAATTTTCTCAGCACCTATGACGTAGACTTTTCTTTTATTTGAGAATGTAAATGTTTGTGCTTGCTTGTGTGACTTTACTTTCCATCTATTATATTCAAACAAATCTTTAAACGGGTCCCACACAAGATCCATTGCTTGTTGATTCGTTGGACCAATATAAAAAATATCAGAGTTCGCGGGCATATTTGCTATACACTGCGCGAGCTTCCATTTCATTAGAGTTGTTTTTCCAGATTGACGACCACACAGTAAAAATTGATAAATAGTTTTATCGTGAAAGGCCGCAATCTGTTTAAGATTCTTCCTTACCATCTAAATTTAAAAATTCAGGTAAGTTAAATTCCAAAACTTCATCTTCAGGAGGCGTGTTCTCGCCTTGCTCTAAGTACTGCTTACCAAGCCAGATAAGCATTGAGACGTTTCCGTCACCTTTGAGAGCGACTTCAAACTGTTTTCTTCTCAAGCTTATTTTGCCACTTTGACGCTTTTGGACAGAATACTCCGCAAAAGTTAGCCCTTGGTCTCGTAGGCAAGCGCGCTCAATAGTATCTTCTGAGCACTCAAACCATCCGGCGACTTCTCTTAGAGTTGCTTGGATAGACATGAGCTTTGCCATTTCATCCCAATTGATTTCGATTCTTGGCCTGCCTGTTTTAGACAGTCCATTGCTTTTTGGTTTCCCCACTGGTTCTCCCCTTTGACTCCACTGGAGTCTTTAAAAGGGTATCGGTAAAGATTTAGTAAAGTAAAGGGCTAAGTAAATCTGGACTTTTCTTGAGTGCGGGTGGGGTTAGATGATGGAGGGGCTACTAATTCCATAGGTAGGGTGAATAACATAAACCTCCTAAAGCTTATGTTTGAGGGTCTGCTGCAAAAGCAGGCCCTTTTTTATTCTTCGTCTTATACTCAGGCGAGTCTTTGAAGGCGTCGAATCCGTCCTCAAAGCCGACTTTCAAATACCAAGAAATTGCCCTGTTTAAATCTTCTTGACCAGTTGAGCATTGTCTTAGTGATCGTTTCGTTGATTCAACTTCCCTAAACTCCGCTTGGCGTTCTGTCAGCGTCTTGTCTGTGTTGGTCATTGATCTGCCTTGGTTTTCTTAATCATTTTAATAAAAGCCTTAAACCGTTTATGCTCTTTGCAATCAACTTTCATCTCTGTTCCATCGGGAGCGACAAGCGTAAACTGTTTCACTTGCCACGGCTTTTCAAAGGTCAATAGCCAATCGGCAAAATCCTTACTCTCGTTGGTCATTTCATATTTTTTCCACGCTTTTTCAAATTTATCCATCTTGCCCCTCATCCTTTCGGCTTTGTGGTATGGCCAAGCTTCGATATTTAAACCTACGACGATCTCCAATACCCCTCTTCAAACATCTCTGAATATCCAATTCATAAGCCTTTTGAATTGCGTCCCACTTCTCGGGGTTTTCCATCTGAAGTTTGTAGGCCTGGTCTAAATAAAAATCTACGGGACCGCTAATTTCAGCTTCATGCATTAGGTGCTGTGTTGCGAACTCTGCGCGTATTGCCCACTCAAAACTCATTCCCCTTCCCCCTCTGCGGTATGCTTTCGACTTTGTGGTTCTGTCATCGTCCGCTCCAGCTCCTGCTCCTGCTCCAGCTCCAGCTCCCGCTCCTGCTCCAGCTCCTGCTCCTGCTCCAGCTCCTGCTCCAGCTCCTGCTCCAGCTCCTGCTCCAGCTCCTGCTCCAGCTCCCGCTCCTGCTCCAGCTCCTGCTCCGATTTCTAAAACTTCTAGGACTAATCATTTTTGGATTTCCCAAACGATTCAATAAGTCCTCGCTGAACGTACCACTCTTTTTGATGCAGTTTTTGAATGTCAGCATAGCTTTTGCTCGACCACTCACCAGTGGAGTAAACAATGGCAGCATCATCCAGCTTAACGAAAGAATCGTTAACGCCAACAAGTTTACCCTCGTAAAAATATCCTGCACACATAAGCAAGACACGCTCGCCAAGCAGAGCATCTAGTCCTTCGTTTTCTACATTCTCAATTAGTCGTTTCATTTTTCTCTCCTTTGTTTAAGTTCTGTCATTTAAATGTTTTTCAATAGCTTTAAGCCCTATAACTAAAGCGTCCTCAGCTCCAAAACGAATGATACTTGACGGGCTGCCGTCCCTTTCAAAAATTACTAAGCCGTTTCTACGATTAAGCATTGACGTGCGATCATCTCTCCACACAATAAGCTCGTCTTCAATGGCTTTTCGAGCGACCTCTAGAAGCTCTCGGTTATTATATATTTCAGACAGACTCACTCCAGCCCCGCCTTCTTTTTGTAGTTTGAGAGTGCGTTATTACCGTCTGAAATTAATTTAGTAATTTTCTCGCCAACATATGGACCGCTTTTTCTAACTTGCTCAGCTTCCCATGTCAGCCAGTTCTCCAACGCCTGCACAAGCTCTTTCTGACTCTCTAGCATCTCGGTGCGACACCAGTCGGCGCCTTGCTTAGCACCTTCATAGAAATTTCCATCCTCACTACGCCATTGTTTTGAATCTGGATAGAAATTATCGGCGAGTAATTTTGCAGCTTCGTCCCGTTTCTTTTCCCATTCAGACTGGCTCATCGCTTAACCTTTTTCTTTTTTATCTTTTTAACAATCTGATTAACTTCAACATCCATTCGGCAGTAAGCTGTGAAGTAATAGGTTTTGTCACAGTCAAAGCATTCGACTTCTCTGAATCCTGATTCAACGCCGTTACCGTCCCCACAATCCATATCAAATTCCACATGCTCGGTAGTTTCTCTATCGCAGTATGGGCAATGCACTTGCGCTCGCAATTCAATATATGAACTCATAACTTAATCCCTTTGTCGGCGCAGAACTTGTCGCTCCAAGCTTTCATCTCATCACTCCTTACAAATAGCCTAAGAATTGGGGTTTCCCGTATCCCATATCTATGGTCGAATATTGAAAGCATTTATAAACAGATTCATTTTGATTTTCACAAGAAGTACAGCCTCGTCGCCACTTCGAAGCCGTTAAAGCAAAAGGAAGATTACAGCTATAACTGTACTCAACCCTTCCACTTGGATATATGATTCTTAAACCCCACGTTAAATCATTACTCCGACTCCACAACTGCGGCCTTCCGTTACACCCTCTATACTTTGGTTTTTTCATTATGGCCTCACCGATTTAAAACCAGCAGCCTGGGCATGCCCGCCGCCACCAAACTTTTTAGCAATAGTCGAAACATCAAAGCCAATCCTTGAGCGCAGTGACCACATAATTTGATCTTCAAATATCGTAAAAGAAGCTACAAATGGAGCGTCCGGGTATCGCTGAAGTAATTCATGGCCTACTTCTGACCAAGATTGAGTCGTGTTCACTACAGGCACTGTATAGGTATCAATTTGTCTCATGAATGCACTTTTGCAAATCTTGTCTACCACAGACTTCTCAAACCTTTCGCATGTGACGCCTTCCTCTTTTAATTTCTCAACATCAAATTTGTCCCACACGTAAAAATCAAAGGGGTATGATACAAGAGCTGAATGAATCTCTTTTGATCCAGCCATTTGAAAGGTCCATAAATCTCGATCCGAAATATGTCGGATAAGAGCAGGCGCCTCCTTGAAACCATCACCAAAGAAATAATCCCAGGTGATGAGAGCGCCTGATTTACTCATATCAAAAATAATTTTTGGATTATCCCTGCTGTAAAGCAATGGTTTAAGCTTCTCTTCAGCAGTTTTATGATGATCCAGAACAATGACTCGTGCTTTATCTGCTAGTTTAAGAATCTCTTCCGCATCATATGAGAAATCTAAGATGTAGATTTCAGTAGCAGAAGGCATTTCAGGCGGTGGCTTTCCATACGACACAGGTATATATCTGGCTTCATCGCCGAATTTCTTCCAAGCGCAATATGCTGCACCAAATCCGTCGTAACAATTGCTGTGATATAATACATATATCATTACTTTCTCTCCAATCTAGGTAGCCCCTGTTCGTGGAATATAACCACCAACATCTTGCCAGCCACAAGACATGTCCACGATTTAACTCGGATCAAGCCAGGGGCGTAAAGCTCTCAAGTGAGTAGGCGTCTCGGACTTAAGATTTCCAACCGCCGTAGACGCTCGCATGGGTTGGCCGCTACTCACTTCAAAGCTTTAATTGTCCATCCTTCTCTTCTGCCTTTGGCTATTTTCTTTCCTCTTTGTTTAAGTCGTTCTTCTAAAAACTCTCTCGACATTTCTCGTTTACAAGATGGACATGGTCTTGGAGTTAAGAGGTTTTCTTTTGTTGTTTTAAACTTAGTGTGATTACTCATAAATATTCTGACCAATGGGCTTTTACGTCTTGAATGACTGCAGATAAGAGTGCTTGCTTACTTACTAAGCCTCTAATTTTTTTATGTGATTCAGGTGGGAGGCCACAAATACCGCGCTCCATATTTGATATAAACTGACCTGATTTATAGCCTAATAGTTTTGCCATTTGAGATTGCGATAGGCCTGCTTTTAAACGAACAGATTTAATTAGTTTAGCTTGATTTTTAAATTTCATAAGTGTTACTAAACTAACTTTATTTTTTATTGTTGGTCAACAACAATAAACAAAAAGTTAATAGCCCAACAGTTGCTATAGGATATAGATTTATGGCTTCAATCACCCTGTATTTATTAGTCGAGTAGGAACAAATCTTTCAAGACATTTAGCTGATTCTTTGACATTTGAACGAAATCTGAACCCAGTCTGAACAATCTTAAGCACTGTGCCGCATTCGTAAATTAAGGTTCTTACGATGTGATCACCTTCTTTTTTCGTATTGTCGTTCTTTGGATCAAGGCCCGCAATTCTACACGTAGGACATCTATAATGGTTACTCATGTCTACCTTATCGAAAAAATTAAGCTCGTCCTTGAGCTTAAACAAGGTCCATCCATGGCCTGTCATATAAAGTTTTATGGGTTAAAATATCTGCCACTAAGTCCAGGATCTTTTATGTCAATGTGAATCCAGTTAGCGTTTTTAGGTAATCGCTCCATGCGAATTTTTAAATTATCAAGTTCTGTAGAAAGCCTCTCGCGCACGCGCCAGCTCTCAGCCCCTTCAACAATAAAATCAACGGCCTCCCCCGTTATATGAGCTGACTCTTTTGCTCCCCCAATGAGTACGTTATAAGGCCTAGCTCTTAGCCAACTAACAGGAGTGATTTTAGCAAGAGGAAAATAAGCTTGAATCAGCGAAAGTTTGTGAGCAAGCAGCATAATGTTTAGTGCTTGCTCTTCGGTTGGGAAAACGTGAAGGCCCCAACGTTCTTGGTAAAGTGCCTGCCCCCAAGTCCATGCACTCGGAGGCAGGAAACGGTAGTCATACTTAATTGGGGAATTAAGCAATGGTATGGAGTCACTTAAGCAAAGGCTCATCATTTGAGTCGAGCCTTAATATGGTCTTTAAGTTCTATTAACAATTGAGTCGCGCACATTCGACATATGTTTACTGTGTCAGTTTGAAACCCTCCCCCATGGCCTGCTTCATCAGAGATTGTGCACCAAACATAGGCGTCCAAATAGATACGCGACTTTTCAAATTTTCCTTTACAGATCTTGCATTGAAACACTAGTCATGCCCCCTCACGTTAATAAGATCTTAAAAAGCCTTAAATTGATACGAAAGACCTGATTAGTGTAGAGCTATTTGACGCATAATGTTATAGTTATATGTATTGGAGGTTCTATGAACGACTTAAAAATGATTGGCTATATAAACTACTTAAAAACAGTTTTAGCAGTTTTGGCCCTCCTAAGCCTTATGGCATGTCAAAATCCTTCTCAAAGCGCTAATGGCCTTGTGGCTGAGCCTAATAGCGAAGCTGAGCTCTTTGTATTCGGCGATAACCTAGCAGCAGGCTACGGCTCTAATTATTCGTTTGCTGAGGTATTAGCGGCAACTAAAGGCCTTGAAGTCGTAGATAAGACATTCTCAGGCGCTAATGCTGTTGTAAACAACACGCTTAATCTTTCATGGCTTTCAGATGTTGATCAAAATGACACAGTGATTCTTTGTGTAGGTTACCAAGATGTTAGATGGTACGGCGTAAGCTACCCGTATGTAGATAACTACAACAATCACATTAGCCCCTTCTTGCTCGCTCTTAAAGCTACAGGCGCAAGAGTGTATATAGTTGGTCCAATTAAAATGAAGGCAAGCTCTTACGGGTTATTTGCTCCAAGTAACAATGGCTCAAATCAAGCTATGATTGATTTTAATACAAACTTAAGTAGCTCAGTCGCAGCCCTTAATGACTCAGACTTTACCTTTGTTGATATCATGAGCTTTGTGCCACAAGCCTCTAACCTCACCCCTGATGAACAATTCCCCAATGAGTTAGGCCACGATGAGATCACTTCAATCATCCTTAATCAGATTGGGAGTCTATAAGCTTATGAAATTAAAAACTTGTCCAGGCTGTGGAAGAGTCAAAACAACTCGCAATTCAAAACTTATTGGTCGAGAAGCTATAGGAGTGAAAGAATTTCTTTGGTTTAATTGTCTTGAAAAAAATAATTTGGGTGAGGGTTGCAACTCAACATTTGTTATAGCAAAGGCTAACTCTATCAAATGAACTTGTGAGGTAACTATGTACTACGGCACTTGGGTTAATTTTACACTCCATACCTCTCTCCGTGATCACTTAATTGAAGCCAAAGTTTTAGCAAGACTTGATCAAGAGTTTGATAATAAGCACTCCTTTACTGGCGTTCACATAGAAGAGGCTTATTTGGTGACAGGCCTTTCTGAAAATAATTCAAAACTTAAACTAACACTCACACCTTCTGTCCGTGCTGCGCTAACTTACCTAGCTGAGCAACAAGCGCCTTATGTAAGAAAAGTAACGATTAAAGATTTAGGCGAATAGCGTTAAAGCCTCTTAAAGAGTTAGGTCATGAGTAGTAACAATTATTCTTCAAAACTCTATGTCTTTGAAATCGGTGTCCCGCGCACGGAAATTATAATCTATAAAGTTATTGCTAAATCAGCGAGCGAAGCGATTGAAAGAATTAAAACTCGCGATCAAGTTGAGATCGTAAAAGTCGTCCCTGCCTCTTTAAATAATCGAGCCACCCATGTCGTTAGCAAAAGGTTAGTTGAATAAAGAGCCTCCCAGTTAGGGTACGTGTAACTATTGGTGTTTGTACTGATATGACGCACCTTGTCAGATAAAAGGTACACCTTTCCTACTCTATTCTCATAGATAGATAGAGAGAGTATAGAGAGACACTCTCAAGAGCGCAAGAGAATAGTTCACACTACTCTCTCCCTCCCGCCCCCACCTACCCCACCTACCGAAATTACCGAAATAAGCGAAGTTTGGTGCGTGATCTTATTCTTTTTGGCTACAGATGTAATATAAACGTTTTGGGCGACGGCCCGTTGGAACGATTTCTCGACACACAATGCCATTTTCAATCATTGTATCTAGCAGTGGGTCAAGCTCGCGCTTAGGAATGTCAGTGTTACGCTGCAGGTCGCCATGCTGAGTCTTTCCATGACGCCGCAAGTAACTTTCAACTTTAGCCCATGGACCACTCACCCGGCCACTGTTTGACACTGTGTTCCGCATGAGTTGAGAGTTATGAAAACAGGCTTCAACAAACTCAATTGCAAACTGCACATCTTCTAATTCCACATGGTCACGCTCATTACTGATAGCTGATATCATCGTAATCTTTGTCACATGCTCATAAAGTCTTGAGAGGTACGGACCTTCTGACGTTTCATGGGCTGCCATGTATGCAGCAGCAGTTTTTTCATCATACGCTTGAAGAGTTGCTCTTGCTTCAGCCGTCATCGTAAGCGATCGTGGCATCATTTTTCTTGACGCATTTTCTGGATCAAAAAGAACACTATCGTCTTTTATATATGGATATAAATAGCCTATCTGCTGAACAAACTTTTTAAGCAAAACCATTGCTTCATCTCTTCGATCTAGCGTTAGTTTATCCTTTAATAACTCAACCTTTGCTTGCTCAACGATTAAAAATCTTGGCATTAAACCAGAGCTTCCTAAGTACCCTTGAATTGATTTTGCAATCCCTGCCTGGTGCACAGTTGCATAAATAGACACACAAGGATTCCAGCAAGCCCCACTGCGCTTACCATGCTTTGCTGACGACACTCCGTCATAGCGAGAAGGTCCAAGAGAGAAAAGCCTATTCACAACGTCTACTAAATCAGATGTGTAACTTGCCGTAGACTTCATGCTCTCAAAAAAAGGTGCGGCCTCATCAATAATATCTATTCGTTGCGGCTGATTTGGAAGCTCTTGAATAAAAGCTTGTGAGCTTCTATACATGTCAGCACCTACAAGCCCTGTGCCCGCAAGAAGATCTTTCATTAAATTAACAACAGCACCTTTACCAAGCCCTGATGAACCAAGAGCTAAAATATATGTATTAGGCCAAGTGTCGTTTAATTTTATTCGATTGGATATGAGAGCGCCTACGGTAGAAATTGCCCCACCCAGTGCGAGTGAACTGATCTCGAACCTAGAATTGGCGTTAGCTACGTCAACAAAGAGGCGGAGAAAGCCTGACTTGGGCACTGGGTAGGGGCGCGGTTCGAACGTATCAACATCAAATAACAATTCAACATCTTTTCTTCTCGAAGGCAGTGTGACATTTAAGCCTTTTGTAAGAAGAGTTCTCGTAACGCTTGAAACAAGCTTATGCGCAGCTGAATGAGCTTCGGCTTCATTTTTTGCTCTGTATTGTTCTTTTGGGTCAGTAAACAATCTTGGGTTATGGTTATTTAAATCCCACTCATAAACCCAATCAACAATCTGTTCTTCAGATTTCCCTTCAGCTCGCATGGCTGTTACTGCGCGCACAAGAAAATTGTTTCGTCCTTCAGATTTATAAAACTCGCTTGAAGTTTGTTTTGGAAGGCGCGAGAAAAATTCTAACGATTCAAGCCGTGGAAGATCCTCGCGGTCCTGACTGATGCTTAAAATAGATTTTCCAATTACAGTGTAGAAACCATCAAACTTTCTATGTCTACTTGGTGGGATGATGTGATATTTGCCTGTGTGGTAAAGACCTACTTTTTGATCACCCTCAGCGATGTTGTAATGATTTGGGTCCCACTTGAAAAAATAAGTTGCTCGCCCCGGAAGTCCGTATTTACCATACATTGATTTTGGAATAATTGCGTGAGCTGCAGGGTCGTCAGTATCTACGTCAATTGCTTCAATTCCAGAAGCTTCCCCACAAACAAGTGCAACTCCATATTTTTCACCAACGGGGAATTTTTCATCCCATTCGTCACACTCGGCCTCAGTTGGAAGTTGTTTACTAAAACGTTCCCAACCCTTAATGATTGCCGCTCCGCTCTTTGCATCCACGGGCATTAATGCAAGGCCCAACTCTAATCCTTTTATATACATATGATTGTCTCTTTCTTAAACGTGCTAACGCGTTAGTGATTAAGTTTGACTTCATTTGTTCTGTCAATATAGTTTCAATTTCAACGCGTTAGCACGTAACAAAAGGGGAGAGTTCTTATGATTCGTTCAACACGAGACTATGGTAATCAACAATTAAAGATATTAGTTTATGGCGCAGCTGGCAGAGGGAAAACTTACCTTGCGCGTACGCTAAAAGATGTACTTGTTATTTCAGCAGAGGGCGGCCTTCTTTCTTTAAGAGGCGCTAACATTGATTATTGGGATATAACTACAGATGAAAATGGAAAACTTTTATCTAAAGAAAAAAGATTAGAGAGCCTTCGCTCTGCTTATGATTATGTTCAATCAGATGAAGTTCGAAAAAAATATAAGTGGCTCTTCATTGATTCACTTACTGAGATCGGACAAGTTGTTATTGAATCTTTAAAGCTTAAATATCCTGAGAAAAAAGATGCTCTTGTGATGTGGGGCGAATACGCTGATCAAATGCGCTCTCTTATTAAAGCCTTTAGAGATTTGCCTGGATACAATGTTGTTTTCACAGCTCTTGATACAACAGAAAAAGATGAGAACGCAAAACGCTATCAGGCAGTTGACCTGCAAGGCAAAATCTCAACTCAGCTTCCAGGCTATTTTGATGAAGTATTTTATTTCCACGTTTATGATGATGAGAACACTGGCGAAAAGAAGCGATTTCTCATTACTCAGCCAAATGATAAAGTGATTGCGAAGGATAGATCAGGGCGTCTTGATATTATGGAAGAGGCTGACCTTGGAAAAATCGCAAGTAAAATTACAGCAAATAATTAGTGAAATTCAAAAACATTTTAAGCTACGAACAAACCACAAAGGAGAGGTTATGTTATTTGATGTTAGAGACACAGAAGTATCAAACGATTTTGAGCTAATGCCTGCAGGCGACTACTTAGTAGTTTCAGATACGGTTGAGGTAAAAGAAACAAAGGGTGGCGACGGACGATACTTGAAAGTGATGTATAAAGTTTTAGAAGGTGATTGGAAGAACAGAGTGGTGTTTCACCAGTTTAACTTTGAAAACAAAAACCCAAAGGCTGTTGAGATTGCTAAGGGCGAGCTTAAAAAATGGTTCATAGCTGCAGGACTTCCGCCTGAAGCACAGGTGATTAAGTCAGCTGACTCAGTCTGTGGCCTTAAGTGCGTAATTAAAGTTGGTGTAAAAACAGACTCTCAATATGGAGATAAAAACGTAGTTAAGGGATGGAAGTCTGAGCACTCAGCCGATGATATTGATGTTGCGCTGAGCACGGGCGCCCAAGCTCAAGCACCAAAAAAGTCATCGTCACTTAAAGGGTTTTGATTTCGCTCTTTAGGTAAAATAGAAAAAAGATATTGTTGGCGTGCGGCTTCACTATCAAGCGTGCGCCAATGTTCATAGAATTTTTGGAGGCATTCTTGAGAGTCCACGACGACGGCGAAACAATGTGTTTTGATCTTTTTTTCTATGAAGTCCCGCTGATTCGGTCTCAACGTATGGCGCTTCCCGAGGGCTTTAAACTCAACATAAACGGCCACTCCGAAGGGATCATTACCAAAGCAATCAAGCACACCTGGACGGGTTTGAGAATTCATATAGCGTCCGATATTTGGGTTAAACACGCTCTTAGACTCAACAATATTTACGTCAAACCCGTTGCCTCGCATCCAAGCCATGCAGCTTCTCACGGTTATTTCTTCTGGTTTTTTGTTGCGACGCTGGGTTACGCTATCTTTATTTTCTTGTTTCTCGTAATATTTCTCAAGCGCAGCCTGAACTCGTTTTTTGTACTCACTCATAGGAAAAGGCTATGAACATTGTTGAGATACGTCAAGACTCGGTCGAGTGGCACAGCTGGAGGTCTAAGGGTATTGGTGCAAGCGAAGCGCCGGTTATTATGTTTGATTCTCCATGGAAAACTTTAGACGATTTATGGCAAGAAAAAGTTTATGGAGTGAGTCTAACGAAACAAAATTTCGCCATGAAGCGAGGAAAGAAGCTTGAAGCTGTTGCGCGAGATATTTATGAGCAACAATTTAAAGTCTCAGTTCCCCCAATAACAGCAGCATGTTCTAGATTTCCATTCATCTTAGCGTCTCTTGATGGATTTCATGAAAGACATAAGTACGTTGTTGAAATCAAATGCCCTCTTAATGAAAATGAAATCGAAATTGCAAAAAAAGGTATTCTTACTCCAAAATATTATGCGCAAATTCAACAACAGCTCTATGTTACGAATGGTTCTTATTGTGATTTTGTCACTTTTGATGGTTATAGCAGTATCTCAGTTATTAAGGTTTACCCCCATTACACCTATCAAAGAGAACTTGTAAGAAGGCTTCGCTGGTTTTGGCATCAAGTAGAAAATAAAATCCCGCTTAAAAAGCGAAAGGTTGGGTTCTTTCATGTTTAAAGAAGGTGAAGTCTTACTTTATCGCTCACCCTATAAATTTAAAGAGATTGACTTAGGCGAAGTGGAGGCTAAGTTTGTAAGAAACGGACCGCCGGGTAGAGCGGTAATTGACGTAAAAATAAATGGACTTTTTTTAAAGAGAAGAGTTGTGAAGTTTGATTATCTAAGGAAGAAACAATGAAAAAACTAAAGAAAAATCCGCTGCATTTTGTAGATAAAAAAGAATTTATTGTAACTCAAGAGCATGATTTTTCTTCCCGTGGCGGCAACTCTGCACAACACACGGCCATGTGGATTATCGGCATGTATTCATTATCTCGAGATGCAATTACGAGCTTTATTCAAGCTAAAAAGAAGATTTTTCTTTACTGGATTTTATTAAATAAGCAACCCGAGCCCACCCTTCATTGGGATGCTCAGCACTGGCCCGGGCAAGTGGGGCACATGTCGAGAGATAATTTAGTGGCATTTGTGTGCGCGCTTAAGCTCTTTGATCTTAAGAAAACTTTGTGGCTCCTTCTTTTAAGAATCGCTCTTCGTGGCGGATTTTTATGGAACTATAAACGAATTGGCCAAACAGAAGGTCCTCATAAAATACCTGACTGGTGCGGCCCTCTTATTTGGTTTACAGCATTAAGATTTAAATGGAATCCTTTAAATTTAATCGCTGATTTGTACTTAGGAATTGCAATCGTGATTGCTTGTTTAAGATCTTCAAACCCAAAGCACATGGATCAGCATTTAAATTTAATTGTTATTGGCGAAACATGCGCCAAAATTTCACATAATATTATTTTGGATTGCGTACTTGCGTTCTATAAGGAGTCTGAGCTCCCCAAGATTGCCCTGACTGCTTATTTTGAGCCTGAGTACGCAGCTCCACTTGATCACATTTGGATTCAGGTTGTCGAGAGGTGGCCGAGCTAGTTTGATTTCCTAGCTCGACCGGGTATGATTCGGAGGCCCTGGACTACGGGCTAATTGCTTGTCGGTAAATCTACTGCCAGACTGTAGGCATGATTGAATCATTATCTAAAAACATGACCCCAGACCAGGTAGCTGTCTTGCTAGCTGCTGGATATTATTTATTAAAAGAATTGATTCAATTTGCTAAGGACTGGTTTAGGAAAACTTCAGATAAAACTGAAGAAAACACGACCGCAGTCATAGCACTTACTACTGAATTAAAACACTTTAACAACCGAATAGTAGTTATAGAAGAGAAAATCAAAAGAGCTGATGAGACAGAAAAAATTGTCTACAAGCTTGAAAAGGATGTTGGATTTGCACATGAAAAAATTAGAGAAATCAAAGACAGACTCTAGCGAAAATGGCGAATCCCCAATGATGTACGCATTTGAACAATGCGAAGATGGAATGGTTCACATCCTAACAGATGACTATGGATTTGAATTGTTTAAGCAGTTTTTAAGTATGTATAAAACAAATGTTCCAGAGCACTTACTTAGTGAGCAAGAACACTAAAGGCGAGAGCGCCAACAGCCATGCCAGAAATAAAATAAAGAACGCTAGATCCAAACGTCCCTGCCTCTCCCGCACATGAGACTTGATGTAGTTTACGTTCACAGAGATCTTTTTCCATAATCTCAATATCAATTTGTCTCATCCCTTCGTCATCAATAAGCGTTCCATCAAAAGGTGCTTTTGTGCCTTCAAAGATTCTCTTCATTTTAACACTATCTGCAGCGCTAGCGTTTGTTGAAACGATTAAGCAGAGACTTAATAATGTCGTCGATAGTTTTTTTCTTAACTTCATTTTTAATCTCCTGCTTTTCATTCTTATATTCTAGGTCTAAAATCTTGTTGTCTTTTTCAATGCCAGACTTAAGTAGCTTAAAAATAAAAGCAATGCCTGCAAAGCTACTTAAGATCCCAATGACGACACCCCAAGATTTTGGCTCCATTATTTGTGCGCTTTGTTAGCAACAGCTAGGTCGATAACTTTTTGAATGAAAGAAATAATCTTACCAATAATTTCGTAAGCTTTATTGTCTACGTCCGTAGAGGTTGTAAGATCTTTAATCTTCTCAAGGCCCGCATGAAGCCCTGACATCAAAAAGTTAAATCCAACAACACAAGCTAAAATTAAATCCCAGTTATTTTGAATTTTCTCAAGCATCGCAATCCCCCTTTTATGGTTCTACCCAAGATATGATAATACCGCCATCGCCACCGTCACCGCCAGCAGAACCGTTTGCACCTGCGCCAGAACCGGCCCCACCGCCGCCCCCGCCACCGTTAGTTCCGTCGCCACCTGCAGCAAGCCCACCGTCACCAGAGTTTGCCCCCGCTCCCCCAGCGCCATAGCTAGACCCACCGCCCCCACCTGGCCCGCCAGTGTTCCCCGCACCAGCTGCAACGCCTGCAGCACCGCCTGGGAAGTAATAACTGCTAAGCCCGGTGCCAGCAAGATCACCAGCTGTTGCTGGCGCAGTTCGACCGTTACCTCCTGAAAAGCCATAGTGCGCCGGGAACCCTGATTTATTCGCCCCACCAGTTCCCCCGCTTGCGCCCCCGCCCGTTCCTCCAGCCCCTCCTGGAAACACTAAGGATCCAAGCGTTGTGTTGCCCCCGGCTGACCCATCAGCGCCAGCGCCAGTAGATGTAGCGCCAGCCCCACCAGTGCCACCTGTTCCAATGCTGTAAGCAAGGTTACCGCTTACAGGAATTTTACCTTGGAAAACAGGTGCCCCACCACCTCCACCGCCCCCAGATCCGTTGTCAGCATTGTTGTTTTTACCGCCGCCTCCTGCGCCGCCTCCTGCGCCCCATCCGATGACATGAACTTCAGTAACGCCAGGAGTCCATGTCCATGTGCCACTGCCAGAAGTGATGACTTGAGTTTTAATATTGGGAAAGTTAAAGCTTGGCATTTAAGATCCTTTAAGTTTTTTCAAATTCTAAAATTCCATTTAATCCAAACGGAGTTCCGCCTTGAGCTGTCGTAATATCCATTCGAATTAAATCACCTGCAAGTAAAGCCGTTGTTGAGATTACGGCGTTAGAAGATGCGGCATAGTCACCAGCACCAAAAGCAACTGAGGGCTTGGTTGAAAAAATTGAAGTCCATGCCCCGCCACCGCGCTTATATAAAATATCAATTTCAGTTGATCCAGAAGAGCCTGCTTGATGAATAAGCACTCGGCCACCAAGAACAGTAATGTTGAAAGTTAAGCGAATAATACCACACCCAGAATCAGAGTTTGTAAAAGGCGCCCACCCGCCATAGGGGCCGTGCACGTGCCATTCAAAAGGGTGATACGCAACAGAACTTCCACCCTCAAGTGAAATAATTCTTGATTCGTGATCATCTAAATTTTCTTGAGCTTTAGTCCAAAGATCTTGTGTAACGGGATCGCCGGCTTCTATTTCTGTATTTAAAATTGGATCATAAGCCATTTAAAAAATCTCCCCAATTACCAAATTAAATTCTGTGAAAACGTAGACTCATCATTATTAATTAAACCATAGCTGTCTGTGATAAATCCATGCTTAGCTTTTTGCTCTAAGTTTGAATCATCAAATTCTGGCGAGCCTGTTTCAGCTATAATCGCAACACGGTTAAACATGTTTGACAAGTCATCAAGTTCAAGAGTTACACGAGAGCCATTTTTTTTAATAGACTGGATTGCGGCATATTTAATCTTGCCTCCCCCAAGCCTTTCGTAGAGCTTTTCATGACTGATTTTAATTACATCATTTACCTGAAGTCTTGCGGCTCTGAGCTTTGTATCAAACTTAATTACACTTGTTCCAAGCTCTAATAAAAAAGCCCATCTATTAGCTAAAATTCGAGCGTCATCCTCATAAAAAAGTACTGTGTCAATGACCTTATCTTGAACGGATTGAACTAAAAAAGTTCCAATGTCAGATATTTTTTCATAAAGTACGGGAGCTGAAAGCCCTGACATATAGTCATATTCTTTAAAATTATATTGAATGATAGCTTTCTTTGCTACGCGCTCGTTTGTTGATTCAATAGAGAGATTAAAAATATCTGACTCATTAAATTCTAACGCTTGAGGTGGCTTATTTGGTCTTAGAATATTGTATTCTAATTCTAAATCTTCGTTTTGAACCAGAGAACCAAACACAGAAATGCTGATTTTGTTAATTAGATCTCGGATTATTGGTGCTTGCTGAGCCGAGAAACTTTGAGGGATTGCAAAGCCAATAAGGTATGGGGCGACAGTGTGAGACTTTGCAAAGGAAGTTACATTTAAATCTGTGATGCCAACAGTTTGAAGTAAATGTTCTGTGATTTGAGAAGCCGTTTTTAAAAGCTCTCCTTCAGTTGTTCCATCATCTGTCATGCCTAAAACTTCACATGAAATAACATCAAGCTCTTCGTTAAAGTTTTGACCGCCTAAGTATTGAGCGTCATCTGTTTCTGAATAAGAAGCATTGGTTCTTAAAGTTAAGGCCGTGTCAGATTCGATTGATAAGATTTCAAAAAAATCAAATTGCCCAGATGCTCTAATCCATCCGTTTGGTTCAAGCTGTTTTGTAAACTGAGTTCCACTTCCCGTAACTGCTCTAGATCCATTTGTAAAGGTAACTGTTCCGTTAACTTGTCTAATTGGTCTGAGATTTTTTTCAAATTCTTCACTAAGCTCAAGTACGGTTTTTCCATTCGTAAAATCTAACGAGTAATCACGATCAAATACAAGTTGCTTTTCATTCCAACGTACATTCTGAACACATAGTCTTGTGACGATTGTTCCAGTTGAAACGGTTGTAAGTAAGTTTTGAGTTAATATAATTTCATTGCCTTGAATTCGATCAATCTTAGCAAACTCCCCTGACCCAAAATTCCCCACATATATTTCATCACCCTCAAAAAGGTCTGTGACAGAATTAAGTGTGAATCTTCTTATGTTAAACACATCTGTTACGGTCTTTTCGGGCTGACTACATTCATGTCCGGCAATAAGCCAGCGTCTATTTATGAATTTTTTAGGAAGTGCTGGCTGAATAATTAATGGCTGAGAGCTTAATGTGAAAGCAACCTCTTCTGTTAGGGTAAGGCTTGTGTTGCTTGAAATAGAGGCAACAGTAAATGACTCATCTTCTCCATCAATTGTAATTACAAGTTGATCATCTGGACTTAAGAAGCTTAAAAAACTTGTGCCTGAACCCGTAACAACATCACTACCAGCAATGATTGAAATTGTTCCAGAGAGTAAATACCCATCATCAAGCTCATCTATATTTATTGGCCTATATCCAGAGATGCGACCGTAAACAGCACGCTGATTAAAGTTTCCTGTAGCCTCAGAAACGATAGAACCTGAAAGATCAGAGACCTTTTCTAAAGGGTAGGGCTGTCTAATTCCTAAGAGTTGGTCTTTTAATTTAAAAGTTACGCCGTTTGAAGAGAAACTTTTACCAACAATTTTACCTTTATAAATAGGCTTTGCTTCTGATGGGGATAAGTCTCTTGTCCAGGAGTAAATTTCTATTGGCTGATTATCCCAAACCCACTTTTCAAATCGCTCATCCCAATAGCTTCTATCATTTACAAATGAAATTTGGCCTGATCCTTCGATTGCAAAACCAATTTGATCTTCATTATCAAGCTCATTTCCAAAATCGCTGTTAGATCTTATTAGTGGTTGCCAATAAACCTCAAAACCTGTGGCCAAATCGTGAGCTAAAGACACAGGAATATTAGAGTAAAAGTTATCAAACCCCATGGAAATAAAAAGGCCATTGGGGTTTGCAGATAATGTTGATCTTAGGTAGAGAGTTTTATTTTCTCGATCATTAAAAAAAGAGCCTGCCACGACGGACGCTAAAGAAGCTACTTCAAGAAGGCTCGTGCCAGACTCTTTTATAAAATTAATAACAGGGTAGTCAAAATTTTCAAGCTTATACACACTTCCAGAATGTAGAGAAAACGCAATTAAACGTTTGCTTGCCTGTATAGTAGCAAGCACAACCTTTTCAGAGACGTTCTCCTCCTGAAAGTCTGAATATGTCATTTAGGTCCCATGCAAGTTATGAAGAAATCAAAAGATGTACAAAGTGTCCCTGAATCATCGATGCAGTTCATTGCTATCGATGTGCCAGACGTTGATGTAAATCTTAATATGCGCGCCGATCCGGTTGCCGTAGCTGTGCAGTAAGGTGCCGCAGAGAACACACCAGAATTTAATGTAATCGCACAACCGCCCGACGAAATGTTTCCAATGCTTGAAACCCAAGATCCAAGTTGAGATGTAATTGCACTGCCACTATCGCAATTAAGATTGGCACTAAGAATACGAACCGGTGAAAGGGACTCTTGAGTTATTACACTTCCAAGCAGGGCCGGGACATTAGTTGATGTCCAACTTTGAATTGGAACTCGAGCAAAAAACGACAATGCGTTTGCACCGCCAGAGATTGTATTTCCATTTGCTTTGGTTACACCATTTGTGCCCCCAGACTGAACGGCAAACGTTACATATCCCACCCCTGCTTCTATCGTAGGGGCATACTGAGATGTTGTAGTGGTTACTTGCTGCATGTATCCAGCAAGCTCAAGTGTTGCAATTGTTGATTTAGAAACAAGAGTTCCGGGTAAGCTTACGCGAGCCTCGACACCTGTTGCTGTTCCAGGCGTAAATCTACATCTTAAAAGTAAATCCTCACCCTCTCTTTTGTAATAACAAGCATGAACAGTTACTGTCCCGAAACCAGTAAAGTTAGGCGTGTATTGCGTCCAACCAAAATTGGCTTGGTCTTGTGTATAGGCAATTTGTGACTCTAAAGGAAATTTCTTGGCAGTAAGAGTAATGTTTTGAGTTGACCCACCATTTGTAAAACTTAAAGTACCGGTACTAGTCTTACATTGGAACTCTATTTCGCCTGTGTACGCACTAGTAAGGTTTAGAGTCATTACGTAAGAGCCTTGGTCATAATCAGCTGTAGCTGAATCACGCTCGAACACTGTTCCTGTTTCTATAGATCCATTGGCCCCACCAAGCATTCGACATTGCCAAGCTGCTCCAGTTGATAAAACCGTACCAGAGCCTTGTAATACAAACTCATAATTACCCGGCCCCCACACTCCGCCAGATATTGCAGCAGCAAGAATTTTAGTTGATGGTGCAGCCGCCTGCCCTGTTACAGTTGGGTTGTTGCAATCAGCATCAGCAGCAAATGTTGCATATGACGTTGAAGTTGTAGATCTTGCGCAGTTAGTTGCTCCTGTCCAAGTCCATGAACCAAGATAAGTTGATTGCGAAACATTAGCTATATTTGTGGCATACCCTAGGTAGCAATCATCTACATACATAACCGCCGCATCTGAAGCAGAAACAAATCTAATACGATAGCCAGTTGAAGTTGCACCAATTGCGAAATTTACCGAATGAAGTTTAAATTCTGAAGAATCAGAAGCACGAATTGCTATTGATTCAATAACGTTTGTTCCATCATAAACTTGCATTACATAATCAGTCGCAGCAGTTTTGATTCTGCAAGAGGCCTCGCCATTTCCTGACGCATCTGTTTTCGTAGTCCAAGTAGATGAAGTTAAAGTTTGAGAGTTACTAGATGCATCCCAGCTACCCGCGCGTGCGCCTACGAAGACTTGAGCTGAAGTTGTAGTTGCTGCAAACGTTCCACCAGAAGCCGTCCAGTTTGCAGATCCATTTTCAAAGCCACCGTTTTTTAATTGATTTTTGTTATTTAAATATTGTTTCTGATTTTCTAATGGCGGAGTTGACCAAGCAAAAGTGGTTTCGCACAAAAGAGTTAATAATAAAATTAAGATAAATTTAGTCATTATGAGTTCCTTTTAATTTGATATTTTAATTTTAAAACGTCACCATCAACAAGAGCTGCATCGCCGCCAGAAGCAAGCTGTCCTGCAAAAGTTAATCTGGTAACAGAAGAAACTGTGCTTAATGTGTAGTCGTCTGTCTCGTGAAAATACTGACCATTAACATGAAGATTTAAGCTTTCTGTAACAGCTTCAAAAGCTAAGTCTTTATACCCGTTTGTAATATCAGTTCCGTTTAGAGTTAAAGACTCCTTATTCCATTCATTTAATTTAAAGAATGAAAGTGTGGTAGATCCTAATGTATAGGGACCATCTGTTCTTAATGTCCAAACCGTATGACCATTAAGAGATCCATCAACAACATAAACACTCATGCCTTGTTTAACATCTGTATCTGTGTCTAGATCAGAAGCCCTTGCCCATGCACCAGCAGAAGAAACATAGATACCGTTTTGTGCTCCTGTTGATTGAGCTGTAACTAACACTCTTGAGCTTGATGTTAAAACGCCGTCAATTGTTTGCTCCCCACTTAAAGTAATGTTTGAAGTCGTAACTACTAAACACCCTTCAATGCTTCCAGACCCGCCTGCACCAATTGGAGTTAAGCTAACACCATCGTCGATATTTGCTTGACCTGTATCTGTATCAAATACAATTGTTCCTTCTTTACGAGTTAAAGCATTTAAATTTGAAGTTGTATTTTTAGGCAACGTAATACGGTTAGTGTTTGAAGCCGTGCCGCCGTCAATATCTTTATTTTCAACAACCTGCGGATGCTGAGAAGTTAAAATTTCATATTGAGTTCCAACCTCACCCGCTTTAAACTTTGAAGCAAGAGTAGAATCATATCCAACCCCTGCCTCTGTGGCGTCACTCATTTCAACTTCAATGCCTGCGCGATTGGAATTCGCAGTTGCTTGGTTGCCGCCTTTATTTACGGTAACGTTTGCGTCTTCGACATCCAAAGTCGCGGTATTAATTGTAGTTGTCGTACCGTTAACCGTTAGGTCGCCCGCGACAATTACGTTTCCAGAAAATGTTTTATTCCCTGCAATCGTTTGAGCACCTTCCGATGCTGCTAATTCTCTCCAAACAGAGCCGTTAAATTCTCTCACCTGAGCACTTACCGAGTTATGGTACATGTCCCCAGCCGTTGCTGCAGAACCTTTTGCTGTAACAAAAGCCGCATCTGAAGCAAAGCTTTGAATGCCGCCCGAAGGAGCTACGCCTACGCTTGGAGCGCTACTTGATTCAAACCCATCTGCAAAATCTAATTCGCGTGCCATTTAATTAATCCTTCTTTCCCAAACCTCTATATCTAAAGGCTGTTCATAGCTTGTTGAGGGACTATATCCGACTGAAGATTTTCTATTATCCCAGTCTAAGCAAACACCTACGTAAGCTGATTCACTAAAAGAGTACCCACCCTCACATACAACAGCAAGTTTATAGCTCGTGTCCTGTGACAGATTCGCTGATAAATCAAAGCGATAATACTTATGGGCATAGTCTAAAGTCTTAAGAGTTGAAATTGAAACAGAAGACGACTCTGTAACAACTCGATTATTAGTATCTAAAATTTGCACCTTTACCGTTCCACTCGGTGAGCCATGAATATATAAATGAGGTCTTAAAGCCACAATAAACATTGGCTCAGCTGCTCTAATTGGTTGCGATACGGAAGGCTTACACTCTGCTACAAGTAACGTCATAGGCTCTCTCTGATTCTGTAATCGGTAGAAAAATAAGTTTTAACTATGTGTTTAAAATTAAGGCTAGATGGAAATCGTCCATAAATACAATAATGATCTTTATCAAAGACGCGCTCCATTGGATCAAGCGACATAAATACTGGCTCTCTTAGGCCCACTCTATAGTAAACACTTTCTAAAATATTTTGCTGTTCTTGAGTTAAAATGTTGAAAGCAAATGAGAGCTCTTTAACAGATGGATAAACGTCAATATAATTATTACCATAATCAGTGACCTGAGACTTGGATAAGTCATCAATAGAAAAAGTAAACCCATTGTCAGCACATCTACCCAATCGAACATCTTTGCCTATGACCACTGTCCCAAGCTCTACATACCCATACGCATTTTCTGGATCAACAATTTTAATTCTCCAAAAGCGCCACTCTTCTGGAGTTTCTAAAAAGAGTTGCAAAGTTTCAAATGTATTATCAATTGTTATTTGCTCTTCAAATCCAGGAGTAACCCAAGCATTTGTGGCCGAGGCTTGAATGTAAATTTCAGCTGAATCGCTAAGCTTAATTCCAATTCTTGGATCAAATAAAATAGCAATGGTGTCTATTTCTTCAGCTGATTTTAAATCAATTACAATGCCCTCTTCTGTATGCCATGCGGCTTTTGACCCCGTGTAAGAAGTAGCGCTTGAGTAATCATTAGCTCCAAATCCAATAGCGTTTCGAATCGAAGTTGCGGCATTTGTTCCAGAAGAAAATAAAATCTCTAAATAAACAGATCCCGCAATTGTCCATTTACCAGTCGCAGCGTTTTGAGAGATAGTATATGTTCTAGCATTTGCCGTTACAGCTTCCATGCTAGACTTAATAGCTTGAGCCAATGCGCTAACGCTATACTCACCAACAGAAACAGTAGCACTAAGTTCAGGTCCTCCGTTGGTTTCTTTGAAATCAATACGGTTATTAGTAGAATCAATAACGAAAAACCCACTAGACCGCCAAACTTTGGATCTAAATTCATGGCCTATATTCCTTGCTGGAAAATTAGAATTTTCACTGCTAGCTGAAATCGCTACGTTAGACTTAGTTGCGTAATTGTAATCAACAATTCTTAAGCAATCACTCATACAGCTAACGTCCTTCCAGCCCTTAATCCTTCTCTAACTTCTCTTACGATTTCTTTATTCCCAACATTTACAACAATCGTATTTTCAAGATTAGAGAGTCTATTTAAAATTCCCTCTAACAAGGAATTAGTCTCTTCACCAAAGCTGCCTGATTCTTGCCTATTTAAAAACTCTGTCAAATCTTTGTTTTGCTGCACGTTAACAACGCGCTCACCAGAAGTTAGGTTTGCGCTAAATGTGTCATTCGGAAAGCCAGGAGGGACTTTCGTTAAACCTGTTGCAAGGTTTGTTGAGGCAATTTTAGACACCTGAACTAAGCCCGCCGCTAAACTTGTACCGCCTACAATTGCGCCAAAAGGTGGCGGCAATGTAGCAAGAGCTAAGTTAAACGCTTGGTAAGCTCTTAAAGTCGCATCTGCAATCGCAGCTGCTTTACCGATTTCAAAAAGCTCGCGAGAATTTGTCTGCATAAGGGAAGATAAATTCCCCAATGCCTGGCTTGTTGCTGCAACTTTTGCGTCTGCAATTTGTTTTTCAAGCTCAAGGCTTTTAATTTTTAATCGCTTCTCTTCTTCAGAGCCTCTTTGAGCTTGAGCAATTTGAGCATCAATAATTTGCTTTTGAAAAGCTAATGTTTTAGCCCCACCCGCAACACTTAATTCACCATCGATTAAAGCCTGCTGAGTTCTCGCCTCAACCATGCGCTGATTAAATTCAGCTTGAGCAATCTCTTCATTAAGTCTTGCTTGATCTCTAATGGCCTTTTCTTGATCAGCTAATGCTTGAGTATTAGCAAGCCCTAATTGAGCCGCCTGCTTTTGTGATTCAACTATTTTTAAATCAGCCTCTTGCTGAATCTGTGTTCGTCTATCTTGAAAAGCCTGCTCAATTTCTAAAGTATCAGTACTTCTTTGAATGATTTGTTGCGTAAGCTGAGACTCAGATGCAACAGTTTTAGAAATAAACTCTGATCTTGCTTGAGCTAGCTCTTTATTTTTCTTTATTTGATC
>RXKB01000069.1:0-4612 GCA_003963225.1 Candidatus Babelota bacterium
CCGCTACCCGCGCGCCGCCTCCGGTGGGGGGGAGGACCCGCGAAAATCGGGCCGATTTTCGCGGGGTTTGGCCCGGGTTTGTGCCGTCAGATGATCGGCTGCAGTGCGCTCCGATTCGCTGTCCCTGGCAGCGCAGCCTCCTGAATCGTGTTGCCCTGAGGTTGTGGCGGGTTGTTGTCAAACTTGCTCACAGAGCTGTACTTCGCGAGCAATGGCACGATCTGATTCGCTGGAATGCCCAGCTTGAGCGGTCGCAGATCATCCTCAGTGAATCCCGTGTCGTTGCCGACTGGCTGCGCGAGCGCCTCATTGCGAGGCAGAAACGCGTTCGGGTTGTACTTCAGCCACATCTCATCTGTGAACAGGAAGTCGTCGGCCGAATAGGTGCCCTTCGGCAGCATGAGCAATTCACCGGCGATCAGCTCCGTCACGCGTCGGAAGTACTGCCACACATCAGAGCTCGACTCGGCGGTCATTTCGAGTGCCAGATTGTTGTCGGAGTTCTGGTAAATGTTGCACAGTGCATACATGCAAAGGTGGTTGTATTCCATCAACCATGGATTGATGACGATCGAGCCGCCGAAGTACGGCACCGGGTGGATCATCCAGTCCATCGGCGCGGGTGTCATGTGCCCGGGCTCCAGTCGCACGTCGGAGGCTTGACGCTGACGACTGAGCAGCACGGTTTTGATCCTGTTGAGAATCTTGCCCATCCGCATTAACGTATTCACGGAGGGATACTGCTCACGTCGTGCGTCGACGTGCGTCATGATGCCGAGCTGCGTTTTGCCGATCTCATCAGCCAGCCGATACCAAACGATATTCTGCGTTTTCAAGTTGTCGCCGAAATTGGCGACACCAAAGCCGAGCTGCGACCACGGTGCCACGTCATACATCAGCACTTGATCGGTGCCGAACGTCTGTTGAATTCCTGCCATCTCACTTTGCCTTTCTCATGGGATCGTTTCGGAAGTTGACTCGGTCGTTGGTCGACGCACGACGCGTTGACCGTGAGCCAATTGTTTCGCTGCCGCGTCGACTTGCTGGAGCACGTCGACAATAAAGGGTTGCGACTCACGATGGATGTTGCCCACGCGTCGAATCGCCTCCGCGTAAGACTCACCGAGCACGTCGGTCTCGGTCCGCACAAACTTCGTTTCGGTTTTCACCGGGCCCACGTCGCTGACGACGATCGGGTTGCTCGGATGTCCGAGCGGTGCCGGCTGCCGAGCAGCTCGGCGACGTCGGGCGATCGACAAAGCAAAGCCGGCAGCCGTCAACATGGCACTGCCAGGAATGGCCACCTCCGGAGCTGCGATCGCAAGGCCCGTGCGGGCACACCATGCGAGCACGGCCAGCCATTTCGAAGCCGTCGGCCCGGGTTTCATTTCGGTCGAAATATCGCCGCCATCGATGGCAGTTCCCGGAGCGGCCGCAACGGGAGCGGCCGGCTGAATGGCCGGCACGTCGTTCACGATTCGGCGTTCGATCGATTGCCTGAGCCTTTCCGTGATCGTCTCGAGTTCGCTCCGGCTCGATTCTCGCGACTCCTGCAGCTGCCGGCTCAGGACCTCGCGTGACTCGGTCACGTGCGACCGCACGGCCGAAACGTCGGCCTGCAGGCCCTCGACCACCTTTTGCGTTTCCTGTTGAGCGTCCCGGAGCTGCTTCGATTCGCTCGCCAGTTTTGTGATCCCGTCGCGAGCTGTTTGGTCGATCGTTGGGCCCGGAGTTGTTCGCGGTGGATCCGGAGCGACGACTCGAGGCGACTTCGTTTCCGGTTGCTCGGCCGGATCCCTTCGAGCCGGTGGCCATTCAACGTGGAGGTCGTTCATCAGCTGAGCAATGGCCGCATCGACTTCGGCTGCATTCATCGAGCCGGCGAAACCGATCGAGACGGCGATGCGTCGATTGTTTCGCAGCACGACAAAGGCCGGCTGCCGGGAAACTCCGAGTTCAGTGGCTCGAGCTCGCTCCGACGGAACCTGCCAATTGAGAGACCTCAGCTCAAACGCATTTTGCAGAGCTGCTCGGAATACAGGATCGATCCGAAAGACTTCGTCGAAGACTCGGCACGGTTGGCACCAGTCGGCGTGCACAATCACGAGCGTCGGCTTTTGTGGCCGAGCTGGTGATGGTGATTCGTAGGCCGCGGCAGTTATGAAAGCACCGGTCGAGATCATCAGAAACAAAGTCGCGTTGCGGATCATTTTCGTGCTCGTCGCCTTCGTTGTTGACGTGGTGCCCAAATCGGCACCGTCTGCAGATCCGCGCGGTGCCTCATGATGAGCGTTGTGGCAATGCTGATAGAAAAGCACGTCCAGACGCTGCGAACAGCTCCGACGAGCGAGAACGGAAACAACACGAGCCAAAGCGGCTGAGCGATCGCTCCGGCCGACTGCAGACAAAGAGCGCAGCCCGAAAGCAGAACGGCCAGCACTTCGACGAAACCCCAAACGACCGCAAAGTGCCTCATGGCTTGAGATCTTTCTTTTGAGTGGCGTGGCCTTCGGCCACCATGATCGAAGATAGATCCATATCGGACGGCGAGCCGTCCTGCAGGATCCAGACACGGCCGAGGATCCGGCCCATGGTGATCATCTCGGAAAGCGTGCCGGCTGCCGGCATGAAGACTCGGCACTGCTTACAGTCGGCGAGCTCCTGCATGCGTTCTTTCGCTGCGAGGCCTCGCTGCTTTTCGATGCGATCCTTTGTCCGAGACTCCGGAGCCCAGCAATCGAGCAGCCGGATCTGAAATTCAATCTGCGATTGAATCACAACGGTGTCGCCGTCGATGACTCGAGCAACGACACCGTCGACCGTGATTCCGCGCGGTGGACACTCGAAGGCCTGCAGCATCTTTGCGACTTGTGGCGACGTGAAAGCGGGATCCGGTACCGGTGCAGTTTTCGGCGGTGCCGCATGAGCGACAAAGGCGAGCACGAGACACAACATCGCACCGAGCACAATCGCCACAAACGGAGGCTGCCAGCTCCGACGAGGTATTGCTGCAACATTCATTTCGCGAATCTCCCAAACGTCCAGAAAGAGTGCAGACGCACTCCGAGATACATGAGCACGCGCCGCCATCGCGGCACGCCAGCTTGAGTGAGCAGGTAAAAAAAGACGGCATCGCCGACCACGCGGGACTGATAGCATTCAGCCGTGTGCTCGCAGTACCAGTCGTGCACGCATGCCGCTTTCATCAAAGCAGGCTCGAACGGTGAACCGATCGCCGACCAAAGACAGCGAGGAATTGAGGCACCGTCAAAGATATATCCCCGCGGAATGATCACCACGTGCACAACACCTGGAACGTCGCCGATGGCAACAGTGAGCTCGCAGGCCGTTTGGTATCGATCGCCATCAGGGACGAAAGCAGGAGGCGTTTCGGTTTGAAAATCGGCAGCTCGAGTCACGCGAGCACCTCGTAAAAAAAAAGCGTTAGCGGTGGACGTGCGTTGTGAGTCGAGCTGCCAAAGGTTTAAGAGATCACCAAAACTTCTGAGACGGTCACGGTGGCCTGAATCGCTGCGAGTTCTTCTGAGGGCACTCGTTTCGCGAGTTCCTCTTTCCACTGCACGTTGCCTTTCTTCTCGACCATCTTCAGATGATGATCGCCGACGGTTCGCACTTTTTTATCGCCCTGTTTCATCAGCTCGGCAATGTGTGAATAGAGAGCGTCGGTGCGATCCGTGAGCGGTTTGAGTTGCGCCTTAACGGCGTCAAGTTTTGCGAGCTCGGCTTTGTACATGTCGAGCAGCTCGGCGGTGAGCTTCTTCGGCAGTGGTGCCGCGGTTGTGGTTTTGGTTTCTGCCGGTTTTGCGGTCGCTGTGACCATGTCGAGCCTACCTTTTTCGCCGCGTGGCGATACGATGGAAGAGTGCCCGCATCGAGCCGTGTATGATCTCGATGCGGGCTGCAGTGCACCTCAGGACGGGGCGATCGATGCCGCGCGACATTGGAAAAAGCAAGTCTTTCCTGAGGAATTCACATGATCATGCAAGGCCCGGAGGGCGATCATCGCAGACGATCACCAGCGCCGAATCATCCCTGGCAGCATCCTCAATTGAGAGCAGCAGCGTCCGAGTCGAGCGTTGAGCCTCGAAGCTGCAAAGTGACAATGCGGGTGACGCAAGCAGAGTTTCATGCCATTCGATCACGCGCCGGGGCGACGAGCGTGAGTGAGTTCCTTCGGCTGCACTTTCCGCCTGAACTATTTACGCCGAAACAACCAAAGAACGGAAAGCCATGAGGCACTGGTGCACGTTATGCCGCTCACATTTCGTGCCAGAGCTCATCAGCTCCGGACTGCCACCGCACAATGATCACTGCGAGCGATGCGATCCTGAGCGATACCAGGCCCGTCTGCGTTCGTCTTTCCCTCCGGCTGCGAGTCGAGTAAACTCCGGCCGCGACGGTTCTCGGCCTGGCAGCCTTCTTGCCGTCGCATATGTCGATCGATCGACCTCAGCCGAGAGCAAGGATGCGCAGAGCTGAGCCTTCAAACTCAAAGAGCCCGGAGCGATTGCTCCGGGCTCTTTTCATTCACGTTTTTGCAACCTGAGACCAGGATGTTGTTCAAAAATCTGCCAAGGGTGCCTAGTGGGCA
>RXKB01000069.1:4662-40532 GCA_003963225.1 Candidatus Babelota bacterium
ATGGAATGCGACAGATGCAAACTTCTCGCACTATGACAACGTTCGCCAAAAACGTGAAGGCTTTGCTGAAGTCCAAAGGATTGACTCAACGACAGTTGGCCGAACTGATCGGAAAAGATGAACAGGATGTTAGTCGCCTGTTAAATCGCCAGCCGAACACGACCATCGAGACAGTTGAGATGATTGCCGACGCCCTCGAAGTAGATCCGGGGCAGCTGATTAGTCGTCCGGCAAAAACAAAAACTGCTGCTGCTTGAGTGTAATGGCAATCCAGTTGAGGCCGCACAATGACGTTTGATGAGATTCCGCTGTATGTTGCGATCGATAGAGTCCGCAGAACGATAGCATCTCCGGGGGCGGAACTTGTCAGTGACGAGCAGCGTCGCCAGATTTGCCAACTAATTCGCGCGGAACTCCCTTTCGATCGCCACTTTGATGCTGATCAAATGCTTGCTGCATGGACGACTTTTCGCAAATCACCGAATGGCAAGGTGGGGCTGACGGTGGAAGTTGGAAAGCTGCACGGCTGGAAGTGTTTCATGCACGGCCGAGGAAAAGGAGACTGTTCGCCCGACGTCCAGCTTGACCGCATTGTTCCCGGCAGTCGCGGGGGTGAGTACAACGTCGAAAACTGCATGATCATGTGTGGCAAACACAACAACATCAGGAAAGATTCGTCCCTCGAGGCTTACCTACTTGCGCCATTCGAAGAAAGTGCGTAGCATCACCACAGAAGGAGATGCCACCGATGCAAAAGAAACTGAAAACCTCAGTGATTCACAATGGGGATAGCGTGAAGTTGTTGAACGACTCCGCTCCTGAATCAGTTGATCTGATTATCGCAGACCCACCGTACAATATTGGATACGAATACGACGTCTACAACGACAATCGGTCGGACAACGAGTATTTGCAGTGGTCGAAGCAATGGATAAGCGCCTGCACTCGTGTGCTGAAACAGGACGGTGCCTTCTGGATCGCGATCGGTGATGAATATGCTGCAGAGCTGAAAATCATTGCAGATGATTGTGGACTGAAGCTTCGAAACTGGGTTATTTGGTACTACACATTCGGAGTTCACTGCACGAATAAGTTTTCCAGATCTCACACCCATTTTCTGTACTTCGTAAGGAACACTTCCAGCGTCAAATTCAATGCTGATGATGTCCGCGTTCCTTCAGCCAGACAATTGATCTACAAAGATCTGCGAGCCAACGGCACTGGCAAATTGCCAGACAATACGTGGATTCTTCGTCCGCAGGATATTGGCGACGATGTGTACTTCGAGAACCAAGATACGTGGTACATCCCTCGCATTGCTGGAACATTCAAGGAACGAGCAGACTTCCATGGATGCCAGCTTCCTGAGCAACTGCTTGGTCGCATCATCAAGAGTTGTTCAAACGTCGGAGACGTTGTTCTTGACCCTTTCGCGGGTACAGGAAGCAGTCTGGTCACGGCCAAAAAACTGAATCGCGAATGGGTTGGAATTGAGCTTTCTCCTGAGTATGCAACTCATGCAACGGCACGAATACAGGCTACGGATGTTGGCGACGCTCTTGATGGAGCTCCTGAACCGATTACAGGATCGCAGCGGACCGCAACACGCCCGAAGAGAACGCCAACACCGGAGGGACTTGACGAGGAAAAGTTGATAGCAGCCTTTCAGGCCGTTCCGGGCACCCGTTCTGTGGATGCTTTGATCGCAGATCCAGTTCTAAATCAACAGTTCATTGATCAGTGCAGCAAGCTTCGACTTCCGGGGACACCATACAATTGGAACAAATGCCTGTTGAGCATGAGGAAGTCTGGTCTGTACCCGCAACTGCGTGGCCGGAAATCGCAATCAGACTTCAAATGGTCCGCAGCCGATCCTTATGAGTTCGCGTGTGAAATGGCACTCCGTCGCGCTATTGATGCTGGATACTTCGCACTCGATGACCTGCTTTGCGACCCTGAAGCCGCTGCTCGTTTTGATGCAAATTGTAGAACTTTATGCCCTGGATATTCTGCATTCCAATATCGTTGGACGGCGTTGAATTTGCGGAAACGCGTTGACGACTGGAGTGATACACAGGAATGTGATGAGGTGTTGCAACTAGGCGAACCAGAACCGCTTCTGAAAGCGAAATGCCTAAGCTCTCCGGCCGTCTATCTCATCGAAGCAAACGCCGAGAAGCCAGCATTTGCGGGCTTCACACATGATATGGAAGGACGTCTTGAGATCACAAAGCAAGCGTTCAAAGCTCTGCTGCAGTGGATGCCTCAACATGGCGAATGGACAATTCGAATAGCCCGGGGAAAGAGTCTCAAAGGCAATGAGGGGCGAATCAATCAGCGTCGAATTGTCCGCGAGCGGCGTCCTCGACTTAACTTCTTGTCGGATCGAGAAAATGATCAATCGACGGTCAACGCGGGCTGAAACGGCTGGTGCCTTCGCTGATTCTCCGGATGCTGTCGCTTTCGTGAGACTCTTGCTCGTGCGATGGGATCATCCTGAGGGAAATAACATAGAGTATGCAGAGGATTTGCTGCAGAGTGCTAGCGAAATGCTGAACAGCGCCGGAGAAGGAATTGCGATCGGTGAGGACGTTCAGAATCCGGAAGAACTTGGTTTTCTTGAGGCAGTTTGGCGAGCGGAGTCGATCGGAATGCTAGAGCGATCTCTGGCCTGGAGTTCTACCGAGAAAAAGGCGCAGATGAACTGGCTCCAATCCGTGCTAAACTACTTTCCCGAGTGCTTTCAAAACCAAGGGACTTGATATGGCCAAGAAGAAACTGGAGTTTTCAAACTTCGGTTTGGAACTGCCGCCCGAAGAAATCACAGATCTGATCATTGACCATTTCAACGAGGCATTTCGCGGAGGGGTAACGATCGATGAATTGCTATTACATCCACGGGATGCAATGTGCTTTTGCGACGCGATCCGGATGAAGAATGGATGGATGGGCCTGCCAGATGATTTGATTCTTCGAGCAATTTTGAATCGACGAAAAAAGGGATCGCTCTGATCGCCGTAGAAACAATCAACTAAAAATTCTTTTTGCTCGGGATTGACTAGGCATATATGCCTAGTCTACAACCCGCCCCCGTCAGGTTGGCGGGTAGCTTTAATTGAACAGCCCGCCGATCTGGCAACGGATCAGCGGGCTGTTTTCATTTTCGGACGCCCCGATCACTCGTTGTGATCTGCTCAGCTCCTGATCTGTTTCGGCATTGTGGCTCAGTGGTTGAGCACCGGCGATCGTTCAGCGCGAACGGTGGCCGGCCACGGTGGTTCGAATCCACCCGGTGCCGCTGTGATGGAGAAGGAGTGAGCCTGGAGGCTGTCGAGTGTTGCGCCCTCGGACTGAATTTTTGTGCCCTTGCGAATGCGGGGAATCTGCCAGTTGCAAAAAAGCACCATTGCAGCAAAACGCATGCGGTGCGGTCATCGCTGAGCAGGATCCCTCATTCTTTTCGTTTGCAGCGTCCAGAAACTTGCCATTCGAGCACATCGCGCGGCATACCTCAGGAGTCTGCAACGGATTCCAGCAAGGCTGCCCTCACGATGATCGCAAGAACGAAAGACATAAAGCCCCAGGCAAAACGACGAGCACCTCAGCGCTTCGAGGTACGCGTTGTGGTCGAGATTCAAATGCCACCCTGGTTGCAGGCATTGCAGGCCAGCGGCTCAGGTTTTTCAGCTCGGCCGGTTGTGTCGGCGAGTATTTCAGAGGGATCATCCGAGAGCACGAGAGCTCAGTGCCATCTGGCCGAGGTCACGAGCGCGGATCCGTTGCAGGGCGAATTGCAGGAGGTGGGAACGGTGCCCAATCAGGACGTCAACGGATCCGCGTTTCTTTTCACATCAACGGAGTCGAGGCCGGAGATCATCAGCACGATCTCGGCGGATCATCTCGCAGAATCTCCGGCCGCATCGAGCCCGGAGTCATTGCTCAGTGCCTACGTGTCGCAGATGCAACCGAAGCGGGAGCGATCAGCCGGCACGAAAGCGATCGCAGAGCACCTTTCCTCGTGCCGATTATTCGACGCGTTTCTGGCCGAGAGAATACACCTTCGGTCTCATACACCGATGGTGGATCTGCTCAAAACCAGCGATTTGCTGCAGTCTTATGCGGCCTGGCTGATCGTCGAAAAGGACCGCTCGAGGGTGACAGCTGGCAAGCGAATCGATCATGTGATGATGGTTGCCCGCGAAGTCTTTCAGACCAAACTCGAACGGCCGAGCGAGAAAGAACTCAAACGACTCGAGGACTCGAAACAGAAAGCCGAGTCGGACGGTCGACGCATTCCCTCATTCGGAGAGATCGACGCGCTGGCCACCGCGGTCAGTGTTGCTCGGTTTCCCTATGGAAAGCACGCTCCGTATTTTTGGCGGGGATTGATCCGGGCGGCAGCGTTCCTCGGTTTCCGCACCTACGATTTTGTGAGCCTGATCCCGGAGAAAACCGGGCTCCGAAAGCAGGATATCGTTTGGGAATCACTTTGCCCGGTGGCCGATGTCAACAATGCGTTGGGCTACGAATTGCACAGCGAATTCGGGTGGCTGCATTACGAAATCAACAAGGACACCGGGAGCGACTGCCGCAAAGTGCTTTTCCCAATGCCGAAGTGGCTGCGCGATTGGTTGCGGTTTTTCTTCGAGTTGTCTGGCCACAAAGAGCGGATCTTTCCATCCATGAAGCAGCTGGCACTCGACTCAAAGGCCTTCGGCGTGAATTGGAAACGAATCGTGAGTGCAGCCGGAGTCGATCCTCGCATCCGGCTCAGCGAGGGCAGTGGCGACGTGATCGCCCTTCGGAAGTATGCCGCAAACTGGTGGACGCTGGCCACACTGCGCGCAAAGACAGATGCCGCGCTGGCCGACAAGTTGGGGCACTATTTGTTGCACCATGCGGAAGTGACCACGGCGCAAAAGCACTACATCAGCACCCAGGCCGCTGTTCTGCCGGTCATGTTGGAGCTCATGGCGAGCTGGCCAGTGCCAGCGGCCGATGCGGCTCACGTGAGCCTGCTGCCGGAATAGAAAAAGCCACGCCGACGAGTGTGCCCCTGCTGAAGTTTGCGCCCTCATTGGGTCTCGCCGACGTGGCCGTGCCGAGTTCGGCGGGGCAGTCGCTGAAATGCCCGGGCCGAATTTCTCCTGTCCTTCGAAGCTATCGGCAGCACCAGGGCAAAAGCGAGAACATTTCGACCGAAATCAATCCGCCCGGGGATTCAGGTGAGGGGACTGGCCTGAATGGTAAGACCTCCGGGCGGCATTCAGTCGGGAGCGTGCGACGACACGCCGACGGCAGCGATGATCCGGACGCTGCCGCCTCATTGTCGCCGCTCCCGGCTTTTGAATCACGCGGGTGTGATCCCGGCCAGCTGGCCAGTGAGGGCAATGGTTCGGGAGGTCATCACGTGAGTTGTGCGGGATCCGGGGGGCATCGTGATGCCCTCCGGATCGTTTCAGGTTTGAAGTTGCAAGGAGGCTGCCATGCTTGTTCTGAGTCGAAAAGTCGGTGAGTCAATCGAGCTCGAGTTCAACGGTGCGTTCCTCGGCCGCGTGAGCGTGCTCGAGCTGCAATCCGGCAGAGTTCGCATCGCGATTGATGCCGTTGATGAATTGCGAGTGCTGCGATCAGAGATCTCTGATCGAGCCGAGGGCACTGTTGACGGTACCAGGAAAGACGAGCTCGCCCTCGTCTGATTTTTCCCGGGTGTGTTTTTTTCTGTCAGACGCTGCGCGCGTCGTTTTTCGAAAGGTGTGATTTGTGAGCATTCTCAGCGTTCACGTGTGCGAAGATTCGATCCTCATCAGCGATGAGGAAAAGGCGATCGGCCGGCTCATGAAAGACCGGCTGCACCCGGTCGGATTAGATGCGTTTCTCCAGGCAAACTACAACCTGCAGGGCTCAGTGAATTATCAGAGCTGGCTTTCGGGAGTGCTCGCCGGTGCCGTGCTGATCTTAGGACCTCCGGCACTTCCGTCGGAGGATGAGACCGCGGCCGCGACGGCCGGTCCGGATCCGGAGCTGCTCCCGGGTGAGATCATCGTGCCAGGGCATACTGTGCACAATGGCCAGGTCGTTCAATCGGTGGCCGACGTGACTGCCGCGGCACGCACCGTGATTGATGACAAAAACCTGAGCAAGATGGTCGACACCCTCGGCGAAATAGCGAAGAACGTCCGCGGATCATCAGCCGAGCCGACTGGCACGGCACCAGCTGACGAAACTGCCGCGACACCGTCGGCCGCGGCCGGCTTGCCGCTCGGCCTTGCCCTCGAGCCGGCATCGGCCGACGAGACTGCTGCAGCTCAGGGATCGATACTCGAGCCGCCGACGAAAGCAGATCAGACGGCAACATTCGCACCAGCTCCGGAGGCCTCAGGATCCGGATCACCATGAGCCGGCCGACGATTCGCATTGAGAGCCCGTCTGAGCAGCTCCTGCTGCGTCTCAATGGCTGCGTGCATCCAGTGGCCGAGATGGATTCCCGCACGGGCTTGCAGGCCGTGTATTCGATGCCTGAGGAATACGTGCAGTGGTTTCTCGATCACTGCCAGCGGATCGGAATCAGGACTCACAGAATCGACGGTCGAATGTCTTTGCTGCAGCAGCTCGCAGCGGATGATCTCGAACACTGATGAGGCTCCCGGATGACTCGAATTCAGAAAGATCTCTTTGACGGATTTTTGAGGCTCAAACAGTGCCGTCGCTGCCGGCGCAATCTTCACCCGGATCCGTCGCACCTTTACAGGACACGCGATTCCGGGCTTTGCTTTCGGTGCCTCGATGCGTTTGAGCGTTCGGATCATTGGTCGATCGACTCTTTTTTGTTTTCAAACTCTAATCGAGGAAAGCGCTGATGCCCTTGCCGTTGTGCGTGCTGCTTTTGCTTGTGGCTTTATGTCTTTGCGGGTGGGCCGTCTTTCGTGCCTCGCGTGCGATCACAGAAACTGAAATTGTGCCGCCCGATCCGGAGCCGCGAATTGTCCCGCTGCGACCATGGCAGCAGGCCAGCAAAACGATCGTGCTGAGTGCTGCTCAGCAGGCCGAGTTGCTGCAGATCTATCGTGATGAGTTTGTGAGGGCCGGCCGCTTGCCAGAGATGCCGCTCCTGGCCTTTCTTCGAGCGGTCGAGAATCAGCAGCGGGAAAAGCCGATCGAGGTCGATCTGCTTTTTGCTCAGCTGCATTGGGTGCGTTCATTTGCCGATGAGCATGAGCTCGATTGGTTGCGGTATCGGGTAGACGTTGCATTTTGTGACACATTGAACAACAGGAAGCTGCAGACGTGAGACGATCAGACAGAACCCACAAAAAGAGCGCGACACGATCGGCCACCATGAAAGGCCGGCCGAGTCTTCGGAAGGGTGAACGACAAGCGCCGAGGCAGTCGTTGACCGTCGGACTCGTGAAGCGGCCGAGTCCGGATCCAAACAAAAAGCCATGGCCTCAGCACTGCGTTTTGATCGTCGCTGCGAGTCCTGCAACGGTTCGCGTTTCGCAGATCCGCGGACAGATCATCGACAAAGCGTGCCGCGATTGTGGTGCCCGGCTGTGCGTCGACAGCGTCAGCATCGACGAGCTGTTCAATAATCCGATCCGGCAAGGCCGGCCGATTCAATATCTCGGTCTCGACTGCTGCTTTGCATCTTACGAGACAACCGACGTGACCATGATTCAGGCCCGACGAAAGTCGGAGAGCGGTGCATGCGATGAATAGCGAAACCACAACGAGCGACGACACCGAGCCGAGTGAGCTCGTCGCAATTCCGATCACTCCGGAGATGGTGCACCTAGCATTGATCGCCGCGGATGGTTTCGAAAGGCTCGGAGCTCGCGAGCTGGTGAAACTTCAGAGCCTGCTGCAATTGGCCGAGGGCAAATTCAGACCGACGGCAAACAATCTCCGTGACCTTTGTGCTCACCTCGGTTTCGTCTTCGCAGCGAGTTTGAACGACGCACGGAAACGACGCATTGCCGAAAAAGCAGCATCTGACGGAGCCGCATCATGCCCGCAACAACATTGAAACCAATTGAGGGCCGACTGCGATCGGCATGCTCCGAGTGCGGTGCGGAATTCTATGTCGGGCTTTCGATCGCCATGCGTTGCGGCATCAACACCGGGCACGGGACGTGCCCGAATCCAAACTGCCAGACGTTTTTGCACATCGAGATTCTCGAAGGCGATGCCGCATGGACTGAGCCATTTCGGGAGTATTTGAAACGCACGGGCCGACTGATTCCAGTGGAGGATGGCGATGTTGCCGAATGAATATCAGCCGCTCGTTTTGACCGACGAGCAAAAGAAAGTGCACGAGCAATACACCGAGCTCGGTTTCAGGATCGCACCGCGGCCGTTTGCTGGCAAGGGTTTGCATCTGTGGTTTTTTATGTCGCTGGTGACTCCGGAGAATCCGACCGGCATCGAGTTTACGGTCAACATTCTAAACGGCGTGGCTCATCGCACTGGCACTCAAACGACATACACAATCGAAGAGGCTCGGAAAGAGTTCGGCCCGAAGACTGAGGCGAGTGAGCCGCCTCGTGAATCGAACGTGCTGCCAGCTGAGCCGGTACCGGTGAAGCCGGAGGCCGTCAACGTGCCGGCCGTGCCGGCTCGAGCTCCGTCGCCACCGCGGTCAGCGATCGCCGAGACACCGGCACCAGCTCCGACCGCAAAGCCGAAACAAAAGCAGAGCTCGTTGTTTTAGGTCTCACCGAAGAGAGCGCAAAAGATGAAGAGTATCAAGATTCAAATGAGAAATGCGATTGAGGCGATCGAACGGGAGAAACTGACAGCGGCCGACGTGATCGGCTTCAACGTGTATCTCTACACGATGCCTAATGTGCACGTGACCGATGATGCGATCATTCGGTTGTACCATCAGATGAAGATCGCTCGCAGTGCGGTGAAGGCAACGGCCGAAGACGGTTTTCTTCACGTGCATTTTGTGTCGCGTGGAGTTGCGTTTTCCGCATGCGTCAAGCTGGAGAAAGCGGCCACGTTTATCGATTCAAAACAGAGACAGCTGCCAGCTCCGAAATCGAGACGTATCGGATCGACTGAGCAGCGGCAGTTGACGTTTGCCGGGAGTGGCGACAAATGACAGAGACGTCGATGATCGCGCAGCTTTCAGAACGGCAATTGCACATTCTGCAGCACTCGCTCGGCTGCGACCAATACGGCCGCGGCTGCAGCTCACGGAATCACTTTGTGACCGATGAGAGCAGCAACGACGGCCGCACCTGTCTCGAGCTGGTGAGTCTCGGTCTGATGACCAACGACGGCCCGCGTGCTCTTTGCGGTGGCATGAGCGTCTTTCATGTGACCATGAGCGGCCGAGCGTTGATGCGATCGCAGAGTCCGGAGCCGCCTCCGTTGACGCGTTCACAAAGGCGATACCTGGAATATCTCCGATCTGATTCCGGAGCCTCCTTTCGTGAGTGGCTCGGCATTAAACCCAAACAAAGGACGAAACAGCAATGAGCGAAACCGACGCACAATTCAACGAATGGGCCGTTGTCGAAATCATGGGACACAAAAGATTCGCGGGGCACGTGACAGAACAGTCGGTCGGCGGTGCCGGTTTCATCCGCGTCGACGTGCCTGAGATCTCGCTTCGAGCAGGTGAAGTGCTCCCGGCGTTCACAAAGTTTTTCGGAGCTGGCTCAATTTATTCCCTCACTCCGTGCACCGAAGAGACGGCGAGAAAGTTTGCCGCGTCGTTCCGGGCCGAGGCTTTCGCACGGTATGAGCTGCCGCGGCTGCAATCGTTTCCATCGTACCAAACGGATCCGGAGGCCGGAACGATTTCAGATGAGGATCGCTACGCCGACGAGGATCCGCCTTTCCAGAGTCAGTTCTAGGCTCACTGATGATTGTGCCGGCGTGCTTTTCACGTCGGCAGGTAATGGCCATGGGAAACCGACACGATGTCAACGACAATTCAACCCCCGCTGCGTTATTTCGACTTTTCCGACGAGCAACGGCTCCGGTTTGCTGAGACTGTGAACGACAAGCCGCTCAGCGATCGAGCTCGGAAGTTTCTCCGTCTGGCTTTCGATGCCACCAGCGAGCACGGAAAGCCCGGTCTGCGCGTTCGGTATTACGATCGGGCGCTGATCATCAGCTGCCCTCAGGAACGTCTGGCCGAGCTCCTGGACGGCTGCAGCGTGAAAACCGTGCAGAGAATGATCGACGAGCTCGAGGCGATCTCCGTGCTGCAGAAACGACGCACGGTGCCGAAGACCGACGGACCGCCCGTGCAAAAAACGGTGTACGTTGTTTTTCTCGATCGACTCGAGGCCTTGCCGAGTTTGGATCCGACCGACGAGCTCGATTGTGTGATCCTCGATTCGGAGGGCGATCTCCGGGGCACTGGTGAGCGGCATTTTTCACACCCGGAAAACCGTGTCGTGTCGGATGTCGCCTCGGATGTCGCCTCGGTTGTCGTGTCGGATGTCGTGTGCCCTGTCGCCTCGGTTGTCGTGTCGGATGTCGCTTCCCTCATGAATCATGATCATGAGGGATTGAATGAATTATATATAAACTCTTCAATCACTCATGATCATGATCATGAGGCTCGCGAAATTCAAAAGCCGGCTCGCTTCGATGAGATCTCCGACCGCGATATTCGCGGCATTGCTGGCTTTGCTGTCGAAATCAACGGCCGACTCGGCACTCCGAACCCGCTGAGCCGGCTCAAAAAACTGCGTGAGTACTTTGCCGACGCTGTCGCGGCCGGCCTTGCGGATCCGAATGAGCTCAAACTCTTTGCCGCGTTGTTTCGCAACATCGGCCGACGGACCGACGTGAAATTCCGGCAGCGATATCTCCGCACCGTGTGGACCAATCGCGCGGAGAAGCCGCTCGAAAGCGTTGTCACTGTGGCCGATCGTGAATATGCCCGGAGCCTGCTCGAAGTCGAGCAGCTCGAGCCGTCGTCGTCCTGATCCATTTCGCTCGAAATGTCGTCCTCGTTTCCGTTTCTTGTTGTTTCAAAGAAAGGCTGCCAGCCATGTCTGCGAGTACTCAAAACCGCTCACCAAAACCAATCTCAAAAGACCGCCTGCAGGATGCCGCGACTACGCTCGGCCAGCTCGTCGGCGAATTCGGGTGGATCGTCAACGTGTCAAAACTCGACACCCTCACGAAAGTCGACGTCGAGTGGATCGAAGGCGCCTCGCGCCTTTCCGCGGATCTCGTCTGCCCGGATAACGTGTGGCGGATCATCGACATTCCGCGCGCGAAGTACGTGCCAGGATTCGCAAACGAAAACGACGCGCGTGCGATCGCATCGGCGTTGATCATGTCGCGGCAGGATTTTATCGACGCTGCTCATGAGCTGCAGCTCGATCGAATGCTGCGAAGAATTCCGGACAATGGCATCGTCACACCCTTCGGCGATGTCTTCTGCCAGCTGCAGCCGTCGTTTGCTGTGTGGTTTGGGCGGAAGGCCGGCCGAGCTCCGTCGCTGCACGACGAGGCCGGCCTGCAGGCGATCGCGAAGCTATTCACGGCTCCGAGCGATCAGCCGCAACCGACGGAGCTGGCCGCGAAAGCCGTGCCGCCGAAGTCGACCGGAAAGCGATCGCAGCCGGCCGCGGTCGATCAGATGACTCGAGCCGAGCTGCAGATGGTTTGCATTCACGACATAGCGTCCGATCCGGAGAACGATCGAAAGACATTCGACAAAGCCGAGCTGCAGGAGCTCGCTCAGAGCATCATGCGGCACGGAGTACTCCAGCCGATTCTTTTGCGTCCGGATCCGGATCGCCTCGGCTCCGGTTTCATCATCGTCGCCGGTGAACGTCGATGGAGAGCTGCAAAGCTGGCCGGCCTCGTCGAAGTGCCGGCTCAGATCACTCAGCGTGAGGGCCTGCAGGTTTCGCTCGCTCGACTCGATGAGAATCTCAAGCGTGTAGACTTATCGCCGATCGAAAAGGCTCAGGCTTTGCGACGACTCATGGACACGCACGGGCTCACTCAGAAAGAAGTCGGTGAAGCCGTCGGCGTTCAGCAGGGGCAGATCTCGAACATGTTGCGGCTCCTGAATCTCCCGGAGTCGCTGCAGCAGCGAGTTTCAAAGTCGGAGCTCGCTCCGACACTGGTGCGGCCGCTGCTCCCGTTTGCCGACGTGCCGGCCGTTGCTGAGCTCGTCGACGGTCGCATTGAGTTTGCGCTGAAAAACGAGGATGAGATTTCAGCCGGCACTTTTGAAAGGTGGGTTGATGAGGCCGTTGAGAAGTGCAGCCGATCGATCAGCATGTGCCCCGACTTTCGAAAGCCGACAAAGGCCGATCGATGTTTCGGCACCATCTCGAAGGATCAGGAAAAGGCACTCGATCTGCGCGAAGTGAATGGCCGGCCTCGAGCGTTCAACCTGCAGGAGTTCGATCGACTCAACAAAGAGCCGCTCGCGACAAAGCTGGCCGCGTACAAAAAGAAAGCGGCTCGCTCGAGTGGATCCGGAGCAACGGCCGCACAAAAAGAGAAGCCGTTGAAAGAGTACTCCGAGCACCGCGTCAAAAGTGCGATCGGTTCCGCATTGATCTCAGGCCTCGCAACGGCACTGCAGAAAGACTCGCCGGAATCGAATCGCGTGCTGATCACCCTGGCCATTCACGGATGTTTTTCCGGCCTGGTGCCATGGTGCGAGAATAAGGCTTTGAAGATCTTCGCGAAAGTGCCGGCCGATTCACGGCAAGCGCTGGCCATGCTGCGAAGTGCGGCCGCGAAGTCTTTGAAGGATTCACGTTTGACTGCCGCCGAGATCATCGGCCTCGGAGATTCGCTGCGCGTCGATCTGGCCGCCACCTGGAAAGCCTCGAAAGAAGTCGTCGACTCAATGACAATGACGGGACTGAAACAGGTTGCTCGCGCAATCGACGTCGATGAATCTTTGTTCGTAGCTGAGGCAAAACTGCGAGCCGCAATTCTCAAGGCATGGCCAGCTGGCTACGTGCCGCCATTTCTGGCCAGCATGATCGGGAAAAAGGACTCTGCGAAAAAACAGAAAGCCGCGTGATGTCGCCGAGCGATCAGAACTCAGCGCGGGAGAATCCCGCGCTGAGCATCGAATACTATTACAAGCAAAACGACTGCCCCGCCTCGTCGGCATCGGCTGCAGATTGCATTTGCTGGCATGCGCCCGGCACCGGTCGACAGCGAGCTCAGGCCGTACCTTTTCAGCTGGAGAAAGCGGCCGACCGAATCACGTGAGATGGTCGCAGTAGACCGACCGATCGAGGATCCATTGAAAACCGAGTCGGTGCACTCGGACACCTGCGTTTACATCGTAAAACCATGCTTTCCGATCGTCTCCGCTGAGGCCGAAACGAGTGAAGACAGAACGGCGAGCGAGCAGACAACCGAAACCGGTGCCAGTGACGTGCTCGATCTGTGCTCCGTTCATTTCGCGCATCGGCAGTTTCCCGTTTGGTGCACCAAAGGCCACGGCGTTTGGTTCGTATCGGTGGCGATACACTCCGGACACGGCCGCGACTTGTGGGCCGACTGATTTGAAGAGTTGAGCGATCGCATCCGGCCGCTGCGGGATCACATCATCCTCAACAAAGAGCATCCACTCACCGTAGGCGAGCGCGAATGCCATGTTGTAAAGACCAGCAACGGCACTGTCGACGTGCCGCTGAATGTCAGCTCGGCCGCGTCGATCGATGTCGGCCAGCTTTGCAAAGCCGACGTCGAGGCGTTCGATCTGCAAAGACCGGAACGGGACGTCGTGCAGTCCGAGATTTTTTGCGGTGAGATCGCCGTGCGTTGAATTGAGGATCATCACGCGCGTCTGATCAGCTGGCCATTCCTGAGTGACAAGCCACTCCCGCAAACGCCACCACGGATCCCAGCGGCCGGAGAAAGCGACAACGATTGTGACGATCTCTTTTGCGATGTTGGCCTGCAGCTCGTATTTCGGAAAGTCTGCTCCCGTGTGCATCTGCCCCGCGTGGATCCGATAATACAACGGCACGTGAGTCTTTAGCGCGTGCCACGGTCCGGAGCGCATCACAGTGCGGGCCGTGATCCAGTCGTTGCAGCCGCACCCGGGCACCCGGTCCGTGACGAGTGCGAGCGACTGCCGAAGAATGTCGGACCGATAGACGCTGCCGGCACATACCCAGTTCCGCGACTCGAGATCTCGCCAAGTGACCACGTCCGGAGCTCGGTCGGTTGAATGGTAGCATCCCTCACAATCGCCGAAGGCCTGCAGCACCGGAAAGACACAAGCGGCCTCCCGGTCGGCCTGGAGCATGCCGACGGCCGTGCTGAAGTACTCCGGAGAGATTTTGTCGTCAGCGTCCAGGAATAGGCAATACGTGGTTTCAACAAAAAAGAATCCATGCCGGCACGTTTTGGCGTGGTCTTTGAAGTCGACACGCTTCCAATCCATTTGGCACGTGAGCGCCGAGCAGTCGAAGGCTGAATCCTTGATCGGCTCATCACTCGCATCGTCAACGATGATCACCCGCACTGGCTGCAGTGTCGAGGCTGCGATTGAGTCGAGGCACTCCTGCAGGTAGTGGCCATAATTGTGACACGAAATCACAACAGTAATTTCGGCCGAAATATCGGTTGCCGATAAAGCGACAAACTCGGCCGCTCCAGCGGCCTGCAGGTCGGCGTCGATCGCTGCCTCAACAGTTGCTCGATCGATCTGCAGATCATCGGCCCATGATTCCACCATGAGGCGATGTTGACGGAGCCAGCTGGTGCCTTTGGCGATTGCCTTCGATCGCACGGGGCAACCGGAAAAGAGTTGAGCGGTCTGCATGGGATCCTCAGAAAGTTATGCCGGCCGAGTGTTCGACTGAATCGCCGCGACTCGGTCAGCGGACAAAATGCCGAGCGTTTGCATCGACTGCAGTGCTGCAGTGAATCGCGGATCATCCAAAGCGATCGGATTGATTGCAGCGAAAAACTGAGTGCGAAATGCCACAACGATCAGACTCGTCGATTGCTCGAGCGCGAGCAGCTCGGCCGGCGTGAACAGCAAAACGATATCGACGGGCATGAGTGCCGGAGCCGGCGGATCCGGGATCGATTCGGTGCCGACCAGAATGCCGTTTGAGTATACTTCACGAGTGCCCATTCTCACGGGTTCCTTATCCAGATGCGTGGTGGGAATTTGGTATCCCACCAGTTTAAAGTGCCGACACTCGGCAGAGCGCCGAACGTGAAAGCGTGATTGGCGCACGTGATCGCATTGCCGGCTCCGGTCAGCGTGCCAAAGTTGAAAGTGTTAACTCCGGCATTCATCGCCTCAGCCGTGATCTGCAGCGCCACATTCGACACGAATGCCAGCCAATACATCCCCGGCGACAATGCCAGGCTGATCGTGATTTCCTTTTCCCCGGTTGTCGAAGTGTTGACCGTGCCCGCGTCCAGAAGTGGCGCACCAGACGGTGCACCGTTCACATCGTTATAGAATCCGAGGCGAATCGAGCCGGCCGCGGCTGTAACAACATTGATCCCGATTCGCGTGGCCGTGATTCCATTCGGAATGGCGATCGGGCAGTAATACATGTAATTCGCGAGCACGTTCAAAAAAGATGCCACCTGCCCCGGGTAGCTGGAGAAATATCGATTGCCGCCGATCGGTGGTTGAGACTTCGGAGCAGCTCCGAGCGTTGTGAGCATCGCGGCCGCGTTCGCATCATCGAGCAAGTTGCGGCCAGCTGTCGTGATCCCGGTGCGTACGGCGATGCCGGAGGAATCATAATAGATGAATTGATCGAAAGGCTGCGGGCAGTTCGCGATGTTTTGCAACATACCACTATAGCCCTGGACGTTGGCGCCGATCGTGAGGCCGAGCGTCGTGCGCATCGTGGCCGCATTTGGATCATCGAGCAGAGCACGCGCAGCGGACGTCACGGTCATCAGAGCGGCCGTGCCGGCTCCGGTGTAATAGACGGCCGTGTCGGCTGCCGAGCTGAGTGATGCGATCGCCTGCAGATCCGCATCATAGGCCTGCACGTTGGTGCCGATGGCGAGGCCGAGCACCGCGCGAGCGGAAGAATAATCGGAACAGTTGCCGAGTGCTTGTGCCGGTGGTCCAAAACCTTGGACCGTGCACGTGTCATCGCCAGTGAACAGAATAATTGATCCCGCTCCGGTTGCTACGCCAGCCATGGCCGTGAGTGTCGCGTCGAGCGGCTGTTTTGCATTCAATGCCGCCTGCAGGTCGGTTTGATCGGAAAGAGTTCCGGCGATATCTCCCCAATTCGTATCAGTCCCATAACCGCCTGAATCACAAAGCAAGTGCACAGATCCGTCACGGTGCACCCAATACAAGTGGCCATCATTCACGGACTCGAAAATCGTGCCGACCGGTGGCGTGCCATGGTCATCATACAAGCCTGGCCGGATCCCTTTCGGGATCGACACCATGTCCGACGTGACCGTGATGTCGGAGATCTGCGAGAGCGTGTGAGTGTGCGAGCTGGCAGCCTTGCCATCCAGCGCTGTCTGCAGGTCGCTTTGACTGCTGAGCGTTCCGACAATCGCACCCCAGGCCGGAGTGCCGCTGCCGCCGCCCTGCCATGTCGTGCTGCCGAGTTGCGCATTGATCGAGGAAACGATCGAGGCACCGGAAGGCGCGGCCGCTGCGAGCAAGGCGTCGACGTCCAGGACGGCGCCGCCAGTGATGTCAATCATGAAAGTTGAAAAGAAGCCGCTCATGGTTACGGATCCAATCCGAGAATTTCAGTGATATTGAAGGAATCCGAATTCGGTACAACAAAGGTTTTCCGAGTCGCTGCAGCCTGCACGACGAAAGCCGATGCAGAATAGGTGTCATTGGCCGGACCGCGCCAAACGGCATAAGTTGCGCCGCGTCGGAGGTTGGTGAATTGCACCACTCCGGAGCCGTTGCTCACGGCCGTCCGCACTTTCGAATCGAGGGCATAGCCGTCGACTCCCGGGCCTTCGGTCATCTGCAGACTGATCGAAATGTTGGCCTCCGGTGCCTGATTCTCATCGAGCACCAACATCACACCGGTCGAAACCAGAGGACTGGCCGGAGGTGTCACGGCACCGGCCGTCAGTGCATAGCTTTGTGAGGTCGTGCCGCTGACGACGAGCGTGGCCGTGCTCGAGTTGTAGCCAGGCCGCGTGATCGAAACCGTGTAAGTTGCAGCGTCCAGAGCAAAGAGAGCGATGCCAGACGCATTCGTTGAAACTGCCTCGCTGAGCACGCCACTCGACATTCGGACGATGGCATTCTGCAGCGGGTTTGTGCCATCGGTGACGGTGATCGTCACGACGTTGGCACCGCGGCCGTTTGAGGCGATCTGCTCCAGCTCGGTCATGATCACCCATGGGCCGGCCGTGTCCTGAATCGTCCTGATCCGGGACTGAACCACCTGGCCGGAGATGATGAGGTCGAACAATAGCTGGCCAGCATGTGCACCGGTCACGGTGCCAGAATAGACACTGGCATCGTCGCCGGCACCGGCCGTCAGTGAGACTGTTTCCAGCACTGCCAGCGTCGAAAGGTTTCGGAGCTTGCAGGAGACAGAAAGGCCGGTCGGCAGTGATGGGAATTTAATGGTTTTCGCGGTCATGTTTCTTTCTCAGTCTTCTGAAAGTCGGGACATTCGGAGCACCGCCGCACGGCTCTGTCGATATCGCCGCGGGCAGTCGCGGTGCATTCGCAAGCGTGCTTTCGACAGATCCAAAGATCATCGCAGCACCGGCGTTTTGAACCGCGGTGGAAACAGGCGTCCGGCTGATCACCATCGACAAAGAGTTGCTGGCTGCCTGGCATCGGCACGCCTCCCGGCAGCAATGGCAATACTTCCAGCCAGCGTGCAAAACAAAACCGGCATCCGACCTCGGCGACGGGGCATTGAGACTGCAGGAAACATTCGATGCGGTCACTCATGAAGCAGCTCCAAAACAGCGGTCTCGGAGTATCCCGTCAGCCCGAATTTTTCTGCATTGATATGCTTGTTTGAGCACTGCGGATTGGTCACACCCTCAATATGAGCGCGTGGAATCGAAAGAGACAGCAGCAAGGGATCGCCAGCGAAATCAGTGCTGCAGTCCAGCTTTTTGATCCAGCGCAGAATCGTCGGGTCATACCCTGAGAACAGCTGATTTGCTGCCGGTCCGTAGGAGCAATAGCTTCCGTCGGCAATTTTGTAGTATGGCGGGCACGCCGCAAGATCGACGGCAGGGTTGCGAGGATCGAGAACGGCGTTTGCACCGATGCGCCCGCCGTAAGGTGTAACAGCTCCGGAGACGACACCGGCAGGCCCCATTTCGCCAGTCGTGACGAGATTTGTATTTGCGGCCCATGTCTGCGGAGTGACAAGTTTCAGCTCCCAATAGCGCTCACCAGCTGCATCGTAGAGCAACGGATTGTCAGGATCTCCGAGGTAATGTGCCAATCGGACGATCGACAGCTGCAAAACATTTGCTACCGATCCGTTTTCGCACTGCCAGATCGGGCCTCGGCCCGGTCCGGTTGCAGGCCACAGACCAAAAGACGAAAAGCACCTTTCGTCCATCACGGGGAAGGGGTAGGCCGGCGACGTCGCCGGAGTGGGCCAAACGATCGGCGACCATTGGTCCGACGAGTCGACCGGATCCGTGTAAGGATAGGTGATAATGTCCTCATGGACAGAACTGTACGTTGCGGACACTTCACCAGTCTCAGCATCGAAAATCGTGTGAGCGTCGTGCCAAACCTGCTGCAATAACTTCACTTGACGTTTACGCCACTCGCACGCTGCTCCCGGCTTTCGCTGCAGCAGATTGAAGCCGTTAAACGGTGCGATTTCCACGCTGTGAAACTTAACTCCGGTGGCACCGTTTGAGACATTTGTTCCGCAATCAGGATAGAGCGGGCCGAGCGCGTGCCCCCATAGTTGACAATTCAACCCGCCGCTAAACCAGACACTCAGCGGAATCGTGCACGTCTGGAAAACTGGTTTGTCCCATGTGAGCGTGTCGCCGATCCAACAGATAACATCGGTCACATTGACTGGCTCGTCACACTGAAAGCAATCAGTTTCAATGATTCGCGGAACCGTCTGCCCCGAACCGACACGAGTCCGCACGAGGTTCTCGAGTGAACCTCTTCGGCGGTCTCCGCTCATGCGTTGTCGAATCCGTTGTGCGTTCATCGGCGGAAATCCATTTCTGCAAATTGAGTCTGAACCGACATTCCACCGCGTTCGAGGTCATACTGCACGCTCGTGATCGCCGTGTTGATGGTGCGAACATTGGCACCGCGGCCGATGGTCGTGATGAGGTGTCCGACTTCAAAGCCCGACGTGAGCCCGCGAAACTGCAGGCTGAGGATTCTACGCGTCTGGCCATGCCAGGCATATGCGAGGCGTGCCATGTCTTCGAGTCGTTTGCGATCATCACGCACAAAGCCGCCTGCTGAGGTCTTCTGCAGCTCGCCGGCTTTCACTCCGAGCACGGTACCCGGCACGACATAATCGAGAAACGCGTTTTCGAATCGCAGCACCAGCGGCCGAATCAGATCGAGAGCAGGCAGGTCGGCCTGTTTCGGGTATTGTGCTCGGCAATACTGATCCTGTTTCACGTAAACCGTCGCGAGCCAGCTCGTCGAGGTCAGCGACTCAGAGGCCGGCACCGAGTCTGAGGAATCCGGGCCGGTGAATAAGTCGCGGCAGATGAAGTGCTGAGGGGCACCCTGAGTTTTGAAGATGAGCCCGAAAGAGTCCTCGCGAGTCTGCAGGTCGACGCTGAAAGTGTATTGCCTCTTGTCGCTTTCCGAATCATATCCGGCGTTCAGTCGTTCGGCGTGCACCCAGCCGCCATCTGAGCCGCCCGCGCGGATGGCCGTCGCTTTCAGCAACAGGATCGGGGGCAGATAATCGGCATCGGCATCATCTGAGCCGTCGGTGTCCGGAGTGATCGCCGCGGCCGTGTAATCGACACCAGCACGGAGCGGAATAAAATCGGCGACTCGGAGCCCGCCTCGCTGCACGTTGGCACCGCTCGAAGTTGTGACCGTGCCGTCGGCATCGATCGAGGGAAACGCAAACGGAGGCGAGCCGCCGCTCGGATCCGTCGCCGATCGACCGTTCCAGCTGAGACTCGCCCGCCACCAGCTGAACACTCGCTCGAGATCATCGGCGGCACGTCGATCTGCATTCGCGGCCGCTTTGTCTTCCGTGCTCAATCCACTATAGCCGGCCAGTGCACTCGCTCCGGCGTTGTAGGCCGTCGCCTGAGCACCCGTCCAATCCGCTTCGAAGTTGACACCGGGCCGAACGGTGAAGACTGAGCCGGCACGCTCACCAAGACAGATCACTTGATCATACTTTCGCACCAGCGTCGTCGAAACTCGAGCCGCTTTGACGTTGACGGCGTTGTCAAAGTTGTAGCTCATTTGATCCGGATTCGCCGGAATCGTGCCGCCCGACGGGAGCGTGATCGACGTTGCGTTCTGTGATCTCACGACGAGCTGCACGGAATTGTCGACCACCTTTGTCAGCAGCAGGAGGCCGCGCCGATGATCGACGAGCCGAGTGATCAGCTGCCAGGGTGTTAAGCCGTCGTAATCAACGAGCGGCAGTTCATAGTCGAGAAAGCTGGCCGCATCCGAGGCCAGCACGAAAGGCACCAGCGTTGCGCCTGCAGCATTCCGCGGCGTGAAATTGGCCAGAATATATTCGATCGCCGTGCTGGCTTTCCATGCGGCCGGCGTGGCACTCACACCTCGATCGGTGAAGCACTTTTCTGTGCTGTCGTAGTTTTTCCACGCGACGGAGTTTTTGCGTCGAGCTCCATCCGTGCCACCATTGAAAGGAATTGCGCGGTCGATCGTGAACGTGCCGCCCAGATACTTCACTTTGCTCTGAGTGATCGGCTTGCCATTGTCCAGAAACCACGTGAGGCCGAAGGCCGTGTAAAGCTGCACGCCCTTTGGAATCGTGCCGTCGATTAAACCATGGTTGTCGTCTTCGACGTCCTGAATCACTCCCCACCACACCTGATCGAGAAACTCAATCCGCACGTAATTGCCGAGAAAGTCGCCGCGGGGAATTGAGGTATAGTCTTTGTCGGCTGCACGATCACCGATCTCTGGTTGTTTCGTGCTGCCATATTTCCAGAGCAGCGTGGCCGAGCTGTGCCCCGGTGCGGCCTGCACGGCGACGGTCAGCGCTCGCATCAACGGCTGCGCAATCCACGCGCCGGCCCAGGTCGTTTTTGTGTAAACGATCGGGCGCGATTCGCTGACGGTGGGAACGGTAATGGCCATTGTGATTTGTCACGGTGAATGCAGTGTTTCAATTGTCCATTCGGTGTAGAGCATCGCTCCGGAGGATCCTGAGCCGTTGATGCCGCCGACGCGCGTGGTGAGCTTTCGCACCTCTCTCATCACCACGTCATAGATGAGCACAGTGCCCCAAAGTGCGCCCGCGTAATAGAGATTCTTGTTTGTGTTGATCGCAGCGTGATAGGCCGCGAAGACTTGACCAGCGGCCGCGACTGTCGCGCAGTCGAGGCTCGTCGCGATACGGAACGGCTCGCCGCGTTTGCCGGTTTTCCAGAGTCCGATCCCGTTGACACCTGGCCGGACCTCGCGCTCGACAGTTGGCCGGCTCGGCACGAGCACGCCCTGCAGAGTCAAAAACGGAAAGAGGATCGTGCCGGAGTCTTCGGCGGTCATATAGTGCAATGGCGCCACCATTAGCCACCCCCCTGAGCTGCACGTGCCGCGACGTTGCCCGCGTGGTTATTCTGTCTGGCCGCGTCGTCGGCCTGCTTCTGCAGCTCCAGCTGAGCCCGGAGCAGAGAAACGACGTCCTCGAGCAATTTGGCCTGCTTTACAAACTCAGCGTCTCTCAGATTTCGCTGCACCATCGCGTCATATTGGGCAGGATTTCTCGCCATCCCTGGACTGCTGCGGAACATTTCCGTGCTGTCGTCTCTTCCCTCTTTGAGCAGCTGTGCTTTTCTCTCAAGGTTCCGCACCGCATTATCGGCGGTCTGCATTCCGTTGCTGGTGATATCAGCCAGAACACCGTCGACGGTGTTTCCGATCACGGATCCGCCCATCTGCTTTCTGATTTCAGCCATGCGCTCCCGGACGATCGACGACTCGGCACCCTTTTTGTCGGCCAGTCGTTGCTGATCGACGACGTTTCCGAAAGCCTGATCGGTTTGAGCGAGTGCAATGGCCTGCGATGCGGTCCGTGATTTGATCGCCTCATTGAGAGCAATCATCGGATCCTGAGAAAGTGCAATTCGTGCGGCCGCGAATTGTTTGGCCTGAGTTCCTCCGGACAAAAGTGATTCGACAGCGGGCAGAGCTTTCGCTTCAAACGACGCACTGCCGAGAAACCTTTTCCGCATCTCAGGATCCTGCTGCATGCGTGTGATCGTCGTGCCGATATCGGCACCGCCTGAGAATGCTCTGAGCTGCTTTGCAAGTTGAATGCCGCTCGTGCCTGTCATTGCTCCGGAAGTGTCACCCATGCCGTGCGAAAGCGCCGCGAGCATTGCACCGGCAGTCTGACGATCTGCTCCGAAATTCATCACGCCACCGATGGCAGGTGTGAAATTCTCGGCAAGGCCTTTGAGATTCTTTGTCCGGCTTTGTCCCTGCATTTGGAGAAGAAAACCGAGCGCTTGATCTGTGCCGAGGCCGGTCTGCTTTTGCGTGTCGATCGTGGCCGCTGCGAGGCCGGCCATTTCGCTCGGAGCAAACTTTCGAATTTTTGAAACACTGCCCACGGCATTCACAACGGAATCAACACCGAGATCACCACGCGCCGCCATTGCCTCGTTGATAGCTCGAGTGACGTTTTCCTCTTTGATGCCAGAGCGTCGACTGAGCGTGCCGATGTTGTTCGTGACGGCTGCCGCATCGGCGCCGCCGAGATTCATGAGCAAAGCCTCCTGCTCAGCTGCGAGACTGAGGTTTGCATCTTTGCTTTTGCCTTGCCGCTCGATCAGCGCATCATATTCGGCTTTGATCGTGGCAATGACGGCCGCACCGCTCGCGAGTCCGGAAACAAAGGTTGCCATTCTCGAAGTGAGCCCACCGATGAGGCCTCCGGATTTGTCGGCCGCTTCTCCGGTTTCGGTGAGTTTCTTTTGCTCAGCCTCGACTGCGCGTGCATAGTCTTTCGACGACAAAACGCCGCGCTCTTTGAGCGCGTTCAACCGTTTCATCTCGGCCGCAACGCGTTCCTCTTTGGTGGCATATTTGTCGGCGATCGCACTGGCTTCTCGCATGGCCTGAGCATGATCTCGCTCAGCCTCGGCCGCTTTCTTTGCTGCGTCGGCTTTTGCGGCCGCGGCCGCTTTGGCTGCCTCGGCCTCAGCTGCATGGTCGCGAGTCGCTTCTTTCATCTCTTTCGCGACTTTGGAATATGCGAGCCGATACTCATCGACAGTGATGCGGCCGGCCTGCAGATGGTCTCGGAGCTCGGCCGTTTTCTTTTTGGCCTCTTCGAACGGACTCGCGACACTGTCTTTGATCCGTTGTGCGGCACTGTTCAGCTGAGCCATTTGCTGAGTCGCTTCTTTCGTCGCTTTCTCTCTCAGCTTTTGCCACTCGCGTTCCTGAGCGGCCGCGGCCTTCGACTCCTGGACACCGAGCCCGATTTCCGCGCGGAGTTTCGCATTCTCTTTGACCATGTTTTGCAGTGCGCGCTGGACGTCCTTTTCGTCCGCTGTCCAGGAAATCGCAATATCACTCATCTCACGATTTCCTTTCTGCTATCTGACAAATTCAACGATTCAAAATCTCAATCCGGATCACGCTGAGAGCTCGCGTGAGCACTCAGCCATTCTGCCCCGATGGTCACGAGCCATTGCTCGCCGCGGGTTGGTCGGTGTTGAGGCCGGAGGCCTCGAGCCCAGAGTTTGCACTCGCATTCGCGGGTGACGAGTCCGGGCTTTTTTTTTGAGCGTCGTCGTCATCTCTGCTGATGCGTCGGACGGTTTCAAAAACGGCCGGCCAGCCGATCGCAATTTCAATGATCGCCTGCACGTTGACGGAGTCGATCACGCGCAGCGCTGATTGTGTCGCATCACAAAAGCGATAACGGAGGGCGAGCACGTCCGTCGCAAACTTCAAAGCACGCTCAAGGCTGAATTTTTTGGCCGTGCCTTCGAGATAGGCCCATTTCAGATTGAACCAATACTCGGCTTCTTCCCAAAGCTGCCGATATTCGGTTTTGATCGGTGTCAGCAGCTGGCCGGTTTTGCGGCATCGAGTGAGATCCCTCGGCAGCATGGATCCGGCCGGCTCGCGAATCTCCGGCACGTGCCAGACTTCACCATCGGCCAAAACTATCGGCACCGTCTGCAGTCGTAACGGGTTGCCGTTGTCCAGGTCATCCGGCCCGGGTGGCGTGTCGCCGCTCCAGCTCACGGCCAGCTCGTCGTCGATCTCGATGAATTGTTCATCCGATCCGGGCGGAACATACTCGGAGCCCTCCGGCCAAACGGCGAGCCGCAACGAGCCATTGTCGAGCGTGTGCAATGTGCCATTGCCGTCGACTCGATCGACAATCGCTGCGAGTCCGAGCTTTCGCCATTTCGGGAGCGCAGCGCGAAAGCACTGTCCTTTGCTGATGTCGATCAGCCCGACAAGTGCGGCCGCGTCTTTTCGCAGATGGTAGAAGAGTTGAGCCATGAAAGCCGCCCGCGTTCAGAGATTAGTTTGAGCCGTCGGCGGTGCCGGCGGTTTCCTCCGGCACGGCCGCGGGCTTTCCGAAATAGACACCGAACGGAACGGCCGGAGGTGCCTCAGCTCGCTCCGGAACGGCCACGGCCGCGGGTTTCATTTCGGTCGAAATGACTCCGGAGGCCGGCAGATCGGAGTGAGGATTCAGAGAGACCTCAGCGACAGACGGGCGTTGTTCTTTCATGGCTTCACTTTCAACGAATGACGGAGAACAAAAACTCAGAATCGATCGACTATGTCAGCGCCAGAGCCACGTCGATCCCCGCGGTCAGCGGTGCCGTTGTGCCGTCCGGACTGTTGAGGACGCAACGGACTCGAGTCAGCTGTTTTGAGCCGCCGACGGATTCGCAAACGATTCGACCGCTGCCGCCCGTGAACAAAATGTGCTTGAGTGCCGCGTCGGCTTCTCGCAGACTGTTTTGTTTTTGAGCGATCAGATTGACCTTGAGAGGACCGCCAGCCGTGAGGAATTCAGTATTGTGGAGATCCCAGATATCGGGATCGGTCGAGCTGAATGAGACAACCGGCTGAGTCGCTTCGACGGCTGCGAAAACCTGCTCCGTTTCATAGTCGTCGTCGGGCTCGGAGACTCGAGGATTGAAGGCAATACTCAGATCATTAGTGCCTTCGATGATGTTGCCGCCGACGAGGATCGGGCCGAGGACATAGTTTTCGATCGCAGTCGTGTATGAGTCGAGCGCAGAGTTGCCGGCGTAAACGAGAGCGGCCGTCGCTCCGTTTTTCAAAAGCACGACACGGATCTGAGCCCTCGCTTTCTGACGATTCCCGGCCGTTATCGTGTTGATCACTCCCATGCTGGCCGAGGCCGTCCAGCACGCGTGCACGGTCGAGGCAATTGCAACCGGTCCGGATTTGTTCGCGACTTTGCGGCCGAAGAGTTTCGCAATGCCAGCATCGCCACCAGCGACACCCAAAAGCGTCAGCGCGGACTTCAATTGATCGGTCGTGTAAGCCACATCGGGCCGGACTTGCAGAGCACTATTGAACAGCGGCACCGTGCTGCCGACGGGTGTCTCAATGAGGTCCTGCACGTTGGAGGCCAGAGCCGCGTCCTGCAACATGTGAAACAGAGTGCTGCCGAGTTTCACGGCGTACAGTTGCGAGGTTTTCGTCAGGGACATTGATCAGCTCCAAAAAAGTGACGGGGTTGATGATCTAACGGAAATCGGTCGTGATGGTTTCAGTCGGAGCTTTCAATTGTTCGACGGCATAGGCCTTGCCGATCTTTGCGAGTACTTCTTTTTCGCGTTCCAGCAGTCGAGTCACTTCCTGAGCGATCGGCGGTTGATTTGGTCGGCGTGGTCGGTCCGGCGTGTAAGGCGTGCCGGGCATGACAAGTTTGAACCGTGTCTCGAAAGTGCGGATCGTGGCAACCTGCAGCACCTGCTCGCGAAGTCGGCCCGTGTAGACCAGCGGGCTCCGAGCATCGCCGGCCTCGCTCAGCATGCGATCGCGTGTCTCGCGAAACTTGTGCCAGAACACATCCTCGGAGAATCCGCGATTCGCTTTGAGCCCCTTCGGCATCGACCGAATTGTCTCGGCCAGAATTTCGTCGTGCGTGATGCCGCGGCCTTTGGCACGAAACCAGGCTTTTTGTTTCTCGTATTCCTTCGTGCGGAATTCGTAACGATAAACCTGTTGCGCGTTTGGCTTGAAGTGATCCGGCAGCATGTGCTGATGCCAGTGCATGCCCATCACGCGAAACGTGCCGTGCCGGATGCCGCGCCACCTCCGAACGGTCACACCGGCCGGACGTTCCTCGACAATTCGAATATAATGAATTAAGCCGCCAGCCATACATCAGCGGCCTCCCGACTCAAGACTGTTTCGCCAATCGGCTGAGCTGATCTGATCGTGATGCCAGCCGCGCACCTCGTTAGCGAGATTCGTGAGACTGTCGGCAATTCTCATCGCGGCATCGTGGCCTGCTTTGGCAGATTCCGTGCGAGCTTCCGTCTGTCGGCTCAGCTCAGCGAAGAATGCGTTGCGAGATTCGACGTGCGCTTTGTCGCGTCTTTCTTCGTTGCGGTCTTGTCGGTCGAGATAGGCCGGCACAGCTTTCACGACTACCCAAACAATGAGCAACAACATGACAGCCACGGCCGTCAGATTTCCGATCGCAACAAATTGGCCGAGCCCGTTGTCAGGATTCATTCTTCGACTCCCCAGCTGATTATGATCTCACCCTGCCACCATGCGGAAAGGCCCTCGTCTTCGTCCGGAGCCGTCACCCATGAGCTGCGCACAATCGGCGTTTCGGGTGTCTCGAAACTGTTGAACAGCACCGGCGCCTCATGCGCTTTGTCGGCCATCTCTGAAATGAGCTGATAAAACAGATCGCCGAAATCGGAGTAACCTTGTTTCTCATCGTCGCCGCCCGTGTCGGCCGCATAGACCCACAAAGCGATGCGGCCGGAGGGATCGAAATTTGACCCGCCTGCAGCTCCCGTTTTGTTGATGGTCTTTCCGCCTCGCAATCCGAGCACGGCGACTGGCAAAGCCGGTGCGTTTCTCAATGGCCAGCAAACTCGATCGAGCAGATCCGCGCCGCTTTGGCCCGTCCATGTTTGCCAGACGGTAAGCGTTGCCATCCATGCCTGGATGGCCTCGAGCTGCTTGAATTCGGGCGATTGATAGGACATTGATCAGCGGTCCGGAATTGCGTTGACGTTGCCGACTGTTTTGGTGACTTCCGCGTTGGCTTCAAAATCCCACTCGAGCCCGTCATTGCTGACGGAGGACGGGAGGATCTTGAAAACCAGCGTCTCACCGGCGAGCTGGAGCGTGTCACCACGTCCGATCTCGGCGACTTGCGAAACCCTCAGCAGGCCTCGCAGCACGTGTGAGCGGCTGCGAGCTCCTGTCTTGTCTTGCGTCGATTGTGTGCGGTCATTCACAAGCACCTGCACGGTCGATCCGGATCCGCCCGCGGGCGTATAGGTCGCATCGATTCCCTGCAGCTCATAGAGTGCATCGAGAGCAGTCGCGGCCGCGTCATCGTGGGCGGATCGGTTCATTGTTCAGGCCTTGAGAATTACCCGCGCGGAATTAGTTGAGCACCACCTGGATCGCAGACTGCCAGCCGAAGAGGCCGGCCGCTCGATTGGCTTTCGCACCAAACTGCCACATGTCTTTGTCGTGCTCGTAATCGCTGCCCTCGGCCTTTTTGGTGAGCTCGAGCCCTGGCTGCTTTTCCTGCAGGATCACAGCCGGAATCTGCGCATCCTCCCGGAAGACATAGAAACGATCGGTTGCCGTGAGTCGAGCCGTCGGCATCACGTCGATCTGGAATCCGGTATCTTTCAGCGGATTAGTGATCGAGGTTGAACCGCTCGCGAGCAGTTCTTTCGATACGGCTGCACGTGCTGATCGAGCGTGATTGATCGGGCAGAGAACGAGGAACTTTTCAGCGTCCTCATTCATCGGCTCACCCTGATCATCTTTGAACGAGAAAAAGTGATTGCAGGCCGCGTTGATTGCGTTGGCCATTTCGACCGCGGTCGGAGCAGCCGGCGTTGAGATGTCCAGCTCACTATAGGTCGAGTTTGTCAACAGATTTGACAGCGTGCCGGAATCGCCAAACGAGTGCGACGCGCTGAAAAAGTTTTGCCCGTCATAGGTCAGCGTCGACGTGCCCAGCGGCAGCAGGTCGCAGATGAGCTTTGCCCAATGCGTCTCGGATCGAGCTGCGAAACCATCGACACGACGCTGCAGCATGCCGCTCGAGTCGAATCGCCAATTGTCGACAAAGTCTTCGACGGTGGCCTCGTATTTCTTGTTGACGAGCACCAGCGTTTCAACCAGCAATCGCCGAGCATCACGGCCGGCAATCCATTCGCGGAATTGTGGAGTCTGCGAGAGCAGCGGATATTCTTCGGACTTCTGCTCACTTTGATCATTACGCAAAGCGATGCGATTGACCCAGCTGGCTTTCGCCAGGCCTTCGATCGCCGCGTAGATCATGCCCATGATGGCCTTTGAGCTCAGAGCGGCCGTTGTCTTTCGAGCCATTGGAGGAACCTTTCAATCCTCCGTCACGTCACATTGTTTTGAACCTAACCTCGGCCAGGGAGTAAAGAGCCGGAGGCTGATAGCTATTTCAGCGCCCCGGCCTCCCGTGACGGAGACAAATAGAATTTGCAGAGGTGCGATCAGAGACCGCTTTCAATCAGCAGGTCGGCACAAATTTGATGATCACGTTGCCGTTTGCGTCGATGTCGTGCACGGTGCCTTTTCGGTCGGTCGTCGTCATTGTCGAGCCGGGATCGGTTCGAGTCAGGTCGGCATGGTTGTCGGTGGCTCCCCACACCGGATCCCCGACGTTGGCCAGCGCGGTCGAAGCAAAGACCGGCACCGTGAGATAATATGCGCCATGGCCGCGGAGCACTTGCACGCGAACAGCTCCGGCCGCTCCCGCGGAGTTGTCGACGGTTTCGAGAGCATGGCCGGCGAAAAAGTCGCCAGTCGCATAAGGCCGAGCGAGGCCTCCGGCCTGAGTGATGCCGACCATGGCACCGAGCAGAATGATCGTCGCCGCTGCGACGGGTGGCGTGGAGATCTCCGACTGGTTGTGCCGGAGCGTCTGAATTGTGGTCAGTGCGCCCATGATGTTTTGGCTCCCAAAGTTTACACGAGAATTGAAAAGTGATTCTGATGAGGTGCGGCTGCGATATTTCGACCGAAATCAATCAGCCATGTCGGCGACGATAGGCCGCATATTCTGTTTCGTTGCGGAACTCATTTTGTGCGTTGTCTTTGTTCGCATCCCAATCGGCTGCGAATTCGGACCGCTCGCCAGCGGCTGCCGGAGCTGCGGCCGGACCGCTGCCGGCTGAGTCACTGGCAATGAATCCGGGAGCCTTGCCGCTTGTCGCGTTTCCCTGCTGCAGTTTTGCGATCTCGGCGTCCTTCGCTGCGAGCTGTTCTTTCAGATCATCTGCGAGCCCTGCTTTCGCGGCCTCGACCGTCTGGCCGGCTTTGAAAGCTGCGATCGCCTTTTCAGGCCCGACGGCCGCAACCAGCTGATCGAGATGCGCGATGCGTGCTTTGTCAGCGTCGGCGACTGCTGCTTTCTGCGTTTGAGCCGCCGCTTCCTGCGCAGTCTTGACGGCCGACTCGATCAGCTCGCCAGTCTGAGCTGCGAAGTACTTCGTGAGCCCAGCCGCATCAATCTGCAGCTCGGACACGTTGCCGACGGCCTTGCCGTCTTTGTCCAGAATCTGGCCGGTCATGTTGATCTTGAGCATGGCCTCGTCTTCTCCTGTTGGATCCGTCGACGGATCACATTCGCCTGCAGGAATTGCATCGAGTGAGACACGGCCACCGCGGCCAGCTCTGAGTGATTCGAGCACGTCCTGCAGCGTGCCGATCTCATCGGCCAGCCCAGTGCTGACCGCTTCGCTCCCTGTAAACAGCTGAGACTCACCCCAGCGTTTTGTTACCTCATCCGCATTCAATCCGCGGCCTCGAGCGACCGCGTCGACGAATAGCGAATACTTCCCGTCAATGAATCTCTGCAGATCCGCTTTGGAGTCGGCATCGAGTGGCCTTTCATCAATCCCTTTGTATTTCCCGCGGTGAATGACGGTTTTCTCGAATCCGTATTCCTGCCAGGCTTTCGTGTTGTCCATGTGCACCGTGTAGACACCGAGCGAGCCCATGGAGCCCGTCGCCGGAATCACGACGTGCTCACACTGAGCTGCCGCCCAAAGGCCGGCCGATGCGCAGAATTCATTGCAAACGGCGATTGTGCGTTTGCCCGATTGCCGTGCTTTCCATATCGCATCGCCGAGCCGCTCCGTGCCGGCGACTTGACCGCCGCCCGTGTCGAAATCGAAAACGAGCGTTTCAATGTCGGTGCGGTTGATCAGATCGCCGATGATGGTGGACCAGTGATCGCTGCCGACAATCACGCGGGAGCTGAACCAGCCGTGCCAGATCTGCGAGCGTTTCACCATCACACCATGAATCGGAATCAGTGCGATGCCGTCGGCAACAATGAGCTCGTCGATCGTCGGCAGATAATCGTCGCCGGAGTCGGCTTTCAGATCGGCCAGCGGTGCCGCATTCGACTGCGCAAGATGTTGGACAAACATTTGCTGCAGCACCGATTCGTGCAGGCAGAGCGGCTCGGCCAGAAACTGCAGAAATGATCCGGAGGTAAATCTCATGGGTTGCCTCCGGCATCAATGTTGTTGACGGTGCGAGGTGTCGGAGTTTGATCGGGATACAAAGCACGCTCACGTGCAATCTTTGTTTCCTCGGCTTCTGAATCGAGGCCCACCTCCGTGCGGAGTGTTTCGCGTGATGCCATATTCGAGTTGATCAGAATTTCACTCGCCTGAGCATCTTTGAGCGGCTCCATATACTCCCAGCCCGGGAACGTGTGCCGAATTCGCGAGGCCCGCGGATCTCGTCGAATGACTCCGACCTCCTGCAGACGTGCCGTCGCAAACTTCAAAATCGGAGAGACCTTTCGACGTTTCACGGTTCGCATGCGTCGACTGTATCGGCGACGTGTGCCGCCGATAGCTTGACGCGAGGCCGAGAATGATTTCTGAAAGATCCGGCAAGCCTCTTCGATACACATGCCGAGTGGGAGGCCGAGCATGTTGAGCTGCAGCTGCATGAAGGGATCGAAGTTGTTGCCCGGCGCATCGCACGCATACACCCCGCCCTCTTCACCCGGGTTGAGGTTAACGTGATCCCCTGGCTCCGGCGAATGAGTGAGCGCATCGGTCGGAGCTGGTGCGGCATAGGCCGGATCGACCAGTTGCAACCATTCTTTGTAATGTTCCCAATTCGCAATTTTCGTGTACGTCGCACGGCAAGCGGCATTCCGGAGAAGTACTCGCACGGCCGTGAATACGTCGTCGATCTCGTCATGAGCTCGAACGGCCGTGCTGAGCCACGGCTGCCGACGTGTCGAGCTATAGCGTTTCGGCGAGATCGAAAGCAGGAGCCCGCCCTCGGCCGCTCGCCATGGTCGGAAGATCGGATAAAAGCGACCGTTTTGCGTCGTGGCGAGTGCCCACTCCGGAGCCTCATCAGCGACGAAAGCGCTGACGGCATAGCCGTCTTTCATCACGATCCCATTGTGAATCGAAAAGCCAGGTTTGAGCGTAATTCCGAACGGTGTCAGAATTCGATCGCCCTCAATAATGCTGACGGATCCGCGGTCGTTGTTGCCCTGCGGATCGAGATAGAAAGCGTGATCACCATCCGTGACCTCCGTTTCCTCGGCCAGCGTCATCAATTCCCAAAAGTGCAGATCGCCTCGAGAGTCACACTCGCCGCACCATCCCTCGTCGCCATCCCAGCCGAAAAGCGCCTCTTTGACTTCTGCATTGAGAGCATCATCGCCGGTTTCAGGTTTCGACATAAAACCGGTCTGAATGACTTCCGCGGCCCACGTGCAGACCATGCCGTCGAAAACACTCGACTGATCTCGAAGCGTGCGGCTGATCTCGCGTTCAATCCAAAGATCGAGAGCGCAGAGATGCCGGTTGCCGGATCCGCCGATCAGATTGCGACTGCGCCGCGTGGCATCGCTGCGAGTATTCGGCAGCCGCCCGGTTGAGGAATAGAATGAGGCCCGAATCGAGTCGAGCCCGTTCTTTGCGGCCGCGAATTCGTTCTGCCGCTGCCCGCGTGCTCTTGTATGCTCACGATCGGCCAGCGCTTTGCGTGATGGCCGTTGCGTGCTGTAGCTGGTGCCGTCGCCAAAGACGGCCGTCGCGGTTGCTTCAATCATGCGTTGCCACCTCGATCGAAGCGAGAAACCCCAAAGCGACTGCCCAGGGTTCTCATGGAAATCCTTGCCTCGAGTCGTTGCAGCTCAGATTGAAGATGCGGCAGGAGGTTGTCGGCGAGTCGCAGCGTGCGTGCCTTGCTGCTCGATTCGACCATAAATCCCTCGACCTCCTGCAGATGCAGTTTGAGCCGCTCCAGCTGTTGCGCTGGAGTGGCTTGAGATCGCCAGTCGGAGTATTGCCATGTGACGGTTGCTGCCATTCGCGAGGGTATGCCGTCCGCGCGAAAAATCCGAAAGGATTATTTTGAAAATTCTCGGACTATTTCCCGGCGACTCGGTCGAAGAGTTTCGCACCGCTCCCGGACACCAGCGCGTTTGCAGGCCGGGTGCCGGCTGCGAATTTGCCGCACTTCGGGCAGTAAATCTGCACTCGGCCGCTGATTGCGTTCGTTGCTCGCAGCCGGCCGCGGCAGTTCGGGGTGAGGGTGCACTCAGAATTGACGACGCACTCGGACGCATGGATCGTTTCGCCGGCCGGAATCTCTGCCGCGTCTGTGCCTTTCGGCGGTTTCTCCGAGCGTGCTTTCTTGCTCGTCGTCGGTGCGCTGTCCGGACGCCCTTCGAGAATTGTGAGCGGCACGTTGGACGGATCATCAAACTTGAGATCTCCGACCGTGACAACGGTGTCGGGAGCTGAGCCCGCCGCCGCGGTGTCTTGTGTTGCTGGCTTTGTTTGTCGTTGCTGTTTGCTCATCACTTGAACCCCTGCACAAAGTGTTGACGATCCGGATCAGCTGGAGCTGCTCCGGATCTCGAAAAGAATCGCGGACCGATCCGCGAAGAGTTCGACAACGACGGGAGCTTTCCCCACCGTTTGCCGTTTCCAGTGAAGCACTGAGCGAGCGCTCGAGCGTATCGGAGCGTGTCGCCGAATTCGTTGTTTTCGCCGATCCATTCCCCGTCAACGTATGAATCTGCGGTGAGTTCCTCGAGAAAATCCTCATGATCCTGCCATGAGTCGCAGACGTCGGCCGGCAGCGAAACAAAGCCGGGCATCTCCGGCGTGATACGTCCCTCCGTCAATCCGACTCGCCACTCTTGAGTGAGATGAGAATTGATATAAAGCAGATCGTGAGCGTTCGCCTTTTTCTTCAGCTCGAGCTCGCGAGGGCTCAGGCCTTGCCGTTGATAGCCAGGCCAGTAGAGATCGACGGCCTTGCTGTTTGTGTCACCCTTCGACGGATAACAATTTTTGATCGGTCTGCAGAGTTCATAGATCTCGAGTGAGTAGGATCCGGAGTCGACGCAAGACGGTTGCCCGAAGATCTTGAAGTACTCCGCGCCGAGTTGATACTGAGCCGCGGCCCATTCCTTCAGAAACGTCTGCCGCGTCTGCCAGATGCCCCAATCGACAACGGCGCCGCGACAATTGCCACCCCAGGCCGTCACCATCCAGTAGAAAAGCAGTTCTTCGGCGATCTTGCCGACGTCGTTGGTGAACGTGAGAAACGATGCCCACGGTGGAATGACTCCGCGCTCCGGATGATCATCAGACCGCAAACGCACGGCGAGATCATTCGTGCGGACGGTGCGTCGTTGTGGATCCCACGGAAGGCCGAGCGTCTCAGCATAACACTTTCGAATCAGCTTATCATTGCCGAGTGCCCACGCATGCCGAGCCGCGACGAGCTCGGCCGCAATGGTGCCCCAGCCTTTGATCAGCAGACTGTAGAGTTTCGACAGCGGGCCGAAAACCATGGTATCGGAGTCGACTTTCGGCTGCCCGCTGATCTTGCCATTCTTGTCGATGCGTTGGCCTTCGATCAGCCAGCGGCCGCTTTGCATCATCGCTGTTCTGTGATGGTCTTCAATGCGGCAGGATTTGTGAACACATTTGTACCAGGCCGTTTTTGCAGCGAGGCCGGCCTCACTCCGGCCGTGCTCGTTTTTGTCCCATTCGATATTGTCGTGATGGAGCGTCTGAAATTGTTTGCAGTGCGGACACTGTACCCAAAAGTGAACCTGCTGCACGTCCTCGGCGATCATCAGCGCGTGAGCTCGAGAGAGGTGCTTATCGCACGGCGTGCCCTCTTCCATAATTTTGACGTTTCGACAGAAACCGGACGTGCGACTGTCGAGCCGCGCGGACGGATCGCCCTCACTGCTTTTTCGGAGGTTGGTTTTGTCGTGTTCAAACTTGACCACCCATTGAGACGGAAAGCCTGAGACGCTGCTTTTCTTTCCTCCGGATGCGAGGCGAATGGTGCAATTTTTGAGGCGGACCGATCTTTTGTTCCGGAGGTTCTTCGGTGGCAATTGTGCAGCGATCGGCGCGCATGCTTCAAAGACCGGGTAAAGGTGATCATCGACCGCTGCGAGCGAGTCGTTGTCCGGAAACAGCGCCGCCATCGGCACGGGATCCTGATCAGCTTTCCACATGACGAGGCCCTCGAGCGTCGTCGTTTTCGCCAGTCGTGTCGCCCAGGGCAGATTGGCTTTTCGCTTCGACGGATCGAGCACAAAGAGTTCAATGAATCCGCGGACGTGCGGACACTTATCGAAGTCGAATCGAGTTTCCTCCCAGCCGTCAGGGAATCGAATATGCTTTGGCATCCACTCGAGCGGTGACTCCGGCTGCCGACGACGAAATCCCTCCTGCACGAGCGATCGAAACTTTGTGCCGCCGATGCCTCCGAGACTCGGCAGCACCTGCAGCGCTGTCGAGCTCATGCTCAGCCGATCGCCTTCGAGTGCGTTGCTCATTCGTTTTCCTCGCTGGTTGGATCCGTCGCGAGCCATTCCTCAATATCGGCCATGAGCTTTGCAATCATCTTTTGCAGCGGTGCCGCGTCGGATGGTTTTCTCTGCTTGTCCTCCGGCACATAGATCAGCGGCCGCTGAGCCGCCGAGGCTTGTCGATTCAATTGGAACGGCAGATCGTCCAGACGTGAGCGCATCATGCCGAGCAGCTCGCGAACAAATTGAGCATAGACGTCGGCCGGCAGGATGTTGCCCTGCTCGAGTTCTTTCTGCTTTTGTGCTCGCCATGCTTTGACCTCAGCCTCTTGCGCGAGAAACTCGGCTTTCAGAGTTTCGGCTCGGAGCTGCCGCGCTTTGAGCGCATCCTTTTCAGCAGCTGGCAGTGATTCGTTTGCGTCGGTCGAATAGCTCAGCTGCGCGACGGCGATGCCAACAACATCGTAACCCTCTTCGGTCCGCATGTCGGCCACCCACCACGGCGAGCTCGTTTCCATGTCGCGGAGTCGTCGCGGAGTGATGCGCAGCATTGCTGCCGCGTCTTTCTGCGATGCGATCCGGGGCACGATTTCCATCGGTTTTCAACGGAGGAAGGAAGGAATAGCGATTCGAAAACCACCGCCCGCGCCCAAAATGCGC